>CP021371.1:3446250-4122500 GCA_002600635.1 Rhizobium sp. ACO-34A | reverse complement strand
AAAGGGCAACAACCCTGACCTCCAGCTAAGGTCCCCAAGTCATGGCTAAGTGGGAAAGGATGTGAGGATCCCAAAACAACCAGGATGTTGGCTTAGAAGCAGCCATCATTTAAAGAAAGCGTAACAGCTCACTGGTCTAAATAAGGGTCTTTGCGCCGAAAATGTAACGGGGCTAAAGCCATGCACCGAAGCTGAGGATGTGGATTTATCCACGTGGTAGCGGAGCGTTCCGTAAGTCTGTGAAGGGGTATCCGTGAGGAGCCCTGGAGATATCGGAAGTGCGAATGTTGACATGAGTAACGATAAAGGGAGTGAGAGACTCCCTCGCCGAAAGACCAAGGGTTCCTGCTTAAAGTTAATCTGAGCAGGGTTAGCCGGCCCCTAAGACGAGGCGGACACGCGTAGTCGATGGGAACCACGTTAATATTCGTGGGCCTGGTGGTAGTGACGGATTGCACAAGTTGTTCTGGTTTATTGGATTATCAGGGCAGCGGAGCGGTTCCAGGAAATAGCTCCACCGTATAGACCGTACCCGAAACCGACACAGGTGGTCAGGTAGAGTATACCAAGGCGCTTGAGAGAACTATGCTGAAGGAACTCGGCAAATTGCACGCGTAACTTCGGAAGAAGCGTGACCCCTTTTGACGCAAGTCAGATGGGGTGGCACAGACCAGGGGGTAGCGACTGTTTATCAAAAACACAGGGCTCTGCGAAGTCGCAAGACGACGTATAGGGTCTGACGCCTGCCCGGTGCTGGAAGGTTAAGAGGAGAGGTGCAAGCTTTGAATCGAAGCCCCAGTAAACGGCGGCCGTAACTATAACGGTCCTAAGGTAGCGAAATTCCTTGTCGGGTAAGTTCCGACCTGCACGAATGGCGTAACGACTTCCCCGCTGTCTCCAGCATAGACTCAGTGAAATTGAATTCCCCGTGAAGATGCGGGGTTCCTGCGGTTAGACGGAAAGACCCCGTGCACCTTTACTATAGCTTTACACTGGCATTCGTGTCGGCATGTGTAGGATAGGTGGTAGGCTTTGAAGCTTGGACGCCAGTTTGAGTGGAGCCATCCTTGAAATACCACCCTTATCGTCATGGATGTCTAACCGCGGTCCGTTATCCGGATCCGGGACAGTGTATGGTGGGTAGTTTGACTGGGGCGGTCGCCTCCGAAAGAGTAACGGAGGCGCGCGATGGTGGGCTCAGAGCGGTCGGAAATCGCTCGTCGAGTGCAATGGCATAAGCCCGCCTGACTGCGAGACTGACAAGTCGAGCAGAGACGAAAGTCGGTCATAGTGATCCGGTGGTCCCGCGTGGAAGGGCCATCGCTCAACGGATAAAAGGTACGCCGGGGATAACAGGCTGATGACCCCCAAGAGTCCATATCGACGGGGTTGTTTGGCACCTCGATGTCGGCTCATCGCATCCTGGGGCTGGAGCAGGTCCCAAGGGTTTGGCTGTTCGCCAATTAAAGCGGTACGTGAGCTGGGTTCAGAACGTCGTGAGACAGTTCGGTCCCTATCTGCCGTGGGTGTAGGAATATTGACAGGATCTGTCCCTAGTACGAGAGGACCGGGATGGACATATCTCTGGTGGACCTGTTGTCGTGCCAACGGCATAGCAGGGTAGCTATATATGGACGGGATAACCGCTGAAGGCATCTAAGCGGGAAACCCACCTGAAAACGAGTGTTCCCTATCAGAGCCGTGGAAGACGACCACGTTGATAGGCCGGGTGTGGAAGCGCAGCAATGTGTGAAGCTTACCGGTACTAATAGCTCGATTGGCTTGATCGTTCTCATTGACCATGCTCATCGAACGGAGTTCGATGATGCATCTTTCTTGTCCTGACGCGCAGAAGCGCTCCGGACGGGCCGGCCGACAATGGCCGACGCGCTTTTGCGCTGTATGGCTGCCTTGCTCGACGTCGAGTTTGGCAGCAGTACAGAACGCGAGTTCGTCGCCAGGCGTCTGGCGCGCCGTCTGTAGCGTAGCGATCGAAGATCGCGGCAGCGTGAAGACAGGAAGGCATGACGTGTTCAAAGACTGAAAAATAGAGGCTATGTCGCCTCAACCAGCTTCTCATATTGTTGCGCTTCGCTGACCTGGTGGTTATTGCGGGGCGGCTGCACCCGTTCCCATTCCGAACACGGCCGTGAAACGCCCCTGCGCCGATGGTACTTCGTCTCAAGACGCGGGAGAGTAGGTCGCTGCCAGGTCTGCAAAACGCAACACGCACATGCGCCCGGACATGAAAGGTCCGCAAAGCGGCATGTGAAAAGATCAAAGCAACATCTTCTCATCATGAAATGACGGCCCGAGCCGAAACAAAAGGGCCGCCCAAAGCGGTCCTTTCTGCTTTAAGGCCCTATATACAGTATGAAACTTCAACGCACCCGATGTATAACGGGGCGTCCCTTACAGGAGCAGACAGCCTTCGGCAATTTGCTCCGGCACAGGCATCACCGCCAAACCGGTGACGCTACCGTGACAAAACCCAAACGGTTTTGCACACCGGATAAACCGCTTCGCGGTTTACCTACAGGACGCGGGGTGGAGCAGCCCGGTAGCTCGTCAGGCTCATAACCTGAAGGCCGCAGGTTCAAATCCTGCCCCCGCAACCAGTGTTATCGAATAAGCCTCGTTACCCCGGTAGCGAGGCTTTTTGTCGTCGGCTTCCCCAAGTAGCATGATTGCCCCGAGTTCGCCAACCAGCTCGATCTCAAGCTCGCCGCTATCGTCCGGCGTCAACCGGATCGTGCTGACCAGGCCGCGCAAAACCTCGACCGCCTCGCTGCGGGCAAGCTCGTCCTTGTTCAGCGCTTCCGTCAAGGCCGCGACCTTGCGGCGGTAGATGCTGCTCAGGCCGGGGTGGAGCCGAAGGGGCTCCTCTTCACCGAGCGCGCTCAGTTCGCCGCAGATTGCACTCTTGCGCGCCTCCAGTGCCGTCATTTTCTCCTTCATTGACGGGTGGTACATGCCATCGGCGATCGCGTCGACAATCTGCGCAATGGATTGCTCGACCTTGGTCAGCTCCGCTTCCCGTATCCGCCGGGTGGCGAGATCGGCCTGAATGGCCTTGTTGTACTCCTGCTGATATTCCTCGACGAAGGCGGCGATGAGGTCTGGGTGAAGGAGCTTGTCGCGCAGGCCGCCGAGAACCCGATCTTCCAGACGGTCGCGATGGATCATGCGGCGATTGTCGCAAGTGCCCTTGTTGCGGGCGCTGGCGCAGCCGTAATGCTGGCCGCCGACCAGCGTATAGGCTCCACCGCAGCAGCCGCAGGTGAGGAGACCGGAGAGAAGATAACGGGTGCGGCGTGCGCGCTCGGGGCGCAGGGTACGATCCTGTGTTTCCATGACGCGGCGTGTGACGCCTTGGCGTTCCTTGACGGCATCCCAGATCGCCTGTTCGAGGATGCGAAGCTCCGGCACCTCCTGGATCACCCATTCCGTCTCGGGATTGGGGCGGGCCTGACGCTTGCCGGTCTCCGGGTCCTTCACGAAATGCTGGCGGTTCCAGATCATGCGGCCGATGTAGAGTTCGTTGTTGAGGATGCCGGTCCCACGTCGCCAGTTGCCGTAGATCGTGGAGGCGCCCCAGGATGCGCGGGCAGGGCCGGGGACGCGCTCAGCATTCAACCGGGCGGCGATGGCACGCGGGCTGATGCCGTTCACATAGTCCCGGAAAATCCTTTCGATGACTGCGGCTTCCTGCTCGTCGATGGCGCGTTCGCCGGTGGTCCAGCTGCCGTCGGGCAGCGGTTCACGAATAATCCGGTACCCGTAGGAGATGCCGCCGGCGGCCTTGCCGTCGCGGATGCGGCCTTCGAGGCCTCGATGGGTCTTCTGGGCGAGGTCCTTGAGGAAGAGGGCGGACATCGTGCCCTTCAGGCCGATATGTAACTCGGAAATCTCACCCTCGGCCACGGTGATGATCGGAATGCCGAGATAGCGGAGCTGCTTGTGGAGGGCGGCGATGTGCTCCTGATCGCGGGACAGGCGGTCGAGGCCTTCGGCGACGAGAACATCGAACAGACCCTTGCGGGCATCCATCATCATCGCTTGGTAGGCGGGCCGCAGGTGCGAGCTGCCGCTGAGGCCCTGGTCGGCATAGAGTTTAGCTTCCTTCCAGCCGCGCTCGTCGATAAGGCGGCGGCAGATGCGGTGCTGATCCTCGATTGAGGCCTCACGCTGCAGTTCCGAGGAATAGCGAGCGTAAATGGCGGCGCGCATGGTGTTCTCCCTCATTCCCTCTCACTGTTCCGGTGTCTGTGCCGGTCTGCCTTTGCCCGCCTGCGGCCTTCGCTGCGCAGGTTGCGCAGCACTTCCTGAAACCTCCGGCTGGCCTCGACTGCAGTAGCCCGGTTGTAGTGCTGCTCGGCCATCCGAAGCGTCGCATGGCCGAGAATGTCGCGAATGATGCCGGCATGTTCCGGGGCATAGGTGGCAATCGAGGTCGCTGCGATATGGCGGAAGGCATGAGGCCGAAGGGTGAGTCCAAAGACGCGCCCTGTCAACAGGGCAAGCCCCGAGGTGAAACTGTCGATAGACATGGGATTGCCGCGCTGGCCGATCCACAAAGCATCGGAATTCCTGCGGCGCAGGAGGATCGGGCGGTGGTGGTCGAGATAGCGCAGCATGAAGGGAACGAGCGGTTCGGGGAACGGCATGCGCCGGGCCTTCTTGTCCTTCATGTCTTTCGCCGCGAAGCACAGCGCTATGCCATGCTCCGATACTTCGACATGCTTGCTGACGGTCATGGCCATAAGCGCACGTACCCTGACAGGCCGGGCGATCAGCAGGCCGGCCATCAGCGCCTGGCGAAATCGCATGGCGTGGACCACCGGATCTGAAACGGGGCTGTCTTCCAGCCGGTTCAGGAGAGAAAGGCTCCACTCGAAGAGGTCGGCGGCGGCGATCGGGATGGGCGGCTTCAACTGATGCGGGTTGGATTGCTCGTAGAGCGACCGCGCCGCATGGTAGAGCCACGCCCAATCTCCATTGGGCTCAAAACCCCTGGCGATGACCGCGAGCGTCAGCACCTGATTGGAGATCGAGCGGAGCCTGAGGCGTTCCTTGCCCTCGGCGATGAACGCGATCACGGTTTCCTTCGTGATGCGCTCGGTCGGGGTGAGGTCGATCTGTTCGGGCTGGTTGCGCCGGAGGAAGGACAGCCACGCACCGTAGTTCTGGCCATGAAGCCTGCGGGTTCCGGTCGACCAACTGGCGAACACGCCGGTGGTGTCGAACAGCCCTCCGGAAATGAAGGCCCGTTCCCATAGCCTGCGGTCGATTTCCGGCCAGTCCTCGAACTTGATGATCAGCGGAACGATGGGACCGGTCATTTGCGCGGCTTCCTGTTACGCTTGCCCTTGATCGTGCCTTTGTTCGTTCGATTGCCACTGCGATTGATGAGGTCGCCGTAGCGCCTGAACGCAGCCCGGCTCGCCAGCGGGGCATAAACGGTCGCGACCATCTTCTGGCTGGCATGACCGAGCAGTTTCCTCGGCGTCTCGTAATCGCCGGGAACCGCTTCGAGATACGTTCTTACTGTGAAATGCCGGATGAGGTGCGGATGCACGACGAGACCGGTTTCCCTGAAGATCCTGCCCTTGATCAGCTCCCCGAAATGATCCGGTGTGCGCGGACCGCCAGAGATGGCGGGAAATACCCAATTACCAGGCTGCTTGGCGAGAAGCTTGCGGTGGTGCTTGAGATATCGTGTCAGGATGGACGCCTGCGGCCCTGTAATGACGGCGGCGATCTCCCGGCGGTTCTTCACTTTCTCTGCGGAGATGTGGATGAGGTATTCCCGTGTGCGGCCTTCTTCGATGACGCTCATGTCTTCCGTCAGGTCCAGCGCGGAGAGCGTCGCCATGCGCAAGGGGCACGCGAGTAGCACGGCGATGGCCGCTGCAATCATGGCCTCCAGGGCGGCGTGCTTGCGACCGGGCTGTTTGTCGGCTCTTGCCATGAGCTTGTGCGGCAATTCGATCAGGAGTTCGCGGTTCCGCTCGAGATCGAACTGTTCCAGGCGACGTTCGTTCTTGGGAGACAGGCGAGGCTCACTGGTATCGCGGCGGGCATGGAACTGTCGGTTGGCGATCTCAAGGCCCTTGACCGTCTTGGCGGTTGCCTTCACGTAGTGGCGGGCGATGGCCAGCAGCGTCGCGAGTATGTTGCCGAGACCGGTGGCAAGCTCTCCTCCGCGCCGCTCGATCATCTGGCTAACCGCCGCTCTGATGACGTCGATGTCGACGAGATCGGCCAGCGTCTTGAAGTGGTCGGGCGGATAGCCGGCGGCGACGGAGGCATCCAGAACCTGGCGAATATGTGCTTCGATGTTGCGCAACGACGTGGGGCGCAGCGGCCGGAGCGGTCCTTCGTCAGAGGTCAGGTCGGGTTCACGCAGGCGTTTCAGGTAGCGCTCGATGTCTTCTCGAAGGGAAGTGGGGTAGGTGTCGAGGCGGCGGGCAACATGGCGCCCGGCCAAGGCGGTAGTCAACAAGGGGTTGTTGAGACCAGCTCGCTTGATGATGGCATTGAATGCCACCGCGGTGTCCTTGACGACTTTCTTGGGGTCGTTGGTCAGGATACGGACATCAAGCCAGGTGCGAAAGTCCCGCACGACGGCATCAGTGACATTCGCCGGCTCGATCTGGCGAAGACTGCAGAAGCGAGCGAACCGCGACAGGCACCATGCCTGATGCTTCGCGGTGGCATGGTCGAGGAATTTGCGCCAGGCCATGCTGGGTTCGGTATCAGGATCAGGGGTAGGGATAACTCCAGTATGCTGGAGTGCGGCGGCGAGATCGGCGCGGATGTTGCTAACGCGCTTGGAACTGATCCGACCCTGGACAGGGTGAAGGGTCTTGAACAGGTCGCGGAGAACGGAAACATCGGCGGGGATATCGAAGGCCTGGCGTCCTGCCAGTCGGGCGGTGGAATTGATTGCCGAGATCAGATCGCGGCGACGGTTGCCAGGGAGCGTGCCGTCTTTCTCCAAAAGACCGGCAACATCAGCCAGAGTTTCGGGTGACTTACGGACGACAGCCCTCTTGATGATACGGATTGCCATGAACGATGCTCCTTTCGATGTTGTCAGAATTGGACGGAAGGTGAGGGGAGAGGCCCTGACAGGACAGAAGTGGTCAGGAGCGGAAATTCGGGAAAATACCGATGCGAATTTAAGTCCAAAGTTGGCTCTGGCATTATCCCGATAAGTGGAATTACGTTGCCAGATCAGAACGTTACAGGACGGTGATGATCAGCTCTTCCTGTGCTGGTCGATGAAGGCCTGCAGGTCTTTCTCGGAAATGCGCCAGAGACGACCGAACTTGTGCGCCATCAGATCACCATCCTTGATCTTGCGTCTGAGCGTGCGGTCGCTCAGTGCCACGAAGTCGGCGGCTTCCTCCAGGGTCAGCATGCGGTTGAGATCAAGCGGGGTCATCGGCGTCACTCTCCTGTATTGCGGCATCCGGAGAGGCGTTCCTGGCGGCGATAGCTTCACGGGCAGCCTGGCGAGCAAGGATGTGCGTTAATGCAATTAATTGCACAAACGCGTCAGGCGAAGGCTCAGCCTTCGTCTCCGTTCCCTTCCTGCCATGCCGCGTCACGGACGACATCGCTCCGGCCTCTCGGTTCCCCTGCCGACACCATGCGGGCAGGTCTGGCCATCAGGATAGGGAGAGTAGAGGATAGAAAAAGTGTTTATTTACAATGCGGTATAGCTGGTGTGCCAGGAGCTATCCTGGATGACGCGGTCAACCTGTCGAAATACCCGTTATCTAACGAAAAAGACGGTTTGGCTGCCACCAGCAAAATGCCCGAAACTGCGATCAGCTTCGGGCATGGCGAGACGTTGGATCGCACAATCGTCCTTCAATACGGACAAGATCTTAGGAATCAGTCAGCTCTGCCAGAAGGTTCGCCAGGGCGCGCTCCTTGCCGGAGAGCCCTCCGCTGGCCGTAGGCCTGGCACCATGCTTGATCAGCACCTCCCGAAATCGAGAATGAATGTCTTCAGGCAGGTGGAGCAGGAGAACCTTTGCCCCATCGACCGGCTGCTTGCCCTTCAGGATCGCATCCAACTCATAGAAGGTGTAATCTTCGGCCAAGGCCAGAAGATGGAGCGCGTTGTCTTCATCGAGGTGACCGCTGATACGGTTCAGCTTGGCCCAACCGATGCGGTTCAGCCGTTCGTCGGGAATGTTGAGGTCATTGAAGATGCGGGCGATGCGAGCCAGGGCAAACGATTTGCGCCGCCCGATCCCGACTTGCTCCGCCACCTCAACGAACATATCGGATCGCTGTTCCTGAAGTTGCAGGAGTTCCCGTGCCAGACGCATGAAGTCCCTGCCGACAAAGTCGGCAATCGTGGCAATCTTCTCGTCGAGATAAGGGTCCTTGTTGGTCATACGCATAACTCCTGAATGTTGTTTGCATAACCAATTCTGGATTTTTATCTTATAAAATCAAATAGTTATTATTTACTTAGGGAGTAAATCGGATCACGAAATCTTCCTGCGTGATAGCGCGTTATCGCTTTTGCTTCAGCGCGGCTTCGACAACGCCATTGATCCAAATGAGATCGTCGTCATTCAGCCCGGCTAACCGAATGCTGAGTGCCGTGAAAACGGGGCTGCGCCGATTTGTCGAAGGCAGTTCCGTTGTGAACAGTTCCGCCGGATCGATCCGTAGTGCCTCCGCCAGCCGTTCTATGAGGGGGAACCTTGCCCCTGTCGCTCCGGTCTCGATCTTGGAAATCATATCGACGCTGACGGAAGCCGCAGCCGCAAGCTGATCTTGCGTCAGTCCTGCCTTGCGCCGATGAACGGCGACCAGCCGTCCAAATCTTTTCCGCAGATCATCCATGCCGCTCTCCACGCTCCTGTGTAGAGAGGCAACCGGCGTAACGTGAGGGACGTAAATTCAGACATTTACCAAAATCCGTAATCTATTTGCAGGAAATAGGAATTAGCTTACTTTCATCAGGGAATTTGTAATCCAAGGCAGGAAAGCGAAGATGTTGAAGTTGATTGCGACCAGTCTGCTTGCGACCGTCATGATCAGCACGGCGCGAGCAGATGACCGGATGGATGCCTATACGACTTGTTGGGCAAATACGGCGACTTCAGAGCTGAATGCAAACGCCGATGTCGCACTTGAGCTTTCTATCCCCAAAGCGACAGATGTTGCGAATACGAGATGCAACAAGCTCGCCCGCGAAGCCGCGAAGACGAACGGCAAGGAGGCCGTGAACGACATGTGGCGGTATATGGAGGCGCAGTTCGCCAATGCCAATTTTCGGGAGGCCGGTGGAGAAGATACCCAGCCTGTGCCGACCGCCTCGACCAGCCAGTGGTTCGATTTCAAGGGGATCGTGGTTGGCGCACCGGCCACGCCTCGGACGATCAAGCAGAAGCTTGGTGTTGATTGCGGTGCGGGCTATGCGGGCATGCAGGTCTGCAACGGCACCGTCACAATTGCTGGCGTGATTGCCGATATGAACCTCGTGATCAGCAAGACCGGCAAGGTGCAGCGGATCAGCCTGTCGTTCAACTCAAAGTTCTACGAGCAGGTGGAGGACGCCATGTTCAAGAAGTTTGGCAAGCCGGGCGTCAACCTGACCTCCGAAGTCCAGAACGGCTACGGAGCGAAATTCATTCAGCGCGAGCTTTTGTGGGGAGACACCCCCAACACGGTCGCCATGATGAAGTATGCGAACAAAGTGACCGACAGCTTCATCATGTTCTCGTCGGCGGAAGAAACAGCGATGAGAAGCACCCGAGATCAGTCGAGCGATCTATAGGGGTAGATGTATGTCGAATACCAGCAATCCGTTAGCCGAACTGACTGCGATGCGAGCGAAGGGAGAGATCACGCCGCAGGAGTTCAAACTGGCAAAGCAGTATCTCGATGAGGAAATGAAAAAATACCAGCCGACTCAACCTGGCGAAAAAGGAACGGGGCGAGGATGGTGGATCGCTGGTGGCCTCTTGCTGTCATTGTGGGTAATCGGGAGTTGGGGCACACCTTCCGAAGAGCCATCTCCAAGCGGCAAGATGAACACCCCATCGACACAAACCTTTGAAAGTAGCAATTTGCGACAGATCAACAGTGATCTGATCGCGGCAAACGAGTATGGCCCAGGCTTCAAAGTCAGCAGAGACGAGTACGGCGATAGGTGGCCCTATTTCCGATTTGATGCCGCCATCATTCGGTGCCACCCCCACCCACAGAATGGCAGACCACTGGTGACGATCCAGTATGATCGGGCGAACGTAGTTTACGGACTGAACGGCGCGGCCATGGGAGTTGGCGGCTTTCCCGATCCGCGCCCATTCCAGATGCGCAATCAAGACGGCAGCCTGCGGACGCCTGTCCCATCAGAGTGGATTAGTCGCGGCGTTAAGCTGTGCGGATGAAGATATCAGGCTCGACACGTCCATCAGATGGGATAGCGATTCCGGATTGAGGGCTATTCGAACCGCTCGCGCGGGCCGCAAGATTCCCTCAAAGCTGCCGCTCGGCTTGTGGACTGAATACCCAGCTTTGAGTGGAATCCAGACTGGCAGCTAGTGGAGCGAGCGCCCTAGCGGCGGCGTCGCCCAGGGGCCACCAGTGCCACCGGCAGCTTTATGCAGCGAGGTGCTGATTGAAGAAGCCGGCGATCTTGTCGAACGGGATTATGTCCACCTTGTCGTAGAGATCGACGTGGTTGGCACCGGGGATGATCACGAGTTCCTTCGGTTCGGCGGTGTTTGCATAGGCCGTCTCGCTGAAGTAGCGCGAATGGGCCTTCTCGCCGTGAATGAACAGGACCGGCCGCGGCGAGATTTCTTTGATGTAGGTCAGCAGCGGCATGTTCATGAAGGACAGCGGCGTCGTGATCGTCCAGGCGTTGCCGGAGTTGACCGCACGCTTATGGTATCCGCGCGGCGTCATGTAATAGTCGTGGTAATCGACCAGGAACTGCGCCTCGCCGCCCTTCAGCTCGTTGTACGGCGGCTGGTAGGCCGGAGTGCCCTTTTCGGCGTCTTCCCAGCGCTGGCGGCTCAGTTGCTCCAGCGCCTGCGTGCGCTGTTCGAGGGTCACGCTGTCATTGTAGCCCTTCGACATGACACGGGTCATGTCGTACATGGTGCTGGCGACGACGGCCTTGACGCGCTTGTCGGCGGCGACCGCATTCAGCGCCATGCCGCCCCAGCCGCAGATGCCGATGACGCCAATCCGCTCACGGTCGACGGCATCATGCAGGCCGAGATAATCCACCCCTGCCATGAAATCCTCGGTGTTGATGTCGGGCGACGCGACATTGCGCGGCTCGCCGCCGCTCTCGCCTGTGAAAGACGGATCGAACGCCAGTGTGGCGAAGCCGCGCTCGGCCATGATCTGCGCATAGAGACCCGACGACTGTTCCTTGACAGCGCCGAACGGGCCGCTGACGACGATGGCCGGAAGGCGGTCATTCGCCCGGTCCTTCGGCAGGTAGAGATCGCCCGCAAGGGTGATGCCGTAACGGTTCTTGAACGTGACCTTCTCGTGGTCGACCTTTTCGCTCTTGGGGAAAACCTTGTCCCATTCCTGTGACATATTCTGAGCCTTTGCATTGGGAGTTTTGAGAAATGACGCTGCACCGAAGGTGGCGATGCCGGCGCCGGTCAGCTTGAGCAGATTGCGGCGGCCGGCATCGGGCGCGCCGTGATGATGGAGTTCGATTCCAGAGTCGGTGTTCCGGTTCATGGCAGGGTCTCCTTGTGGTTGGGGAAAGGGATCGAGCGCCGCGCGTCAGGTCAGCGCTTCGATGCGGAGCGGAAACTCGCCGCGCACCAGCAGAGGCTTTGCGCCCTGATCCAGTCGGCCGATCCGGACCAGCCCGCGCGACCAGCGATAGGGGCCATGGAACATCGCCAGATTGCCCCAGGGCGCGTAGTAGCAAAGGTCGCCGACCGCCTCGTTTTCGAAGCGGGCGCTGCCGTCATCGCTCAGCTTGCGCGGCAAGTAGGCGATCTTCTCGTTGGTCGAATAGTCGTCGATCGTGAGATCCAGCGGCAGCATGGCGAAGAGCTCGCGCCCCGCGGCATTGTCTTCCAGCGTCGCCGTGAACTGTTGATCGGCGAAAGTCAGTTTGAGGCGCATGATCGCTCCTTCCTGAGCTTGTGTGGTCGAGGGCAGAAAGATCGGTAGGGCAAGGCCGGCGGCGCCTATCGCCAGCAATCGACGCCGGGAGATCGGTGCGGACTGGTTCATGTCAGTTCGCCTCCGGCTTCAGCAGGCGCTGGCCATCGCCGATCAGGGCGATCGCAAGCACCGCCAGCGCGACGCTGCCGATGAAGGTCGCCTCGATGGAAATGCCGTCCAGCAGCAGCCCGCCGATGACCGCGCCGAGCAGGATCGAGGCCTGGATCGCCGCGACCATCAGGCTGCCGGCTGCCTCGGGCGCGTCATCGGCGTTCTGCGACATCCACGTCATCCAGATGACCGAGAACATGGTGTTCATCGCACCCCAGATGGCCATGAAGAAGCCAACGGCGACGACCGAGAAGCCGAGAAGCAGCAGCCCGACAGTGGCTCCGCCCATGACGAGCGCCGGCAGCTTCAGGAAGGGGGCGACGTTCCCTTTCAGGAATCGGCCTGCCGCCCATGTGCCGATGAACCCGGCGCAACCGAGAAGCAGCAGCAGGACCGACAGCGTCGTCACGTCCACGCCCGTCACCTGCTCCAGAAACGGCCGCAGATAGGTGAACATGGTGAAAGCCGAGCCCCAGGACAGCATGCAGGCGATCAGGCCGCGCATGAAGTACGGACGCCTCAGCAGGCCGAGCATCGCCCGGAAATCCTGCTTCTGGTGCGCGGGCAGCGACGGCAGCGCGATCGCATGCCAGACGAGGTTGATGGCGACGACAGGCGTCAGCGCCCAGAACACCTCACGCCAGCCGAACAGGCCGCCGAGATAGCTGCCGACGGGTGCGGCAAAGGCTGCGGCAATCGCCTGCCCGCCATACATCAGCGCCAGCGCACGCGGCACGTCTTCGGCCGGAACCAGCCGCATGATGACGGCAGTCGCCAGCGCCCAGAAACCACCGATGCAGATGCCGAGAAGCGCACGGCCGGCCATCAGCACGAGGAAGTTCGGCGCGGCGGCGACCAGAACCAGCGACAGCAGCATGAAACCCGTCATCGCGATCAGCACCCATTTCCGGTTCAGCCTTCCGGCAGCAGTGGTGACGAGCATGCTGGCCGCGACGGCGAACAGCCCGCTGATCGAGATCGCCTGTCCTGTCTGCCCCTCGGTCGCGTGCAGCCCCTCCGCCATCGGCGTCAGCAGGCTGACCGGCATGAATTCCGAGGCGATCAGCATCGCCACGCACAGCGCCATCGAAAGCACGGCGCCCCAGGCGGCAGGCTTGCTACCGGCATTTTCCACGGCGGAAACCATTCTCCGCTTACTCCTGTCTATCGGGTTCGATACGGATATAGGTCGTCGACTCTGGAACGATTAGTCATCGCAATTTGATTGGATCAATCGATGTCATCGATTAATCTCTGCGTAGCGAACACGGCGAGGGCACATGGAGAAGACGGACTTCAACCAGTTGACCTGGTTCCGGATCGTCGCTGAGGAGCGGAGCTTCACCAAAGCGGCGGCGAGGATCGGCGTGGCGCAGTCCACCCTCAGCTACGCCATCCGGCAGCTTGAGACGAACATGGGCATTCGCCTTCTGACGCGCACGACGCGCAACGTCGCCACGACGCCAGCGGGGGAGAGCCTTCTGCAGACGATCACCCCGCGCATGGCGGAGATCGAGGACGAGATCGCCGCGCTATCGGCGTTCCGCGACACGCCGACTGGCACGATCCGGCTGACGCTTTCCGACCACGCGCTCGAAAGCGTTGTCTGGCCGAAGCTGAAGCCGGTGCTCAAGGCGTATCCCGATATCAACGTCGAACTGATCCTCGACAGCACGTTCCGCAACATCGTCAAGGACGGTTTCGACGCGGGTGTTCGGCTCGGGGAAAGCGTCGAAAAGGATATGATCGCCATGCGGATCGGGCCGGACTGGCGGCTGGTGGCCGTGGCCTCGCCCGGCTATTTCGCCGAACATGGCGTACCGAAGCATCCGCAGGATCTCGTCCGGCACCGCTGTATCAACATGCGCCACGAGACCGCAGGCGGTCTTTACGCATGGGAGTTCGAGAAGAACGGACAGGAACTACGCGTGCGCGTGAGCGGCCAGCTTACCTTCAATAACTCCTACGCCATGATCGACGCCGCGGTGAGCGATTATGGCATTGCCTATGTGCCTGATAATATCGTGGAGCGGCACATCGTTTCAGGCGCGCTGGTGCAGGTGCTGGATGACTGGTCGCCGTTCTTCGACGGTTATTTCCTCTATTATCCCAGCCGCCGCCAGAACCTGCCCGCCTTCAAGGTCATCGTCGATGCGCTTCGGCATCGCGCTTAGGGTACCGCCCATCGGGCCGCGGTGACGGCTGGCCTCCCTGTCAGATTTATAGCACCGACTCTTTCCGCATTTGGCTGCATGATATCCCGACTTTGAGAGCCTGAACGATGCGCAGTAATGAACACTCGGTCAGATCGGCTGGAATCTCGGTCATTGGCAACAGACAAGCGCCGCCTTCAACAGGCGGCGCTTCTGATGATCAGCGTGGACGCGCGATGCGGTCTACTTGCTCGAACTCGTCATCCGTCAGCGTGATGGCGGCGGCCGCGACGTTCTCCTCGAGATGCGCCAGGCGGCTCGTCCCTGGGATCGGCAGCATGACCGGGCTGCGCTTCAGTAGCCAGGCGATTGCGAGCTGAGCGTTGCTCACACCCTTCGCCTTGGCGATCTCCTCCTGCGGGGCACCCGCACGCGCCAGCTTGCCGAAGCCCAGCGGCCACCACGGGATGAAGGCGATCCCTTCCTTCTCGCAGTAATCGAGAACGTCCTCATGTTCCCGGTCGGCGAGATTGTAACGGTTCTGCACCGCGGCGACGGGGAAAATCTTCCGTGCTGCCTCGATCTGCTCAATTGACACCTCGCTGAGCGCCGCGTGCCGGACAAGGCCGCGGTCGATAAACGACTTCATGGCTTCGTATTGGGCGGCTTCCGGCACATCCGGATCGACGCGGTGGAGGTGCCACAGGTCGATGCGATCGAGTTTGAGGCGGCGAAGGCTCATGCGCACGCATTGCTCCAGATAGGCCGGATCGCCGACCTCGACCCACGGATCCGTCTCGGCGTTCGGACGCACGAAGCCTCCCTTGGTGGAGATATGCGCGCCCCCATGAGCGAAACCTTCGTAGGGAGCAAGCGCCTCGGCGATCAGGTCTTCGCTGACGAAGGGACCGTAGGCATCGGCGGTGTCGATGAAGTTCACGCCGAGTTCGGGCAGACGCTTCAGCAGTTGGATGGCCTCATCGCGGCGATCGTTCTCGCCCCAGACACCGGGACCGCACAGCGGCAGCCCGCCAAAGCCGAGGCGATTGACGGTGAGGTCGCCACCGATCTTGAACTGGCCGGAGGCGCTGGCGTCAGCCGCAGCTGCTGCGCCGTCCTGGGTCTGGGCCATGGCCGACGACACTGCGCCAAGGAATGGTGCCACCGCGATGCCCGCGCCGACCATCGTCAGCAGTTGCCGACGGCCGGCGTTCGGAATGTCATGGTGCTCATGAAGTCTGTCGGTATCGCTTCGATTGTGCATCTCGAACCTTTCTATCGATTGGAAATGGCAGGCCCCTGGAAGTCCTGCGCGGGCTTCATGCATTCACTCCCACCATTGCGATGCTGGTGATGAATACCGGAACGATAGCGTGAGGCGGTCCGGGGAAGTACCGCCGCACCTTCATAGCGTGCATGAATGGGATTAATGGCCGATCACGGGATTCTCGCGCGTATTTGGACTATGTAAGGGGGAGAACATCGAGAGGACGCGAGATGAAACGAGACGAGCTGGGGGACCTGGTCATCTTCATGACGGTGGCCGAGGAGCGTAACTTCACCCGCGCCGCCGCCCGTCTCGGCGTCTCGCAGTCGGCCATCAGCCACACGATCCGGCGCGTCGAGGCATCCATCGGCCTCAAGCTCCTGAACCGCACGGCGCGCAGCGTCACCACGACCGATGCCGGAGAGAAGCTGCTGGCGGCCCTACGCCCCGGCTTTGGTCAGATCAATGCGCGCGTCGAAGAACTGCGTCATCTCGGCGATACGCCGAGCGGCCTCATCCGGATCACCACCAGCAAAACGGCGGCGCGGACCGTGCTTTGGCCTGTCGTCGACCAGTTGGTGAAGGACTATCCGGAGATCCAGATCGAGATCAGCACGGAAACGCGCCTGACGGACATCACTGAGGATCGCTTCGACGCTGGCATCCGCATGGGCGAGTTCGTCGGCCCGGACATGATCGCGGTGAAGGTCGGCCCGCCTATCCGGCTCGCGGTGGTCGCAGCGCCGAGCTACTTCCGCAATCGTCCGGTCCCCGAGCACCCTTCCGATCTCGACCAGCATCGATGCCTGGCCATGCGCTACATGCCGCACTCGGCACCCTATGACTGGGAATTCGAGAAGGATGGCGTCGAGATCGTCAAGAAGGTCTCCGGCCCCTTCATCTTCAACGACAGCGACATGGTGATCGAAGCCGCCAAGCAAGGTCATGGCATCTGCATGGTCACGGAGCCGGACGTCGCCACGAGCATCAAGGACGGAACCCTGCGCCGCGTGCTGGCGGACTGGTGCCCACCCTATGACGGCTTTCACCTGTTCTACTCGGGGCGGCGCCAGGTCAGCTCCGCCATGCGCCTGCTGATCGACCGGCTGCGCTATCGCGACTGATAGCTTCGTCGGGGCGCCTGCATCCGCCGATCATGAATCTACTTCATGCTTGCAATGCACATCCGAAGGATACAGCGCGGGCGCTTGCTTCTCTACATATCAGTCAGCGCAAGATGTCATGCGAGGCGATCAGCCATGGGCTGACGGCCATGATCGCATGGCCAAAGCCCCGACTGAAAGGCAAGACCATGATCCTGGATGAAACCTATACCCTCTCCAACGGCGTGACGATCCCGAAGCTCGGACTCGGAACCTGGATGATCGAGGACGGCAAGGCCGCGCAGGTCGTGCGCGATGCGGTCGAAGCCGGTTATCGCCACTTCGACACGGCCGAAGGCTACGGCAACGAGTGCGGCGTCGGCGAAGGCATCCGCACCTGCGGCGTCGCCCGCGACGAACTCTTCGTGACCACCAAGCTGGAAGCCGCCTACAAGACTTACAACGAGGCGAAGGCCGGCATCGACGGCTCGCTGAAGGATTCCGGGCTGGACTACTTCGATCTCATGATCATCCATAGCCCGCAGCCGTGGACCGACTTCCGCGAGGGCGATCACTTCTTCGAGGGCAATCTCGAAGCATGGCGCGCGCTGGAAGACGCCCATAAGGCGGGCAAGCTGCGCGCGATCGGCGTTTCGAACTTCGAGCAGGTCGATCTCGACAACATCCTCGACAACGGGACCATCAAGCCCGCTGTCAATCAGATCCTCGCCCATGTCGGCAATACGCCCTTCGACCTGATCGACTACACGCAGAGCAAGGGCGTGCTGGTCGAAGCCTATTCACCCATCGCACATGGCAAGATCCTGGATGACGGCAAGCTTTCGGCCATGGCTGCGAAGTACGGTGTCACCGTCCCGCAGATATGCATCCGCTATTGCCTCCAGCTCGGCCTGCTGCCGCTGCCGAGGACCGGAAATTCTGACCACATGCGCAGCAATGCCGCGGTCGATTTTGAAATCTCCGATGCGGACATGGAAGCTCTGAAGGCGGCCGAGCGCATCAAGAACTATGGCGATGCCAGCCTGTTTCCGGTCTTCGGCGGGAAGTTGCAGGCCGATGGCACGTTGATCGCTCGCAACTGATCTGGGAAGGGAATGATGATGAACAAGAGAAGGTTCGTGGTGCTGACCGCCGCAGCGTCACTCACCGGCCTTGCCGTTGTTGGCGGGATTCAGGCGCAGACGCCGCGTTCCGACAACGCCCATTTGCGGAAACTGAGCGGCGAAAAGGTTGTATTCCGCGTCGGTGACAAGGCGTTCACGGTTGAGCTCTACGACAACCCGACAGCGGCGGACCTGCTTCCTCGCCTGCCGCTGACCGTGAGAGCCAACAACTATGCCGGATATGATGAAAAGGTCATCCGGTTGCCGGTCGCGCTCTCGATGGAAGGTGCGCCTCCCGGCGACGATCCGCTGATCCCGGAGGTCGGCTACTACCAGCCCGGCCAATGGATCGCCCTCTACTACGGCCCCATCGGCTATTGGTCGGGAAAGGTGCCGCTCGGAAAGATCGCCGCAAGCATCGAGGAGCTTCGCACAATTCCCGACGACGCTCCGGTGACGATCGAAGCCGCAAAGGATGGCTGAACGTTGGCAAATCTTCCTGTCACAAACGAAGGTCGATGGCAAAGAATGTCCAAGTTTCAGACTTTGGCAAAGTGTTCCTCGACGGCCGATATGAGGTCGGTTCCGGCCGGTTCGCAACGCGCCGTCAGGTTGGATGTTCGACTGACAATTGTCACTTCCCTAAAGCCGACATTGCTTACGGCGCCGCGAATGCTATTCGAACATATGTCCTCGCCCGATCAAAGACCTCGACGTTCCCTTCGACATTTTCCCAGTTACCGAACGAGATATAGTTGAAGCTTTCCGCCATGCGCCCTCATTCCGTTCGCTTGCTGAATGGTATCGATTAAATGCTTGGGACCGCTACATCTCGATCCACAGATGCCGCAGACCAATTCTTGACAAAGTGAGTTCGCGTTCATGTTCAGACGAAAGGACAGCTACCCGCCGAAGTGCATCGTGGCTGACCGTGTTCAGACGGTCATCATGGCTCCAGCCCGATATGCCAGCACGCGATAAGGTGCGTATCCAGCGATCGAGACGTTTGATCCACGCCGCTATGCCGCCCGCTTGAACATAGGCGATCATCACCGCCTGTTCGTGCGCCGCGCCATGAAGGCCTGCTTTGAAGCGCTGCACGCCACCGGTGCTGCCGTTCGCCACGCGAAGATATTCGCGCTTGTCCCGATCTTTACCCTTAGGCGTAGGGAGACGTTTGCATTCGATGGGAAGGAGCGGGTCGAAATCGTCATGCCGCCGACCTTCGATCCAGATGACTTCTCCCGCCGGTGCCGCGATCAGATCGATCCGCCGCGCCAGCTTCGTTTCATCCGGTTCCTCGATGCGGAACTGGAGGACGTCCCAGCCCGAGGATTTCCGGGCAACACCGTTCAGGTGGGCGCAGAGCTGTGAGGTCAGCTGTGTCTCTGAATCCGCTGCCCGTCGGCCGGGTCGATCGCGCCAAGCAGGCAGCTGTTCCAAAATGAAATCGATCAGTTGGTGAAGCCAAGCCTTTGGGTGATGCAAGTCAGGCGAGAAGCCGCCACTCTGAACATCGGCGCCGTCATCATCCGCCAGCATTCAGAACCCCTGCGCTCGGAGGTCGGCCAACACGTCGTCGCTGTCGCGTAGCGCCACTGAACGCAGCCAGTACCGAAGGCGGTCCGGCTTCAGCAGGAAGATGAAGTGCCCATCATAGATTCTCGCGATGCGCGTGATAGAGACTGACGCGCCCTTTTGTTCGCGCAGAAGAGCATCGACTTTCCCGTGCAGAGACTCCTCACCTTCCCAGTCAATCGTCCCACTCCCGAATACAAAGGGATGGCAGACGATGCCGGGCCAGCGTCGTGGAGGCAGGCTGACCAGCGGCTTTTCACGATAGACTGCTCCGATCTGCTTACAGAACAGACGCGCGAAGTCTTCGAGTGCCGGTCCGGCGTCCTCACGCAGAAGGTGGGATTCACTGCCTTTGCGAATGAACTCTCGATATTGGAAGACGATATCCTCGGCGATGATCCGTTCATTGTCGCTGAGGTCGAGATCGCCGTCCTCGGGGAAGGGCAAGGCGAGCACATCGGCTCCGGCGACGTTCGTCGCCTTTTGGGTGAAAAGCTTGGTACTGATCCCGGCGGCATAGGCGCGTAGCGGGATCGACTCCGCCTCCAGCCAGCGCGCGACTACTTCGAGATCATCGCGTTGGGCCTGCGCGAACCCGACGATCTGGTTCTTGAAGGTGAGGTAATCTGCCAACCAGATTGCATGAGGCAAGTCCTCATGCTCCCTGACTAGAAGCATGGGCGGCGTAAAGAGCTCGGCCGAACGAGGCCCCTCGATCGGCTTGTCAGGCACAACGGTGATCTGGCTTTTGTCGATGCCGTTCAGCGTCAGGGCGGCCGAGGGCAAAAGCGGTTTTCCGATCAGATGATCCGCGCTGCGAGATACGCCTTTCTGGCCCTCGACGAATCCTTCGCGGACATGCCAGCCGCGCTCGGCCGCATGCTGCTTGAGCGTACGATATCGTTTGAGCCGTTTTACCAGGCCGTAGGCCCGAGCGCCGCCGAGAAGACCAGCGCGCCAAATATCCGGGCCAGGTTCAGCCAGCACCTCACTGCGCGGCAGCCAGTGCAGATCATAATAGTCGATGTCGAAACCCTGTTCGGCGTCGGCACGTCCGGCGCGACGAAACACCGCGTGCAAGATTCTGCGATCTTGCGGCGCCTCGCTCGCTTCCGCTACCACGGCGACGATCTTGGTGTCTGCACCCCCTTTACTGAACAGGCCACGGATCGACACGAAGTCAAGGATTTCGCGCACATCCCAACGCATAAAGAAGGCGGCGCGTACGGGCGCGGAGCTGGCGTTGTAGATCAGGTTGTACTGCTGAAGCATGGAGAGCACGCCGCCCGGAGCCAGCAGTTCCATGGCCTCCTGCAGAAACAGATAAGCAACCTGCTTGTCTGCCCCGGCACCGAGCGCTTCTGTGAAACGCGCATAGCTTCGCTGCGCGCCCTCGGTCTTGAGGGCCGATTCAAACGGCGGATTTCCAACCACAACACCCACGGGGCCATCAATGCGTGCTTTCTCCCTCGCTTCGAAAAAGCAGGATTCGATCAGGGTTCGGTCCGTGAGCTTGGGAAAAAGCTGGACGCTTGCCCGGATATCCTCGGGCTCCAGCGCATCACACAGCGCCAAGCACAAGCTGAAGGCCGCCAGTTCGATCGCGCCACCTTCGACGTCAATCCCACGAAGCCGTTCGATCAATGTGCGCAAAACATCGACGCCTGGCCTGGCCCAGCCGTTCCGGCTTCGCCAGTGCAGCACCAGTCGCTTATAGGCCTCGACTAGAAAGATTCCCGAGCCGCAGGCCGGATCTAGGATAAGTTCTCCCCGGTCGATCAGCCGGTCCAGCCGACGCCAGCTCAAGGCCTCGTCTAGCATCAATCGGACAAGAGAGGGAGGCGTATAAACTGAACTGTCGGTGTCAGAGACGAACAGTTGATAGATATGACTGATAACCTCGACCGGTAGATCGCGGAAGGAGTAGAGTGCCCATAGGTTAAGTTGGCCTCCAACCTCCTCGCGTGCCTCTAGCAGAGCGCTGAATCCATGTAGTTCGGTGCTGTTTTCAAGAGCAGCCCGGTCTTCCTCCTCAATCCTGAAAACATGGCCGTTAAAGCGGGTTTCAAGGGCGCGAAGAATTCGGACCAGTGCTGGGCCATCCGCCATGACATGGAAAAAACGAGTGGCACCTTCGCTGAATTGCCCGAAAAAGTCCGCAGGCAATGCGCCACGCTCTTCCAGATAGGCAATGAGCAAGGAGAGGATGAGCAGCCGACGACGAAGCCTAGCGTTCAGCAGTCCACTTTGTTTCAATCGGTTATGCAGATCGCCGACCGCATCGACCAGACGACGATGCGCCGATTTGGACGAGGAAAGCAGTAGCTTGCACGCGGCCGGGTCATCCCACAGGGTGCTATTCCGAAGCCGCTCGGCGTCCCACCAAGCTTCGCGAGCGTTGATGCGTGCGGCGAGAGCCAAAGTCTTGACCGGTTTGCAAACGAGATCGCCAGAAGCCGAAACAAAATCAGCCTTGTGGGCGCAGCGGAAGAGCTGAACCAGACCCGGAAGACGGCGATAAAGAAGTGGAACTCCGCCCCAACTCCAGATCCGCTTGTGCAGTTCTGCGAACGCCGGATCATCGGCCGGACCATTGCCAAGGAATATGAAGGCTTGTGGTGCACCCGGCCTACCTTGCGTTTCCGCTTCGAAGAATACCGCATACGCGCCATATGAGGCGGCCTTCTCCATCGCCACGACTTCCTCGGGCGGACGCCCTTCGGGCAAATATCCTGCAATCCGGATAAGACCATCGATCTGGACATCGCTGACATCCAGTTGTTCGATCCAAGCCGTTCTATCGCCGATGGCGGACATGTTATGTTCCGTTCCTGATCGGCTGCATCACGACTTACGGCTGGCTTTGCTGAGTTCGAACCCTTCACGCAGCAAGTCGACCATCGTCATACCTTGGGCGACGGCGTATCCTTTAAATGCCTTCTTGAAGTCGACCGGAACCTTGAAATTCAGGGTTTCGAGCTTCTCTACGGAGGGATGGTTGGCAGAAGCCAGCGCTTTAGTCGCTTTGCCGTTCGCCATGATTCCGTTCCTCTTTTCAGCGCAAGTGAACAAGCAGATAACAGAATTCTGTATGGCCAGCAATCTGGCAAGACAGAATGACAGAAATCGTACTGACACACTTTGTCGCGTCAGGAACTGCGTGAGGGCCAACGGTGATGGCCGTCCCCGTTGGCCAGCCTACTTTGTAGGGGTGTATAGGGCTATAGAGTAGATATAGTCCTCATCACTATCCCGCACGTCTCACCGGAGGAGATTCGAACTGCATCTATGTGTTCCGAACACACAGTTTAAGTTCGCTTTCTCCGCCTCGCTCTCCACAAGGGGACTATCAGGTCACGGCCCCAAATATGACATCTCAAGGCAGTCATTGTGGCTATCGTTTTGGCTTAAGCACAGCAACACCCTTTATTTCTATAAATCTTTGGCAGGGGCGATACTTGCATGAGTCTGAAATTTAAATCTAAAAATTTATAGAATTTAGAAGGTGCATTTAACATGATCCAGAAGACGTGTTATTGAGTAAATCGTAGTTTTCGGGATCAGACCAATTCTCATTGTCCTCAATCGCTTGGTCGATAGCTGATATCATTTCTTCATCAGCTTCGTGATCGAACAGGAAGCCTTTTATTCGTACCAGTTGCTCTCTCATCCATGCGACCAGTTCGGCGTCTTCGATATGTTCGAGAGTGAGTGTCGTGTTTTTTGCGGTCATCGCTTTACAAGCCACCTTATTATAGAATTCGGTTATTTGTTGGCGCATTCCAGCGCTTGTGTGTATTCAGACGAAACATCTCAGGGCCGTTCGATTACAGCGGTTGTCAGCCCCCGCAACCAAATCCTACGCTAAAATATCCCACAATAGCCCAAGACTACGATCCAGTACGCCATAGCACTGCGATCAGACGCTAAATCTCTGACATTAAAAAACAAATTCCGAAATCGACAGGTGCAAAGCGGGGCGCACGTTCGCGCGGATCTTCCGGCGTGTCCGAGGGATATACGATGCGGCGGCAGTTCAATGTCGCACCTCTGAAAGGCCGAAAGCGCCAACGCGGAATGCATATCTTTCCGATGACGCCACAGACGCCCTCGCGAGGAGGAATGTCATACAACGAGCATTGTCGCACGGCATAATAAAGAAATATATATGCATAGTATTAATTTCTTACTGTTTGAAATATCGGCATTCAAATTATGTATTATTGCAAAAACTCTCGAACTCACACCACAGGCCGCGCGGCGTATCGTTTCCGAGCTCGGTCTGCGTGAGATGACGGGGGGAGGGGAGGTTTCGGGCGTGGGGTGTAATTTGAGGACGGCAAATTCGGAAAAGCAATCAAGCGTGCAAAATGGAACATTAACCAAAGCGTTCTATCAATCCAATGAAGGGGATTGTGAGATGCTTGTAACTTTTGATGACTGGACCCGTGGCAGAAAATTGGTCTCTTGGGGGACAAATGCTGGTGCAGAAGAATTGCCGTTTCAGAAGTGGAAGCACTTTAAAGAATCGTTCGCGCCGGAGCTTATAGCGAGGGCTGTTTCTCAAAGCAAAATCCCGGTAAAAACTTGCGTCGATCCCTTCGGAGGATCAGGGACTACCGCCTTATCGTGTCAGTTCCTTGGCGTAAGGCCTGAGACCATTGAAGTTAACCCGTTTCTGGCGGATCTTATTGAAGCGAAGCTGACAAGCTACAATGCTGACCTCCTTGCCCGGGATCTCGGGTCCATCATTCGATCGTCCTGGCGCAAAACAGACAGCGAGACGCGTCTAGCCGAATTTCCGCCCACGTTTGTAGAGCCTGGAATTGGTGGGCGGTGGATATTCGATCGAGTTGTTGCGGAAAGGATTTGCGCCTTTATTAGCGCGATCGAACTGCTGGACGATGCTTCTCACCGCAGACTGTTCAAGGTTCTCCTAGGAGGCATCCTAGTCGAAGTGAGTAATATTATCGTAAATGGCAAAGGGAGGCGCTACCGTCGTGGATGGGAAACCAGGAGAAAATCAGCGGAGGATGTGAGTGATCTATTTGTCAGGTCAGCACAGCGGGCGATCGAGGAAATCCACAAATATACCCGAAGGGCATGCGCGGGCTATGAGCTCAAACGAGGTGACTCGAGGCAATTGTTGCAAAACGGGGGTGTCGTTGATCTCTGCGTTTTTTCTCCACCCTATCCGAATTCGTTCGACTACACCGACGTCTATAACGTTGAGCTTTGGGTCCTTGGTTATCTAAATGGATCTTTGGCAAACCAGAGGCTGAGGGAATCAACACTTTCATCGCATGTGCAGATATCAAGGGAATTTGCTCCTCCCCCCGCTGCCTCCTCGACGCTTAAAGACGTTAGTCATTCACTTGAAACGCGACGGGCCGATCTCTGGGACTCTCGAATACCTCAAATGGTCGGGGCCTATTTCGCAGACATGGAAGCAATTCTCCGCGCGTTGAAAACGCGAATTCGCGAAGATGGATCAGTGTGGATGGTGGTGGGGGACAGCCGCTATTCGGACGTCCATATTAAAACCGCAACAATCCTGGCAGAACTATCAGTGGCACAGGGATGGACAGTTGAGTTCGTGGAACCGTGCCGATCAATGCGTGCGTCTGCTCAGCAAGGCGGTCAGTTTGATCTTTCGGAAGATCTGCTAGTTCTGACTAACGGCCGCTGATGTTGTTGCTTCACGGTAATGAGCCGATGTCGCGAAAACATACCACGCCTTTAGGTCTACAGAAAGCGTAGCGGCAAGCTCTCTAACATGGTCGAAGCAGGCCTCTCCAGTCGATACTGTGCGCATATCGAAGCAGCACAACGTGGCGGCGAGCGCGCCACGCTCATCTCGGTAAGACGCAGCTTGTCTGACGCCTGAATCGACCCAGGCAAGGGTGTCGCTGTCTGAAACCTTCGTCCCAGTACTCCCAAAACTGCGTAACACCTTCAACTCAAGAACGGCATGGCGAATTAGCCCGCCATCGACATGAGGGTTGATCTGCTCGATCTCGAGATCCAGACGGCCAGGTATTCCTGTCTGTTCGTGCCGAACCGTGCAAGTTGGGAATGCCGTAGTTAACCCAGTGCGAAGATAAAGCTGTACCAGATCTTCAGCCTGCTCAGATGCCCACCATTTCTGATTTTCCTT
The DNA here is from genome assembly GCA_002600635.1 of Rhizobium sp. ACO-34A. Classification (NCBI taxonomy): domain Bacteria; kingdom Pseudomonadati; phylum Pseudomonadota; class Alphaproteobacteria; order Hyphomicrobiales; family Rhizobiaceae; genus Rhizobium; species Rhizobium sp. ACO-34A. The sequence goes on along the minus strand of CP021371.1, from coordinate 4,096,824 downwards.
CCAAAGCTTGCCCGCCTTTGGTTGGGCCTCCGGCGTTATGAGGCATTGCTGATGAACTTTATCTATGACGTCGTAGATTTCTGATAGCGTCACCGAATGATTATCAACGGTTACATGCTGGCAGTTATCTAAGTCATCCAGTCCCGCAGGATAAAATCTCACCGATGGAACTGATGTCCTTGGGTCGAACAGGACGGCAGGGACTGTGCCGAGGCCTAGCCCCGAGATAAGATTAAAAAGACCGTCGTCATCCGAATCCTCGAGTTCGATGTACTTGCCGGATACTACGACTTGGCCGACGAACCAAAGGCGACCGGCGACCGGGGTCAAACCATTATCCAGCATTGGGACACGCTTCGGCTGGCTATCCGTAGACAAGCCAATCGGATTAGGTTGGAGCAGAAAGATGGCCGGCCTTGAGGGTTCCTCGTGATCCGCCGCACCACTAAGTCGACGTTGTAGCAGCTTTGCCACGCCGCCGAGAAAGCGAACCTCCGGCGGCAAATCGACGTCCGCGCCGGCGCCTGTATTAAGGGCCGCTGTATGGGCAAAATCACCATTTGACCACGATCCGAGGGAAAGTTGGCTCTCGCTACTAACGGCCACCATGAATCCTCGAATGCAAATGTCGGACGTACAGATGTAATTTTTCTCCGGGCGTGGTTCTACTTCCCGCTGGGAGATAGTTCTCAAACACTTCAGCGGCGTTCGCACTGAAGTTTTTCTGTTGCCACTCGGCGAAATCTACGACGTTGCCGACGTCGACAAGTGGATCCGTGTCGGACATCAGCGCCCTTGAGACAGAACTGGTTTAATTGAGAAGAGAGGATTTTCAGCTCATCGTAGCTCATTCAAAGGAAGCGAAGATGAGACAGAAAACCGGGCCGCAAACATCAGCGGCCGAAAAGACGATCAAGGACATCCGCCGTGCCACGCGCAAGCATCATTCGTCGGAGGAGAAGATCCGCATCGTGCTTGAAGGGCTGCGTGGCGAAGACAGCATCGCTGCGATCTGCCGCCGCGAGGGGATCACCGAAAGCCTGTATTATAGCTGGTCGAAGGAATTCCTCGAAGCGGGCAAGAAGCGCCTTGCAGGCGACACCGCCCGCTCGGCGACCAGTGACGAGGTAAAGGCTCTGCGCAAGGAGAGCCGCGACCTGAAAGAGGCGCTGGCCGATCTCACCCTGGAGAACCGCCTGCTCAAAAAAAGCATGATCGGGGATGGGGGCGACGAGGAATGAGATATCCCGCTACCGAAAAGCTTGAGATCATCCGGCTCGTTGAGCAGGCGCACCTGTCGGCCAGGCAAACCCTCGACAAGCTCGGCATCCCAAGGCCGACCTTCTACCGCTGGTATGATCGCTTCCAGACCCATGGCGTCGAAGGTCTGGAAGACCGGACGTCTGCGCCATCACGGGTGTGGAACCGCATTCCCGACGATGTCAGGGACCGGATCATCACCATGGCGCTGGATCATGCCGATCTTTCGCCACGCGAACTGGCGGTGAAGTTCACCGACACGGAAAGCTATTTTGTGTCAGAGGCTTCGGTCTATCGCCTGCTCAAGGCCCATGACCTGATTACGTCGCCTGCCTATATCGTCATCAAGGCCAACGACGAGTTCAAGGACAAGACCACGCGGCCGAACGAGATATGGCAAACCGACTTCACCTATCTGAAGGTCATTGGCTGGGGATGGTTCTACCTGTCTACCATTCTCGACGACTATTCCCGTTACGTCATCGCCTGGAAGCTGTGCACCGGCATGAAAGTCGATGACGTCACCGACACGCTCGATCTGGCATTGGCCGCATCAGGCTGCGACAAGGTCAAGGTCGAGCACCGGCCACGCCTGCTGTCCGACAACGGCCCGTGTTACGTCGCCTCCGATCTCGGTGAATGGCTGGAGAAATACAAGATCGACCAGGTCCACGGTGCTCCCGGCCATCCGCAAACGCAGGGCAAGATCGAGCGTTGGCACCAAACACTCAAGAACCGCATCCTGCTCGAAAACTACTTCTTCCAGGAAGACCTAGAAGCGCAGATCGCGGCCTTCGTCGAGCACTACAATCATCGCCGATATCACGAGAGCCTCGACAATCTCACCCCGGCCGAAGTCTACTTCGGGCGCGGTCAGACCATCCTGCTCGAACGCGAAAGGATCAAACGAGACACCATCAAACAGCGCCGCTTGAACCACCAGGCCAAAGCAGCTTAAATCAACCCGCAGACCGAGCCGGAAACTCCATTCTTCCAAAGCCCAAAAAGTCTCAAATCATTCGACGACGGACAGCCAGATTGCAAGCGAGCGACACCGAGTATGATGTCCTGCAGTTCAAGCAAATGGTTGGAACGATGAACGTCATTCCCGGAACGGCTCGCAGCACTTGCAGGTTCTCGCCGGCGTGGCAGTTGTTCAACCACAGTGGCAAGTGAGGACGGCGGCACAGGTTCGAAACTCAGTACGCGGAGCTGAAGGGGCGAACTAATATGTTCGAACGTCTGCACTCTCGTGTACCTAAAGCGGTAGTCAGACGAAGTGATTATGCTGTAGAAAAGGGGAACGTAATGGTCGCAATCGGGTACATCGTTTGGACGAGACAAAAGACATTATAACGATACGGCTTTTGGAAGCCGATGCTGCAGTGGTTAGGCGTGCAGCCGACCAATGCGGTCAGTCGCTGACGGAGTTTGCGCATACCTCCATTCTACGATTCGCAGACGACGTGATAAATGGGCGTTTGATTGTCATAACGCCGGAGGGGTTTTCGGATTTTTGCTTGGGCTTATCTGAACCGGCTGCATCGGTTCCAGAAATGGTCGAATTGATAAATCGGCCAGCGCCTTGGGAACGAGAACAGACTGCCGACCAGTGATTGGACTTCACTGGTTGCTCGCCTTCTGGTTTGAAGGCGAGGTAGCTATGCCCATGTTGCAAAAAGTTCGCCTTGCGGGATGACAATATCCCTGGAAGCCATTGTTAAATAATCTGAAATTGCGCGATTTAAACCCGCAACCATCTTTACTTGCTTGGAGCGCAAGTAAAGATGAAAGCTCGCCCCCGCAACCAATCTTCCCAAACAAAGTCCATTTTATCGCTGGCGGCAAGACTTCATCTTCCCTCGCGATCGTAGCTCTTCGTCCTGCCGACCATAACCTGAAGGCCGCAGGTGCAAATACCGCCAACGAACACCAATTCCTGCGCTACAGTATCCAATAATAGTCTAAAACCACGATCCGCTGCGCCAGAGCACTGCGATCAAACGCTAAATCCCCCCAGAAAACACAAATTCCCAATTCAGCAGGTGCAAAGCGGGCAGGCCGCTGATGGTAGTTTATCTGCTCAATAAGCTGACAGAGGCAAACGCCGTTTTGACCGCACTGCACCTTTCGGGTTAGCTCACGAGGACTTGGCTACGAGCGGCAAAAAAGCCGGCTCTGTGGGATGACTCGTGAGGAAGTCAGAATAGCCCCGAGTTTCGTAGACACCCTTGGGTTGGATTTTTTGCTGCTTCTCGAACTCGACGGGCGACAGCATACCGTTCCTGACGTGTTTGCGTTTCGGGTTGTAGAACATCTCGATGTAATCGAACACGTCCCGGCGTGCTTCATCGCTTGAACGGTAAACCCTGCGACGTATCCGTTCTCGCCTCAGGAGATTGAAGAAGCTCTCAGCCACCGCATTGTCATGGCAGTTGCCGCGCCGGCTCATCGAGTGAACCAGATTGTGATGCCTGAGGAACGAGGCCCAGTCCATACTGGTGAACTGCGAGCCCTGATCCGAGTGGATCTGCAGCTTGTTCTTCGGCTTTCGCCTCCACACAGCCATGAGCAGAGCCCGCAACACGACGTCCGTGGTTTGGCGGCTCTGCATCGCCCAGCCGATGACCCGGCGGGAGTAGAGATCGATGACATCCGCGCAAATGCAAAGCATTTGTCGCCTGGGCGAGATAAGCCAAACCTTCGCAGGTCCGGATGTAGGTGATGTCCGTGACCCAGGCCGTGTCCGGAGCCACCACGTCAAATTGCCGGTCGAGTGTGTTGTCGATAGAGACGGCAGGCCTGCCGCCATAGATGCCGGGACGGCGTTTGTAGCCAATCTGCGCCTTGATCCCAGCAATGCGTGTCAGGCGTGCGACCCGGTTCGGGCAGCACATCTCGCCTTGGTTGAGAAGATCGTCGTGCAGCTTTCGATAGCCGTAGACCTTGCCGCTCTCTTCCCATGCCTTCAGGAGCAGATCGGTCTGTCGCTTGTCCTCGCTGGCTCGCCTGCTCGCGGGTTCTTCAGCCAGGTGTAAAACCCACTGGGATGAACCCGCAGGAGGCGGCACATCGTCCGCACAGAAAACTGCAAGCGATGCAGGGCAATGAACGCTTGACTATCACTTTGCATCCCTGGCGAAATACGCGGCCGCGTTCCGCCGGGCAATCGATTCACTGGATCGATTGCTTGTCCGGCTTCAAATTAGGATATCTCACTCCTCGGTGACGCGAGCCACTTCCTTCTTCAGCCGCCTGATCTCCTCGGCCTCGTCGTTGCCCTTCGTGTTCGACGCCGCGAACTTCTTCTTCCATTCGTAGAGGGAATGCTGGCTGACCCCGAGACGCTGCGAAACCTCCGCGACCGGATAGCCTCGCTCCGTGATCTGGCGCACAGCGTCACGCTTAAATTCTTCGCTGAAATTCGATTTGCTCATGATGCTCTTCCTGCCTCAAAATTAGGAAAGAAGGCGTCTACAAATCTCGGGGCTATTCATGGAGCGATATCGAGGCCGTTGTTTTCTAGCCATTCCGGGTTGTAGTAGGTCGAAGCGTAACGATCTCCGCTGTCGCAGATCAAGGTGATGAGAGAGCCCTCCTTCCCTTCAGGCAGCATCGACGCTGCAAGATTCAGCAAGGCTATGAAATTCGTACCGGTTGAGCCTCCGACGCGACGAAAGAGCCTCTCGGACAGAATGTGAGCGGCAGCGATTGAGGCAGCGTCCGGTATTCTTACCATGCAATCGATCACGCCCGGGATGAACGAGGGTTCGATTCTCGGCCGGCCTATACCCTCTATCCGGGATGGAACCGTGGAGACGGCGCCAGGATTGCCGTTCCTGTACGCATCGAAGAACACCGGGTTTTCCACGTCGGCGACACACAGGCGCGAACGCAGGCTCTTGTAACGGATGTAGCGACCGATCGTTGCCGCTGTGCCACCAGTACCCGCACTCATCACTACCCATTCCGGGCTGGCGTGCGGTTCGCTCGACATCTGCCGAAATATGCTTTCGGCAATATTGTTGTTGCTGCGCCAGTCCGTCGCACGTTCTGCGTTCGTAAACTGGTCCAGATAATAACCGCCTGCTTCCCGCGCTATGTTCGCCGCGGCCTCATAGACTTGCGATGAGGAATCCACGAAATGGCGGTGTCATCCCATGCGCTCGATGGCGCTCACCTTTACCTGTGAGGTTGCGCGTGGCATCACGGCTATGAAGGGAAGGCCCAAAAGCTGGGCGAAATAGGCTTCCGATACGGCAGTCGACCCGGATGACGCTTCGACCAGAGTCGTTGCTTGCCCAATATGTCCGTTGCAAATACCATAGAGAAACAGCGATCTGGCAAGGCGGTGCTTCAGGTTGCCTGTCGGGTGTGTGGATTCGTCCTTCAGATAGAGCGAAATCCCCTTCAGGGCAGGGAGGCCGGGATTGATCAGATGAGTATCGGCGGAACGTCAACCGTCACATTGCAACAGTTCGATCGCGTGATTTGCCCAATCACGGTTCAGAGTCTGCAAAGCCGGCCTCCGGGAGGAGGCATAGTCCGCCCATTCCAGTTCAGGTACTTCCATCATTTTCATGCATCCTCCCGCGAAGAGCAGACAGCGAACGTTGCCTCGATTTCGACAAGCGCGGCCTTTCGGCAAGGCGGCGACTCCAAATGCAATTCTGGCGGGATATGGTTCAGTGAAGACGCTTCCGTAGACCGTGTTGATTTCGGTAAAGTGAGCCATGTCCCGCAGCATGATCGTCGTGCGCAGACAACGCGCCATATCAGTGCCCGCCGCCTGAGCGATGGCGGCAATATTGGCGAAACACTGGCGAGCCTGTTCCGCCGGGTCATTTGCGGAAATCGTTCCACTGACGGGATCGATGGGTAGCTGCCCGGAGACCAACAGCATGTCATCGTGGAGTACGGCCTGTGAATAGGGCCCGACTGCGGCAGGCGCCGAGTGTGTGGAAATTGCCTTCATTGTGATCCCCGAAGCGCGACAACGTTGAACCTCGCGAAAATATAATTGAAATTATGAGAGTTTTTCTCAAAATATGCGGGCATGTGGGCAATATTCGAGAAATTGACCCAAAGATCATGCCAAAAATCGATGAAATTGATACGAAGATTCTAGGAGAGTTGCAGCGCGATGCGGCTCAGTCCCAGCGGGAGCTGGCGGAAAAGGTCGGCCTTTCACAAAACGCTTGCTGGCGCCGTATCCGGAGCATGGAGGAAAGCGGCATCATCGAAAGCCAAACCGTCCGGTTGAATGCACAGGCGCTGGGATACGGCCTTGTGGTTTTCGCCGTGATCCGCACGCGCAGCCACTCGGCCGAATGGCTGCAGCGCTTTCGCGCGCATGTCAGTTCGATACCGGACATTACGGATTTCTACAGGATTGGCGGTGACTACGACTATCTTCTGAGGATCGTGACCCGCGACATGAAGAGCTACGATGACGTCTATCAACGCCTGATCGACAAACTTGATCTGGAGACGGTCACATCCTATTTCGCGATGGAGGCCATCGCCATCAATCGGCCAATTGCTCTGTAACACCGGTATCGGTGCGGACTTTCAACATGGTCGTCTCACGCGGAAGAAGCGTGAAACCAGCGTCCTCCACATGGGAAGACGAACTATCCGACCGCCCGGATTCGGACCCGATCACCCGTAAAAGATGTTCACCTGTTCGACGTCCGATGTCCTCCGCGTCGACACGTATCGTCGAGATCGACGGGACACATTGCCGGCCTATATCGAAATCACCGAAACCGATAATCGAGATCTGTTCGGGCACCTTGATGTGACGGCGGTGGCATTCCATCAAGGCGCCAACCGCCGAGATGTCCGCAACCGCGAACACCGCCTCGACATCGGGCGCGCGCTCAAGCACCACGCCTATGGACTCCGCGCCATGGGCATAGGAGGCGGGGGCAATGCAATTGCGAACGACAAGATCGTCAGGCAGCCCTGCTTCCCGCAAGGCGGCAGCAAAGCCATTCAATCTGTTTTCCCCACGCACATCGAGCGCCTCGCAATCATTGCGATGCCCCATCGCGGCGATACGGCGGTGGCCCAGTGAAATCAGATACCGGGCGGCAAGTCGGCCAACCTCGAAATTGGAAAAGCCTATCGCATAGTCGATCGGCCGGTCGGGAATATCCCATATTTCCACGACCGGAACATGCGCGCGCAACAGCATCTCAGTCGTCGCTTTGGTGTGCGTCGTACTGGCGAGCACCACTGCATCGGGACGCCGGGCCAGCATGGTTCTGACCAGGCGCTCCTCCTCTTCGAGACTGTAGAGAGTGTAGCCGATAAGCAGTTGGTAATCTTCTGCCCGCAGCGCGGTCGCAAGTCCCTGAGCGGTGCCGGCGAAGTTCGAGTTGGTCAGCGTCGGGAGAATAAGACTGACAAACTTGGTGCGCCTGGATGAGAGGGCGCTCGCCACCTTGTCGGGTACGTAGCCCAGTTGTTCGATTGCCCTCATCACGCGTTCGCGCGTGTCAGCCGACACGAGAGACGGGTCGGCCAGTGTGCGGGATACCGTCATTTTCGAGACGCCCGCCAGACGTGAGACGTCCTTCATCGTGGCTTTGGATGTTGGATTTTGCATCTTGTCTCCGCTGTGATGGCGTCTCCATGGCAAAGCAATCCGAAAAGATACCGGTATCACAACTCCACTATAGTACTTATAGCGCAAAACGAATTCCCTCGTCAAATAGCCTGACTAGTCTGTCAAAAATAATCCAAAGTCACCCGTTGACAGGAATGTTACCGGTATCATATCGATATGGAAGTTGATTTCAGCAGAGGCAGTTATTTCATGAACAAGAGAGAACGATTTCTCGCGGCGGTCGCAAATGAGCCGGTGGATCGCGCACCGCGAACCTGCTGGACGCATTTCATGACGGAAACGCTGGGCGGGGAGGAGCATGCTCGACGGCATCTGGTCTACCAACGGGAATATGACTGGGACATCTGCAAGATGGTCAACGATTTCCAGTATCCGTTCCCGGAAGGCGTCGAAAGCATCTACGGTCCGGAAGATATCGAGCGGTTTCAGGAAGAGGGCATGGGCGCCTCTCTTTTCGCCGGTGAAATTGCGGCTGTGAAGTCTCTGCGAAATGAACTCGGACCGGAAACGCCTATCGTCTTCACCACGTTCGATCCCTTGCGTCAGATCGTCCGGCGGGCGGGCATTTCTACTGTGCCAACGCTCATTGCGAACAAGGACGTAACGCTTCGCGCCCTGCGCGCCATTAACGCGACACTCATGCGCTTCATGGAGGAGATGAAAAAGGCGGGAGCGGACGGTGTTTTTCTCGCCATCAACAGCGCCCATGCGCCGGGAACTCCGATGGCTGTGGACGACGATGTTTTCGAGACGTTCATGAAGCCCTTCGAGATCGAGTTGCTGGAGGCCGCAGGCGGCATGGCGCGCTTTCTGCATGTGCACGGCAATGCCGTCCGTCTCGACCGGACGGAAGATTATCCGTTCGAAGTGGTCAGCGTTTCCGACAGGATTGCGGGCAATCCCACCCTTGCCGATCTCCGTGAGGCGACAGGCCGGTGCATCATGGGCGGTGTCGATGAGACGCGTATCGGTCGCATGACGCCGCAGGAGTTGCGAGATCAGATCGATGAATCGTTTCGCACCGCCGGCCAACGTAACTTCATTCTTTCGCCGGGATGCACGATCCCTGTGTGGACGCCGGCCCATCTGCTGAGAATTCTCGCGGGGCCCCCGACGCCTGACGAGTGCTAGCCGGCCGGTTTGCACGCTCCGGCCGGAATTCCATGGCGTGCACCACAAAAAAAGGGAACGAACCATGACCTCCAACGGTATCACTAAGCGAACATTTCTGGCGCTCGGAGCCTCAACTCTCTTTGCACCTGCATTGCTGCGCAAGGCCTATGCGGCTCGCACGCTCAATCTCGGTTTCAACACCAGCGCTATCGAGGCGGCAAAAAGCCATTTCGCCGATCCATTCACCGACGCGACCGGCATTCCGGTCAACCTTGTTGCACGCCGCGACAATCCGGTGACAGAGGTCAAGGTACAGGCGACGTCCGGCTCCTATCAATGGGATGTAAGCGGCGCAATCAGCGGCGATACCTATTGGCAGGTCGCAGACCTTGTCGAGCCGCTCGACCTTTCGGATCCCAAGCTTGCCGCCCTGCCGGACTATGCAAAGACACCCGGCTGGGTCGGCTATGCGACGGTGGCCTTCACGATGGCTTATCAGACCAACGAATTCCCCGGTCGGGAACTGGTCTGGGAAGATCTTCTCGATACACAGAAAACGCCGGGAACACGCGCACTGCGCAAGCGCGTCAACGAGAATGTCGAAATTGCGTTGCGCATGTCGGGCGTGGATCCCAAGGACATCTACAAGGTGCTCTCCACCTCCGAGGGCTGGGACCGTGCCTTCGCCAAACTCGACGAGCTGAAACCCGTTACAGATATCTGGTGGGATTCGGACGCGCAGGTTCTGCCCCTGCTCGGCAGCGGTGATCTCAGCATCTGCCCGAACTACAATGTCGACATTTTCGACGTCATCGCCGGCGGTGGCAAGCTGACGCTCAATTGGGACCGCGGCTTCTTTACGAGCAACGGCTTCCTTATTCCGAAGGGCACGCCGAACGCCGATATTGCCAAGCAGTTCATCAGCTTCGCGCTGGATGCCAAACGCATGGGCGGTTTCTGCGAGGCCCTGAGCTACGGCCCCACCGTTCCCGGAGCAATCGACTTCATCACGCCAGCCAATCTCGATAGAGCGCCGACCGCGCCACAGAACCTGGCGAAGATCGCTCCGATCGATACCAAGTTCTGGTCGGAAAACGCGTCGCAAGCCACCTTGCGCTTCAACGAGTGGCTGCTCGCCGGCTGACATCGCGGCCGCATCAATCTCATGCCCGCCCTGCGGGCCGGCGGTTGCATTTTGCCGCCGACCCAGCTGGCTTCCTGCGCCTGTCCCGCGCGCTTCCCGTCATCGAAAGGTTTTCCCGTGATCAGAATTGGTCTGCTCGGTGTGCTCGTGTCGCAAGTCGATCGCCTCAAGAAATTCTGGGATTTTCCCTATGAGATCATCGATCTCGAAGCTCCGTTGCCGCCCACCGGCAAGCATGAGGTGGATGTGTTGCTCAGCGTCGTTTTTAAGGCAGAGCATGCGCAGCGCGTCAATTTCAAGCTCCTGCAGGCAACCGGGGTCGGCGTCGATGCCATCGATTTCGACCTCGTGCCGAAGGATGCCTGGGTCTGCAACATGTATCATCACGAAGGACCGATCGCCGAATACTGCATCCTCGCCATGCTGAATCATGAAATTCGATGGGCGGAACTGACAGGAATGTTCTCCAACGAGACGTGGTCGGATGTCTATTTCACCCGGCCCCGGCATGGAGAGGTGGCCGGCAAAACACTCGGTATCGTTGGCTTCGGTCATATAGGCAAGGAGATCGCCACGCGTGCGCAAGCGATGGGTATGCGTATACTGGCTGTCGCATCCAGAGATCGTGCGCCGTCGCACGGTGCCGCATGGGTGAAGGGGCCGGAGGCTCTTGGCGATCTTTTCGAGCAGTCTGACTATGTCGTCGTCTGCTGCGATCTCAACGACAAGACCCGGGGCCTAATTAACGCGCCGGTTCTGTCGCGGATGAAGAGCCATGGCGTCGTCATCAACGTAGCGCGCGGGCCGGTGATCGATGAGGTCGCTCTTTACACGGCATTGCAGAACCGCTCCATCGGCGGGGCGGTGCTTGATGTGTGGTACCGAAACCCCGGTCATCGCGGCGACTGCACGACGCCGAGCGATCTGAGATTCGACATGCTGGACAATGCCGTCTGCACGCCGCATGCCTCGGCCTGGACCGAGCAGCTCGCGGAGCGCCGTTATTCCGCCGTCGCCGGCAATATCCGCAGCCTTATGGCGGGCCAGCCGCTCATCAACGTGGTGAAAGCCCCCGCTATCCGGTAATCGCGAACGGGCCGGCAAGAAAGGTTGGTTCCTTGGAAAAGCTCATTTTTTCGAATGTCGGCAAACGGTTCGGCCAAGTAGTCGCATTGAAGCCGACCTCCCTTTCCGTACGAAAGGGAGAGTTCCTGACACTGCTTGGACCCTCCGGCTCGGGCAAGACCACGCTCCTTCAACTTCTTGCGGGGCTGCAGGTTCCCGATAGCGGCGAGATATTGATCGATGGCGTTCCCGCAACGCACCTTCCACCCCACCGTCGCGACATCGGTCTCGTTTTTCAGAACTACGCCCTGTTTCCTCACCTGACCGTGGCGGAGAACATCGCGTTTCCGTTGAAAATGCGCAAACTCGGCGCTCCGGAAATCGAGCGCAAGGTTCGCGATGTGCTCGAACTGGTCAAGCTGCCACATGTCGCGGACCGTTTGCCGAGGGAGCTTTCCGGCGGACAGCAGCAGCGAATAGCCCTCGCACGCTGCGCAGTTTATGAGCCATCGGTCATTCTCATGGACGAGCCGCTCGGAGCCCTGGACAAAAAGCTACGCGACCACATGCAGATGGAAATCATGCGGTTGCATCGGGAACTGGGTGCGACAATCATCTACGTAACGCATGACCAGGAAGAGGCGATGGCGATGTCCGATCGCATCTGCCTGATGAATGATGGCGGCATTGAGCAACTCGGAACGCCGGCCGAACTCTATTTTCGCCCGGCAACACCGTTTGCAGGCCAGTTTTTCGGCAGCCCCAATCTGTTGCGTGGCAGGCTCCTCTCCGCCGATACGGAATTTGCAACCATAGATGCCGGCGGCTTCCCTGCGCGCGCCCGACGCCAGAACGACGATCTTTCCGCTGGCGATACAGGCTTGCTACTCGTTCGCCCCGAGCGTGTGCGCATGCTTGGAGCTGGAGAGACGGCAGACACGTCGATCGGGGTGACGTTCGAGACCAGGATCGTCACCGGCCCGGTGACGCGCTACCATTTCAGGACAGCGGGCGGCACGGAATTGACAAGCCTGCAACTGACCTTCGAGGCGCAGGAGCCCCTGCGGCCGGGATGCTCGGTCCACATCGGATGGGCCGCCGCCGATGCGGTTCTGCTTCGCGACGACAGGGCGGTGGGAGGCGACAATGCGGAGTAGCGTATTTCCCTCCCTTGGTCCCAACCGTATCTGGCTGTTTGCTGCGCTGCCCGCAGTCATCTTCCTGCTGGTCTTTCTCGTCTATCCGCTCCTGCAGGTCCTGGTCCTCGGCATTCAGGACAAGAACGGGGATTTCACCCTTACGCAATTCGCAAGGCTGTTCGAATCTTCGATCTACGTCCGGGTGTTGCTGAATTCGGTCAAGATCGCCGCTCTCACGTCGGTTTTCTGTATCCTTGCCGGTTATCCTGTCGCCTATCTGCTGTCGATCGTGCGGCCGGGGACGCGAGCCGCCCTGCTGATCTGGGTGCTCTTGCCTTTGTGGACGTCTTTCCTCGTACGGGCGGTGGCATGGATACTCATGCTGAGCAATCAGGGTGTTCTCAATAGCCTTCTGCTTTCAATGGGTCTCATCGACAGTCCGTTGCGCCTCATCAATACCTTTGCCGGTGTGCTCATCGGAACCGTCCATGCCATGGTACCTATCGCCATAATGATGATGCTCCCGGTCATGTCATCGATCGACGGCAATCTCTCTCGGGCTGCAGCCACCCTCGGCGCGCGTGGGGCGCAGGTTTTCTGGCGGATATACCTGCCGCTGTCTCTTCCCGGCATAGTGGCAGCCGGGCTGATCGTCTTCGTTAATTCGCTTGGTTTTTTCGTCGCTTCGCAACTTCTCGGCGGCGTGCGCGACGTCATGATCTCGCAGCTGATAATCCAGCAGATCGAAGAAGTGTTTGACCTCAACTTTGCAGGTGCTCTCAGCGTTGTGCTGCTTGTCGCTACGCTGGTGGTGATTACTGTCTTTAACCGGGTTCTGGGGCTTTCCACCCTGACGGGCGATCACAGCCAAGCCTCCGGCGGAATGGGTGGCGGCAACAGCCGAGTCGTTCGCAAGGTAGGCATGCGCATGGCAGAGACAGCCGGTGATATCTTCGGCGCGATAGGCGATGCTTTCGATAGAATACGCGGACCGCGGATGCGCAGTTCGGATGAACGGTCACGCCCGGTTCTCTGGACGGTATGCGCCACCGTCTTCGCCTTCATTGCCGCGCCCGCCTTCATCCTGCTACCTGTTTCCTTTACGGCTTCGACGTTCCTTTCCTGGCCGCCGAAGGGCTTCTCCTTGCAGTGGTACGAGGTATTTTTCACCACGCCGGCCTGGAGCGCGGCGCTTCTGCGCTCCGTCGCTGTTGGACTGCTTACGGCCACTCTCGCCATGACGCTCGGGATTCCCGCCGCCTATGCGTTGGCCAAGCAGAGAATTCCCGGAAAATCCGTCCTGTTGATGCTGGTCCTGATTCCAGTCGTACTTCCGTCGATCATCATCGGCGTGGGTCTGTTCTACCTGTATAGCCGTATCGGTCTTCTGCAGACCTCTGCAGGTCTGGTGCTGGGGCATACGATTTTCGCATTGCCTTACGTCGTCATCACGACAATGGCGGCGCTGCGGACCTATGACGAACGCCTCGATCAGGCTGCCTGGACGCTAGGTGCCACACGGTTTGCGACCTTCCGGCTGATTTCGCTGCCGCTGATGAAAGCGGGAATGGCAGCCGCCTTCCTGTTCGCCTTCGTGCAGTCGTTCGATGAACTGTCCGTATCGCTCTTCGTTGCAAGTCCGGCAATGCCCACCTTGCCGAGGCAGCTCTGGGCGGAGGCTCTCTACCGGCTGTCGCCAACGCTGGCAGCCGCCTCGTCAATCATGATCTGCATCGTCGCGGTGCCGATCGTCTGCAGCCAGATCTGGGTCGGTCTCGGGCGGCGTCGTAAGTAGGTCGCCTTCGCGCGCGGAATGATTTGCAGGAGTTAAGTTTCATGACGATACGAGTAGGAATTGTCGGTGCGGGGCCGATTGCCTTGTCGATGGCCGCGTTTCTGGCCGATCACGGCGACTTGCCGCTATTGTGGTCGCCTTCGGGCCGGTGGGTCGACGTGTCCCATGGCGAATACACCGTCTCCTTTACCGACAAGATAGAAGGGCAATATACGTTTGCGCTTGCCGCCGATGCGAAGACGCTTGTCGATGACGTGGATGTCGTGATCGTCGCAGTGGTGGGCAGCCAGCACAAGGCCGCGTTCGACGCGGTGCTTCCGTTCCTCAGGCCGGAGCAGAGCGTGATCGTGAGCTCCCACTGCTCCTTTGGCGCGCTCTACCTGCAAAAAGGCCTCGCAAAACGGGGTCTCGACATTCCGGTAATCGCCTGGAGCACGACGCTCACGACCTGCAATCCACGTGGTGAGGCGCAGTTCAAGGTCATGACGATCCGCCAGCGTATCGATATGGCCACAGTTCCACGACGTCACGCCGGGTACGGCTTATCTCTTTGCAAACGCCTCTTCGGCGATCGGTTTTTTGAGCGCGACGGCTTGCTGGCGGTCGCGGTCAGCAACGTCAATCCGCAAAACCATCTTGCCATCTGCCTGTGCAACTTCACGCGTATGGAAAACGGCGAAACATGGAACTTCAACCTCAATATCACTGAATCCGTTTCCAGGCTGATCGACGCTCTGGATGCAGAACGCCTTTCTCTTGCAAGAACGTTGGGCGTCGAGGTCCGTACTGCGCGCGAACATTGGCACTTCACCCACAATGTACCTGTGCTGCCGGTTCACGAGGCCACGCGAGTGATTGAGGGGAGGGGTATCTCGTTCTGGGGTCAGAAGACGGCCCAGACGAACTGGGTTTTGGAAGATGTACCTTTCGGCCTTGTCCCGATGGTGACGCTTGGACGGATGTTCGGCTGCGACATGACGCTTCATGAAGCCGGTATCGCCATTTATTCGGCGCTTTACGGGCGGATGTTCCGTGATGAGAATGACCTCTTGCCGGCGCTCGATCTGCCAGCCATCGGTGCGGCCGGTCTGCTTGAACTGTGCAATTGAATTTCCCTTTTGTACCACCACGCTATCAGCCACGAGAAGACCCGGGAGAAAATGTGAGCACGCAACTCTTCGACCTGACGGGCAAGCGCGCCCTCGTGACTGGATCGTCACAGGGAATAGGCCTGGCCCTCGCCAGAGGCCTTGCCAGCGCAGGGGCCGACATTGTTCTCAATGGCCGTGATGAAGCCCGGCTATTGGCTGCGGCAAAGGACATTGGAGCGGCACACGCACTTCCCTTCGACGCCACGGATCATGTGGCCGTGCGCAGGGCGATCGACGCCTTCGAGAATGAGATCGGCGCCATCGATATTCTCGTCAACAATGCCGGCATCCAGCATCGCATGCCGCTCGAAGACTTTCCCGCCGATGCTTTTGAACAGTTGCTACTGACTAATATCGCCACGGTCTTCAACGTTGGCCAGGCGGTCGCGCGCCACATGATCTCGCGTGGTACCGGCAAGATTATCAACATTGCCAGCGTACAGACAGCCCTTGCCCGTCCCGGGATCGCGCCCTATACCGCGACCAAGGGAGCCGTTGGCAATCTGACCAAGGGCATG
The DNA here is from genome assembly GCA_002600635.1 of Rhizobium sp. ACO-34A. Taxonomy (NCBI): domain Bacteria; kingdom Pseudomonadati; phylum Pseudomonadota; class Alphaproteobacteria; order Hyphomicrobiales; family Rhizobiaceae; genus Rhizobium; species Rhizobium sp. ACO-34A. The sequence continues at coordinate 4,081,005 of CP021371.1, read as the reverse complement.
GCGACGGACTGGGCAAAATACGGACTGCAATGCAATGCCATTGCCCCCGGTTATTTCGATACGCCGATGAATGCAGCCCTTGTGGCTGATCCGACATTTTCCGGCTGGCTGGAAAAGCGCACTCCCGCCGGCCGCTGGGGCAAGGTGGAAGAGCTTACCGGAGCCTGTATCTTCCTTGCGTCTGATGCCTCCTCCTTTGTGAATGGACATGTGCTCTATGTCGACGGCGGCATCACAGCTTCGCTCTGATACGATCCGACGCATCGTGCTGATGGGTGTTGCCGGCTGCGGCAAGTCCACTGTCGGCGCAATGCTCTCCAACCGGCTCAATGCAAGTTATATCGACGGCGACTCCACCCGAGGGGTTCACTCCACTGATAGGTCAGAATTGGGTAAAAAGTCTGGACAAGCTCTTGGTCCCGTCCATTGCAATTTCATGGTTGATCGCCGATCAAACGTTCAATCACAAGGTGAAATTGCTGATTCAGCTTGGCACTCATGTATTAGGTAAGCAAGCAGCAGAAAGTACGAGCTCGGACGTTGAGGAAGGGTGATACGGTGTTCTGCCCTGTAGCCTATAACGCGATGGCGCGATAAGCGTGGAAGTAGCGCGCAGCTGTATACATTTATGCAGGTACGGCCGCCAAGAGGGTTGCTGGTCGTGTTTCAGGGACCGGCGATATCGCTAATTCGGGCGTCAACGCACGCCTTGACGAGACAGGGACGTGAGTGTCGTTTCGTTCAGGGCGTTCCAAGGAATATAGGCGTCCAGCCATGCCGCGGCGCGGCCGGTGTAGAGCACGGTTTCTTCGATGGCCTGTTCAGCCGTCGCGGGGTTGGCCATCAGCTTTCCAGCTTGCTCCAGTACCTTGCCGCAGCCATGGAGGCCGCAGAAGCCGTCTATACGGGCGTTGAAGGCGTCGATCAGGAAGGCGGCGGTTTCGCCGCGCTGCGCGGTGCTCACGCCGTACCGGTTATCACGCAGTCGCCAGATCAGTTCATGCAGCTTGCGGAACTCGCCTTCAGCCATCGCCAGAGGGCCATAGGGAAGCATCATGCCCTCACGGCGCATCAGAACGAAGAATTCCTCCGGCGGAGCCGTCCACATCGCTTCGCGCGCTGCCCGCAGTTCAGCAAGACCCGGATCGGAAATCTCCGGCTGGGCAATAGCGAGACCTTCAAGGTCCTCACCCGGCAGTAACTCTGCCTCGATCACACCCTGTCCATGGTTTTCAACCACGTGGCGACCGAACGCCTTGAGCCAGGCGATATCACCGGTCAACCGACCGAGAACGGAGACCTGCGCCTTTTCGGCCTGCAGTTCTCCATAGATCAGCTCAAGGAACTGCCGCTCCGGCCAATAGAGAAAGGTTCCGGCCGGCAGGGTCAGGATATCCTGTGCCTTCTCGATATCCGAAACGATCGGGGCATGCCAGAAGATGTGCTGGCCGGCGATCTTGGCGCAGTGGATGTCGAGCTTCGCGGGCAGGCTCGACACGAGCTTGCCTATGGTCTGCGGTGCAAGATCGGGGAAAAGCTCGATTTCGTGGGCCTCGCCGGCGAGCTTGAAGTAAATCGATGGCATGACAATCTCCTGGAATTTTCGCCGCCGCGCAGGCCGCTCACGATTTTTCTGAAACCGCCGTCGAGAAGCGGGCCCCGCCCGGCACCTGACGGGTTGGCATCATCTCTACGGTCGACAGATCCACGAAGGCCGGACTGTCGATGATATGAAAAACCGTCTCGGCGACGTTTTCGGGCAGAACGCATTCGAACCCTTCATAGAATTCATCTTCGCTTTCGAGCTGGTTGTGAATGCCGGTGCGGACCCGGCCGAGCCTGATCTCGCTCACGCGAATGGCGTTCCCGTAAAGCTCATATCGCAGGTTTGCGGCGAGCGCCTGAAGCGCGGCCTTGCTGGCGCTGTAAACGCCGGGGCCAGTGCCCGGAACCGTTCCACAGATAGAGCCGAGCAGGATGATCGTCCCCTTATCGGCGGCCCGCATTCCCGGTACCACGCTGCGCAGGAGGTTGATCGTGCCCGTAATGTTGATGTCGAGAATGCTCGCGACCATATCCGGCGGCATTTCATGGATAGGCATCTGAGGGCCGAGAATTCCGGCGGCATGAACCAGCACATCGGCATCGAGCCCGCCGAGCACGGCCTCGACCGCATCTGGCTTGCAGATATCGACCGCACGCGTTTCGCAGCCTGTTTCCGCCGAAAGCTTCTCCAGCGCCTCAACCCGGGTGCCGGTCGCGATGACATGGATGTTTTCTGCGAGAAGCTTTTCGACGATCGCTCGCCCTATGCCCCCTGTCGCTCCCGTGACGATGGCGCGCATGGCCGCCTCCCTCAACAACCGCAACGAATGTTTTGAAGCAGCAGCCTTGCGACGGTGGCAGGCGCTTCGGCATGGGGCATGTGTCCCACTGACGGCAGGAAGTGCAGCGCTGCGAGACCGCCGGTTCCAAGGGCATGTCGCTTGGGCACGATCCTGTCCTGATCGCCCCAGATCAACTTCTTCGGCATCTGCAGCACCTTGAGCGTTTCACGAAGATCTGCCGCCTGCGTGCCATCCGGGAAAACATCCTGCGCGAGCTTGACCTGCGCATCGCGCAGTGCCCCGTCGGAGCGTGCCTGCATAGTTGCCTGTACGAGGCCGGTGGTGACCCTGGATGGATCGGCGAACAGCCGGCGAAGCCAGGGCTCCAGGCTTTCCGAACGGCTGGCGCGCGCAAAGCCCGAGATGAAGTCGCCATCCATTTCGGGACCAAGGCCGGCCGGCGCCAAGAGGGTAAGAGACTGCACGCTTGCCCGGCCGTCTGCCGCTAGCGCCATGGCGACAGCGCCGCCGAGAGAATGCCCGACCAGATGGAACTCGCCCACTCCGGCGGCGGAAAGCGTTTCCAGCACCGAACGTGCCATGGAATGCACCGTTACATCGGCCGTCGGAGGCGAAGAGCGACCATGGGCTGGAAGATCGACAAGCCAGAATTCGTATCCATCGCCAAGAGCGGCGAGAAGCGGCTGCCAGGAATAGGAGTCGCTTCCGAAACCATGCAGGAAGACGATCTTCGTGGCACCTGCCGTTCCGCGGCGGACGATGTTCAGGCCGGCGTCGATGATCGGTACTGCGCCCGCGGTGGCAGGAGGTGCGGTCGACACTGCGCTTGCAGCCTGCGGCGCAATATGATCGAGATCACGCAAGCGGATACGGCCCGAAGGGCTGGAGGCATGAACGGAAGAAAGATCGATGCCGCGTTCACTGGCCACACGTCGGGCAAGGGGCGAGGCGACGATGCGTCCCCGGCGATCGGTGGCGACCGAGGGAGCCGGCGTTTCCACCATGGCGGCCTCCGCGGATGCCGGTGCCACCGACCCTTCATCTGCAGTCGCCGCAACGGCCTCGCCAGCATCGCCGATCACGCCAAGAACACCGCCGACATCGATCTCCTGTCCCACGGGAGCGCGGATTTCCCGCAGCACGCCATCGGCGGACGCCTCGATTTCCGTCGCGGCTTTCGCCGTCTCGACGGTGACGACGAGATCGCCCTTGCGAACGGCATCGCCTACATTCTTGTGCCATTCGACGACGACGACGGACTCCATGTATTCGCCGCCGGCACCCACCACGGTAATGTCGATCACGACCGGTTCTCCTTATTTCAGGGTGCTGCGTACAGCGTCGGCAATCTTCGCCGCGTTCGGAAGAACTGCCATTTCCAGCGGTTCGCTATAGGGAACCGGCATGTCCGGCAGGGTCACGCGCGCCACGGGAGCATCGAGGTCGTCGAAGCACTGTTCCATGATGGTCGCCGACAGCTCCGCGGCGTAACCACAGAAGCGCCAGCCTTCGTTGACGACGACGGCGTTATGGGTGTGGGCGATGGATTGAGTGACGGTCTCGATATCCAGCGGCCGCAGGCTGCGCAGATCGATCACCTCGGCCGAGATGCCGTCCTTTTCCAGCAGTTCCGCCGCTTTCTGGCTTTCGAGAACCATGCGTGACGTTGCGAAGATCGAGACGTCACGCCCTTCCGTCACCTTTCGGGCCTTGCCGATCTCGACCAGCACGTCGTCGCCATCCGGCACATCGTCACGCAGATTGTAAAGCAGCTTGTGTTCGAGGAAGACGACCGGCTGGCGGTCGCGGATGGCCGATTTCAGCAAGCCCTTGGCGTCTGCCGGGGTCACGGGCGCCACGACCTTGATGCCGGGAATATGGGCGACCAGAGAATCGAGGCTCTTCGAATGCTGTGCGCCCGCGCCAGCCCCGCCGCCGCCCTGCGTGCGCAGAACGAAGGGCATGGAGACGTCCTTCCAGAGATATTCGTAGATCGATGCCTGATTGATCAGCGCATCGAGGACGAGCGGCATGAAATCGGCATACATGATCTCCAGAACGGGGCGCGTACCGGTCATCGATGCGGTCACCGCCATGGCCGCCAGAGCCTGTTCGGAGATCGGGGTATCGCGAACCCGCGACTGACCGAATTCCTCCATCAGTCCGCGTGTTACCTTGAAGACGCCGCCGTAACGGCCAATGTCTTCGCCGAAGAGGAAGACGGTCGGATCGCGCAGCATTTCTTCACGCAGCGCCTGGTTGAGAGCTTCGGCATATCGCATCTTGGTCATGTCACACCGCCTTGGCGTAGGGAGAGGTTTGCTGGAACACGGAGAAGGTCGGCAGAGGCGCCGCCAGCGCATCTTCGACGGACTTGTCCACTTCCGCGACAGCCGCAGCCTCGATCTCGTCGAGCTTGGCCTTTCCGACGGCTTCGAGCAGAGATAACTGGCTGATCCTGATCGGATCGCGTTCCTTCCAGGCGATCAGATCCTCCTCCTTCTGGTAGCCCCCCATGTCCGAGGTGGAGAAGCCCTCGATGCGGTAGGTCTTCGCCTCGATGATCGTCGGTCCTTCACCGCGCCGGGCTCGCTCAACCGCAGCCGAGACAGCCCGGTAGACGGCTACCACGTCGTTTCCATCGACGATCTCGCTCGGAATGGCATAGCCGGCGCCGCGCATGCTGAGATTTTCCACCGGCGACTGGACGCTGTGATGCACGGTGAGGCCGAACTGGTTGTGCTCCAGCACGAAGACCATTGGCAGGCGCCAGAGGCCGGCCATATTCATGGATTCATGGCAGATGCCGGTCTGGGCCGCGCCGTCGCCGAAGAAACACATCGCAACTTCCGAGCCGCCGCGTACCTGGATCGACAGGGCCATGCCGGCCGCCGCCGGAATGCTGGCTCCGACGATGGCGTTGCCGCCGATCATGCCCTTGGACGGATCGCCGATCAGCATGTGACCTGCGCGGCCACCGCAATATCCGGTTTCCCGGCCCAGGATCTCGGCCGTCACACCCTCAACCTTCAGTCCCTTGCCGATGTAATGGGCGTGGCCGCGATGGGTGCTGGTGATGAAGTCCGCATCGCTCAGCATTGCGGTTGCGCCGATACCGACAGCTTCCTGACCGTCACAGCGATGGATCGGGCCACGAGTCTTGCCGGCCTTATGCAGTTCGCCAAGTCGCTCCTCGAGCGTCCGCACAACAATCATGCGGCGATGCATTTCAAGCCGCTCGTCGATCGACGGAGAGTTCTTCATCTTCTTTCCTTTGATTGACCGCGGAAGCCAGACCTTCCACTTCGATTTTGTTATAACAAATTTGTTATCAAATATGCTTTAGCCGCGCAAGAACGAAGGTCGTTTTCCTGCGTTCAATTCATCGCGGAAAGCACGAGGCTGGCTGCATAGGCATCTTCCGTGGCGATGCCCACGGAGATGAACACGGTCGTCAAGCTGGCGTCCGCGTCAGCCCGTCCGGCAAGGACTTCACCGAGTTCTGCGTGAATTTTCGCTGATGAAACAATGATGTTTCCAGATTCCTGACTGGCGGCGTCACGACTTTCCACGAGAATCAGGTTCTTCATCACACCGTCATCCAGTTCACGCCCGTCGAGGCCGTTCCAGCCGACAGCGGAGATATGCGCGCCAGGTTTCAGCCATTCTCCCTTGACGATGGGATCCTTGGCCGAGGTGGTCGTTGCTATAACATCTGCGCCCCGGACAGCCTCTTCACTCGTCGTACAGAGCGTCGCGCCGATCTCGGAGGCAAACCGTTCCGCATGCTGCGGGTTGCGGCTCCAGACGCGCACTTCCTTGAAATCGCGGACACGGCGCATCGTCTCGAAATGGCCGCGGGCCTGGGCGCCGCTGCCGAGGATCGCCAGCACACTGGCATCGGGCGCGGCAAGACGGCGGGCCGCCATGGCGGAAACCGCCGCAGTGCGCATCTGGGTAATGTAAGTTCCGTCCATGACGGCACGCGGCAGCCCTGTTTCGCGATCGAAGACGATGACGACCGCGTTATGGCTGTCTATACCCTTGTCGTGATTGCGGGGGTAATTCCCCACCAGCTTTACGGCGAAGATATCCGTCACCGCAGGCATGAGGCACATATCGCCGCCGACCTCCGGATCGACGACACGCATGCGGACCGGCTGAATGACCGTGCCGGTCGAAAAGGCGACCAGCGCCTTTTCCATGGCATCGATCAGTTCATCGACGTTAAGGACCGAAGCGATCTTCTGTTTGTCGAAATAGGGCAGCATGCGACCTCCTCAGAAATGGTTGGCTCAGAAACGGTTGGGCGAGAATGGAGCTATGTCGACCGGGGGCTTTTCGCCCGACGCGATCGTGGCGACGATCCGACCTGTCACGCAGCCGCTGGACATGCCGACATGCTGATGACCGAAGGCGAAAATGACTTCCGGGGTGACGGAGGAACGGCCGATGACCGGCAGGGCGTCCGGCATGGAAGGGCGGAAACCCATCCATTTCGACGTCGGCGCGCAACCTGCAAGATCAGGAAGGAAACGCTTGGCTGTCCTGTCGAGATAATCGTGACAGGCCGGGTTTGGCGCCTTGTCCAGCCCGGCGAGTTCGACCATGCCGGCGCAACGCAGCCCTTCATTCATTGGCGTCATGGCATAACCCGCCGTAGCGCTGGAGCAGGTGCGGCTGATGATATCGCCGAAGCCGCCGTAGACGATGTGATAGCCGCGCTCGGTTTCCAGCGGCAGTTTCTCGATAGCCGGCCCGGCAAGCCGCATGGAATGGGCGCCCGCCGACAATACTGCCTGATCACACGGGATCAGGCTCGAAGCTTCCACCTCGATCCGGCCATCCGGGCGCTTGCGGATCGCCTTCACATCATCGAGCAGCAGCGTACCGCCGCCTGAGACGAAATGTCGTGCCAGCGTGGCGCAGACCTCGACCGGGCTCAGATAATGCAGGGCAGAAGTGAAATAGAGCGCCCGCTCGAAAACGGGGGCAAGATTGGGTTCCAGACTGCGGATCTCGTCCGCCCCGATGTCCTCCACATCCCCGGCCAGCCGCTTGTAGAGCGCCACTTCCGTTGCAAGCGAGCGCATATCGGCTGCGTTTTCATAAAGATGCAGGTATCCGCCGCTCCTGATCAGGCGGTCGGCGCCGCTCTCCTTGAAGAGCGGCAGGGCATATTCGATGTTTCGCGAGAGCAGGGAGTGGAGCGCCTCGGAAATGCGGACCACCTCCCGCTCGGTGCAATGGGACAGGAAGCGGGTCAACCATGGGATCATGTGGGGCGCATACATCCAGTTGATGCTGAGCGGGCTGCCACCCGCAAACATCAGGCGCAGCAGCCGCCTGGGAATCGACGGACTGTTGACCGGAACGAAGGCATGCGGGGCGATAGCCCCCGCATTGCCATAGGATGCGCCGTTGCCGGGCTCCTCCCTGTCGATCAGGGTTACCTTGAAGCCGGCCTTTTGCAGATAGAGCGCGGACGAGATGCCCACGATACCTGCTCCGACGACAACTACATGCTTTTGCGAGGCTGAAGGCATGATGATCTCCGGATCCGCCGTTTCTGGGCGCCCTTACTGGCTGGACTTGCGCGAGTACATTTTCGTACCGCCAACAACCTGATGGGTCGGAACGACCTCGATCTGCGAAACGCAGACGTTGCCGGGCGTCGCGAGCACGTAACGCACCGCATCCGCGATGTTTTCGGGCGTCAGGCACTCATAGGGATCGTAGAGAAGCGCATCTGACTGGGAATGGTCGCCATCGAACATCTCTGCATGCATGCCGGTGCGAACACGGCCGGGGCGCAGTTCGGTTACCTTGACGTCCGTGCCGAACAGCTCCATGCGCAGATTGGCGCTCATGTTATGAACTGCAGCCTTGGATGCGCTGTACATCGGCTGGCCTGCCGACGGATAAGGTCCGGCCAGCGAACCCATGTTGATGATGTGGCCGCTGTTGCGCTCGACCATGCCGGGAACCACCGCCGACAGGGCGTTGTGGATACCGATGATATTTACATCGATGATGTGCTGGGCTGAGGAAGCCGGAACGGAATAGATCGTGCCGGTGACGCCGAGCACACCGGCTGCGTTGAAGAGAATGTCGATCTGACGGGCTCCGAAGGCAGCCTTCAGCCCTTCCGCATCGCGCACATCCATGAAGACCGGCTCGACGTTTGCGATGCTCTTCAGCTTGTCGAGTTGCTCCTGGTTATTGGAGAGCGCGATAGCCGTCACGCCGCATTCGGCAAGCATCTTCACGACCGCTGAACCAATGCCGCCACTGCCACCGGTGACCAGCGCCGTCATTCCTTTTTCAAGCATTGTATTCCCCTTTGAGGTCTTCATGATGGGGAAATGTTATTTGTTATATCACTCGAGCGTCAAGGAGAATTTGTGGCGAACGTGGGAATTTGTCGCAAGGAACCAGCCCGCCGGCGCTGCAGGCCTTGCAAGCGCGCAAAAACAAAGGCCCGGCTCGATTCGAGCCGGGCCTTCAGGCAAACCGGAAAACGGGGAAGGATGGCGGGAGAAGAGGCGAGGGCGGTAAATCCGACGCGCAGCTTCCGCGATTGCTTCAGTCCTGCTTTCGCACGGCGGCGAAATAGGCCTGGGAAGAGGTTTCGATATCCTTCACGATGGCATCGGCGACAGCATTGGCGTCGCCCTCGCGAATCGCGCGAATGATGGCGATGTGATTCAATATGCCATTGTCGGTGACGGCGAAGTCCGGATAGATGACCTTGAGATAGGAGCCGGTGCGCAGCCAGCAGCTTTCGATCATCCGCACGAGGAAAGGCATTTGCGAGGCCTCATAGATCCTGAAGTGAAAGCTCCAGTTGATCTCCATGAGCAGCGCGTAATCTCTTTTCTGATTTGCCTCAATGAGTTGATCGTTCAGCGCGCTGATCTCGATAATGTCCGTGGGCGTCAGCCGAGGCGTTGCCTCGCGTGCTGCAAGTCCCTCGAGCGAAAAGCGGATCTTCAGCAACTCGCGAAGCTTTTCCTCGTCGAGCTGGGGAATGTAGATCGATCCGTTTGCCCCCAGTTCAAGAACGCCTTCTGCTGCGAGATTGAAAAGTGCCTCGCGAACCGGCGTGAGACTCACCCCAAGCGATGCGGCGACCGCACGCAGGGTCAGCTTCTCACCCGGCTTGAAAAGCCCGGACATGATCGTGTGACGTAATTGTTCTCTGACCCGGACGCCAAGCGTCTCGGTGCGCTGAAAAGGCGAGAAATTCGAGAGTGCCTCAGCCATATGTAATCCCTAGACTTACCTCAATTTCGTTGTGACATATATCGGCGCGCTGTGTTTGTCTAATCATGGCAGGGACAATCAAAAATAGCATCCCCTTCTTTCGACAGCCCGATATGCAGCCTTGATGATTTTAACACGGTCTCGGATATTTTGTTGCAAAAGTTTTATAACATATTACATTTCGGCCATTCGCTAGGAAATGGAGCCGATCATGAAGCTGTGCTGGATTCACCCGACGACTGCAAACGATACGCTGGAGCCCCTGTGGGAAAGCCTGGATACCATCGTTCGCCCGGTCCTGAATCCCGGTACCGAACTCGAATTCCGTTTTCTGGAAAAGAGTGGAAACTTCACGCGTTCGCTTTATGCCGAACACATCAACTCGGTTCACATGGTGGAAGCGGCGCTTCAGGCGGAAGCCGACGGTTTTGACGCCGTTTTCTTCGGTTGCTGGAACGATGCCTTGTGGGAAGCACGCGAAGTGCTCGGCATTCCGATCGGCTCGGTCAGCGAACAGTCGATGCTTGCTGCACTGACGATGGGCAAGCGCTTCGCCGTGGTCACCGTCTCGCAAAAGACGACGGTTGCCATTGAAAACGATCTGCTCGCCTACGGGCTGCGCGACCGGGCCATCGTCCGTCCTGTGCGGACCATCATGCCCGAATCCGATGGCGCGCTGCTGCTCAGCGCCGTGAAGGATCCTTACGAGACATTCATCCCCCGGTTCGAGGAAGTGGCGGCGGAATGCATCCGCGACGGCGCCGAGGTTATTCTGGTCGGTTGCGCCTATTACGGGCCGTTGATGCGCGCGGCCGGCTACCGGGAGGTAACCGGCACCGGCGTCACCGTTCTCGACGCCAGCAGCGTTGCGCTCAAATACGTGGAGACCATGGCGGATATCGCCAGGACCATGGGCTATGTGAAAAGCGACCGGCTTCATCTGAAGGCGCCGCCGCGCGACGCCCTCGACAGGTCGCGCCGCACACTCGGCCTCATCTGATTTCCTTCACACATTGCCGAGGAGTTATTTCCCATGTCTATGGTCAGTCCCGTCGACAGCAGCCTGAACGGTGTCGTCTGGAAAAGAACGCTCAAGGAACCAGTGATCAGCTATCCAGCCCTTCAGGGCGAGGAAACAGCCGATCTGGTCGTCGTCGGTGCCGGTTATTGCGGGCTGAACACGGCCCTGCATGCCGCGCTGAACGGTCTCAAGGTCATCCTGCTGGAAGCCGGCATTGTCGGAAACGGCGCCTCTGGCCGCAATGGCGGCTATAACGTGCCGCATTTCCCGGGTGCCGTCACGCCTTCGGCGGTCGAGGCCGCGATTGGCAAGCGCAAGGGGCAGGCGCTGGCGGAACTCGTTTCCTCCGGCGCGGAGAAAGCCTTCCGGCAGATCGATGACCATGCGATCGCCTGCTCGGCGGAGCAGAATGGCTGGGTACAGCCCGCGCATTCGGAAACTTCTCTTCAGAAAGTGAAGAAGGTTCATGACGAATGGAAGGCGCTTGGCGTCAATGTGCAGTGGCTGGACAAGGGCGCGGTCGGCGACCTGCTCGGCGCGCGCGGCTATATCGGCGGCTGGCTCAACCCGACGGGCGGCACCGTCAATCCTTACGGCCTGGCGATCGGTCTTGGCCGGGCGGCGAGCAATGCCGGTGTGCGCATCTTGGAAAACAGCCCGGTCGACACGATCACCGAGGGTGCCGGTGGCGTGACGGTAAAATGCGGCGCGGGCCGTGTTCGGGCGAGAACCGTCATCGTCGCCACCAACGCCTATACCGGCAATTCCTTCCCCGGCATACAGAAGTCGGTCATCCCCGTCTTCCTGTATCACGCCTCGACGCGGCCGCTTAGTGCCGAAACGCAGGCCAGCATGATCCGCACCCGGCTCTGCTTTACCGACCTGCGCAAGTCCGGCGGCTTCGGACGGCTCGACCCGGAAGGTCGCTTCGTGGCAGGCGGCGCAGTTTTCGCCTTTGGCAACCGCAAGGCTTACGGATTGAAGCACGCCCGCGAACGCATGCAGCTTCTTTTCCCGCAGGTCTCGGAGAAGGAAGCGGAGATCGAGGATTACTGGGAAGGCTACTGCGCCATTACCGACACCTATCTGCCCCATATGGTACGCGTCTCACCGAACGTATTCGGTGTGGTCGGGTTCTCGACACGCGGGGTCAATCTTGCGCAGAACCTCGGGCGGGTGGTCGGTGAATTCGCGGCCGGCAAGCGTAGCCTCGACGACATTCCGGTTGCGCTCGTCGAACAGCGCCAGGACATTCCGAACTGGTCGTTCAAGGTTCGCGCTGCGCGTCTCGTCTTCCCGTTCTACAAGATGAAGGACCGGCTGGGGCTGACCTGAGCGCCCTTATCACCGTTGCAGACAGGAAATTCCGGAGCGCGCGCGTTCGCGCGCTTCTTTTCAACGTATGGGGAGCCTGACATGGGCGTCTATGACTGTCTTTTTGAGCCGCTTCAAATCCGCAACCTGACAATCCGCAACCGCTTTCTCAGCACCAGTCACGAGCCCGGCTATGTGCTCGCCGGCGACATCACGGACCGCTACATCGCCTATCAGGCTGAAAAAGCCAAAGGCGGCATCGGCCTGACCCAGTTTGGCGGGGCGACCGCCGTTTCGGCGGAAAACTCCTTCTATTATGGGCAGATCAACGGCTCCGTCGACAAGGTCATCCCGCAATTCCGGAAAATGTCCGCTGCGATCCACGAACACGGCGCGCACTGTACCGTGCAGTTGACGCATGGCGGACGGCGCGAGCGCTGGGACCTCACCAACTGGTTGCCGACCTTCTCGGCCTCTCCGCTGCGCGAAATCATCCATGGCACCTTTCCGGCGACGATGGAGGATCACGATATCCGTCGTACCATCGAGAACTACGCGACGGCAGCCGCACGCGTGCGCGAGGGCGATGTCGATGGCGTGGAAATCTCCTGTCAGGCGGCAACGCTGATCGAACAGTTCTGGTCACCGGCCATGAACCACCGCACGGATGGATATGGCGGCTCGCTCGCCAACCGGATGCGCCTTGGCCTCGAAGTTCTTGAAGCCGTGCGACGCAGGGTCGGGGACGATTACGTCATCGGCATTCGCATGCCGGGCGATGAAATGCTCAAAGGCGGGCTGTCGCAGGACGACTGCATCGAGATCGCCAGCACCTATGCCTCAAGCGGCCTGATCGATTTCATCAGCGTGGTCGGCGCCCAGGCCACCAACTATCAGTCGGAAGCGCGCATCTGGCCGACCATGTGGGTTCCCTCGGCGGCTTACCTGCCGCTGGCAAAGGCCATTCGCGACGAGGTTGCCGGCAAGGTCAAGATCTTCCAGGCAGCGCGCATGACGGATGCCGCAACCGCCGTCCACGCCCTGCAGGGCGGATATGTCGACATGGTCGGCATGACCCGCGCCTTCATTGCCGACCCTCATCACATCAACAAGCTGCGGGCCGGCGATGAGGAAAACATCCGTCCCTGCGTCGGCGCCGGCTATTGCGTGGATCGCGCCATTCGCGGCATCGACGCGCTGTGCGCCCATAATGTTGCGACCTCCCGCGAAGCGACCATTCCCCAGAACGTCGTTCCCGCCGAAAAGAAGAAGAAGGTCGTGGTGGTCGGCGGCGGTCCCGCCGGCATGGAGGCTGCTCGCATCAGCGCCCGGCGCGGCCATGACGTCGTGCTGTTCGAGGCGGCAAGCGAACTTGGCGGCCAGCTTCTGCTGGCGTCGCGCGCCACCTGGCGACGCGATCTTTCCGGCATTACCACCTGGCTCGCTGCACAGATGGGCCATCTCAAGGTGGACATCCGGCTGAACAGCTACGCAACGCAGGAGGACGTGCTGGCGGAAGCGCCGGATGCCGTTGTCATCGCAACCGGCGGCCTGCCGAATGTCGGATATTTCGATGGCACCGACCTTGCCGTTTCCGTCTGGGATGTGCTTTCGGGACAGACCAATACCGGTGGCGACATCCTCATTTTCGATGAGAACGGCACTGCCTCCGCCGCTTCCTGTGCCGAGTTCGTCGCGGCGAAGGGCGCGCGGGTCCGCATCGTGACCCCGGACCGGGAGTTCGGCCGGGAAATCGGCGGCACCAATCTCGGTGCCCACATGACGGAACTCTACAAGAACGATGTGAGGATCGATACGGACACGCGTCTGGCCTCGATCCGGCGCAAGGACAACAAGCTGCTGGCGGTGATCGAGAACACCTACAGCGGCAAGACCGAGGATGTCCTTGTCGATCAGGTCGTCGGAGACAACGGGACCCTTGCCAATGACGAGCTCTACTTCGAGCTGAAGCCGCTCTCCAGCAACCTCGGCGAGGTCGACCTCAGGGCGCTCGCGGATGCGAGACCGCAGACCATCGTCAACAATCCGGAGGGCGGCTTTACCCTCTATAAGGTGGGCGATGCCTGGTCCTGTCGAAACCTGCATGCCGCCATGCTGGACGCGGCTCGTATCTGTCATCCGCTCTAGGGCGCTTCCGGACACGGGAGGTTTCCTGTGTCCGCGGGCAGCGCCCTTTGGCTTCAACTCTATCAGGATCGGGAACCATCATGTGCCAGAACTGCATCACCCACGGTAATGTCCAGTATGTGTCGATCGGCATCGACGACTGCCTGCCTCTGGTCGAGGGCTTCGTCCGGGAGAACCGGCCGTGGCATTCGCATGTGCTTTCGCCGGGTTGCGCTTTCAATCCCAATGCCGGGCTCTACGCCATCGTCGTCGAGGACGACAGCAACGGCACTACCTATCTCGCTCCGTCCGAGACCTTTCCCGAGGTGGACAAGCAGTTCGTGAAGATGCTGCACGGCGACGACATCCTCGATGCAGGTCACCCGGAGAGCGACAACGAACAGCTTCGCAGCCGCTCCCCGCTTCTCACGCGGCTGATGGAGGTCGATGCGCGCGGCGTCGCGTGGCACCATCACATGAACTTTCCTCAATGCGCGTTCAATCCGCATCCCGGACGTTGGGCCATCACCGTCGAAAGCGGCGAGGGCACTTTCTCCGAGGATTACGACGAGGAGCCGAAAGACATACTGCGTGCCGTCGAGGTGATCTACTTCGGCAATCTGGCCCGCGCCGAAGCGTAATATCTAGCCGGCTCGCCGGCGGAAAAGCATCAGGATACCGGAACGATGACAGAGAATGCCCTGGCCGACCCCCTCAACGTCCTGCTCGTCGGATGCGGCAATATAGGGTATGCGCTGCTCAAAGGTTGCCTTGCCCCGACGGACGGAACGCGCATGCATGTGGTGGAGCCCGACGAGACGCTTCGGGCTCGCGCCGAAGCCGCCGGAGCGTCAGCAAGCGCGGTGTCCGAGCTTCCCGAGGGCTTCACCCCCGATGTCATCATCCTTGCCGTCAAACCTTTCCTCGTTGCGGAATTGCTGCCGCAATACAGTGCACTGGCCGCTGCCGGCACCATGATCCTTTCCGTCGCCGCGGGCATCACGCTTTCAGGCATGCAGGCGGCGGTCGGCACGCCGGCGGCCATCATCCGCTGCATGCCCAACACACCGGCCTCGATCGGTGCGGGCGCCATGGTTTGCTGCGGCAATGCGCAGGTTTCGCAACGGCAGACCGCTATCGCGGAAAAGCTGCTCTCCCCCTGCGGCAAGGTCTATTTCATCGATGACGAGAGCCAGATGGATGCCGTGACGGCAGTCTCCGGGTCAGGCCCCGCCTATCTCTTCCATTTCATCGAGTGCCTTGCCGATGCAGGCGTGAAGGCAGGACTGGACAAGGAACTGGCCGGGGAACTGGCCCTGCAGACCATTTACGGCGCCAGCCTTCTGGCAACCCGAAGTGAGGATCCGGCAAGCGTCCTGCGCGAAAAGGTGACGAGCCCGAACGGCACGACGGCAGCAGCCCTTGCGGTGCTCATGGGACCGGACGGTATCGCGCCGCACTTGACCGAAGCGGTGGCAGCGGCCAAAGCACGTTCCATAGAACTCAGCGGCACCTGACGCGAAATCACTTTATCCAAGGTCCGGGCCGACGCCAGCATCCAGAAAGATCCGCATGCTGCCAGCACTTCAGCGATTTCTGACACCCGGCCATCCCAACGCGATCTGGGCAGGCTTTGCCCTTGTGATCGCCGGCAATTTTCTGTTTGCCGTCAATGACGTGCTGGGCAAGGTGCTGCTGGCCTCGTTCGGCATCGGGCAGTTGCTGGCCATCCGCGCTGTCGGCACGCTTCTCATCCTCGGGCCTGCCATGGTGAAACGGGGAGAAAACCCGTTCAGTAATGTCAAGCGCCCGGTGCTACAGACGGTTCGTGTCATTCTGACCGTGATCGATTCCGGCCTGTTTTTCGCAGCGGTTAAATTCCTGCCGGTGGCGGATGTCATCACCTTCTATATGGCAAGCCCGATCTATGTCGCTTTCGTGTCGCGCTTTCTCCTTGGCGAACAGGTCGGCTGGCGGCGCTGGACCGCCATCCTTGCCGGTTTCGTCGGCGTGGTCATTGCACTCAATCCCTCCACCACCTCCTTCTCCGCAGCGGCGCTCTTTGCTCTGACCGGTAGTTTCTCCTTCACCCTCGCCATGCTGCTGAACAAGGTGCTGGCCGATACGCCGGACACCACGCTCGGCTTTTTCCAGTCGATCGGCATGATCGTCATCGGCGCCTTCTTCGCGCTGTTCGACTGGCGAGCGCTGGACCTCTTCGGCGTGATTTCTATCCTCTTTCTCGGCATCGTCAGCGGTAGCGCCCACATGATGCTGACCCGATCGCTGAAACTCGCTCCGGTCTCCGTCATCGCGCCGTTCCAGTACACCCTGCTTCTCTGGGGCATGGTTCTCGGCCTCATCGTCTTCGGAGACGTGCCCTCGAACAACATTCTCGTCGGAGCGGCAATTATCGTACTGGCCGGACTTTTCATCGTTCATCGTCAGGCGAAACGGCAGGAGCAGGGCGGACCGGAAGTCGCGCCACCGCCGGATCAATATCCATGAAAGAGGCCGGCGAACACAGGTTCGCCGGCCTTCTGCTTTCTCGCGCAGCGATCTGTCTTCGTTATTGAAGACCGAAGTAGATCCGCTCGACCCGGTTCAGGACTCCAATGGGCTCCGCGTCGTAATCGACAGAGAAAGGCTCATCGCCTTCGATCTCCACCAGAATACGCCACTTCCCCTCGGAACCGTTGAGGCCACAGGCGGGAAACATCATGTGATGGTGCCATGCCTTGCCCGCGGCTGCGGCCTGCGACACGCGGTCGAGCAGGTTTTCGTCTGATGGCGTGAACACCGAGGTGTCCGCACCCGTCTTCGCCAGCGCGTCCGCTCCATGCAGCAGCGCCAGAAGTTCCTTGTTGATCCCTACGGGACGCTCCTCGTAGACGGTGCAGATATTGCGTCCGCGTCCCGTCAGTTCCAGCAGGAAGGTAAAGGCGCCGGGATTGGGATTGAACTTGCAGACCGGGGCGAGGACGTGGAAATGCCAGGCTTCCCCGGCGGCATGCGCCGCGCGGGCTGCATCCGCCATGTCGGTTTCCGGCAAGACCTCATAGGCCAGACCAAGCGCACTTTCACATGCACTGCACATGATTGATCCTTTCCCGGCTGTCAGTATTCGCAGCCGATGACCGCCGTCGCGGAGATTTCCACGAGAACGCCGGGAACCGGAAACGCCACGACAAGCGCTGCGTTGGTGGGGCAAATTCCCTTGAAGATCTCACCCAGTTCCGGACCGACCTCGGCGAAGATTTCAGGGGCGGTTACGTAAGTCGTGATCTGCACGATGTCTTTCAGCGAGCCGCCTGCCTCGGCAAGCGCCGGCTCGAAATTCTTGACGATCTGGCGAACCTGACCGGCTGCGTCGCCAGGCATTTCGCCAGTGGCGAAGTTCATGCCGATCGTGCCGGAAATATACAGCGTATCTCCAACCTTGACCGCACGCGAATAGCTGTAGGCCGCTTCGAACTTGGAGCCCGATGAAATATTCTGTCTCTTGACCATATTTATCTCCTTGGAACGGTCTGGAATTCACATGATGTAGCCGTTGGCGAGCCAGCCGCCATCGACCGGCAGATGATGGCCTGTCACCATCGATGACTCGTCGCTGATCAGGAAGGCGCATGCGGCGGCGATCTCCTCGGGCTCCGCCAGACGCCGCAGCGGCGTACGGCGCGAAACCGCCTCCTCATTATAGAGGCCTGAATCGATCAACCGCTGCACCATCGGTGTCCGGGTGCCGGTTGGGGCGACGCTGTTTACTCTCACCCCAAGCGGACCCCATTCCACAGCCAGCGACTCCGTCAGGTTCGCGACGCCGCCCTTCGAGGCACAATAGGCCGTCCGGTTGGGTGCGCCCTGGAAGCCGTAGACCGAGCTGATGTTGACGATCGACCCGCCGCCATTGGTTGCCATCTTCCGTGCCGCCGCCCGGCAGACGATCCATGTGCCTGTGAGGTTGATCTCGATGACCTGTCGGAAGGTTTCGATGGAACTATCGAGGGCGGGCTCGACTGCGACGATGCCCGCCGAATTCACCACGCCGTCAATACCTCCCATGGCGGCCACCATCTCCTCGACCGCCTGCGAGATGCCTTCCTCGTCCGTCACCGAGACTTCCTTGAAGGAAATCTTGGCTTCAGCAGAAAGCTGCTGCGCAACATCGACCAGCCCCTTTCCGGGGAGGTCGATCAGATAAAGTGCTGCTCCTTCCTTGGCGAAAAACGCGGCGGTTGCCCGTCCAATTCCGTTTGCCGCCCCGGTTATGAGGATGCGCTTTCCCATGTGTCTTTTCATCGCTGTTTCTCCTCTGATAATTTTTTATAACAAATTACATTTTTGAGGATCAGGCAAGCGAAACGATACGTGTTTAATCCTAAAAACCGCCGAAATCGCGAACAAGTGAACGTCATTATCATATTTTAATTATTATTTTTCAATTGCTTGATTCCAATCTTCGTCGGAAGACCCGGTTTGGCACAAAACCCCGTTTGACAGCTGCATGCCAGTTTATATGATATAACAACATTAACCAGCCTCTGCGGTCTAATGTACGGACTTTTGGAAACAGCGATCAAAATATAAGGGGAACCGAACAGTGACCATATTTTCCAAAATGCAGCGTATGACCACCCAATGCTTCCATGGAATGCGAGCAGGACTCATCGGTCTTGCCGTGTCCGTAAGCGGCCTCGCGGCGACGTCGGCCCATGCCGACGGCTTCTGGAAGGCCGTACAGGACCGCGGCACCCTGCGGTGCGCAGCGGCAATCTCGCCGCCTTACGTCATGAAGGACCTGAAGACGGGTGAATATGGCGGCGCCTATCTCGACATGTGCAAGCAGTTCGCCGAAGTGCTGAAGGTCAAGGTGGAATTCGTCGATACCACCTGGGACAACGTCGTTGCCGGACTCCAGGCCGGCAAGTGGGAAATGTCTCCGGCGCTGAACCGCACCCCGGCCCGCGCGCTTGCGATCGCCTACAGCTCGATCGCCGGCTACGACGAGATGAATTTCGCCTATCTCATGGATAACGACAAGGTGAAGGATCCCAATCCGGATCTCTCCACCATCGACCAGCCCGGCGTGCGCCTTGGCGTCATGTCCGGTTCCGCTCAGGACCACAAGGTCACCGAGCGCTTCAAACAGGCCGAGATCGTGCGTCTGCCGGACGCCAACGGCCTGAACCTCGCGCTGCTGTCCAAGCGTATCGATGTCGCTGCCGCCGACTCCACCACGAACATGCTCCTGCAGGTCGCCCATAAGGACAAGGTCGCTCTTCTCGAGGCTCATCCGGCCCTCATGAAGCAGGGGATCAGCTATGGCCTGCCGCCGAGCATCTCGCAGCGCGATCTCGACGTGCTGAACATCTTCATCGAGGAAAAGGTCGCCCTCGGTGATGTCGAGCGCTCGCTCGAGCATTGGGGTGAAGTCTATCTCGCTGGTGCAAAGTAAGTCTATTCTTCTCAAAGCCATTGCCGCGACGCGCTCCGGCAATGGCCCTTGAATGATACGGAGCCCGCGCAGAATGTCTTCTTCCTCCTTTCTCAGCATCCGCGATCTCGTCAAGACTTACGGCGACCAGATCCGTGTCCTCGACGGCATCAATTTCGAAATGAAGCCAGGCGAGCGTGTTGTCGTTATCGGGCCGAGCGGCAGCGGAAAAAGCACCCTTCTGCGCTGCATCATGGGTCTTGAAAAGATCGGTGGCGGCGAGATCCAGCTTGAGGGAAACCGGTATCTCGCAGCAGGTGCCAACCCCAGGAAAGAGAATTTCGTAGATACGGCAGTGCGATCGAAGATCGGCATGGTGTTTCAGCACTATACGCTGTTCCCTCACCTGACAGTTCTCGGCAATCTCATTCTGGCGCCCGTGCGCGCCCGTGGAGAAAGCAAGGCCGCCGCGACAGAACGCGCCATGCAGCTTCTTTCCCGCCTTGGTCTTGAAAACCGCGCCAATGCCTATCCGGGAATGCTCTCAGGGGGCCAGAAGCAACGCGTCGCCATCGCCCGCGCTCTGCTTCTCGACCCGAAGATCATGCTGTTCGACGAAGTGACTTCGGCGCTCGATCCCGAACTGGTGGCCGAGGTCGAGGGACTGATGCTTGAACTTGCCGAACAGTCCATGTCCATGCTGATCGTCACGCATGACATGTGGTTCGCGAAGCGCATCGCCACCCGCGTCGTCTTCTGCGCCGATGGCAAGGTTGTCGAGGATTCCACGCCGGAGCAGATCTTCACTGCTCCGAAGGAGCAGCGCACCGAGGAATTCCTCAAGAAAATCCTGCATGTCGAAACTGTTGTGTAGGGAGATGCAGCAATGAACAGCAATTTCTCCTGGGACAATTCAGTCATCATCGACGCCATTCCCAAGCTGCTTTCAGGCCTCAGCATCACGCTGCAGCTGACCGTCATCAGCGCACTTATCGGCCTTTTTGCCGGTTTTGCCGTCTGCCTGATGGCAATGGGACGCTTCTGGCCGACGCGCTGGCTGGCCGTCGCCTTCATCGAGATTTTCCGTGGAACGCCGGCACTGGTGCAGATCATCTGGATCTTCTACTGTGTGCCGATCTTCTTCAACATCTACTTCGATCCGTTCAGCATGGCGGTTCTTGCGCTCAGCATGAACATCACCGCATTCAATGCGGAAGCCTATCGTGCTGCGATCCAGACCATTCCGTCATCCCACTATGACGCCTGCACGGCGCTCGGCCTTTCGCCCATGCAGAGGACACTCTACGTGGTTTTCCCCCAGGCCGTCATGACCGCCGTTCCCGTTCTGCTGACCAACACCATCGGTCTTCTCCAGCAAACGGCGCTGGTGGCGATCGTCGCGATTGCCGATCTCATGTACCAGGGCAAGAGCCTGGCGACGCAGACTTATCGCCCGATCGAGATCTACACGACCGTGGCTCTCATCTATTTTCTTCTCTCGCTGCCGCTGTCGCAGATCGTAGGGCACTACGAAAAGCGCCTGCGCTGGCTGCAGTCGTAAGGAGCGGTGGCCATGATCGACTTTTCGACCTCGCTCAGTTTCCTTTACGACTACCGCGGCGCATTGCTGAAGGGTCTCGGGAATACGCTCTATTTCACCGTGTTCGGTCTGCTGATCGGACTTCTGCTCGGCTTCAGCGTCAGCCTGGCAAGGCAGTTCGGCAACACGTTCGTTGCCGGGGTGGCACGTGCTTACGTGGAAATCTTTCGCGGTACGCCGGTGCTGATCCAGCTCTTCTGGTTCTTCTTCTGCCTGCCGGCATTGCTGGGTGTGGATCTCGGCAATGAGGTTTCCACCATCCTGACCCTCAGCCTCTATATGGGAGCGATCTCCAGCGAGAGCTTCAGGGCGGCGCTGAAGGCGATCGGCGGGGAGCAGCGCGATGCCTGCATCGCGCTCGGCCTGCCGGCACGTGTCAGCCTGCCTTATGTGATCCTGCCACAGACCATCATGAAGTCCGTGCCGACACTTCTGTCGAACTGCGTCACCTTGTTCAAGGAAAGCGCCCTGGTTTCGGCAGTCGGCATGGCCGACCTCATGTATCAGGGGCAGATGATTGCGGATGCCACCGCACGGCCCGTCGAAATCCTGACCGCAACGGCGTTGATCTATCTGGCGATCTCACTGCTTGCCACCCGGATCATCACCGCCTACGAGCAGCGCTTCCTGCGAAAGCTGAGGCTCTAGGTAACCGGTCCCAAGAGTTTCGAGGACCGAGTCGCAACGCATCATCATCGGCAAATTGAAATCCGACGGTACGGCGAGTGAAGAGAACTCGCCGTACCCAGCGGTTTTCAGCCATTTTGTTCGGGGTCGATTTTCAGGATCTCTATACCAGAACAGACTTCAGCAGCTCTTCCAGATAAATCGCTATCGCCAGCAATTCTTCCTCTGATCCCAAGGGGCCTGTAATCTGCAGCCCTACCGGCATTGTATTCGCCAGTCCGCATTTGATCGAGATGCTGGGCGCGCCGGTGAGATTGGCATGCGTTAATGAGATGATCTCGTCATCGCCCTCTGTCGAGAGGGCAGGGTCCGTTCCGGGAGCGACAAACGGGACGGTCGGCGCGAGGATCGCATCTGTCGTCTCGAACAGGCTGGAGAGTTGTCCCCGCCAGAGATTCTGGTGGTGCTTTGCATCGACATAGTCAATCGCCGGCAAGGTGAGCCCTGCGAGAAGGAGGTCATGCGTTCCTTTAGCGTAACCGTCCGGGTTCCAGGCAAGCGTTTGTCGATGGACGAGAGCCGCCTCCGGCATAAGGATGTCGAGAAGGGATTTGGCCATCAGCTCAGGAGAGGGCAGCTCGACGTCCACGACGCGCATTCCGGCGCGTTCCAGAACCCCAAGCGTGACGTCAAGGGCAAGGCGAACATCCGGCCGGATGGCCGGGTGGTTCCATTGGTTGGTAACAATCCCGAGCCGTAACTGATCCGGCGATATTGTCGGGCTGCTGTTTGATTTTCTCGCGCCGATGACCGCAAACGCAACCGCTGCGTCTTCGCTGCTTCGCGCGAGAATGCCGAGATGGTCGAGCGAGGGCGACAGGGGATAGACCCCATCCAGCGGAAGTGTTCCGAAACCCGGCTTGAAGCCGGCGATGCCGCAATAGGAGGCCGGTGCGCGTACGGATCCACCGGTGTCCGTGCCAAGGGCGAGTGGCACGATGCCGGCAGCGACGGCTGCCGCGGATCCGCCACTGGACCCGCCCGCGGTGAGATGCGTGTCGTGGGGATTGTTGGTCTGGCCGAAGTCGGGGTGTGCAACGCCGGCCGCGAATTCGAGAAGGTTGGTCTTGCCGAAGATGATCGCTCCGGTGTCTCTCAGGCGTCGGATGCATTCCGCGTCGGCCGTGGCAAGCTTCGGCCGCACTGCCCTGGTTGCGTAGCCGGTCTCGGTTCCCGCGACGTCGATGATATCCTTGATGGCGACAGGTACCCCGTGGAGCGGCCCCCGGTCGACGCCGCTGGCAAGTTCGCGCGTGGCGCGCGCTGCCTGCTCCATCACGTCATTCGTCATGGGATCGATGAAGGCGTTGAGCTTTGGTTCCAGCAGCGCCAGTCGTTCCTGAGCCTGACGGCACACATCCAGCGGCGTGAAAGCGCCGGATCGATAGCCATCGGCAAGGTCTCCGACGGATAGAAAGGCGGTATCGATCGGCGTGGACGTCATGCTTGCTGCTCCCTGAAAACGTGGGGCAGGACAGCATGAGGACTGTTCAGTGGCAATAATGGCTGCAGTCACCACCGGTTTTAGCACCGGGCAGGCGTAATGGCCTTTTCAAAGATGGCAGAGGATCGCGGACATCATTTCGCGCTCACTGGTAATGTCCAGCTTTTCGTAAAGCCGCAGCTTGTGGTTCTTCACGCCGCCAACGGTAATGCCGAGTTTTTCGGCAATCGATGCGTTCGGATGCCCCTGCAGCGACAGGACAAGGATCTGCTGCTGCCGCTCCGTCAACTGATGCAGACGCGCAAATTCCGCTACCCGGTCGCCGACATCGGCCGCGTTGCGGCGCAGGAGATAGACGTCTGCTCCGGCCAGAATCGCGTCGCGGGAGCCGTCCCGCATTCGGGTCAGCGACCAGCCGTCGCGTCCACCGGTCGCAGCTATATCGCCGCATCCGATCTCGCTTGGCAACGGGTCCCGCTCGAAAGCCTGGGTCGCGGCGTGTGACCACGTATCGGACTTGTAGAGCACCGTGTTGTTGGCGCTGAGGATCATGATTTCCGGCTTGCCAACGCCGCTGTCATGAAGGAACAGCGAGACCTGCCTGTCGATTGCGCGCAGGACATGTTGATGGTGCATCTCCACCAGGATGGTCTGCAACTCGCGTGCAAGCGCCAGCTCCTGGTCCGTGAAAGCCTCCTGCTGGCGATCGAGGCAAAGGGCGAGGAAGCTGCCGCCGCTGATCGGGAACAGCAGGGCAAGTTCGTCCTGAATGCCGAGTGTCCTGTCGAGGTAACGGGCATAGACGGTATCGAGCGCGCCGTCGCGGCGCAGTTCACGCAGGCTGATCGCACGCGTATCGCGTCTCCCGGCATGCTGCGGAAGCGGATCCCGCTGCCAGAGCCTGTTCGAATAGAGCGTCTTCGCATTCACGTTCATGCCGTTTTCGGAAATGATCAGCGGTTTGCTGCGCGCGTCGTAGCGGGCGATGATCCAGAAATCGCAGGGGATCATCTGCCTGACGAGCTCCACCATGCTTTCGTAGAACTCCGGCTTTCCCATGTCGCGCAGAGCCTGGGCCATAAGCGAGCCGAAGCCGACGGGGAAGGCTGTCGCGAGTGTTGGAGTGTTTGGCATTCGAGTGACCTGTTGATACCTCAGGTGATCGACATGCAATTTTCGTGCCTCCAAGGCATTCGGAGAAAAGCCTGCCGTTTCAGGCAGACTCACGGTGACTGCAGTCACTATGGCGCCGGGAAAGAGCATTCTTCTATTGTTTCTGCAAGATTTCTAATCAAAAAAGGCCTGCCCGCAAGGCAGCCAGATGAAGGGAACGTGCAATGTCGACCGATACCAAGAACATGGGTAAGTCCTTCCAACTCTCGCGTCGCGACCTGCTTCGCCATGGCGCCAATGCGGCGATGTTTGCAGCCGTCGCATCACAGGTCGATTTCGCCAAGCCGGCCTTCGCAAACGAGCAGAAGCTGACGGGGCCTCTCAATGTGCTTGCATGGGCAGGCTATGACGATCCCGAATTGATGAAGGGCTTTACCGAGCTGACGGGCATCGAGCTCAACGTCAAGGAAGCCGAGAGCAACGGCGCACAGCTGAGCCTTGTCCAGGCCGGAACCGTCAAGTTCGACGTGATCAACCCGGATGCCGTCTGGACCTCGAAGTTTGCCGAGGCTGGCCTGACGCTGCCGATCGACACGGCACAGCTTTCGTCGCTGGACGAGACAATCCCGATGTTCCGCAACCGTCCGGAGACCATGTTTGACAATCAGGTCTACGCAATCCCGACCCGGTTCGGCGTCAACGGCTTCGTCTACTGGCCGGACAAGATTTCGGCCGAAGCCGCAAGCGATTGCGAACTGGCCTGGGACGCAGGCCTCAAGAACCGCGTCGAAATCATCGACTGGCCGGAACTCTATCTGTGGATGGCCGGCCAGTGGCTCGGCATGAAAAACCCGGAAACCGCGACCGGTGACGATCTTCAGAAGATCCTCGACAAGATGATCGCGTTCCGGCCCAATATGCACGCCCTGCAGAGCGACATGGGTACGGTGAAGACCGACCTCGCGAACCGCGAGGCATGGATGGTATGGGGCTCTTCGAGTGACAACGTCCGCACCACCGCGCGGCTCGCCGGCGCCAATGTCGATCTCGTCATCCCGAAGCAGGGTGGGGCGATGTGGATGGAGACGCTGCAGATCGTCCGTGGCACAGAACATCTCGCTTCCGCGCTCGCCTATGTCAACTACATGACCAGCGCCAAGGCGATGAAGCAGATGGCCTGGGGTGCCGACAAGTTTGCGGTGACCAATGCGAAGGTCAAGGATCTCCTGACTGCCGATCAGGTCAAGGCACTCGGCCTCGACATGATGGAGGAATGGGTCTCCAATTGCGGGATGAGCCAGGCACCGGTTGACGACATGGCCTGGGCTGACGCCTGGCAGACCTTCAAGACCGCCTGATTGCCACCGGCTTGAAAGGATAAACCCATGCATATCCGTGTCATCGTACCGGTACTCGACAGTGATGAACTGGTCGGCAAGGCCGAGAAGGAATACCGCTCCTTCGCCGGTGACGGCGTGACGATTTCTGCGGTGCCGCTTCAGCGCGGTACCTCATCGATCGAATGCGGCTTCGACTCCACGCTGGCCGCACCGGAAGTCATGAGGCTGGCGAAGGAAGCGGAAGCAGACGGAGTCGATGCCTGCACGATCGCCTGCTTCACCGATCCGGGCCTTGTCGGGGCGCGTGAACTCGTGTCCATTCCAATCGTCGGCGAAGGCGAGGCCTCGCTGCACATGGCGGCGATGCTGTCGACGCGCTTCACTGTCGTGATCACTGAGAAGCCCTTCTTCTCACTGATCAGGCGAACCGTGAGCCATTACGGGCTTTCCGCCAATCTTGCGTCCGTCCGCTCGGCGGATGCGAGCGTGATGGATCTCAATGAAAGCCATATCGAGCATATCATTGCCGAATGCATCGACAGCGTGGAGCGCGACGGTGCGGAAGCCTTCGTCATGGGATGCACCGGCACCGGCTTCGATATGGCGCTGACGATCGAGGAAGCGCTCAAGGTGCGCTTCGGGGTCTATGTTCCCGTGATCGATCCCGGCAAGGTCGCCCTTCATTTCGCCCGCGCCATGGTCGCCACCGGGCTCAGCCATTCCAAGCTCGCCTATCCGAAGCCGGCTTTTGCGCGCAACGAATACAGGTTCGCGTGATGGCGTCGGGAGAGGCAATCGGCAACACGGCTTCGGCGGCCGCGCAACAAGGCGCCCGGCGTAGCCGGTTGTTCGCAGTGGCGGGGCTTGCGCCACTCATGCTCTGGCAGTGCCTCTTCTTTGTGGTTCCCGTGATCCTGCTGCTGGTCATCAGTTTCTGGCGGACGAAAAGCTACCGGATGGTTCCGGACTTCACCTTCGCCAACTACATCGCCGTTTTCACCAACGGAGCCATCTGGCGGGCACTTGCACTTTCCGTCCAGACGGCGGCGTTCGTGACGATTGCCTGCGCCGTGCTCGCCTATCCGATTGCCTATTTCATCGCGAAGAAGGCCGGGGCGCTCAAGGGCATCCTGCTGGTGGCGGTCATCGCGCCCTTCTGGATCAGCATCGTCATGCGCGTTGCCGCCTGGCGATTGCTGCTGGGTGAAAACGGTGTCATCAACCAGACGCTGCTGTCGCTGGGACTGATCGACCATCCATTGGGCTTCCTTCTCTATTCGCCCGTCGCCACCTCCATCGGCCTCGTCTACGCCTATCTCCCGCTCTATGTGCTGCCGCTCTATGCCTCGATCGATGCCATCGAGGATAACTGGATCGCCGCGGCCAAGGATCTCAATGCCGGCCCCTTGCGCGCCTTCTGGGAGGTGACGCTGCCGCTGTCGATGCCGGGCCTTATCGTCGGCGCGGTATTCTGCTTCATTTTCGGACTGGGCGAGTTCGTGACGCCGGCCCTGCTCGGCGGTGGCAAGCAATTGATGATGTCTCAGCTCATCCAGGATCAGTTCCAGCGTCGCCTCGACTGGCCGGCCGGCGCCGCCATCGCCATCGTCCTGCTGCTGATGGTGTTCCTGTTGCTCGCCGTCTCGATGAAATGGTTTCGCAAGGCAAGCGGGGAGAAGTTGTGATGGCCCGGCTGATGCCCCGGAAAGGTGAGCGCGGAAACGCTCTGCTCGTCCTGTATTCCGCCCTGATCTACCTGTTTCTCTATCTGCCGATCGCGGTCATCATTCTCTTCGCCTTCGATGCCAAGCCGATCCCCGGCCTGCCGCTCGATGCGGTCACGACCAGCTGGTTTGCCGAGGCGCTGCGCGACGAAAAGCTCGTCGGCTCGCTGCTGACAAGCCTTCGGCTGGCTGTTATCTCCGCGGCCCTCTCGACCGCGCTGGCGCTTCCCGCGGCCATGGTGCTTGCATGGCTCCCGATCCGCTTCAAGTCGCTGGTGATGAGCATGGTGCTTGGACCCGTCGTCCTGCCTCAGCTCGTGCTCGGCCTCGGCCTCGTGATCCTGCTTCGGGCCGCCCCCGACATGGTGGGAGAACCGGCGATCATACTTGCCCACACCACCATCACCTCTAGCTATGCGACGCTGATCCTCTACTCTCGCTTCCTCGGTTTTCGCCGCAGCTACATCGAGGCAGCGATGAACCTCGGCGCCAGCGAGTTCACCGTCTTTCGCGAGATCGTCCTACCGCTGATCCGGCCTGCGCTGATCTCCGTGTTCATGCTTGCGTTCACCGACGCATTCGGCGAGTTCGTCGTTGCCTGGTTTGTCGCCGGCTTCACGGAGACGCTTCCGATCACGATCTGGACATCCCTGAGGCAGGTGATTTCACCGAAAGTCTACGCGCTGTCGTCCGTGATCATCATCGTCACGCTGCTTCTGAGCCTTGTCTCGCAGCTGTGGGTGATCCGACAGACGCGCCTAACCAGCAAGGCCCCATCCGCATGACAGAAAAGCCCACCAATGCCGTCGAAATCGACGCGATCACGAAGAGTTACGGCGACACCGTCGCGATCCGCCATGTTTCCATGAACGTGCTGGATGGTGAGTTCGTGACCATCCTCGGACCCAGCGGTTGCGGCAAGTCGACCCTGCTCAGGATGATCAGCGGCTTTGTCGAGCCGACCACTGGCGACCTGCGGATCGCGGGCAAGTCCGTGGTGGGGTTGGCGCCCTACAAGCGCGACACCGCCATGGTGTTCCAGGACTATGCGCTGTTCCCGCATCGCACCGTGGCCGAAAACATTGCTTTCGGTCTCAGAATGCGCAAGACGGAGAAGAAGGAGATCGCACGCCGCGTTGACGAGATGTTGGAACTCATCAACCTCAAGGGCTTCGGCGACCGGCGGGTCAGCGAAATCTCGGGAGGGCAGGCGCAACGCGTGGCACTCGGACGCGCTCTCGTTGTCCGGCCTTCGGTTCTGCTGCTCGACGAGCCGCTCGGTGCGCTGGATATGAAACTACGCAAGCAGATGCAGGCGGAACTCAAGAAGATCCATCGCGAACTGGGGCTGACCTTCGTCGCGGTGACACACGATCAGGAAGAGGCCCTGACGCTCTCCGACCGTATCGCGGTGATGAACGCCGGTCGGGTCGAGCAGTTCGATGTGCCTGAGACCCTTTATCGTCGGCCCGCGACGCGCTTTGTCGCGGATTTTGTCGGTGGCGCCAACCTCATTGACGCGGAGATCGCGGCAGGTGGCCAATTGCTTGTGAATGGCAAACCATTCGACGGCATCGGCGCCGAAGTTATCGGCGAGCGCAAGGCCGGGGAGAAGGTGTCCGTGGTCGTGCGCCCCGAGACCGTTTCGACATCGTCTTCCGATGGTGCCGTCGCTGGCCCGGCCATCCAGGCCACCATTACCGAAGTCCTGTTCTCCGGCGCGGTGCAGCAGGTCGTCGGGCGGCTCGATGATGGCAGCACGATCATTGCCCACGAGCAGGCTCTCAAACCGCCGCCCGATCGCGGGTCCAGGGCGATCTTCTCCTGGGACGGGTCGCTGTCCTGGCTGGTCTCCAGATAAATCCAGATTTTCTAACGGAAAAACATCATGCGCGAACTCGAATTCGATGAATTGGAGGCGTTGGCGATCGGCGCTGGCGTACTTGGAACAGGGGGTGGAAATCACCCTCATCTGGAATTGATGTGTGCCCAGGCGGACTATCTGCGCGGCAGGCGAGTGACGCTGCTCGACCCGCAGGAACTGGCGGATGACGCGCGCGTCGCGGTGGTCTGCATCATGGGTGCGCCGCTGGTGACCAAGGAACGGCTTCCCGAGCCGGTCGCCATCTGCAAGGCTGTGCGCCTGATGGAAGAGCACTGCGGGAAACCGTTCGACGCGATCATGTCGATCGAAATCGGCGGCGAGAATGCCTTTTTTGCGCTTCTCGTCGGCATGGAACTCGGCCTTCCGGTGGTCGATGCGGATACGATGGGGCGGGCTTTTCCCGAGGCACAGATGGCGAGCTTCGCGATCCGTGGCCTTCCTGTTACTCCTTTCGCGATCGCCGATATCCGTGACAATGCCGTGCTTATCCCTGTCGCCGAGAATGCGACCCGCGTTGAGCGGATAGGCCGTAAGACGGTTGTCGAGCTGGGATCGATTGCCGGCACCTGTGCTGCCCCACGCACGGGGCGCGAGGTAAAGGACCATGCAATCCTCAACTCCATCAGCCGCGCACTCAGTATCGGCAACGCCGTTCTGGACGCCCGAAAGGCGGGGGCCAATCCCGTCGCCTCCGTTCTGGAGGCAGAGAATGGCGCTCTGCTCTTCACCGGCAAGGTTCAGGACGTGTCCCGCCGTACCACTGACGGCTTTGTTCGTGGTTGTGCGGTCCTGTCCGGCGCCGGGGCGTTCGAAGGTCAGCGGCTGGAGATCGACTTCCAGAACGAGTTCTCCGTCGCCCGGCTGGATGGTGTCAGGATCGCCTGCGTGCCGGATCTCATCACAGTGCTCGATGAGGAGACGGCGGAAGCGATCGGAACGGAGGTTCTACGCTACGGCCAGCGTGTTGCGGTAATCGCTCTGCCTGCCGACCCGATCATGACCAGCCCTGAAGGCCTTGCCGTAACCGGCCCGCGTGCCTTCGGATTCGACTTCGACTACCAGCCTTTTGCGGAGAAAACGGTATGAAGCGCATCGGTATCGATGTCGGCGGCACGAACACCGACGCGGTTCTTCTCGACCATAACCGGATCATCCGCTCGATCAAAACGGCGACGACGACCGACGTGATCAGCGGTATCCGCACGGCCGTCGACCACATTCTTGGCGGCAGCGACGCTGACGCGGACGGCATTCGTGCGATCATGATCGGCACCACGCACTTCACCAACGCCGTGATCGAGCGGCGCGGACTGTCAAAGGTTGCGGTCATCCGTATCGGGTTGCCTGCAGCCCACAGCATCCTGCCGATGCAGGCCTGGCCAGCCGACCTGCGTAGCGAAGTGGAGGGACCAACCTTCCTGATCCGTGGCGGACACGAATTCGACGGGCGGGAGATCGTTCCTTTCGATGACGAACGCATGCGCGAAGTGGCGCTCGAAATCCGTGACAGCGGTGTTACTGCGGCGGCCATCACGGCGGTATTTTCACCACTGACGTCAGAATGCGAAGAGCGTGCCGCCGCGATCCTCAGGGACGTCGTCCCCGGCGTGTCGGTCACGCTTTCAAGTCAACTCGGCCGCATCGGTCTGATCGAACGCGAAAACGCAACCATCCTGAACAGCGCCTTGCATCGGCTCGCTCGAGATACGGTTGCCGCTTTTGAGACCGCAGTCTCCGAAAGCGGATTGCGGGTTCCGCTCTATCTGACGCAGAACGATGGCACCGTCATGCCTGCTTCCCAGGCGGTTCGCTTTCCCGTGCTTTGTTTCGCTTCCGGCCCGACCAACAGCATGCGGGGTGCGCGCATGCTGTCGGGCCTCGATGAAGCGATCGTACTCGATGTCGGCGGCACCACGACGGATGCCGGCGTACTGGTCAGCGGGTTCCCGCGGGAAGCGAACTCCAAGGTCGATATCGGCGGCGTCTCGACCTTCTTCCGCATGCCGGATGTCGTGGCCATTGCGCTCGGTGGCGGCACGATCGTCGATGAGGCCAGCGGCCGGATCGGGCCCCAAAGCGTAGGTTACCGTATTATGGAGAAAGCCAGGGTGAAGGGCGGAGACACCCTGACCCTGACCGATGTCGCCGTTCGTATGAACCGCATGGAATTCGGAGACGTTTCCAAGGTCTCGGAGCTGCCGAACAGCCTGGTCTCCAATGTCGATGCCTGGGTCAACGGAAGGCTGGCGGAACTGGTCGACAGGATGAAAACCAGTGCGGCCGCCGTGCCGGTGATTGCTGTCGGCGGCGGAGCCGCGCTGGTGCCGGATGAACTACCCGGTGTTTCGACTGTCATC
This sequence comes from Rhizobium sp. ACO-34A, assembly GCA_002600635.1. Classification (NCBI taxonomy): domain Bacteria; kingdom Pseudomonadati; phylum Pseudomonadota; class Alphaproteobacteria; order Hyphomicrobiales; family Rhizobiaceae; genus Rhizobium; species Rhizobium sp. ACO-34A. The sequence goes on along the minus strand of CP021371.1, from coordinate 4,049,342 downwards.
AAGGTCGAGCATGCAGGCGTCGCAAACGCCATCGGCGCCGCCATGGCGCAGGTCAGCGGTGAATGCGACCAGGTCTTCTACGGCGTTTCCCGCGACGATGCACTGGCTCAGGCCCGCGATATGGCAGAACGGCGTGCACTTGAGGCGGGCGCGGATATCGAGACGGTCCAGCTTCTCGATGCCGAGGACATCCCGCTGTCCTATATTCCAGGTAACCCCTTGCGCGTACGGGTACGCCTCATTGCGGACCTGAAGGCCTGACGGTCGAAACAGCTTCCGAGAAGGTTCTTGGCGCTGTTTTCCGGTCCTCCTTGACCTTGGCAATTCGCCACGACAGCTGTGGGAAGTTTCCAGGCGTCATCATGGTCGACATTGAGCCGGGAAAAAAGGTCGGTCCCGGGCGGAACCGGCAGGTTGCCAAAGGTTTCGCAGCACGACGTGTCTGGGTTGGGTTCGCTGTCGTTGGCTTGCACGGCTCAATTGTCCGCAGCGAGCAGTTCGCCGATTCGGTGAGCCGTTCCCTTCGCACCGAACGTCCATGCCGCATCCAGCAGCGTCTGCGCCCGGGCATCGCCGAGCACCGGGGCGGTGAGGCTCAGGAATTTTTCCGACAGGCCGGCATCACTTACCGGGTTTTCCGGGTGGCCAAGAATGATGTTGGTGTCAGCCCGCAACGTCACCCCATGCCTCAGGTGCACGATCACGTGGGCTGATGCTGGCGATTGTCCGTCAACGGGCTGGAGACGAATCTTGCCGTTCAGCGCGGTGACGTGCGTGTCTGCAAATACGGCATCGGAGAAGTCTGTCCACACCAGCCGATAGCCGTTCAACGCCATCGCCACACAGAAGGAGACGCTGAACTTGGCTTCGAGCGGGTTGCGTGGAGAGAGCTTGCCAGCCGTGACCAGCGCGCCCGGATGCACTTGCACCTCGATGGTTTCGACCTCGGCAAGATCGAACTGCCCGGCGAGTTGGTGGGCCGCCTGCGCCGAAGCGTGGGTCGCACGGCAACTGGCGAAGAGTTTGTAGCCGTTGCGCAGCAGTTCGAAGCGTTCGGCGAAATCAAGCGGTGGCACCTCGACGTTTCGGTCCTGGATAAAGGCGTCGAGCCAGCCGTTCTCCAATTCGAAGAGATGGGATGCGCCGATATGGCCGGCCGCGGCCAAATCGGCGGCCAGAATACCGTCCATTGCGGCCTTGCCGGCGTGAAACGGCTTGCCGTGTGTGCCGAAGGAACCGACGAGCCCGCCGGCCGTTGTCGCGGCGTTACCGAGCGCGTTGGTGACTTTTTCGGCGTCTAAGTGATAGAGCGCGCAGGCGACCGCCGCGGCCCCCATGCGCCCGACGACCGAGGTGGGGTGAAAACCCTTGCGTTGCAGCTTCCGTCCGACGCCGGGAACGCCGCCACCGCCCAGGCGGGCCATCACCTCGAAACCCGTAATGAACGCACCGAGTGCGATCCTATCGTCAGCACCATTTTCCTGCGCCACTGCAAGCGCCGTCGACCAGCAGGGACCGCCGGGATGGCCGGCGCCGAGATAGTGCACGTCGTCATAGTCCATCGCATGCGTTGCGGTCGCGTTGATCAGCGCTGCTATGGCCGGCGTCGTCGTGCCGCCGAGAACGATGCGTGCACGACCGGATGCCTGCCAGCGATCCGCGAGGTGACGCACCGGCTTCACGGTCTCATCGAAGGCGGCGACCACGGTGACGCCGAGATAATCCACCAGCGCCCGCCGGGCTTCGTGGACGACTTCAGCGGGATAATCCCGTCCCGCCGCTTCGGCGATATAGTCTGCAAGGGCGCGGCCACGTTCGTTGCGGGCGATTTCGGTCACGGGGCATTCCTTTCCAAGGGACGGCATCACGGATAGAGGGCATTCCAGATGATCTGGGCACTGAGCAGCGTCATGACGATGCGGAAGCTGAAGCGGAAGGTGCTTTCCGGCAGTTGGTCGAGCAGCCGGGAGCCCACCCATGTTCCGAAAACGCCGCTTGCGATCATGGCAGCCAGAAGCGGTGCCCATTGGGCATAGGCGAAACCGAGCAGGCCGAAAGCGAGGATCTTCAAACCGTGCTGAAGCACCATGCAGGTTGCATGTGTGGCGATAAGCGGCTGTTTCGTCAGGCCGCGGGCAGAAAGCAGTGCAGCGACCAGTGGCCCCGTTGCACCGACGATCATCGTGCCGATGGAGGTGATGATGCCGCCGCCGACGAGATAGGCTCTGCCTGTTCCGGCAGGTTTCGGCTTGCGCCCATGCACCGACCACAGAATGAAGAGAGCGAGGGCAATCTTGGCCGCGGTATCAGGCAGGGCTGTGGCGACCGGCCCGCCGATCGCGATACCGACCACACTGCCGGCGAAGAACCAGCCCGTCAGTTCCCAGTGAACGAACCTGTGCTGGATGACCGTGCGCCCGAAATTGGAACCGAGCTGCACGATGCCGTGCACCGGCAGCAGGCTTGTCACCGGCAGGCCCGTACCCATGATCGCAAGCATTGCAACGCCACCTCCCAGCCCCAGCGCCGCGGTCAGCGCCGAGGTGAAAAAGCTTGCAAGCACGAGCACGGTGGCGAAGAGCGGTGTTGTCTCGGAGGGAAGCCAGTCGAACATGGTCATGGACTGTCATGCCCGCTGCTTATCGGGTGCAAAGACGCGATCATGTGAAGTCGTCGGCCTCCAGCCGCGCGAGCAGGGCACGAGCTTCATCCGGAGAAAGGGCGCGTGTCGCACAATCGAGGAACTTTTCCCGGATCGCTGCATCGGGGAGCGGATGATCGTAGGTAGAGCCCAGGGCGGCCTCGACGAAGGTCTCCAGCCGGCGGCCATCGACTGTCTCGATGAGAACAGATGCGCCGCTCGGATTGTCGCTGTCATATCGAGAAAGCGTGATACGGGGCATCAGCGCACGTGTTGCCGGGTCCTCGAAGCGGCTGCCGCTTTCGAAATCCTCCATCGTCACGGCGCCGGATATCAGTGCCCGGGAAAGCGTGTAGTTCGTCGAGAACTTGGCGGCGAGCGGTGTTTCCGGTTCGGGAACATTGATATGCGGAAAGCGGATGGGATGAACGCCGATGGTCACGCTTGCGATGTCCTGAGCTTCGAGACGGTGCTCCGCGCGAAGCGCCAGTACGCCATCGAGCGGCGGTGCGAGCGCGTAGCAGCAGGGGAAGCGCTTCTGCTTGATACCCTTGGCCCGGTCGAGAATCCGCAGCTCGCCATCCCACGGTTCGGTCAGGAATTCCGGGGCGTAGGTTTGCGGATCGCCGTTGAAGACAGCGAAAAAACCATGGTGATGTTCGAAGGCTTTTGCACCGGCGGTGAAGCCGTTTCTTGCGAGCGCGGCGGCGATCAGTGCGTTGCGATTGGCATGGCCGACAATGAGTGGCTTGGTCATGCTGCCGAAATTCGACTTGATGCCCGAAGAAAACGAGGTTGCGATGGAAAGCGCCGTCGCGGTCTGCTGCTCATCAAGCGAAAGCAGGACCGAGGCGGCGGCCACCGCGCCGAAGATGCCGACCGTGGTCGTCGGATGCCATCCATGCGTATATTGCTGCCGGCTTACCGCATTGCCGAGGCGCGCGGCGGCCTCGAAGCCGGTGACAAAGGCCTTTAGCACCGGTTCGCCATTGATGCCATGTTCGTCCGCCACGGCCAGGATCGTCGGAAGAATGGCGACGGAAACGTGGCCGTGCAGGTGAGAGTTGGAATCGTCATAGTCCAGCATGTGGCCCGCCGCGCCGTTGAGTAGCGCGGCGTCCGCCCCATTCAGTCGCAGGTCCGTGCCAAAGACACGTGCTGAACCGGAAGCGGCAGTCGGCAACACGACGGAGCGAAGTATCTCGCTGCCTTCATGACGGCTGCCAGCCAGTGTCACGCCCAGCGTATCGATGATCGCAAGACGCGCGCGATCACGGGCTTCGTCCGGCAGGTCACGCTGGAAGCTGTTCAGGATGTTGCGGGCGAAGGCCTGGGAAACGGTGTCGGTCGGCATGGTGTGTCCTGCGGAATTGCCTGTGGGGCAAGGAGCAATGATGCCCCTTGCGGGAAAGCGGAGACATGAGCTGACCGGCGCGAGACGGAGAGCGCCGGGATCACGATTCAAGCGGAGGAACGTGGAGCGCCTTTTGATCCAACCGGATCAAAAGGCGCTGCCGAAGCCGGTAAGGCAGCGCTTACTGGCTGATCGAGCCGAGCAGTTCGCGGTAGCGCTTGTCCTCGCTGTCCAGATAGGCGGCGGTTTCGGCGCTGGTCAGCGTGTGAGCGACAAGCAGTTCCTTGTCCAGCATGGCCTTCCACTCAGGGGTGGCGGTAATGCTGGCGATTGCCTTGTCCCAGTAGGCAATCTCTTCCGGCTTAAGGTTCGGCGGCGCAACGACCATGCGCCACGCCGGCACGACAATGTCATGGCCGAGCTCGCGCCAGGTCGGCACCTCTGCCAGCAGACCGCCGGAACGCTCGGCGCTGGCGGCGGCGATGTAACGCAGCTCACCGGACTCGACGAACGGGTTGAGGGCGAAAGGCGTGGTGATGACCACATCGATGTGACCGCCAATCGTGGCCGTGACGCCTTCGGTCGACGAGTTGAAGCTGACGGCCTTGACCTTCCCGATGTCGAGGCCAAGCTGCTTTGCCAGCAGAAGCACGCTGATATGATTGGTGGTGCCGATGCCGGTGGAAATCGAGAAGGAAACGGAAGCCGGGTCCTTCTTGAGGCGCTCGACGAGGTCTTCGGCATTCTTGATGTCCGACTTCGCGCCAACTGCGAACACCATCTGCTCGTCAAACAGCGTGCCAATCGGAGTGAACTGCTTGTAGGAGATCGGGCTGCGGCCGAGGATGTTGTTGGAGAGCATCACGCCGCCGACGACCTGCAGGATATTCGCTTCGCCGGCATGTTCCTGGGTGTAGGCAAGCGCTACGGCATGGCCACCGCCGGGCTTGTTGGAAACGAAACTGCCAGCGGGCAGAAAGCCACCATCCTTGAGGAAGCGCTCGACGTCTCGGGCGGTGCGGTCGTTCGCCCCGCCGGGGCCGACGCCGACCACAACTTCCACCGGCTTTTCCGGCTTCCAGGTGGACTGGGCTGAGAGCAGGCGGGGCATGGCGGCGGTGCCGGCGGCGGCAATCGTGGCCATCAGCGCGGTGCGGCGTGTCATCATCATGCGTTTTTCGATCATCGGTATTTACTCCCTTTGTTTTCAAGAAGATACGGGGTTATGGCTGCCGCTACGCAGGCGAGCTGCGAGGGCGGCAATGCGCTGTCGCCTGCTCCACATCAGGGGCAGGAAGAACATGGCGAGCGCGAGTGTGAGGAAGATCACGGAGAGCGCGCTCGAAAGAAAAATCGCCGGATCGCCGCCCGAAATGGTTATCGATTGACGGAACGACTGTTCGAGGCTCTTGCCCAGCACCACCGCCAGCACCATCGGTGCGAGCGGCACGCCGAGCTTGCGGAAGATGTAGCCGACGACACCGAAGCCGAGTGCAAGAGCAAGATCGAGCGTGCTTCCGTCGATCGAGAAGATGCCGATCGTTGCGATCGTCAGGATCAGCGGCAGCAGGATGCCAGTCGGAATGTAGAGAAGCCGCACGAAGATGAAGATCAGAGGCAGGTTGAGGATAAACAGCATGACGTTGCCGAGATACATGCTGTCGATCAGCCCCCAGACCACGTCGGGATTGCGGGTCATCATCAGCGGCCCGGGTTGCAGCCCGTACATGACGAAAGCGCCAAGCAGTACCGCGGTGGTCCCGCCGCTTGGCAGGCCGAGGGTCAGCAGCGGCACCATGGCGCCGCCGGCCGCGGCATTGTTGGCGGCTTCAGGCCCTGCCACGCCTTCGATCATGCCGGTTCCGAACTTGTCCTTTTCCTTGTGGAGCGCGCGTTCGAGACCATAGGAGAGAATAGTTGAGATGGTCGCGCCGGGACCGGGCAGGACACCCTTGGCGAAGCCGATCAATGTGCCGCGAATGATGGGCAGGATCGAGCGGCGCCATTCCTCACGCGTCAGCCACAATCGCCCGCGAATACGCAGCACGGGTGCGGCGCCACGCACATGGTCCTCGAATGTGCTCAGCACTTCGGAGACCGCGAACATGCCGACTGCGATCACAAGAAAGCTGACGCCGTCCTGCAGCTGCGCAATGCCGCCGGTAAAGCGCGGCGAACCGCTTTGCAGGTCTATCCCGACCGTGGCGATCATCAACCCGAGGACCATGGAGAACAGACCGCGCGTCACGGACTTCCCGGTCAGGCTGGAGACGGCTGCCATAGAAAACAGCATGAGGCTGAAATATTCGACCGGGCCAAAGCGCAATCCGAAGCGGGCAAGAGGGACGGCGAGCAGGCTGAGGGCGAGAACGCTGAAGGTGCCGGCGACGAAGGAGCCGATCGCCGAGACCGCCAGTGCCGCGCCGGCGCGGCCGTTCCGCGCCATCTGGTAGCCATCCAGCGTCGTCATCACGGAAGAGGATTCGCCCGGCGTGTTGATCAGGATCGAGGTCGTCGAGCCGCCATACATCGCGCCGTAATACATGGCCGAAATCATGATCAGGGCGCCGGTCGGCTCCATGCCGAAGGTGATGGGCAGCAGCAGCGCGATGCCGGCCGAGGGGCCAAGACCCGGCAGAACGCCAACGATCGTGCCCAGAATGCTGCCTGCGAGGATGAAGAGCAGGTTTTGCAGCTCGAATGCGGTCGCGAAACCGGCCAGCATGTGTTCGAAATTGGTCATGGGGCGTCCGATCAGAAAAACAGGATACCGCTTGGGAGCGGTACGCCGAACAGCCCGGCAAAGAGGAAGTAGCTTCCGACAGCAAACGCGACGGAAACGGTGGCGCCTGCAATGCGGCTGCCGCGATGGAAGGCAAGGATCAGCCCCAGCAGGAATACTGCGGTCGCGACGAGATATCCGACGGTGGTGAAGACCGCGAAGTAGAGCGCTGTCCAGGCGACAACGATGACTGTGACGCGAAAGTCGCGATCTCGGAAATAGTCGGCGAGACGCGCGATGCCGGTCCGAAGGTCGCGTTGCTTCAGGCCCTCGATGACGAGTGCGATACCGATCAGTACCATGGCACCGGCCAGCAGGCCCGGAAGAAGGCGCGGGCCGAGCGGATCGCCGAAACCGAGGATCGGTATCTGCAGGATGCCAAGGGTGTAGAGGCCGGCAATCATGAAGGCAGACAGGCCCAGCGACAGATTGATCATCGTGGTTCTCCGTCAGTGGGAAGAGCCTGGACGGCATGCCTGACCAGCATGTCAGCGACTTGCCGGGCGGTCTCCGCCGGTCGTGCGTCAGGCCTCAGCACGGATGCGGCGAGCGCGCCTTCGTAGAGCAGCAGCAGTTGTTCCGCGAGCTGGTCACGTTCGTGGAAGCCGTCGAGGACCTCGCGAAACAGCTTTTCGAGAAACAGCTTGTGTGCCCGGCCCGTGGCCCGAATGGGGTCCGATCCAGGGTTTTCCGCCACGGCAACAAGAAAGGAACAGCCCCGGAAGACGTTGCTGCCGGTCTTGGTAACGAGGCTGGAGAATATCGCGGATACGGCATCGCGCGGGGTCTTGCCGGTGGTCAACAGCAACAGATCCTGTTGCACCGTTATGTTCCGGTGTTCGAGATAGGCGACGACCAGGGCCTCCTTGCCCTCAAAATGACGGTAGAGGGTGGCGCGCGTGACCTTCAGTTCGCGAACGATGTCGTCCACGCCCAGACGATATGTGCCATGCCGGTAGAACAGATCGGCTACGGCGTGGATAATGCGTTCACGCATGGGAAGCGGCGTTTCTGCATTCGTGGCGACGGTCATGGGGCACCAGAGAGAAAGAATGATCTTTCTCTCTTTTTGCATATTTTCTACGTACTAAATAGGAAATATGTTCTTTTGATCATTCATCAGTGAGAACGCTTTTTTACTTCGGCTCTGCCTTAGGAGTTCGACCAATTGGTAGATGGAGAAACTCGACGCGGGAGCGCAGTGCCGCCTTCGGGACGTGGAGCCGTCGAGGAGCCGAGCTAAAGTCGCTCAGGCGAAACAGGGATAGCCTCACCGGTGAACGCTGGCGACGGAAGAGTGAACTGTCGGATGGCGAAGGGTGATCCGGTCACGGGGGTATACGACGATAGCGGTCCTGCTATTGCGGCAGGAGGAAGTGATCGTCCACATTACGCAGGTGGCGCGTGTCTTTCGCCCAGCCAATGGAGCCTCGGTAGCTGCCGAACAGGCCCGCCTGCCGGATGCTGTCGACCGTGTGGCCCGCTCTGGAGGCAGGGTCCGGCTCGACGTAAAGCGCGTCCACCGGGCAATAGAGCTCACACATGAAGCAGGTTTGACAGTCGTCCTGACGTTTGATCAGCGGAGCCGATCCCGGAACGGCTTCGAATACGTTGGTCGGGCAGACGGAGACGCAGAGATTGCAGTCGGTGCAGGTTTCGGTGTCGATGACTTCGATCATTATTCGGCAGCCTCGCGATAGTTGTCGTCCTCGACCGTTTCGGGCCGTACGACAATCGTGTCGAGCCCGCTGACAACCAGCCGGTGGTGCTGGCCCGGATCTTGTGCGGGGAAATCCTCCCGCCTGTGCATGCCGCGCGTTTCCCGCCGTTCCAGTGCCGCGCGATACATCCATCTGGCGGTCGCCGTCATGGCCGCGACCTCGCGCAGACGGAAAAGTTCAAGAGCGTTGCCCGCACCGGACCTTCCGAGAAGACCCCAGACCGTGTCCAGGCTTGCAAGGCCGGCGGACAGCGCGCCTTCGCTGCGGAAATAGTTGATGTCGAGCGGAAAAACCGTGGCCTGAACCGTTTCCAGCGCCTGCCGGGTATCGAGCACACGGGTGGGTATTGAATAGCCCGTACGTCCGAGATGTGACGCTGCGCCGCCCTCCTGCTGCCGGGTTTTCGCATGGGTTGCGGCCGCCTTGCCGGCAAAGGTGCCGGTGGAGATCGCCCAGGCGGCGTTGTAGCTGCCGCCACCGGTGAAACCGCCGCAGATCGGCTCGCGCGTGGCATTGTCTCCGGCGGCGAAAAGGCCCGATACGGTCGTCGCGCAGTCAAGGCCGGTCAGTCGCAGGCCGCCGGTACCGCGCATCGTTCCTTCGAGCCGCAGGGTAATGGGGAAGCGCTCGGTGAAGGGATCGATGCCGTGGCGGTCGAAGGGCACGAAGAAATTCGGCTGGGCACGCCGCATGATCGCTTGCAGGCCGTCAGTCTCGGCAAGGTCGAGCTGCGCGTAAACCTGTTCCGAGAGGAGGGCACGCGCGATGATTGAGCGGCCACGGGCGGAGCCTGCGCCTTCGATCAGTGAACCGTCCTCCCGATAGAAGCGGGCGAAGCGATAAAGCGCGGTCTTGGTTACGGAGGAGAAGGTCGGCGAAATGGCGTAGGCGGAGGAAAACTCCATGCCGGAGAGTTCGGCGCCGGCCTCGGCGGCCATCAGGTAGCCATCGCCGGTCAGCACATCGCAGCCGAGCGCCTTGCTCATGAAGGCGCAACCACCGGCCGCCAGCACGACCGCTCCGGCCTTCACGCGCCAGTGGCCGCCTTGCTGCCGACGGATACCCGCCGCGCCCGCGACATTGCCAGCCTCGTCGCGAAGGAGTTCCAGCGCGGGGAAATGGTCGAGGATGGTGACGCCGGCGTTCTTCACCTTTCGGCGCATGAGGCGCATGTATTCCGGCCCCTGGACGGAGATCCGCTGTTCCTCGCCGTCCTCGTTCTTCGGGAAGGGATAACCCCAGTCGGCAAGGCGATTGACGCTTTCGAAGGTCGTGTCGAGGACGGGGCGCATCCAGCGCCGTTCGGAGAGATGGCCGCCCATGGCCTCCCGTTCGGCCATCGCCTTTTCGCGCGCATCCGGATCCGGCGGTACGTACCATATCTGGGTGCCGGCGGAGGCCGTCGCGCCCGAGCTTCCGCAATAACCCTTGTCGACCAGCACGACGCGGCAACCGGTTTCCGCAGCGTTCAGCGCTGCCCAGCATCCCGCCGGTCCGCCGCCAATCACGAGTACGTCCGTTTCCAGATCGAGGTCGATCTGTCTTGCGACATCGCCGGTCTTATCCTTCATCACGGCTTCCCTTTTTAAGTTGGCATTATTCGATTAAATCGATCGAAATTATATTATTGGAGAACCCATGCGGATCGCGAGCCTCGCCATGTATGTCAGCCCGCCACCTGTCGAGGAGGCGACTGCTTCGCTCTGGAGCTTTCTGGGTAAAGTGCTTCGACGTGAGGGGCTGGAAGAGGTTCCGGCCACGCTCGATAAGGAGATCCGTTACGATGCGGCGTGGACGCATCCCGATCTGCTTTTGGCGCAGACCTGCGGCTATCCCTATGTGCTGCACCTGAGGGGCAAGGCCCGGCTGGTGGCGACGCCCGTCTATACCCATCCGGGTTGCGACGGGCCGTTCAAATGTAGCTTCATCGTCGTGGGGAAGGGCTCCCCGTTCGAAAGCCTGGAAGACCTGCGCGACGCGCGGGCTGCGATCAACGAACCGGACAGCAATTCCGGCGTCAATCTGTTTCGAGCCGCTATCGCGCCGTTTGCCCGCAACGGCCGGTTCTTCGCTTCCGTCATCGAGACGGGTGGCCATCGCGCCAGCATCGACGCGATCACCGCGGGAAAAGCCGATGTCGCCGCAATCGATTGCATTACTTACGGCAATACGCTGCGCTTCGATCCCGCACGCCTGTCGGGAATCCGCATTCTTGCGGAGACCACGAGGGGGCCAGGCCTGCCCTTCATCAGCCGCGCCTCGGTATCCGACGAGGAAGTCGCGATCCTTCGCCGCGCTCTGCACGAGGCCATGGCGGATCCGTCGCTCGAGGCCGTCCGCGATACACTCTCGCTTGCAGGCTTCGCCGAGCTTTCGGATGCCGATTATGAGCCCTTGGCCGAACTGGAACGCTTTGCGCATCGTCTCGGTTATCCTGTCATCGCCTGAACCGGCCTGTCGTCGGTAAGGGGGAAGTGGCAGGCGACCGCCCGGCCGGCTGCCACGCCTTCCAGCCGAGGCGGTGTCTCGGCACAGATCGGCTGCGCGAGAGGACAGCGCCCGCGAAAGCGGCAGCCGGACGGCGGATTGTGAGGGCTTGGCAACTCGCCTTTCAGGATCAGCCGCTCCCGTCGTCGCTCGGTATCGACGGTCAGGTTCGAGGAGAGAAGTGCCCGTGTATAGGGATGGGCGGGGGCGGAGAAAATCGTCCGCGTCTCGCCGCTTTCGACGATCTGCCCGAGGTACATGATCGCCACGCGGTCCGTAACCCGACCGACCACATTGAGATTGTGGGAGATCAGCAGGTAACTGAGGCCGAGTTCATCGCGCAATCCGCGCAACAGGTTGAGCAGTTCGCCCTGTATGGAAATGTCGAGACCGGCCGTCGGCTCGTCGGCGACGATGATCGACGGTGCGGCGGCGATTGTTCTCAGTAGTGCCACCCGGCGCGCCTGCCCGCCGCTCAACTGGTGAGGATAGCGTCCGAACACCTGTTCGCCGAGGCCGATGCGTGCCGCAAGCGCGCGGATCCTCTCCCACTGCTCGGCGGTGTTGACCCTGCGGATCTTCAACGGTTCGGTGATAAGGGCCTTCACTGTCAGGCGCGGGGAAAGGGAGCTCACCGGGTCCTGGAACAGCAGTTGCACCTTCCGCTGCAACTCCCGGCACCGCGCGGCAGTTGCCTGCTCCAGGGGTTCGCCCCCGATCGCGAGTGTTCCGGTCGACAGGGGCTGCAATCCCGTGAGCGCGCGGGCAAGCGAGGACTTGCCACAACCGCTCTCTCCGACGAGACCCAAGGTTTCGCCGGGGTTGAGCGTTAGGGACACGCCGTCGACGGCGGTGAGCCGGCCATAACGGATTCTGGCGTCGGCAAGGGTGAGGGCCGGTTCAGGCATCGGCAACCTCCAGCCAGCAGGTGTAGCGGCGCCCTTGAGAATGCCTGCGCACCGGTGGGGGTTCGGCGCAGCGCTCATGTTTCCGGTCGCAGCGTTCCGCGAAGATGCAACCGGCCGGGCGTCGGGACGGGTTCGGCACGATGCCCGGGATCGTGGCAAGGTCCTGATCCGGATCGAAATCCGCATGGGGATCGATCTCGCAGGCGAGAAGCGCTCGGGTGTAGGGGTGCAGCGGGTGGTTCAGCACGGTCTGCACCGGCCCGCTTTCGACCACGGTTCCGGCATAAATGACGACGACGCTGTCGCAGAGTTCGGCAATCAGCCCCATGCTGTGGCTTACGACCAGCATGGAGGAGGCCGTCCGCCGCCTCAGCCGCTGCAGCGCCTCGACGACCTGCGCCTCCACCGTCGCATCGAGCGCCGTCGTCGGCTCATCGGCGATCAGCAGTTTCGGTTCGACCAGCAGCGCCATGGCGATCACCACGCGCTGGCGCATGCCGCCGGAAAACTCGTGCGGGAATGCATGCATTCGCGTCTTCGCGTCCGGCACGCCGACGTCGGCGAGCACGCTCTCCGCTCGTGCCCAGAGCCGTGACCGGCTCTCCTTCGAATAACGGCGGCGCTGGATGTCCACCAGCTGGGAGCCAATTGAAAATAGCGGATTGAGCGCCGTCATCGGGTCCTGGAAGACAATCGCGATATCCGTGCCGCGAAAGTTCGCCGCCCGACCGGAAGAGAAGATATCCTCATTGCCATCGAATGCGGCCCGGCTGGCCGACACTTCCGCGTTGCCGGCGAGCAGGCCGAGCAGGGCGAAAGCGACGGTCGACTTGCCGCTTCCGCTTTCACCGACGAGGCCGACGGATTCGCCCCGACCAATGGAAAGATCGACGGCATCCAGAATGTGCGCGCTCGCCTGTGCGCCGGGATAGCGTACGTGCAAGCCCTTGATGTCGAGCAGAACCCCGGTCACAGGCTCCTCCTCAACTTGGGATCGAGCGTATCCCGCATCGCTTCGCCGAGCAGGGAAAAGCCGAGGGTCGCCAATATCAGCGCCAGACCGGAGAAGGTGGCGAGCCAGATCGATTGGTCGAGATAGGTGTATCCGTCGTTGAGCAGGTTGCCCCAGCTTGCCAGCGGCGGCTTCACGCCGAGCCCGAGGAAGCTCAGCCCCGCTTCGATGGTGATGACGACGGGGATGTCCATGCAGGCGAGCACGAAGATCGGGCCTATGATGTTGGGCGTCACATGATGCAGCACGATGCGCCAGCGCTCCGCCCCCAGCACCTTCTCGGCCTCGATGAAGGGGCTGTTGCGGATCGCGATCGTTTGCGCTCGCGCCACCCTGCCGAAATGCGGAATGAAAACGATGCTGACCAGCAGAATGACGTTGCCAAGGCCGGGCCCGAAGATCGCGACCAGCGCGAGTGCCAGGATGACGCTGGGGAAGGAGGTGACGACATCGAACACTCCGACGATCGCAAGGTCGATCGCGCGGGGACTGAGCGCGGCAAGGATGCCGAGCGCCACACCCGTCGTCAGGGAAACGAGGATGACGGACAGCGAAACGGCAAGCGCGACCCGCGACCCGTATATCAAACGGCTCAGGATATCGCGCCCGAGGTGATCGGTGCCGAAGAAGTGCTGCAGGGAAGGGTCCATCAGCCGCTGGGCGGGCGCGATGGCGTTTGGCGCGTAGGGGGCGATCAACGGCGCCGCGATGGCGACAAGGCAGATCAGTGCGACGGTTACGAGGGCGAAGGTGCTGGCCGGCCGACGGGTAATCTCCAGCAAGACAGTCATCGTCCAGGCCCCGTGCCTGCTGCCCGCAACCGCGTACGCTCGCGCGGGTCAAGCAGGGTCTGGGAGATGTCGGCGATGAGATTGGTCACGACATAGAGCACCACCGTCACGAAGACGGCGGCCTGAACGACGGGATAGTTTCGGGTGCGGATGGAGTCGTAAATCAGTGAACCGAGGCCCGGCCGGTTGAAGATCACCTCGACGAAGACGGCACCGCCGAGAAGTTCGCCGAAGCCCATGCCGAGAATGGCGATGATCGGCAGGATGGCGGGTTTCAGGGCATACTTGGCAAAGACCTTCAACTCGCTGACACCATAGGCACGCAGCGTACGAATATGGTTCTCGCCCAATACTTCGAGAAGCGACGAGCGCAGAAGCCGCGCGATATAGCCGACCCAGCCCACGGCGAGTGCGGCTGTCGGCAGGACCAGATGTCGTATCTGGTCGCCGATGTCACCGGCGTCGCCTGCCCCGAGTACCGGAAACCAGCCGAGCTTCACCGAAAACGTCATCAGCAGGAAGACCGCGACGACGAAGCTCGGTGCAGATATGAAGCCGACACTCAGAAACGCGACGATGCGGTCGGCCCGCCCGCCGGGCTTCTTCGCCGAGAGAAGAGCGAGCGGTACGCCCGCGAGGATCGCCACGCCCATGGCGGAAAAGGCAAGCGCGACCGTGTTCGGCAGGGCCGCGGCGACGAGCGACGCGACCGGCCGGCCGTTGAATACGTCCTGCCCGAGGTCGCCCAAGCCGAGATGCCAGAGGAAGACCCCGACCTGCTCCAGCAGCGGTCTGTCGAGCCCCATGCGGTTCCTGAGTTCCGCGATAGCTTCCGGCGTCGCGCGGGAGCCGAGGATCGCCGTCGCGGGATCGCCCGGGATCATGCGTGTGAGGGCCATCAGCAAAATGACGGAGCCGACGACGGCCAGCAGGGCCGTCGCCAGCTTGAAGGCGACATGACGGGGAAGGGCCGCTCCCGTCATGAGCGGCCCTCGTCTTTCGTTCTGTTGGTCAAGACCACGGGGATCAGGCCGCGCCTTCGACGAATGCGGTGTAGAGCCAGTTGTTGCCATTTGGCAGCACGCCGGGCGTCAGCCAGTTGCGCGACGCGAAGGCATTGAGATTGTGGGTGATCCAGATGAAGGCTGCCGATTCATCCTGCAGTTTCTGAGCCTCCACGTAAATCTTTGCGCGTTCGGCGGGATCGACGGTAACGGAGCCTTTTGCATGCAGGGCGTCGAAATCGGCGTTCTTCCAGCGCTGCCAGTTCCACTGGCCGACCTGCTCGGAGGTGAACCACTGGGTCTGGAAGCCGGGATCGAACTTGCCGTTGTACTTGATCAGCGACAGTTCAAGGTCCTTGCTGGCGTCATTCTTGCCGAGAGCCCAGTAGGCTGCGGATTCAAGTGCCTCGATCTCGACCTCGATGCCGACTTCGGCAAGATTGGCCTGGATGATCTGGGCTATGGCCTCGTTGCGGGCGTTGGCTTCTATCGTGAGCTTCGTCTTGAAACCATCCGGATGTCCGGCTTCGGTCAGCAGCGCCTTGGCCTTTTCAAGATCGCGAGCATAGACTGGCGCTTCCTTCCAGTAACCAAGCAGGCTCGATGCGAGAAGCGCGTTTGCGCGCGGATAGATGCCGGAATAGGCTCCCTGCAGGATCGCGTCGATATCGACGGCGTAACGAAGCGCCTGACGTACGCGGATATCGTCGAACGGCGCCTTCTCGATGTTCGGACCGAACCAGACATAATCAATAGCCGGGATCTCCGTCACAGCGACGTCAGGCAGCGAGCCCAGATCCTTGCCGCTTTCCGGATCGATGGCGGTGAAATCGATCTCGCCGGAGCGGAAAGCGATCTCGGCCGTCTTCTGCTCGCCGATCGGCTTGCCGACGATCTGACGAAAATGCGGCTTGATCGGGCCTTTGTAGTCCGGGTTGATTTCGAGGACGAACTGTTCGCGCGGGGTCCATTCCTTGAGAACATAGGGACCGCTGCCGATCAGCTTGGTCGCGATATCCTTGCCGAATTTCTCGAAAGCCTTCCTGGAAACGATGCGGCCGGAACCGTCGGCTAGCGCGATCGTGTAGAGTGCCGGCGCTGGGTTCTTCAGGATGATGCGACCTTCGAGCGGACCCGTCACCTCCACCCGGTCGAGAGCCGACCAGTCCTTCGCATAGGTGACGCTCTTGCCTTCTGCATCCGGGGCAATAAAGCGCTCGAACGAAAACTTGACGTCCTCGGCCGTCAGGTCGCCGAAACCGTCGGTAAAGGCGAGACCGCTGCGGAGCTTGAAGCGGATCTCGGTGTCACTCACCTGTTCCAGTTCTTCCGCTGCGTCCAGTTCCCACTCCGTGGAACCGGGCTTGAAGGAGATGAGGCCTTGCTGCACCGACCAGATGACGTTCAGGTCGACCGGGCCGGAGCGGTTCGCCGGATCGAGGTTGACGAGATCCTTGTCGATACGGACGACGATCCTGGTGCGGTCCGTGCCCGCGAAGGCGGGATGAACGCCTCCCAGGGCGACGACCGTTGCCAGCGAGACACCGCCAACCAGCACCTGCCGGCGAGTGGGATTGAACGTCATGGATATTGCCTCCGATGAAAGCGGTGCGACCACTATTGGCAACCCGCCGAGAATGTCATTTTAGAAAATGATATTCTCTATCGATTTTACAGATTTATTTTGCTTATTTGATCGCGCTTGGTGAAAATGCATTGCGCCAATGCATTCGCGGACAGAATGGGTACCAGTGCCGGTTCCGCAGAAAACCCTGCACGAAAACGTTTCTGAGAGGAACCCGTGCGCCTCGACAAGCGCGATACTCTTTGACGAGGTGAGCATACTTTGCTAGCAGCATCGCCTTTATCTTACGGCTTTCAGAGAGTGTGTAGACAATAAAGGTTTGTTACCTCTTGTTCCTGATGGAGCGCGGCAAGGTTACTTGGAGACCCGATGATTGCTGTGTGTACCCTCCAGCCCACACACGAGATAGCGCTATCTGACGGCGCTGCTGACAAGTGGTGTCGAGCGGGTTCCAGAAGAGATGTAGGTCGAAAGCCTGCTGCTATAAGACACACTACTGAGGGCACTGGTCCCGTTTACCCAAAAGTCACGACCACTTTAGCTGTCAAAATGAGATGCCTGAATGGGGCAGGCGGCGGGTGGCAAATATCCGGTCCAGCTCCTGCGTGACGTCGATGGAGACTGCCTGAAGCCGACCGGAAGCCGCGAGAGGTGACGCCTGATGGGCGCCAAATATCAGGGCAGCTAGCTCCGCGATTGCAACCCGGGCCTCCGGCCGTTCACCACCTCTCGATCAGAAAGTGATCGAGCGATGAGGTCACGCTTCATGCTACAGACCCGGGCTGCCTGCGACATCCGATCTGCGCTCGCCTAGTTCGAACTTGGAAACGAGCGTTTGACGCTGGCTGATCCGCTGCCCAGGCGCGGCTCGGGTAAGGTTCGACTCCTTGCCGGCGAGGACTTAGGTCATCTTGCCCGGATGGTATGCAGGGAGTGCGACAGGTGGTCGATTGTCATTTCGGTGAGCATGATGCGTGGAGTCGAGGTGGGCCGGACAGCCTGTCAGCTGCCGACATCGAATGAAAAGCTCGAACCAGGTAATTTTCGATGCTGCCAGCCAGTCAATGCGCAGGTTCCGGGGGAGGTGGTCGGTACGATGTTCTCTATCCCGTTTGCATGACAATCCCTAAGCTCTATGATTGAAAGGGTGTTAACACTTGCTCATCTCGTTGTGGGATGTACGGGTTTGCGAGGTCAATGACGCGTTGCGAATGGACATTTAAGACTTGAAAACATCCTCCACGGTACATTGGCGCCGCAGGAACATCGGGCGTCTCTTGAACAACGCTGTCCGGCGGTTCGAAGCCCGCGTTCTTGCTGTCATGAGCGAGACGGGCCATTCCGAGACACGGATCGCGCATGTCAACCTGACCCGAAACCTTGACATAGGCGGCACCCGCCTCACCGAGCTTGCGCGCAGGGCCGAGATGTCCAAGCAGGCCATGGGCGAACTCGTGGAACAGTGTGCCCAGATGGGGCTGGTAGAGCGCAGCGACGATCCCAGCGACCGTCGTGCACGGCTCGTCACCTTCACCCCAGCCGGGATCGTGTGGCTGGAGGCGTTCCGGGATGCGGTGGATCTCGCCGAAAACGAGATGCGCGAAGAACTCGGGGAAGACCTGATGGATGCGATCCTTGAAGGTCTCAGCCGATATGCCGCGGAATTCAGCACTCTCAACGAAAACTGATATGAGAATTTAATATCGTCAGGCTGCTTGACTAAAATAGTCAGGTAGCATTACGATATTGACAATTCGCATTTCGAAGGGAAGGCGACCGAGCCGTTTGGCCGGTCGGCGTTCGTCCAGCCGTGAGGAGCGGTTCGTCGGAGATCTCCCTCAAAGATCTCGCGAGTGGGAGAGTTCCGGAGGAGAGAAGATGAAAAACCACCCACGACACCCGCCTGCCGGCAATCTGGCAGGGTTGCCCTGCCTACCGTGACACTGCTGAAGTGACCAACAGATCGCCCGGTCGGTTCCGGCCGTTGCCCATGGGTTGCCGGCGTGAAGCGCCGGGACTGTGGCCGTCCGGGCAGACGGACTGACATCAAGGAGAAAGAAATGAAAATTGCGATAGCGGGCGCCGGCATCGGCGGCCTGACGGCAGCGCTTTGCCTGCAGGCAAAAGGTTTTGAGGTACAGGTTTTCGAAGCGGTGGATGTCCTGCAGCCGCTCGGCGTCGGCATTAACGTCATGCCTCATGCGTCGGGCATCCTTTTCGGGCTCGGCCTCGGCGATGCGCTGGACGAGATGGCGGTTCGGACGCGGGCCATCGAATATCGCACCCGTTTCGGCCATTTGATCCAGTCCGACCCGCGCTGTGTCGAAGCTGGCTTCGAATATCCTCAATATTCGATCCATCGCGGCGAACTGCAGTTTCTGCTGCTCGATGAGGTTCGCAAACGTCTGGGCGAGCACGCCGTCAGGGCGGGAAAAGGAGTCGAAGGCTTCACGCAGGACGAACGGGGTGTGCGCGTGCTTCTTGCCGATGGCGATATGTTCGACTGCGATCTCCTGATCGGCGCCGACGGTTTCCGATCGAAGGTGCGTCATCAACTTCATCCGGATGAAGGCCCGGCGCATTACGAAGGCACGATGATGTGGCGCGGCGCCAACCTTCAGTCGCCCTTCGCCGATGGGCGCACCATG
This sequence comes from Rhizobium sp. ACO-34A, assembly GCA_002600635.1. Classification (NCBI taxonomy): domain Bacteria; kingdom Pseudomonadati; phylum Pseudomonadota; class Alphaproteobacteria; order Hyphomicrobiales; family Rhizobiaceae; genus Rhizobium; species Rhizobium sp. ACO-34A. Next base: position 4,030,409 of record CP021371.1, on the reverse strand, counting down.
TTCATCGCCGGTGATCACGACGTGAAGTTCGTCTGTTATCCGATCAGCGGCCGTGCGGCGCGGGATGGCAAGGCGCTCATCAACTGGGTCGCGGAAGTGCGTCACGATCAGCCTCGGGCCGCCGAGAACGCCGACTGGACGCGTGAGGGCGACCGGGATTTCATCGCGGAATTCCTGCAATTCCAGATGCCCGACATCGACATCCCGACCTTGCTCGGGAATACCGAGAAGATCACCCAGTATCCGATGATCGACCGGGATCCGCTGCCCTGGTGGACGCAGGGGCGGGTGACGCTTCTGGGTGACGCCGCCCATCCCATGTATCCGATTGGCGCCAATGGCGCGTCGCAGGCCATTCTCGACGGGCGCGCACTTGCCGATGCGCTTGCCGATGCGCCCGGACCGCAGGGGCTTCACGCTTACGAGGCCGTGCGTCGTCCGGTCACCACCAATGTCGTGCTGAACAACCGCAAGAGCGGCCCCGAACAGGTGCTCGACATTGCGGCCGCCCGCGTCAAGGGACCGGAGGACCGGATCGAGGACCTGATTTCCGCGGAAGAACTGGAGGAGGTCGCGGCGCGCTATCGCCAGGTCGCGGGCTTCCTCAGGAAGGCGGGTTGAGACCATGCGCACCTTCCATGCAGGCTTCGAGCCGGAACATCCGCCGGTGCGTGTGCGGCTTGGCGCAGGCGTCCGCCACGAGATCGGCGCGGAAATGATCGCGCTCGGGCTTTCGCGGGCGCTGGTTCTGTCCACGAGGGAGCAGGCCGCGCAAGGTGAAGCCGTATGTGCCGAGCTCGGCGATCTGGCGCTCGGCCTGTTCGCCGGCGCCGTGATGCACACGCCCGTCGAGGTAACCGGGGAGGCGCTCGTCAAGGCATCCGGTGCCGACTGCCTCGTGGCAATCGGCGGCGGCTCCACCATCGGCCTTGCCAAGGCGGTCGCGCTCAGGACAGATCTGCCGCAGATCGTCCTGCCGACCACCTATGCGGGCTCGGAGGCAACACCGGTGCTCGGCCAGACCGAAAACGGCGTGAAGGAAACCCTGCGTTCCCCCAAAGTCCAGCCGGAAGTGATCCTCTACGATCCCGAACTCGTGGCAACGCTTCCGTCTGCCATGACGGTGACCAGCGGGCTCAACGCCATAGCGCATGCCGTCGAGGCGCTCTATGCGCGGGACAGAAACCCGCTCTCGGACCAGCTTGCGCTTGGCGGCATCCGCGCCTTCGTCACCGGCCTGCCGGGCGTGGTGGCGGCGCCGGGCGATCTGGTCGCCCGGGAGGAAACGCTTTTCGGCTCGTGGCTGTGCGGGACGGTTCTCGCCCAGGTCGGCATGGCGCTGCATCACAAGCTCTGTCACACGCTCGGCGGCCGCTTCAATCTTCCGCATGCCGAAATGCACGCGATCCTTCTGCCCCACACGGTGGCCTATAACGAGGTTGCGGCATCGGCCGCGCTTGCCCCGGTTGCGGACGTCCTCGGCGGGCCTGTCGGCGGCGGGCTTTACGACCTTGCCGCCTCTCTCGGCGCACCGCAGGCGCTCAGGGCGCTCGGCGTGGTGGAAACGGATCTCGACGAAGCCGCCGAGCTTGCGGTCAGGAACCCCTACTGGAACCCGAGACCCATCGAGAAGGCCGGGATCCGGGCGCTGCTGCAAGGCGCATGGGAAGGAAGCCGCCCCCGGTCATAGGGCGCTTCACACGATGTTACGGAGGAATGAAATGGCATCCTATTTTACCGAGGAAGGATCGGTCGAGGCCGTCAACGCCCGCATGGGCGACAATGTCGATCCTCGCCTGCGCGCCGTCATGGCCTGTCTGGTCAAGCACCTCCATGCCTTCGCCAGGGAAATTCACCTGACCCAGCCGGAGTGGGAATACGGCATCGATTTCCTGACGAAGACCGGGCAGATCTGCGGCGACGAGCGGCAGGAATTCATCCTGCTGTCCGATACGCTCGGCCTTTCGATGCTGGTCGATGCCATCAACAACCGCCGCCCGGAGGGGGCGACAGAGAATACGGTGCTCGGCCCATTCCATGTCAAAGGGGCTCCTGTCCGCGCCATGGGCGATACGATTTCGCTCGATGGCAAGGGAGAAAGCTGCCTCTACGAAGGCCGCGTGCGCGATGTAGACGGAAATCCGGTCGAGGGTGCCTGCATCGACGTCTGGTCCGACAACGCCGAGGGCTTCTACGATGTCCAGCAGCCCGACATTCAACCGAAGTGGAACAATCGCGGCATCTTCGTCACCGGGACTGACGGGCATTACAGCTTCATCGGCATCAAGCCGGTTTCCTACCCCATTCCCGATGACGGTCCGGTCGGCCAGATGCTCGGTCATCTCGGACGCCATCCCTACCGTCCCGCCCACATGCATTACATGGTCTCGGCTCCGGGGTTCCAGAAACTGGTGACCCACACCTTCGTCGGCGATGATTCCTACCTCCGGTCCGACACGGTGTTCGGCGTCAAGAAGACGCTGGTCGCGCCCTTCGAACGCCTGAATGGAGCGAAGACGCTCTGGCGCTCACCATTCGATTTCGTGCTTGCGCCGTCCGGCTGAGAACTGTCGGCAATTCACATCGGCAAACCGATTCCGGCTCGGAAATGACAGGCCGGATACCCCTTCATTCATAGCCTGGGAGGAAAAGACATGGCTGAGAATGCGCAGATCATGAATGTCGATCGGCTGATCGACGAAGGACGATGGACGTCCTTCCAGACGCTGACGGTGGGGCTGTGTGCCGCCGTCGTCGTCCTTGACGGTTTCGACACGCAGGCGATCGCCTATGTTGCGCCCGTCCTTGCCAAAAGCTGGGGTCTGACGCCCGCCGCCTTCGGTCCGGTCTTCGCCGCCGGCCTGGTCGGCATGATGGTCGGAGCGCTGTCGCTCGGTCCCATTGCAGACCGCCGCGGACGCAAACTCGCGATCCTCGTTTCGGTCGCGCTGATGGGACTGTTTTCGCTGGCGACGATGTTCGCCACCTCTATGGAAACATTGCTGGTGCTTCGTTTCCTCACCGGCCTCGGGCTCGGCGGGGCCATGCCCAACGTCATCGCGCTGAGCGCCGAGTACACGCCGGCCCGCTGGCGCTCGACCGCCGTCGGCGTGATGTTCTGCGGCTTTCCCTTCGGGGCCGTTCTGGGAGGACTTCTCGCCGCGCAGATCATTCCCGCGTTCGGCTGGGAAAGCGTGTTTCTGGTCGGCGGCATCGCGCCCCTTCTCCTGTTGCTGGTGCTAGCGCCGCTATTGCCGGAATCGGTCCGCTTCCTCGTTGCCCGGCGCGGCTCCGGTCCGACTGTGACGAAACTCGTGGCGAAGGCCATTCCCGATGCAAACCTGCCGGCGGGCACCCGTTTCGAGACGGCGCAGAAGGCCGAAGGCGGCGACAGGGCGGCGGCGCGAGCCGAATTGTTCGGTTCCGACCGGATTGCCGGTACGCTGATGCTCTGGGCGGCCTTCTTCATGAACCTGCTGATGTATTACTTCCTCATCAACTGGCTGCCACTGACATTGCAGAGCGCCGGCATCGACCTGTCGAAGGCCATTCTTTTCACCGCGCTTCTGAATTTCGGCGGGATCGTCGGCACCATCGTGCTGGCGCGCGTCATCGACCGCATGGGCTCGTTCCGCATTCTCTGGCTCGTGTTGCTCGCGGCGGCGCTGGCGATCGCAACTGTCGGCTATGTCGGCTCGCAGGGCGGCCTGTTGCTCGGCATCGCCATTTTCGTCGCCGGTTTCTGCGTCAACGGTGCGCAAAACAACATGAACGCGCTGGCAGCCGGTCTTTACAGCACGCCGTCACGGGCGACCGGCGTCGGTTTCGCGCTCGGGATCGGCCGCATCGGCTCCATTCTCGGCCCGGTGGTCGGCGGGTTGCTGCTCGCCGCGCAAATGCCGCTTCAGACGCTGTTCACGATCGGCGCATTGCCCGCTCTTGTCGCCGCCATCGCCATATGGGGCCTGACGCGGAGAGACCAGCCCGGCGGCCCGGTCCGCTCCGAACTCGCCCACTGACTTTTCTCAACCGCCGGACCCGGAGACCCAATCGCTCCGGGTCGGGTACACCGCCATTGCCAGGAGGGTCGTTTGCCCAACGCCAAAATCTATGTCGATCAGACCCTATGGATCCGGAGGGAAGAGGTTGTCGCCCTCCTGCCTCAGTTGCGGGACTTGCTTTGTCTTCGACTGAGTGTCGGTCCCGCCGCGTGCCAGCTCGCCGTTCTGCCTGTCCACGGCCTGCCCGACCAGCCTCTGATCAATGCCGAATTGCATATTCTGCCAGCGCCTGACCGGACGCGCGAACTGCTAACCTCGCTCGCAGCGGCGATACAGCAATTGCTGGCTGGGGTTGTGGTGGGAAAGATCGCCGTGCGGATCGCGACACTCGATCCCGAGACCTATGTCGCGTTGAAGTCCTGACGCATCTTGCCCGCCTCCGGATAAGGATGCCGGCGCGATATCTCACAAACGGTAAGGTAAGGGGCGCTCCTCTCACGGGGAGCACACCAATAAGGATCAGGGTTATTTCAGCGCGATGTAGGTCTCAGGGTCGAGCGCGGCGGCGCGAACGGCGACATGATGGCCGGAAGCCTCCGAGACCATCGCGCGCAGCTTGCCGCAGACCTCCCTGACGGTTTCCTGCGTCCGGTCGGGTTTGGGCAGGATCATCAGTTCGACGTTCACGCGCGGCTGATCTTCGAGCGCCGTGACCTGCAGGATCGCGAACTGGCACGCACTCTTGTCGACCTTCAGCTCGGCACAGAGCATTTCCCGGATCGGCGCCAGCGCGGACCTGAGGGACAGGAAAGAAGATTCAGGAAGCGTTTCGTCGATATAGATCTTCATGTTCGGCATGGGTCACCTCGAAATGGGGTAGAGTACGAAGTCGAATGGCGAGCGCCAGAGCGTCTCAGATCCGCTCAGGCGTTCATAAGGCGCGACAAGGGTGTTCTTCACCCCGAAGACGGTGTCGGATTCGAGATAGGGGTCATCGCCGACGAAGGTGTGCGTGACGAGCTTCTGATATCCGTCCGCCGTGACCATGTAATGCATATGGGCCGGGCGATAGGGATGGCGTCCGAGATGACCCAGCATCTGGCCGACCGGCCCGTCATCGGGAATGGGGTAGGAAACCGGCCTGATCCCCACGAAGCTGTATCGGCCGTCCGGGCCGGTAACGAAGATGCCGCGATTGTTCCACTTCGGCTGGATGCCCGGCTGCTGGACATCGTAGAAGCCCTCGGCATTGTCGGACCAGACATCGATCCGCGCGCCTTCGATCGGCCGACCCTCAAGATCGAGAACCTTTCCTTCAAAAAGGCAGCTTTCGCCCTTGCCATCAAGCGAGATGCAATCCCCCATGGATCTGACCGGCGCACCGACGACATGAAACGGTCCGAACACCGTGTTCTCCGTTGCCCCCGCCGGCCGGCGGTTGTTGATGGCGTCGACCAGCATGGAAAAGCCGAGCGTATCGGACAGCAGGATGAACTCCTGCCGTTCCTGGCTGCAGATCTGCCCGGTCTTCGTCAGGAAATCGATGCCGGTTTCCCATTCCTCCTGGGTCAGCTGAATTTCCTTCGCAAAGGCATGCAGATGTTTGACGAGACACGCCATCACTTCGGCAAGGCGCGGGTTTGTGCCCGGCCCCATGCGGGCGTTTACGGTCTCGACCGAGCCTGCTTCGGTAAAATAGTCACTCATCGGAATTTGCTCCTGCATGGATGTAACGGGATGTCTGTTGTTCATGCCGCCGGCTCGCTGACTGTCAGTTGAGGGACATTTGCAGGTCCGCGTCTGGACGGCGCCAGATGTCGGAGCGGCAGGAGATCAAGGCCTGTGCGGTCGACAAACGTGCCCCAGAGGCCCCGGCGGGCAAAAAGCATGATCGCTATGCCGAGAAGGCCGAGGACGATCAGGTAGGCCGTGCCATAGTCGGCCATCAGCCGCTGCAGGCAGTAGAAGACGGCGACGCCAACGATCGGCCCGGGCAACGTCCCTATGCCTCCGATGACGACGACGAAGATCACGAACGCCGTCCAGTCGATTACCGAAAAGGCTGCATCCGGCGTGACACGCGTGATCTGCATGAACATGAGCGCGCCGCACAGGCCGGTTCCCAGTGCCGTGAGAACGAAGACCGCCGCCTTGATGCGCACCGGATCCACCCCGACCGAACGGGCTGCATTGGCGTTGTCGCGGATGGCCTGAAGGCCCAGTCCCATTCGAGACCTCAGGAAAAGGTAGGAGGCAACAAGCAGAAGGAGTGCGAGCGTCAGCGCAACCCAATATGTCAGGGCGTCGGCGGCAGCGGCGGAACTCACATCAAGCAACCCCTTGATCGCCTCCACACCGAACATGTCCTTTGCCGTACCCTTCGGCAGCGATGTTCCGGTTCCGCCTCCCAGAGCCGTCCACTGTCCCGCAGCCAGACGCGCGATGTCGGCGACGACCCAGGTGCCGATGGCGAAATAGGCGCCGTTGAGACGGAAGGTGAAGAAGGTCATCGGTATGGCGAACAGGGTCGCGGCCAGACCGCCGATGAGTATCCCCACCATGGGGTCGAGCCCCCACAGGATGACGGCCGCGAACATCGCATAGGCGCCGATGCCGACGAAAGCCTGCTGCCCGACGGAGACGAGGCCGGCAAACCCCGCGAGCATGTTCCAGTTCAGGGCGAGGACGAGCAGCGTCAATACACCGAACAGATCCTGGACGATGGCGCGTGGCGCGAAGAAGGGAACTGCGAACAGGGCTCCGATAGCGACGATGGACAGGAGCGTTGCTGCAAGGCGCGAGAGAGTGTGAGAAGGATTGTTCATGGCTTCTGGCCTCAATCGTTTGCGCGGGGAAAGAGGCCGCGGGGGCTGACAAGAAGAACGGCGACGAAGGCGAGGTGGCCGGCGAGAATTTGCCACTCGGGGTTCACTGCCGCGCCGATCGCCTGGGCCAGACCGATGACGATGCCGCCGGCAAGTGTTCCCCAGAGACTGCCGAGACCACCGATGATGACGGCCTCGAAGGCGTAAAGCAGGCGCGCGGGTCCGATCGAGGGGTCGAAGTTCGCCCGCGTGCCGAGATAGACGGCCGCTATGCAGGACACGACGAGCGCAAGCCCGGTCGCGATGGCGAAGATCCTGTTCGGCCGGATGCCCATCAGGCGAGCGGTCACCGTATCATCCGATGTCGCACGGAAGGCGCGGCCCAGCGCCGTAGTGTAGAAGAGCCGGTTCAGCGCGAAGATGACGAGCACGGCGGTGGCGAGCGTGAGAAGTGGCATGATGCCGAGCGACAGCGAGCCTAGTTGCAACGATTGCGTCTCGATCGATCCGGCGGAGAGCTTCTGGCTGTTCGCCGAAAAACCCTCCAGCAATCCGTTCTGGATGACCACCGACAGGCCGAAGGTCACCAGCAACGGCGGCAGCAGGTCGTCGCCGAGCACCCTGTTGAGCACATGGGTCTGCAGCAGCCACCCGGCCACAAACATCACGGGCGCGGCCACCAGAACGGCAAGGAACGGATGCAATCCGAACGCGCTCGCAATGACGAGAATGAGATATGCCGAGAGGACAATCAGGTCGCCATGGGCGAGATTGACCAGACGCATGATCCCGAAGACAAGGCTGAGACCGGCGGCGAAGAGAGCATAGAGCCCGCCGAGCAGGATGCCCTGCATGATGGTATCGAGGGTTATCATGCGTGAACTCCGAAATAGGCGTCATGGATGGCCTCGCGCGACAGGTCGGCGGGGCGCCCCTTAAGCGTGATCCGTCCCTCCGCCATGCAGTAGACGCGGTCCGCGACCTTCAACGCCTGGCCGATGTCCTGCTCGACGACCACGATCGAGGTTCCGGCCGCCTTGATCCTCGGCACCGCGGCATAGATGTCCTTGATGATGACAGGTGCCAGACCGAGGGAGAGTTCGTCGCAAAGCAGCACCCGGGGATTGCTCATCAGCGCACGGCCGATGGCAACCATCTGCTGTTGTCCCCCGGACAGCGCCGTGCCCGGGCTGTGCCGGCGTTCGGCAAGAATCGGAAACAGCTCGTAGAGGCTCTGCAGGTTCCACGGCCCATCCCCCTTCCGGGCATGGGCGCCGATCAAAAGGTTCTCTTCGACTGTCAGCGAGGGAAAGAGACGTCGCCCCTCCGGTACCGTGGCGATACCTTTGAGAAGAATGTCCGGGGCATCGAGATGATCGATACGGGTCCCGTCGAGCATGACGCTGCCGGATCCGACCCGGACGATCCCGGTAAGCGCGCGCATCAGGGTGCTTTTCCCCGCACCGTTCGCGCCGATCATCGCAACCGTTTCACCTGTATCCAGATACATATCGATGCCGAACAGGGCCTGAAAGTCGCCATAGAAGGCCGTCAGGCCACCGATTTCGAGAAGGTGTCCGCTCATGCCTCGATCCCCAGATAGATTTCCTGAACCGCGCGCGACGCCATGACTTCCTCCGGCGGGCCGGCCATGAGGACCTGACCGAAATTCAGCACCATCAGGCGTTCGACGACGCTGTTGAGCGCGTGGAGGACGTGTTCGATCCAGATGATCGCCGTGCCTCCGGCGTGGATTTCGCGGATGGTGTCGACCAGTTCCCGACACTCCGCCTCGGTCAGTCCGCCTGCGATTTCGTCGAGCAGGATAACGCGTGGTCTGGTGGCCATCGCGCGCGCCAGTTCCAGGCGCTTGCGCTGAAGCAGGGGCAATCCGCCGGCCTCCCTGTTCGCCAGCGCCGCCAGACGCGTGCGTTCGAGAATATCCATGCAGAAGTCGGGCGCTTCAGTGGCCGGGACGGTTCCTCCGAACCGGGCGGCGACCAGAAGGTTTTCGTAGACGGAGAGCCGGCCGAACGGTTGCGGTATCTGGAACGATCGGCCGATGCCGCTTGCGCAGCGCATCATCGCGCTCTCGCGGGTGACATCGAGGCCGTCGAGAAATATCTGGCCCTTGTCGACCGCGAAATTGCCCGTGATGAGATTGAAAAGCGTGGATTTGCCCGCGCCGTTCGGGCCGATGATGCCAAGGGCTTCACCGCTGCCCAGATCGAAGCTGACGTCATCCGTCACCTTCAGGGCGCCGAAAGACTTCGATACGGCTTTTAGAGATAGGATCGACATGTTCGCTCCGATGGATCGTCAGACATCGTAAAGAGACCCGGCCGACGCGGGCTGCGCCGGCCGGTCCGCGCCTCAGCCAAGAAGCTCCAGCGTGCCCCCAAGGGGGATCTCCGGCGCGTTGGCGTTTTCAACGATGACGAGATCGAAGGTTCCGTCGCTCTTGCGCCGCCACTGCCCGCCGACCAGCGGTGTCTTGGCGACATTCTTGCGGGCGAAGGGAGGAACATTGTCCTTGCCCCACCGGATGTTGCCGACCACGGTATCAAGATTGGTTCCGGAAATGGCTTCCACCAGCGCTTCGCTGTCGGTGGGGTCCGACGCCCGCTTCAGGACGTCGGCGGCGAGTTCGAACAGCGCATGGGTGAAGCCGACGGGCTGCGTCCACTGGCGCTTTGCCGACTTCGAAAAGCCGTCGGCCAGTTCGGCAGCGCTTTCGCCCGTAAGGGAGGACTTGTAGGGAAAGGCCGGCGACCAATAGATTTCCGCCGTCAGATTATGACCAAGGTCGCCCAACGCGGCGACGCTTTCCGGGAAGAGAAGCGCCTTTGCGATCGATACGATCCTCGGTTTGAAGCCCTGCTGGGCCGACTGGGTCCAGAACGTGGTGAAGTCCGGCGGGATCGGAATGCCGGTGACGATATCGCAGCCGGACTGCTTGAACGCGTTGATCTGGGCGCTGAAGTCGTCCGTCAGGTTCTGGTAGCGGCCGGGGTCGGTCAGATTGTATCCCGCCGTCTTTGCCGCCGGCGGCATGCCGACGTCGGATGCCCAGGCATTGCCGTCGCCATCGTTCGGCCAGAGGGCTCCGACCTGCTTGTTGGTGTCGAGGCTTTTCCACATGTTCAGGAAGACCGAAACATTGTCCTCAAGGCCCCAGAAGAAGTGATAGGCGTAGTCGAACTCCTGCCAGCTCGCGGGGTCGGCGGGATTTCCCTGCTGTCCGATGAACCAGGGCTGCCACGGGGCGACGGAAGAAATGACTGGCACCTCTTCGCTCTCGGCAATGGCGCAGACCGGATTGGTGGTCTCCGGCGTGGAAGCGACCAGAATGAGGTTCACTTCGTCGCGGCTTATCAGTTCCTTGGCGACTTCGGCCGCCCGGTTCGGGTTGGACTGGCTGTCCTTGACGATGACCTCCACGTCGAGGCCGAGGGCCTTGGCGCTGTCGAGGAACCTGGCAACCATGTATTTGTCGGCCTCGGCAAAAGCCGAAAGCGGGCCGGACTGAGGGGTCACGTAGCCGACCTTGATCCTGGCGCTTCCGGCAAGGGCCGGCATGGCGAAACCGGCAGCGTAGGCGGCTGCGGTCGTCTTCAGTAGTGTCCGTCTGGTAATCATCGCATTCTCCTCCCGTTTCTTGCGATTTAGTCTGGTCGTGAACCGCTCCATGCCCGTTGCAGCAGATCGCGGATCGCCTGCCTCTCCACGGGCCGTGGGTTCCAATAGGGATTGGTGGTGGCGAGCTCCGCGGCGCGGTCGAGATCGCCCGATGAGAGGCCAAGCGCCTTGAGGCTCATGGGCGCTCCCAACGCGGCAGAAAAGTCGTACAGGGCTTCGCCTGCGGTGGGCGTACCGAATAGCTGGGCCACCGGCGCCAGCAGATCCGGGACGGCCTTTTCGGTGTAGGCGACGGTGTGCGGCAGCATCACGGCGTGTGTTTCCGCATGCGGCAGGTCGAAACTGCCACCGAGCGTGTGGCAGATCTTATGGTGAAGGGCCATTCCGACCATGCCGAGCACGGTGCCGCAGAGCCAGGAGCCGTAAAGCGCATTCGAGCGCGCCGCGGCATCGCCCGGGTTTCCGGCAATCGCTGGAAGCGCCAGCTTCAGGGCGCGGACGCCTTCGAGCGCCATCATCGATGCGATCGGGTTCCTGTCCTGCGCATAAAGCCCCTCGACTGCATGGGCGATCGCGTTCAGGCCGGATGTGATGCTCATGGCGACCGGAAGACCATGGGTTAGGTCGGGGTCGTAGATCACCGTTTCGGGAAGGATGGAGGGACCGCGCACGGTCGTCTTCACGCCCCGCTCGGTCTGCCCGAGGATGGGCGTGACCTCCGAGCCCGCATAAGTGGTCGCGATGACGATCTGGGGCGCGTCGTTGCGATAGGCGAGGGCTTTCCCCAGACCGATCGTCGAGCCGCCGCCGAAGGCGACCAGACAGTCGGCCCCCGATGCCGCGTAAACCGACAACGCCTTTTCCGTCACCTCGACGGGCGTGTGCATGGTCGCCTCCGCGAACACTCCGGCGGCGAGATCGCTCAGCGTTCCGGCGATCGCTTCGACATCGGTCTTCTGAAACGGCGTCGAAAGCAGCAGGGCACGGCTTGCGCCCAGTCGGCGGATTTCTTCGCCAAGCTGCGCCGCCTTGCCCGATCCGAAAAGGATGCGGGCGGGATTACCCGTATAGATAAATGAATGGTCCATGACCCCGTTCCTTCAACGTGTTTCTCGGGAGCCTGACGGCGGTGCCGCTCAGGCTCCCGGATTTTCAGGCGACCGCTCGCTCCGCGACGTTGTTCAGGCAAAGCTGCTCGATCACGCGATCAAACCGATGACGGAATTCTTCGGGGGTCGAGGCGGTAACGGCGACGTAGAAATCGGGACGGAGCAGAACGTATCGGGCTCCAATACCCTCCAGCCATCTGGCGTACGTCCCTTCGCTGTCGACCGCATCGCAGGACGTGCCCGCCTGACCGATACGGATGGCCTGACCGCCAAGTCTTTCGAGATTACGCAACTGATCCGGGTGCAGAGCATCCGCCGGGTTGGTGTCGAGCCCCAGCAGCATCCAGCCAAAGCCGACGGCCTGATCGAAACGATCCTTCCGGCCATTCGCCTCGACCACGCCCTGCACGGACAATTCGCCGGCATGGTGCGATTCCGGCGCCCAGATACCGGGTCCCAGCTGGCAAATATCGGTGGGAACGGGCTCGAAGTTCCGCGCTTCGAGCTCGGCCTTCATCTGGCGGTCGCGCGCGGCCGCTTCCTCCGGATCGGAAATACAGATGATCTTGCCGAGCTGCTGGCTGAAGTCGATGTAGTGCTTGGCATGTTCGAGGCGCTCGGTCGTATAGCTGTCCAGCACCTTGTCGGACAGCGTGCCGTCGAGAATACCGTTCAGGCGCCAGCCGAGCGCAAAGGCATCCCGCAGGCCGGCGCACATGCCTTCCCCGGCAAAGGGCGGCATCAGATGCGCCGCGTCACCGGCAATCGCGCAGCGGCCCGTATTCCACTCTTTCGCCCAGCGGGCCTGAAAGCGGTAGACGGCGCTGCGTTCCAGAGTAGCGTTCTCGCGCGTCAGCCCCCACGGCTCCAGCAGCTTCCATGCATTGTCTTCCAGTGCCAGATCAGCCGGATTTTCGCCGGGGAGCACCATGTATTCCCAGCGACGGCGGCCCGGACCACCGGGAACGATCGTGGTCGGGCGGCGGGGGTCGCAAAGCTGCCACTGCGCCGGTTCCATCACGTATTCGCCGTGCGGGATCATGTCGAGGATAAGCCAGTCGAAGAAGTAGCCCTTGTCCTCGTTTTCGATGCCAAGCGCCTGCCGAACGAAGCTGTTGGCCCCATCCGCACCCACGACATACTTCGCATGAACGGTGAGCTTTGCCTTGCTTTCGGCATCCTCGACCGGGTTACGCTGCAGGGTCAGCGTGACGCCTTGCTCGTCCTGAACGAGATCGCTTGCTTCGAAGCCGTTGATATGGGTGATGCTCGGGTATTGGGAGGAAATCCCCGTCAGCCGCTTTTCCAGGTCCGGCTGATTGAACCAGTAGCGGACACGCCAGCCCGATGCGGACGTGCTCTGCCAATCGACGATCTGGATGTTCTCGCCGTTGGCGTCTTTCCAGTAGTAGAGTTCATCGTGGTAGTTGATGGCCGGATCGTTCTCGCTGTCGATGCCGAGCACCGCCAGAATTCGAGCGATCTCGTGATCGTAGGTCACCGCGCGCGGGCGACCATAGGTTTCGGTCCAGCGCTCGATCAGGGCGACCTTCTTGCCCGTCTTGCCCAGGAGTATCGCGAGAAGGGTCCCGACGGGGCCAGCGCCGACGATTGCGACATCCGCATGAAACGGCTCGCCTTCCGGCAAGATTCGGCTCGACTTGTTGCTCAACTTTTCCTCCATCATCTTCAAACACAGGTCATCGAGGCGCACAGGGGCGCCTTTGCCGGACAGGTAGTCCGGGCAAATCGCAGCTATCCGGGTAAGTTTCGCAGCCTTCAGGGCGATCCCGAGAGACCGTCGCCTGTGCTGTATTCTGGGAATGCAGGCCGTAAAGACGCGCAGGATGTCAGCGTCCGTGGGTGCTCCTCACCAAAAAAACTCCTCCAAGTTTTCCTCTGAAATTGACGTTAATTCAAAAATGAATGACATTCAATATGGAATATTGCTCGGTAACGAAATCGATGAATGGGGCGCCGACAGCAAGAATCTCGTCGCCTGCCGTTGAACTGGCTGTCATGATGCGTGATGAACCATTCTGGTGCTTCGCTTGCGTTTTCAGGCATTAGCGGAAGTGTCGATGACTCGTATCCGAATGTGGTTCGGATATGAGAATTGAAGCAAGGACGAGAGAGCATGGATACGAAGCAGGCAGAAGGGCGGGTCGCCCGGCGCCAGAAACGCAACCGCATTGCATTGCTGGAGGCCGGTGAAGAGGTGATGTCGGAAAAGGGCATCGACGCCGCAACGATGCAGGAGATTGCAGAACGCGCGGATGTCGGCGCGGGAACGGTCTACAACTACTTCAAGTCCAAGGACGATCTGGCAGTTGCCGTGCTGGAGAATATCATGGAGCGCCTCGCCGAGCGTATCGAGGACGTGACGGATACATTCTCGGACTCGGCCCAGGTTTACGCCTTCGGCATCAGGAAGGTGATTGAGACCGCCACGGGCGATGTCCGATGGAAGCAATTGCTTCATCGCTCCGAAGTCATGGCCGACGCGCTTTATCGGCGCATGGGCCCGTACCCGATGAGGGACATGCGCCTCGCCACCGAAGCCGGCCGCTTCAATGTCTCTGATCCAGCTCTTGTCTGGCGCCTGACCTCGCACGCGATCGTGGGCTTTGCCCTCGACATAACCAAGAACGGCTTGCCCTCCAGCTCGATCGATGAGGCGGTCATCCGGTTGTTGTGCATGACAGGCATCGCAATCGAGGATGCGACCGAACTGGCCGCGAGACCATGCCCGCCGCTATCCCCCCAACCCGCTCCGCGCAAGAACCGGATCCGCACCGAAATGTAGGTGTCGATCCGACGAGCCGTGGCACCTCATCAGAGAGGCGCCATATTCGAAACGAAACCGTAGAAAGAGAGACTTCCCGCGCGAAAGATCCTTCAGAGGGCGGAGCGTCTGGCGTTCAAGCCCATCACCTCGGCAAAGTGGGCGAAAATTTCGCGGCAAGGACAACATGGAACGGCGTCAATCTTACCAGACCAGAAATCTCCCACGACCATATCCGGCATCATCGCGACCACATCGCCATCACGTCCCTGTCAGATTTTCTGGGTGGCGCGTTAGATCGCGTTTTTTCGATCTGGCCTGTCCCCTGAAAATCGATCGCGGTGAATGCCCGGCTCCGGTGTGCAGCTTCCAATCTCACCTTGACGAAATGATCTTGGCCGAGATCGCCAAGGGAAACTTCCAAGCCCCGCCCGTCGCCGCGCTTGCGTGGATCATGTCATTGAAGAATGAGCGTGTCCGAGAGCCGAGCCTTTCTGCTCCTCGGACAGCATCGTTCCACGCAACGCAAGACCGCAAGGCCCCCGGATGACGGTGGCCCGGAAGAGAAGTCGATCCAGTGAATTGATTTCCTGGCGAACGCATCAACCGCAGACATCACGATACTCGCTCTCCGGTATGATCGTTTGGCTATCGCAGCATTGTCGCGACGCTGCATCAGGCCGGCTGGATCGTGAATGTCAAACGGGGCAAATTCAATTCCGGCGCTTCCGAATTGGACGACTGGCTACATCGCTGTGCCAGAACCAATCAGACAAGCGGCAATCACGCATCTTCGTCGGGTGCGAGGATACGGGTAGCCGAGAGCTTCTTCAATCTCCTGAAGCGAGAGAGGATACGCCGCAGGGTTTACCGTTCACGCGATGAAGCACGCCGGGACGTGTTCGATTACATCGAGATGTTCTACAACCCGAAACGCAAACACGTCAGGAATGGGATGCTGTCGTCCGTCGAGTTCGAGAAGCAGCAAAAAATCTAACCCAAGAGTGTCTACGAAACTCGGGGCTATTCAGACTTCCCAAATAGCATGCGGAAAGCAATCCAGCGGATAACTTCGGCCCTCTTGTCCATATCCCTGACAACAACCCTGCCGAAAAAGCGATCACGCTGGCAGGGCAAACGGGTTGAAGCCCGTGCGATGGTAACCCTCTTCCTCCACGGCAGCGTCCAACGCCAGCGTCGCGAGGTCGTCGGCGACAACATCCGCATCCCGATCGCGGTCAAGCGACACAACCTTCAGATAACCACGGCACTCACCGCAGCATTCAGCCCGGACGCTCGCGTCCGTCGTCTCGAAGCTGAGATAATCAAGCTTGCCGGATTGGCCGCAATTGGAGCACTTGGCGCGAACCATGTGCCAGTCGGATTCACACAGGGCACAATGGAGATAACGCAGACCCTGCCGTGCTCCGGTGAGAATGACGCTTGCGACGGGGGCGGTACCGCAGACGGGGCAGTCCGCATGCTCGGCTGCTGCCTCTTCCCTTGTCGAGGGAGGCGTCGCACGGCCGGCAAGTGTCCGCATCCAGGTGGAAAACGCGGCCCAGACAAAGGGAGCGACTTCGGCCGGAATATCGACGAAATGACCACCGGCAAGCGCTACCGCAGCGGCGATCCGCTCTTCGTTGCCGAGGGCTGCTACACGGTCGAGATGGGGTTGCATGGCTTCCGCAGCACGCAGCCGCATGCCGTCGAACTCGCTCGTGAAATGAAACTGCGCATGGATGGATTCGAGGGCATTTGCCGCATGGTGGAATGCGGTGCCGGTGTCGCGATCGTGCCGGATAGCGCCGCTCATAGCTATCAGCGTTTCATGGATTTTCGCGTGCTGGAGATTGCCGGCGGCTGGGTCGATCGTGAACTTTATCTTTGCGTGTGCAGTGAGGCGGAACTGCTGCGGTTCGCACAAAAGCTTCTGGCCTATCTGCGAGCCTATGTCGGGGAAGTCGCGGGATCTTGATCTTTCAGTCGCGAAACCGCCGTCAGTCGCAAATCGCCTCGGCCTCGATTTCCACTTCGTAATCGCCGATCAGGTTGCCTGCTTCGATCAGGGTGTTGGCGGGCAGGACCTCCGAAAAGACGCGACCATGGGCGCGCGAAACCGGTTCCCACTGGTTTGCATCGCGCAGATAGACGCGGGTGCGGACCACATCATCCATGCTGCCGCCGAGAGCGGAAATGGAGGCCGCGATCTTGTCGAGGATGTAGGTCGCCTGTGCGCCCGGATTTCCGGGTGCAACGCAGCGGTCGGTCCCATGGGTTGCCGTGGTGCCCGATACGAGAATGCGGTTGCCGATCCTGACCGCGCGGCTGTAGCCGGCAATGGGTTCCCAAACGCTGCCGGAAGATACCCGGAGCCTGTCGGGCCGTCCGGGCACGGATTTGGCAGTGTAGATAGATGGAATGGCGTCGAGGTGATGGCTGAGGTCGCCGGAGGCCGTGAGGAAGGGCGGCTTGCGGTATTCGTCGCCGCAATCGCCCGGGATGGCGCTGGTGGCGGCAAAGGCTTCGTCGAGCAAGGTGTGATCCTCGCCATCGAGGGCGAAGGAGAAAACCTTCAGATTGTCGTCGCGGTGTTCGCTTTCGCCCAGTCGCGCGCCGATGATGGTGGCGGCGACCGCCTCATGCTCCAGCACCCAGCGGCTTGCGATGTTGGAGATCGAGACGTTGTGCTTTTTCGCGATGCTGTCCGCGGCTCCAAGGATGCCCTGAAATGCAGCCCAGCCGCCGGCTGTGTCGATGAAGCGCTTGTATTTTGACCGGCTCCAGTCGGTAATCTCGGTCGGTTCCGGCTTGCCGAGCCACTTCTCCGAGAGAAAGCCGCCGCTCAGCGTTCCATAGGCGAGCAGCTTGACGCCGCTCCTGTCACAGAGATCCGAAAGCGCGCCCGCCGCCCTGCGGTCCACCAGTGAGAAGGATACCTGGTTGGTGGCAATCTCGATGCCATCGGCAAGTGCCACGGCAAGATGGGCGGCGTCGAAATTGGTCAGGCCCAGCGCTTCAATCAGGCCTTCCTCGCGCATGCGCTGCATCTCGTGCAAGGCGTCCAGCCAGGCCGGGTGTTCGAATGTCCACCAGTGGAATTGCAGGAGATCGATCTTGTCGACGGCGAGCCGCTGTAGCCTCTCTTCCACGCCCCGGCGCACGACATCGCGGGTCATCGGCCCCGGCTCCGGGCACCATTTGGTGAAGGCGGCCGGGCGGTTGGACGTGCCCGGATAACGGGAGAGCAGCCGGCCGGTAATCACTTCCGCCGAGCCATAGTGGTCGGCCATGTCGAAGGTATCGAAGCCGGCCTGTGCATAGGCCTGCAGGGCATCGGCACCGGTTTCCGGATCGATGATCTCGCCGTTCTTCTCGATATCGGCGACCTGCCACAGACCGCAGACGAGGCGGCTGATCGAGAGATTGCTGGTGAGCGCGATGCGTTCGGGCGACTGGCTCATGGTAGTCATTCCTAGGATTTGGCTTTCGATTTCATTGTGGCGCGTCCGGTGGCCAAAGACCGGCCTTCGCCGAGAATACCACGGGGACGCAGAAGCAGAATGAGGCAAAGACCGATGCCGATGGCGACGATCTGCAGCGAGGCGGCGCGCGCCTGCTGTTCGGGCGGAACGAAGGCAGATACTGCAGCTGCCGAAAGTGCCCAGAGACCCCAGACGAGGATTGCCCCGAGGATCGCACCGCGATTGTTGCCGGAACCGCCGACGATCAGCATGGCCCAGACCTGGAAGGTCAGGATGGGCAGGTAGTTGTCGGGTGCGATGAAGCCGATGAAATGGCCCTGCACCGCACCTGCCAGACCCATGATCGCCCCTCCGATGGTGAAAGCCTGCAGGCGGAAGCGGATCGGGCGCTTGCCAAGCGCCTGTGCCGCCGTTTCATCCTCTCGGATCGCACGCAACACGCGGCCCCACGGGCTTTTGGCAAGATGTTCGAGCGCCAGATAGAGCGCCAGCACGACGCCTGCCACCAACGCCAGATTGGCAAGGCCGAAGCCCAGCGGATTGCCGGCGAGGCTTGCGAAGGGACGGGGTATGAAGCCGATGCCGAAAGCGCCGCCGGTGAGCGGCTGGATATTCAGCACGCAGAGCTGGACCGAGACCGCTACGCCGAAGGTGGCGATGGCAAGATAATCAGATCGAAGCCTTATCGTCAGCGCTCCGACGAGCCACGCGGCAAGGCCTGCAGCCAGGGCTCCGCCAAGCCAGCCGATGGCAATCGGGAGGTCGAAGCCGCCGAAGCGGTCGGGCGTTTCGGGCGTGGTCAGTAATGCCGAGACATAGGCGCCGATGGCGACGAAAGCCGCGATGCCGACGTTGAACAGGCCTGTCTGGCCCCACTGCACGTTGAGGCCGAGACACATGATGGAGTAGGTCAGCGCCATGGTCAGGAAGAAAGCGCCGTAGGCGATGATGTCGATGCTCATGCCGCTCTCCCGAACAGGCCGCGCGGCCTTAACAACAGGACCACGACGAGGATGACGAAGGAGACGGCGGCCCGCCATTCGGCACCGACCAGTTGCACGGCGGTGGCTTCCGAAAGTCCGACGATCAGGCCGGCAAGCATGGCACCGGGCACGCTGCCGATGCCTCCGAGAATGGCCGCAGCGAACAAGGGCAGCAGCAGGTCATGGCCAAGATAGGGGCGGATTTGCACGAGCAGCCCGGTCATGATGCCGGCGATGCAGGCAAGGGCGGCACCAAGGAACCAGACCACCATGATGACCTTGCGCACGTCGATGCCGGCAATGCCTGAAAGTGCGGGGTTCTCACTGACCGCCCGCATCGAACGGCCGATCCCGGTTCGCGTCATCATCAGGTGGATGGCAATGACGGCGGCGAGTGTGACGACGAGCGAAAGAAGCTGGTCCGGCGTTGCCCGCAGACCTCCGCCGAGCGGCACCGCGATCTGCAGCGCCTTGGTGTAATAGGCCGGCTTGGAGGTGAAGATGAATTCGAGAAGGCTGCGCAGCGCGAGGGATGCGCCGAAACTCGCCATGACCAGAATGATCACGGCGCTGCCGCGTTTCCGCAGCCGGCCGAACAGCAGCGCATCGACGGTGAGCGCCAGAAGTCCGGTCAGCAGGATGGCGAGGACGGTCGCCAGCGGAAGCGACCAGCCGAACGAGAAGGGGCCGATCGGTTTCAATAGTCCGGTCGACAACAGGCCGAGGGTGCCACTGACCGCCATGGCGAGATAGGCACCCCAGGACAGAAGTTCCCCATGGGCGAAATTGGCGAAGCGCAGGATCGAATAGGTCAGCGTCACGCCAATGGCGCCGAGGCCGATCATGGCGCCTGCAATCAGGCCATCCATCACAAACTGCGGGTTCATGGATGTTTCGTCCCTTGCGAGTGGCCAGCGGAATGGCCAAGGGAATGGCCAGTGCCGAGATAGAGCTTGGCGATGAGCGGGTCGCCGAGCAGGTCGGCGGCAGCACCTTCATGGCGGATGCGTCCTTCGACGAGCACGACCGCCCGACTGGCGATCGCCAGGGCCGCCTTGACGTTCTGCTCGACCAGAACGACCGTGACGCCCGTGGCGTTGATCTGCCGGAGCATTTCGAAGACCTCCGAGACGATCTTCGGCGAAAGACCCGCGGAGGGTTCGTCGAGAATGATGACCGGTGGATCGACGATCAGCGCGCGGGCGACCGCGAGCATCTGTCGCTGACCGCCGGACAAGGTGCCGGCCTGCCGCGAAGGCCTGGCCGCCAGATCGGGGAAACGTTCGTAGAGGGCCGCGATCTTCCCGGACCGGGCAGCCTTCGGTAGCACGGCTGCGGCAATCTGCAGGTTTTCGTGAATGGAGAGCGTCGCGAAGATGTTTTCCGTTTGAGGCACGAAGGCAAGGCCTTCGGCGATCTTGCGATGGGTGGGAATGCGGATGATGTCGCGGCCGGCAAGCGTCACACTGCCGGAATGAATAGGCACCACGCCGGCAATCGCTTTCACCAGCGTCGATTTGCCTGCGCCGTTCGGTCCGAGAAGAACCAGCAGTTCTCCCGGCGCGACGGAAAGATCGACTCCGCGCACGATCGGCAGGCCGGGTTCGTACCCCGCGACGAGGGCCTGCGTCTGCAGGGCGGGTGTTTGTGAGGCGGGGGCCGTCATATCGTCCCCCCGAGATAAGCTTCGATCACGGCGGGATTGGCGGCGACATCGGAGGGAGAGCCTTCGGCCAGCGGCTTGCCGAGCGCCATGGCCACCACGCGGGTGCAGAGCCTGGAGACCATGTCCATGTTGTGTTCGATCAGCAGGATCGACTTGCCCTGCGTATTGAGCGCGATCACCCGCTCCATGATCGTCTCGAGAAGGGCCGGATTGACCCCGGCGGCAGGCTCGTCGAGCAGAATCGCGGCGGGGTCGGCCATCAGGATACGGGCGAGTTCGAGCAGTTTTCGCTGCCCGCCGGAAAGCACCCTGGCCGGCTGGCTTTCCAGCCCGGAGAGCGTGACGAATTCTAGGAGCGAGCGTGCCTTTTCCGTCGCTGCCTTTTCCTGCCGGCGCACATGGCCGGGGCGGAGGAAATTGGTGATGAGCCGCTCGCCGTCCTGCGACTGAGCGCCGGTCAGCACATTGTCCAGCACGCTCATTTCCAGAAAGGGCCGCGGGATCTGGAAGGTGCGTCCGACGCCGCTTGCGATGCGCCTTTCCGGGCTGTCCTGCGAAACGTCGCGGCCGGCGATCCAGATTTCACCGGAGGTCGGCTTCAGCGAGCCGGCGATCAGATTGAACAGCGTCGTCTTTCCCGCACCGTTCGGGCCGATCAGCCCGACCATCTCGCCGGCACCAAGCGTCAGCGACATGCCGGCAACCGCCGTCATGCCGTCGAAGCGCTTGACCAGATTGCGCGCGTCGATGACCGCCTCCGAGGTCCGGGCGTGGATATCGACTGAATTTGTCAGAGGCGGAGACATTGGCGAAAGAAAGGTTCTTGATTTGATGCGTGATGTTTGATCAAACTTTACTGCCCGAGGAAAAGCAACCCGAAAAAGCAGGTTGAAGCGGAGGAAGTTGATGACGGCCCATGCGCGACAGCCGCAGGAAAGCGGTGACGGTTCGGCTGGTCGCGGCGCTCTGTCGCCCGTCGGACGCGAAACGTTGCACGAGCGCGTCTATAACCAGCTTCGTCGGTCCCTGATCAATGGCATGTTCGACGCTGGTGACGTGTTGCGCATCGTCGATCTGGCCGAGCGTCTCCAGACCAGCACAATGCCGGTGCGCGAAGCGTTGGGGCGTCTGGTCTCCGAGCAGGCGCTTGAGGCATTGCCGAACCGTTCGGTGCGTGTGCCGCTGATTACCCGCGAACGGCTGGACGATCTTGCTCGGGCGCGCATCCTCATCGAAGGGCAGCTTGTGGCCCTCGCCTTGCCCAATCTGACACGTGAGGATTTCGATATCCTCAAGCAGATCAACATCGATTGCGATGCGGCCTTCGAGCGGCATGGCAAGGACATCGGACAGGTCACCTCCGAGTTCAACCAGCGCTTCCATTTCCATATCTATCGCGCCGCGCGATCGGCGGTGATGATCCCGATCGTCGAAAGCCTCTGGCTGCAATCCGGGGCGATCATCCGCAAGGCGGCGCACATCCATGACGAGCACGGGGGGCTTGCGGCGACCGACCATCACTGGGCACTGATCGATGCGCTGGAAAGGCGCGATCCGGTTTCTGCCCTGCAGTCGCTGACCAACGATATCAGCCGTTCCTTCGATCTCATTCGCGGCCGGCTCGATCAGGAAGAAAACGCAGCGGGGCAGGCGGATCATGGCTGAGACGGACGACGGCTTCGATCTTTTCGATCTGCGTGTGGATGTGATCATCCCCGAAGGTGGCGCCGTCTATTGCGGCGCAAAGCCGGGTGATCATTTCGAGCTGCATGGAGAGATGCTGTATCTGCCGCCCGGGCAGGGCATTTCGATCTACTCGCTCTCCTCGGTGCTGCCGCTTCTGGCGGCCAAGCAGCGGCCGACCCATGCCCATGACTGGATGACCACGGACGCGGAGATCGCGTGTCCGGACCCGAATTGCTCGACCCGGCTTCGGATCAGGCGAACGGGCCTGCGCCGATTCAGCCATGCGGCGACCACGGCAGTTCCCCTCAATCCTTCAGCAGACCCGGCGCCTGTCGCAGACATGACGCCTCCCGTGAATGACGAATAGGCAGAAAGACATGCAGCGTATCGCTATTGCACCCGATTATGAGATATCGCGGGTCATCCGCGGCGGCTGGCAGATGGCCGGCGGCCATGGGCCGATCGATGCCGAAGGGGCGGTGGATGACATGGTCGCCTTCGCCGATGCCGGCATCACCACTTTCGACTGCGCCGATATCTATACCGGTGTGGAGGAACTGATCGGTCGCTTCCGGCTGCGCTATGCGGACCTGCGCGGACAGGAGGCGCTGTCGCGTATCCGGGTGCATACCAAGTTCGTGCCGGACCTCACTATTCTTCCGACGATCAGCAAGGCCTATGTCGAGGGTGTCATTGACACCTCCTGCAAGCGGCTCAATCTCGAACGGCTCGATCTCGTCCAGTTTCACTGGTGGGCCTATGACATCGACGGCTGGCTGGAGACTGCCGGCTGGCTGAAGGAGTTGCAGCAGGCCGGCAAGATCGACAGGATCAGCGGCACCAATTTCGACACGGATCATGTCGAGGCGATCATTGCCTCCGGCGTGCCTTTCACATCGCTGCAACTCCAGTATTCGCTGCTCGACCGGCGTCCGGAAAAGCGGATGGTCCAGCTTGCTGCGGAGAAGAATTTCGCGCTGTTCTGCTACGGCACGGTGGCGGGCGGTTTCCTTGGCGACCGCTGGCTCGGCAAGCCGGAGCCGGAACATCCGCTCGAGAACCGTTCGCTCACCAAATACAAGCTGATCATCGACGACATCGGCGGCTGGGACCTGTTTCAGACGCTGCTGTCGACATTGCGGAAAATCGCCGACCGGCATCAGGTCGATATCGCCACGGTGGCGAGTGCTGCGATGCTGACCCGGCCGGGTGTTGCCGCGGTGATCGTCGGCGCGCGCAACCGCGAACACCTCGCCTCCAATCTCGCGATTTCCGACATCCGGCTGACCGAAACCGATCGGGCCGAGATCGATAACGTATTGTCGCAGGCCTCGCCGCTCGAAGGGGACGTCTACACGCTCGAGCGGGACCGGGAAGGTCGCCACGGCAGCATCATGAAATACAATCTCAACAAAGGGGAATAACGATGAGGACTTCATTTCTGCTTTCAGCCTTGGTCGCAGCGCTTGCTGCCTCCACCGCACCGACTTTTGCAGCCGATTGCGACATCACGGTCGGTCTCGTCATGGAACTGACCGGCCCGGCCGGCGAATACGGTCAGGCTGGCGCCAAGTCGGTCGCCATGGCTTTCCGTGATTTCAATGAGGCTGGTGGCGTCGATGGCTGCAACATCGTGGCCGATACGCGCGACAGCCAGAGCCAGGGCAACGTTGCCGTCGATCAGGCGACGCAGCTCGTCAACATCAAGAAGGTGCCGGTCATCATCGGCGGCATCATTTCGTCGGTGTCGATCCCGATCCTGACTTCGGTGACGGCGCCGGCCGGCGTCGTGCAGGTTTCGCCCGCTTCGTCCTCGCCGACGCTGACGTCGCTTGGCCGCGAAGGCAAGACCAATGGCGTGTTCTTCCGCACCATCACTTCCGATGCCCTGCAGGGCACGGCGGCGGCGAAATACGCAATCGACCAGGGCCTGAAGAAGATCGCCATCATCAACGTTAACAACGACTTCGGCGTCAATATGGTGAAGGAGTTCGCCACGGCTTACGAAAAGCTCGGCGGCACCATTACCTCGACCACGCCGTATAACGAGAAGCAGTCGAGCTACACCTCCGAGGCAAGTGCCGCCATGGCGGGTGATCCGGATGCGCTTTATCTCGTCAGCACGCCCGTCGACGGCGCCACCATCGCACGCGCCTGGATTTCGGGCGGCGGCAAGCAGACCTTCCTGCTGAACGACGGCATGAACTCCAAGGACTTCATCGAAAGCGTTGGTGCGCAATATCTCGAAAACGCCTACGGTACATCTTCGGGCACGAGCCCGACGGCATCGACGGAATATTTCAACGCCAACTACGAAGCCTTTTCCGGCGGCATTTCCGCATCGGCTCCGGCAGCCGACCGCTCCTATGACGCGGGCGCGATCGTGGCGCTTGCGATTGCCAAGGCCGGCAAGGCCGATGCCGCTGCCATCAAGGCCGCCGTGCCCGCCGTGGTCGCCGAAGGCGGCACGCCCATCCATGCCGGCAAGGAAGAGTTTGCCAAGGCGCTGGCGCTGATCAAGGAAGGCAAGCCGGTCAAGTATGAAGGTGTTATCGGTCCGGTCAGCTTCGACCAGTATGGCGACATCACCGGCCCGTTCCGTCTCTGGAAGATCACCAATGGCGAGGTGACCACCGTTGGCGAAATGAGCGCCGAGGACGTCAGCAAGATCAAGACTGCCCAGTAAGTGAACCGGCGAAGCATCGGGGTGCGGAAGCCCCCGATGCTTCGTCTTCTCTATTGATCGTAAGTCATTGGCTACGGATTCAGAATGCCGGTTCGCAGAGGGCCGGTATTCGCGAATCCCAGAAACAAAATATTACGAAAAATTACTTTGAATTACGTTGCGGCTACCACGCCACCATAGTGCAAACGGAGTTTCGGGCTGTCCTCAAATCAAATGCAAAGGGGCTCTCGACATGAACATTTTCACAAGGGCGTCGGTGGTCGTTATTACCGGCTGCCTGTCTCTCACCGCGGCGAATGCCGCACCGTTTCTTCCGCTTTCAGCCGCAACCGGCGGTTCTGACCTGACGCTGGTGCAGGAAACGCCTCCCGGAATGTGGCGTGGCTACAAGGGCGTGCGTCAGCAGCGTCCGGGCTATCGTCGAGGTGACGACGGCTGGTGGTATCCTCTTGCTGCCTTCGCAGCCGGTGCCGTTATCGGCGGTGCCATCGCGGGCTCCGGCAATGGCGGTGATGCTCCACCTCCGCCGCCGGAAGGCCGTCAGCCGCCGCCGCCCGGTGGTGGACAAGCCCGTCCCGATCGCCTGAGCTCCGAACACTACGCCTGGTGCGCGAAGCGCTACAAGAGCTATCGCGCCAGCGACAACAGCTATGTGCCGCGGGCCGGCGTTCGCGCCCAGTGCCAGTCACCCTTCAGCTATTAAGCCAGGCTGATCCGCTTTGCTCCTCTCGCCCACAACATGCATGGGGTGGGTGAGAGGAGAGAGGGACATCCGTGGCTGTCCGAACAGCCGACGGCATTGTCTCCGATGCCGTCAGAGCCGGAAGGTTACGGTCTGAACGAGGCCGTTGGGCTTTCGGTTGGCAATCGAGATGCGTCCGCCGAGACGCTCGATGATCTCCTTGGCGATGGCGAGGCCGAGGCCCGCGCCCGGAATGGATTTGCGGCGGGCGGGATCGACGCGGAAGAAGGGTTCGAAGACGCGCCCGATCATTTCCTCAGGAATGCCAGGTCCCTTGTCCGTGATAACAATCACCGCTTCCGTCGCGTCCAGCCGGAGCACGATCTCCGCGCCTTTGCCGTGGGTCACGGCGTTCATTGCGAGGTTGCGCAGGGCCCGTTTCAGGGCGAGGGGTGCTGCTTCGATATGAACCGGCACCGAGGGGCCGGCGAAGGTGACCGCATTGTCGTGACCGATGTCCTGCAACTCGCTGACGATCTCGCTCACTAGCGCATTGAGTTCCACGGTTCCGGTCGCATCGCGGTCTACTTCCTCACGCACCAGCCGGATCGCGCTGTCGGCGATGGCGTCGAGCTCCGTCAGGTCCGACAGCCATTTTTCACGCTCTTCGTCGTCGGTGATGAATTCCGCCCTGAGCCGCATGCGGGTCATGGGCGTTCTGAGATCGTGGCCGGCGGCCGCGACGACCCGGAGCCGACTTTCCATCGCCGCCTTCAGGCGTGCGGAAAGCCCGTTCAGCGCCCTTGCCGTAGCCCGGATTTCGGCTGATCCCGTCTCGGGAATATGGGGCAGGGCGCCATCCGGCCCGAGACGGGAAGCGGCACTTTCCAGCATGGTGAGCGGACGGACGATCTTCGTGGCGGTAAAGATGGATACGATCGTGCTGCCGATGACGATAATCGCGATCCAGATCCCGAATATCTTCCAGCCGTCCGGCGGTGGTCCCATGTCCGGCAGGTCGGTCACCAGCCAGCGACCGTTGGAGAGAGTGACCGAAAGGGCGGGGGAGGGGCGCGAGGGATCGCGCGAGACGATGGCCGTCCGGGTGGAGCCGTTGGCGGCAAAGGCCCTCTGGAGAAAACGCGATAGGCCTTCGTCAACCTTGCCGGCATCCGGCGCGGAGCGAAGCTCCACGCCGCTGGCAGCAGCGATGGAGGGATCCTGCTCGACGACCCGCGCCACCAGTTCCAGATGACGGGCCAATGGCTCGACTGTCGCGCCCGGCGAAGGCGGCTGAAGCGCCTGCTGCGCGGCAAGCGTTGCAAGCGCCACGACGGAGATGATGGCCACGATCAGAAGCGCGGCAATGCGGTTGCGGAGCGAACTCATGGCGCGGACGGAACGGTGCGAACCGCGACAGTCATCTGATAGCCGCCATTGCGTACGGTCTTGAAGATCGTTGCACCTTCCTGATCTCCAAGCTTCCGGCGCAGGCGGCTCATGAGAACGTCGATCGAGCGATCGAAGGGATTGCGGTCGCGCCCCTGCGTCAGGTCGAGAAGCTGCTCACGCGACAGAAGCCTGCCGGGGCGGTCGAGGAAGACCTTGAGCAGGTCGAACTCGGCGCCGGTCAGGATGACCTCCTGCCCGTCGTCGCGCATGACGCTGCGCAATTGCGGATCGGCGGAAAATCGGTCGAAGGCGTAGACATGCTGTTCCGGCGGCGGCGCCTCTGCGGGACCGGCGCGCCGCAGCACGGCCTTGATGCGTGCCGTCAGTTCGCGCGGATTGAAGGGCTTGCCCAGATAATCGTCCGCGCCGATTTCGAGGCCGACTATACGATCCACGTCTTCCTTCAGTGCCGTCAGCAGGATGACGGGAATGCGCGGTCGCCGGTCCTGAAGGCTGCGGCAGATGTCGAGGCCGGAACCATCCGGCAGCATCACATCCAGAACGATCAGGTCGGGGTCCGTGGAGGCAATGCGGCTTTCGCATTCACGCCGGTCAGCGGCGACCGACACCCGGTAGCCCTGTCCCCCCAGATAGCGGGCGAGCAGGGAGCGGATCTCGGGATCGTCGTCAACGATCAGTATATGCGTGGCCTGTTGTGTCATGGCATGAACCTGTTTGTGAATGTTTCTTTCTTATCAGGCCGGACGGCTCTTGAGGCGCGTTTTTGGCAACAAAAGGTTGCCATCGGGAATTTAGAAACATTCGTTTACAAAAATGGCCTGCCGAGAAGCATTCGGCAACATTGGGACCAAGGCCGGCAACAGCAGCCACCTAACTTCCTGTCGTAGCAAAGACAGGAGGGATACCCCCGTGAAATCCTTGACCTTGAAGACAGTCATCGTCTCCGCAACCGTATTTGGCGCATTGGCAGCCACTTTGCCGGTGGCCCTTTCGCAGGAGCCCGCGCCGGAGGTGGTTGTGCAGGATGATGCCGGCCCCGGTGATCCGCAGCTCCCGGTGGTGGAAGTCGATATGGATGAAGGCAGGCCCGGACCGGGTCCGCATGGTCCCCGGCCGGATCTCGAATTCGGTGCCCTCGATCTTGCTGCAAAGCTTTCCGCAGCGGAAATCTATCTCGGAATTACGCCCGACCAGCTCGGCCCATGGCGTTCCTATGCAAGTGCATTCGTTGCGCTTGCCGACATGGGGCCTCCCGGTGCTGGCGGTCCGAAGGGCATGCCCGGTCCGAAGGGTGGCGCGAAGCCGCCGATGCCGGGCGCAAAGCCGCCCGCTGAGGGTAGAGCACCCGAGGCCGCGTCGCTCCCCGGTGAACGGTTTGCCGATGGCATTCTGGCCGTCGCCGAAAAGGCAAAGGCTTTGAAGGATGCGGCCGATGCTCTCGAGCCGATCCTCACTTCTGAACAACACGAAAAACTTGGTCGGCTGGAACGGGCGATGATGCCTCCGGCAGGTCCCCGTCCTCATGGTCCCGCCGGGGACGTGAGGGGCTGACCAATCCCGAGCTTCCTCTTTACTCACCCCTATTGAAAGAGGAAGGCGCAGCTTTGTCGGCTGCACGCCATGGGTGGCATCCGCCGGTGCCACCCATGGCTGAATTCTTTTAGATTGGAGTTGAAATGAACCAGTTACTTCGCATCGCGGCTGTCGCAGCCTTCGCTTTCGCCAGCTTGCAGACCTCCCATGCCGCCCCGGCAACGGAACAGCAGCTTCCGACCCAGAAACGGCCGGTGCAGGCAGAGACCGTGAAGCCCAAGGCACAGACGAAGGTCAAGACACCCGCAAAGCCCACGGTCTGCAAGAAGGGCCAGAAGGAAAACAAGAAGAACTGCGTCGTTGAACGGGCCAAGAGCCGCTGACGGCGGAATGAAACGAGAAGCATGATGGGTAAGGCAAAGGCGACTCTCGTCGGCACGCTTGCCGTCGCACTGGCGGTGGGCGGGTTTCTCTTCTGGCAGCAGCGGGCGGCTTCGAAGACGCCGTCCGTTCTGACGTCGGCGGTAGCGCGCGGCGATGTCGAGGTGACGGTGCTTGCCACCGGCATTCTCAAGCCGGTGCGGCTGGTGGCTGTCGGCGCTCAGGCGTCGGGTCGTATCACCGGTATCAAGGTTGCGTTGGGGCAGACGGTCAAGGCGGGCGATCTCGTCGCCGAGATCGATTCCATGACCCAGGAGAACAGCCTTCGCACCGCCGAAGCCTCGCTCGCCAACGTCAAGGCGCAGCGGATCGAGAAAGAGGCGACGATGGTGCTCAACCGGCAAAGCCTCGCCCGTCAGCAGGAAATGGTCTCGAAGAATGCCGCGTCCCGCGCCGACTACGAAAGCGCGGTCGCCGATCTCGACGTGACCAAGGCACAGCTCTCCGCTCTCGACGCGCAGATCGAAGAAGCGCAGGTGGCCGTGGAGACGGCGAAGATCAACCTGGGCTACACGAAGATCACCGCGCCGATCGACGGCACCGTGCTTTCCATCGTCAGCCAGGAAGGTCAGACGGTGAATGCCAGCCAGTCCGCGCCGACCATCGCCATTCTTGGCCAGCTCGACACGATGACGGTCCGCACGGAGATTTCGGAGGCGGATATCACCAAGGTATCGCCCGGTCTGCCGGTCTACTTCACCGTTCTTGGCGAGCCTGCGAAGCGATACGATGCCAGGCTCGAGTCGATCGAGCCTGCGCCGGAATCGATCCGTAGCGATTCAAGCTTCAGTTCGTCTTCCTCATCCTCGTCGTCTTCGTCCAGCAGCAGTTCGTCCTCTTCCGAGGCGATCTACTACAACGGCATCTTCAACGTGCCGAATACGGATGGCAGGCTGCGGACCTACATGACCGCCGAAGTTCACGTCGTGCTGGGCTCCGTGCATGACGTACTGATCGTCCCCGCGGCCGCTCTCGGTGCGGCGCAGACTGACGGCCGTTATACGGTGCGGGTCATCGGAACCGGCGGAGCCATCTCCGAGAAGACGGTGGAAATCGGCCTGAACGACAAGGTGACCGCTGAGGTGCGCTCCGGCCTTTCCGAGGGCGAACGAGTAGTGACCGGCGAAATGTCCACCGAGGACAGCTCCAGCAGCAATTCCGGTGGTCCGGGTGGTCCTCCGCCGATGGGTTTCTGAGGTCATGAGCGAACCGATTATCGCTCTTTCGGGCATCCGCCGCGAGTATCCGTCGGGCGAAGGCACGATTGCCGTCCTGAAGGATGTCGACCTGTCCATCGAGGCGGGCGAAATGGTGGCAATCGTCGGGGCCTCGGGCTCCGGCAAATCGACGCTGATGAACATCCTCGGCTGCCTCGACCGACCGACATCCGGCAGCTATCGCATTTCCGGTGTGGAAACCTCGGCGCTCGATGTCGATGCGCTGGCGGCGCTTCGCCGCGAGCATTTCGGCTTCATTTTCCAGCGCTATCATCTTCTTGGCGAACTCACGGCGCTCGGCGATGTCGAGATCCCCGCGATCTATGCCGGCGTCTCTCCCAGTGCGCGCCAGGAAAGGGCGGAAGCGCTTCTGGCTCGCCTCGGCATGGCCGAGCGGGTGGGACATCGCCCCGGCCAGCTCTCCGGTGGCCAGCAGCAGCGCGTCTCCATCGCGCGGGCGCTGATGAATGATGGTCAGGTCATCCTTGCCGACGAACCGACCGGTGCGCTGGACAGCCACAGCGGCGAGGAAGTGCTGCGCATTCTCGGCGAACTCCATGCCGAGGGCCACACGGTCATCATCGTGACCCATGACATGTCGATCGCCCGCCGGGCGCAGCGCATCATCGAAATCCGCGATGGCAGCATCGTCGCGGACAATCACAACACCGTGGAGGGTGAGGACGGAGCAACGGCATCGCCGGCTCCCGAAGAGAAGCCCTCATCCGAGGTCAAGACGAGCCGCCTGCGTGGTTTTCTTTCTTCGCTTCAGGAAGCCTTTCGCATGGCGCTTCTATCCATGCGCGCGCACAAGCTGCGTACCTTCCTGACCATGCTCGGCATCATTATCGGCATCGCCTCCGTCGTCAGCGTCGTGGCGCTGGGCAAGGGCTCGCAGGAGCGTGTGCTCGAAAACATCGCGAGCCTAGGCACCAACACGCTGGAAATCTTCGCCGGCAAGGATTTCGGCGACGTCCGCTCCGGCAAGATCACCACGCTCGTCGTTTCCGATGCGGACGCGCTCGCAAGCCAGCCTTATGTCGCGGCGGTAACGCCGACCGTTTCCACTTCCAGCACCGTTCGCTTCGGTGCGAAGGAGTCGAATGCGATGATCAGCGGGGTGAGCGAACGCTACTTCGTTGCCAAGGGCACGAAGCTTTCCGAAGGTCGTTTCTTCGATGAGTCAAGCGTTCTGGAGAAGACACAGGAAGTCGTGATCGACGAGAACACGCGCAAGGCGCTGTTTTCCGATCTGAACGAAAGTCCTGTCGGCAAGGTCATCCTGATCGGCACGGTGCCGGCGCGTGTCGTCGGGGTGACGAAGACGCAGCAGGGTGGTTTCGGCTCCAGCCAGAACCTGTCGCTCTACCTGCCTTACACCACCGTGCAGGCGCGGTTCCTCGGCAGCCTGTCGCTGCGCAGCATCACTGTGCAGGTCAACGACGAAACCAGCACCGCGCTGGCTGAAAAGGCCGTGACGCAACTCCTGACGCTTCGTCACGGCACCAAGGATTTCTACATCCTGAACACGGACGATATCCGCGAGACGATCACCAGCACCACGCAGACGATGACCCTGCTGGTCGCGGCGATTGCCGTCATTTCGCTGGTGGTCGGCGGTATCGGCGTGATGAACATCATGCTCGTCTCGGTGTCCGAACGCGTTTCGGAAATCGGTGTGCGGATGGCTGTCGGTGCGCGGCGGAGCGATATCCTCAGGCAATTCCTCATCGAGGCGGTGCTTGTCTGCCTCGTCGGTGGTCTTGCCGGGATTTCGGTGGCTCTCGGCTTCGGCGGGCTATTCAGCCTGTTCAGCTCGAACTTCAGCCTCGTCTATTCGACGACCTCCATCGTTGCCGCCTTCGTCTGCTCCAGCCTGATCGGTGTGGTCTTCGGTTACCTGCCTGCGCGCAACGCTTCGCAGCTCGATCCGGTCGCCGCCCTTTCCAAGGGTTGACGATCGTAAGGTCGTCGCTAATGCGACCATC
The DNA here is from genome assembly GCA_002600635.1 of Rhizobium sp. ACO-34A. Classification (NCBI taxonomy): domain Bacteria; kingdom Pseudomonadati; phylum Pseudomonadota; class Alphaproteobacteria; order Hyphomicrobiales; family Rhizobiaceae; genus Rhizobium; species Rhizobium sp. ACO-34A. Next base: position 3,998,270 of record CP021371.1, on the reverse strand, counting down.
GCGGCTTTCGCTTTTCTGCGAAAGCCGCCCGTCCCTCGCGGGCGTCGTCCGTCTCGGCAATTTCGGCGATCCGTCGTTCGGCGAAGGCGAGTATTTCGGGGTTTGTCATGCTTCGCATTTCCCGGAGGGCCCGTTTTCCGGCTGAGATGGCTTCGGCGGAATTCCGGCCGAGTTTTTCCAGAACGTCGGCGATGAGTTCATCGAGGTCCCCGACAGGGGCGATGCTGTTGATGAGACCGTATTGCAGGGCGGTTACCGCATCGATGCTTTCACCGAGGTAGGCCATTTCCTGCAGGTGCCGCAGGGTTATCTTTGGCATCAGCCGCGCGGCGACCATCATCGGGAAGAGACCGACGCGTACTTCCGGCAGGCCGAATTTCGCGTGTCTGGCGGCATAGGCGAGATCGCAGGCGGCCACCAGCCCCAAGCCGCCGGCCAGAACCGAGCCGTTGATCCGCGCAATCACCAGTTTTTCGCAGGTTTCGATTGCATTCAGGACGCCAGCAATCGGGTTGCCGCCGTCGTCAGACCGGAACATTCCGCCCGCGCTTTCCTTGAGATCTGCGCCCGAGCAGAAGCTGCGCTCGCCGGCTCCCGTCAGAACCACCGTCCGCAATGTCGGGTCAACGGAGGCCTCTTCAAAGGCTTCGACCAGACTTCTGGTCAGGGCGGCGTTGAGGGCGTTGTGGACCTCCAGTCGATTGAGTGTCAGCCATAATGCGCTCCCATGGCGTTCGCGTAGCAGTTCATCGCCCATCCTGTCCTCCGGTGTGTCTTTTGGCGAGCAATGCCCGTCCCACCCGCGCTTCATTGCGTCGCCCCAGGATATCGCTGATCCATCCGCCCGTTTCCGCGACAGCCTGCAGGTCGACTCCCGTCGAAATGCCTAGGCCATGCAGCAGATAGAGCAGGTCTTCCGTCGCGATATTGCCGCTGGCGCCCGGCGCATAGGGACAGCCTCCGAGGCTGGCGACGGAACTGTCGAAGGTGGCAATGCCTTCCTCGATGCTCGCCAGCACATTGGCGATGCCCTGTCCGTAGGTGTCATGGAAATGCATGGCGATCCGCTCGCGCGGTATTGTTGTCGCGACCTGGCCAATGACGTTGCGGATCTGTGTTGCCGTGCCCACGCCGATCGTGTCGCCAAGCGAGACTTCGTAACAGCCCATGACCAGCAGTTCGCGCGCCATCACCGCGACTTCGGCCGGCGGTACATCGCCGTCATAGGGGCAGCCGGCGATGCAGGAAACGTAGCCGCGCACGCGTATGCTTCGGGTCGCGGCGAGATCGAAGACATCGCGGAGCCGGGCGAGGCTTTCGGCCCGGGAGCAGGCGATGTTTTTCAGGCTGAAGCCTTCTGACGCCGAGACGAAGACCGCGATTTCCCTGACACCGACGGCAATCGCGGCTTCCAGACCCTTGAGATTGGGCGCGAGGGCCGGATAGGCGGTGCCGGGCCGTTTCTTCAGATTGCGGAAGACCTCGCCTGTTTCAGCCATTTGCGGCACCCATTTCGGGGAAACGAACGCGCCTGCCTCCACGACCGGCAATCCTGCCTTGGCGAGGCGCTCGATCAGTTCGATCTTCACCGTGACAGGCACCCGGGAGCTTTCGTTCTGCAGTCCGTCGCGGGGGCCGACTTCGACGATCCTGACCTTTTCCGGCTTCGTCATTTCAGCCGGCCTCCGCTTCGAAATCCACCAACACCGTGCCTGCCTCGACCATTGCCCCTTCCGCGCAGTTGAGCATCGCGATCCGCCCGGCGGCCGGCGCGCGGATCGTGTGTTCCATCTTCATCGCCTCCATGATGACAAGCGCCTCGCCCGCCTCGACATGGTTGCCCGCCTCGGTCAGGATCGCGCGGATGACGCCCGGCATCGGTGCCGCCAGCCCGCCGGTTGCTTCCTCGGGTGTGTCGAACCCGGCAAGGTCTGCCGTTGCGACGGGATGAACGGTTCCGTTGATCACCAGATCGAAGGCAACGCCATTCGGGAGGAAATAGCCGATGTGTTTCCTCCCGGCGATGGTCGCCGAGAGCCTGCCATCTAAGGCCAGCGAACCCTCGACGGACATGGTTTCGCTGTCGATGCCGATCTCGAAACCGCGTTCGCGATAAAACACGTCCACTTCCATGGGCTTCCCGGCAATGATGAGCCGCAGTCCCTGCCGTGCCGGACGGTTGAGCCGGAAGCCAGTGGTCATCGCCCATGGGCTGTGCGGATCGGCCGTTGCCATCGCCCGGCGTTGTGTATCGGTCCTGTTCGTAAGCAAAAGGCCGAGTGCAGCCATTGTCGCCGTCGCATTGTCTGGGGTGGTGTCCGGCCGCAGCTTCGCTTCGTTGCGGGCGATGAAGCCGGTGTCGAGACGGGCATCCTCGAAGTCCGCAAGGGCTGCCAGCCGCGCCAGAAAGCCGGCATTGCTGGTCACGCCGGTGATGGCCGTTTCGCGAAGGGCAGCGCGCAGCCTGCGGACGGCCGAAGGGCGATCGACATCCCACACGATGAGCTTCGCGATCATAGGGTCATAATGCACCGTGATCGCATCGCCGGCCCTCACGCCACTGTCGATGCGGACATGGTCGTTCTGCTCGGGCAGGACGAGATGGCCGATCCGGCCGATTGATGGCAGGAAGTCATGATCCGGGTCCTCGGCATAAAGCCGCGCCTCTATCGCATGTCCCTGCATTTTCAGATCGGCCCAGTCCTCCGGCAAGCGCTCGCCTGCCGCCACCCGGAATTGCCACTCGACGAGATCGAGGCCGGCGATGAATTCGGTGACGGGATGCTCGACCTGAAGGCGGGTGTTCATCTCCATGAAGTAGAAGTCGCCGCCCGCATCCAGCAGGAATTCCACGGTGCCGGCGCCGGAGTAGCCGATGGCGCGGGCACAGGATATCGCGGCTTCGCTCATCTTCCTTCGCAGCGTTTCCGAAAAGCCGGGGGCGGGAGCTTCCTCGATCACCTTCTGATGCCGGCGCTGGATCGAGCAATCGCGCTCGAACAGCGAATGGCAATTGCCGTGGTTGTCGGCAAAGACCTGCACTTCCACGTGTCGGGGGCGGGCGAGATATTTCTCGATCAGCATCCGCTCGTCGCCAAAGGATGCGAGCGACTCGCGTTTTGCGGCAGCCAGTTCGGCGGCGAAATCCTCTGCCTGCGCGACGATGCGCATGCCCTTGCCGCCACCGCCGGCGGAAGCCTTGATGAGCACGGGATAGCCGATTTTCATGGCTTCGGCGGCAAGAAGCGCCGGTGACTGGTCGTCGCCGTGATAGCCCGGAACCAGTGGCACGCCTGCCATAGCCATCAGGGTCTTTGCCGCGCTCTTGCCGCCCATGGCGCGGATCGCGGTGGCCGGCGGGCCGATGAAGACAAGGCCGGCTGCCGAGCATGCCTCGGCGAAGTCGGCGTTTTCAGACAGGAAACCGTAGCCCGGATGGATCGCCTCGGCTCCGCTTGTCCGTGCGGCTGCGATGATCCTGTCACCATCGAGGTAGGATTGGTGGGCCGGTGCCGGGCCGATGGCAAGGGCTTCGTCGGCCATGGCGACATGGGCGGCATCCCGATCCGCCTCCGAATAGACGGCGACCGTCGCAATCCCCATGCGCTTTGTCGTCCGGATGATCCGGCAGGCGATTTCTCCGCGATTGGCGATAAGGATTTTGGAAAACATCGCCGCCTCACATCCTGAATATGCCGAACTGGGTGCGTTCGACGGGCGCATTCAGAGCCGCGGAAATCCCCAGGCCGAGCACCATTCGCGTATCCGCCGGGTCGATCAGGCCGTCATCCCACAAACGCGCGCTGGCATGGTAGGGATGGCCCTCGGTCTCGTATTTCTTGCGGATCGGCGTCTTGAAGGCTTCCTCCTCTTCGGCTGGCCAGACCTTGCCCTGAGCCTCCAAACCGTCGCGCCTGACCTGCGCCAGCACGGAGGCCGCCTGCTCGCCGCCCATTACCGAGATACGCGCATTCGGCCACATCCACAGGAAGCGCGGCGAATAGGCACGGCCGCACATGCCGTAATTGCCGGCCCCGAAGGAGCCGCCGATAATGACCGTGAATTTCGGTACCCTTGCACAGGCGACAGCCGTCACCAGCTTGGCGCCGTGCTTGGCGATGCCGCCGGCCTCATACTTCTTCCCGACCATGAAGCCCGTGATGTTCTGCAGGAAAACGAGCGGAATTCCGCGCTGGCAGCAGAGTTCGATGAAATGGGCTCCCTTCAGCGCCGACTCTGAAAACAGGATACCGTTATTGGCGACGATGCCGACGGGATAGCCGAAGATGTGGGCGAAGCCGCAGACCAGCGTGGTGCCGTAGAGCGCCTTGAACTCGTCGAATTCGGAACCATCGACGATGCGGGCGATGACCTCGCGCACGTCGAAGGGCTTTCGCGTGTCCTCCGGCACGATGCCGTACAGTTCCTCCGCCGGGTAGTCCGGCTCGGCGGGCTGCCGTATTTCGATGCCGATGCGTTTTGGGCGATTGAACGTTCCCACGATCCGGCGTGCCAGCGCCAGCGCGTGACGGTCGTCATTGGCGTAGTGGTCGGTTACACCGGAGGTGCGGGAATGGACGTCGGCTCCGCCCAGTTCCTCGGCCGTTACCACTGCGCCGGTTGCAGCCTTCACCAGCGGCGGACCACCGAGAAAGATGGTGCCCTGGTTCTTCACGATGATCGACTGGTCGCTCATGGCGGGCACATAGGCGCCGCCCGCCGTGCAGCTTCCCATGACGACGGCGATCTGGGGTATGCCTTCCGCCGACATGGTCGCCTGATTGTAGAAGATACGGCCGAAATGATCGCGGTCGGGAAACACCTCGTCCTGAAGCGGCAGATATGCGCCGCCGGAATCGACCAGATAGAGGCAGGGCAGGCGGCTTTCCCGGGCGATTTCCTGGGCGCGCAGATGCTTCTTCACCGTCAGCGGATAGTAAGTCCCGCCCTTAACGGTCGGATCGTTGGCGACGATCATGCACTCGTGGCCTGTCACCCGGCCGATGCCGGTGATGATGCCTGCTGCCGGCACCGCTTCGTCATAGACGCCGTAGGCGGCGAATTGAGACAGTTCCAGAAATGGCGTGCCGGGATCGAGAAGCGCATCCACCCGGTCGCGAGGCAAGAGCTTGCCGCGGGCGGTGTGCCGGTTGCGGGCCGCTTCGCCGCCACCCATGGCGATTTCTGCGACCCTTGCGTTCAGGTCATCGACAAGGCCGCGCATGAAGGCAGTGTTGGCGTGGTAGCTGGCGTCGCGGGTGATGTTGGATTTGAGCCGCATCATGCCCTCACGCATTGTTCTTGAACAGTTCACGACCGATCAGCATGCGCCGGATCTCGCTGGTGCCGGCGCCGATCTCGTAGAGCTTGGCGTCTCGCAGGAGCCGCCCGGCGGGGCTTTCGTTCATGTAGCCGGTGCCGCCCAAGATCTGGATGGCATCCAGCGCCACCTGCGTCGCATGCTCGGCGGAAAACAGGATCGCGCCCGCCGCATCCTGCCGCGTGAGGCGACCGTTATCGCCGGCGCGGGCCACGGCATAAACATAGGCGCGGGAAGCGTTCATCGCGGTATACATGTCGGCGATCTTGCCCTGCACGAGCTGGAATTCGCCGATCGCCTTGCCGAACTGGTGCCGTTCGCGACTGTAGGGAAGCACGAGATCGAGCGCGGATTGCATGATGCCGATCGGGCCCGCCGCCAGCACGGCGCGTTCGTAATCAAGGCCGCTCATGAGCACGGTGACGCCGTCGTTCACCTTGCCCAGCACGTTTTCCTCGGGCACCTCGCAATCCTCGAAAACGAGTTCGGACGTCGGGGAGCCACGCATGCCGAGCTTGTCGAGTTTTTGCGCCGGCCGGAAGCCCTTGAAGTTCTTCTCGATGAGGAAAGCGGTGATGCCGCGCGGGCCGGCAGTTGCGTCGGTTTTCGCGTAGACCACCAGCGTATCGGCTTCGTGGCCGTTGGTGATCCACATCTTGGAGCCGTTCAGGAAGTAGCAATCGCCCTTTCGTTCCGCCTTCAGCCGCATGGATACGACGTCGGAGCCCGCTTCCGTCTCGCTCATCGCAAGCGACCCGACATGCTCGCCGGATATGAGCTTCGGCAGGTATCGCCGTTTCTGCTCGGCCGTGCCCCAGCGATGGATCTGGTTGATGCAGAGGTTGGAATGAGCGCCGTAGGAAAGGCCGACGGATGCCGAAGCGCGGCTGATCTCCTCCATTGCGACGCAATGGGCGAGATAGCCCATGTCGGCCCCGCCATAGTCCTCCGAGGCCGTGATGCCGTGCAGGCCGAGCGCGCCCATTTCCGGCCAGAGATGGCGTGGGAAACGGTCCTCCCGGTCAATTTCCGCCGCAAGCGCCGCGATCCTGTCATGAGCAAACTTGCGCACGCTGTCGCGTAGCGCCCCGATCTCCTCCCCGAGACCGGCGTCGAAAACTGCGGCGAGATCCAGGCTCATCGCATATTCCTCCTCCCGACGGATTTCGCGCAGCCGTCTCTGCGGTGAAAGACGGTCCGGCGTCTCCTCCACGCCGGCCGCCCTGTTTTATGTTTCCGTACCTCCGGTGAATGCGGCCGACCGGCGCACGAAAGTCTTGATGGCGAAATTGGACTGGATGCGCGCCACGCCCGGAACCGTCGTCAGGAAGTCGAGAAGTTCCTGGTAATGCGGCAGGTCGCGCACCATGGCATGAATCAGATAATCCGAGCTTCCGCTGGTCTGGTAGCCGCCGACCACCTCCGGGATGGAGGCGACGCTATGTTCGAACGTCGTCAGCGCGTCCTTGATCTGGCGTTCCAGCGTAACCGAAATGAATACGCCCATCGTGCCGAGAAGCCGGTTTTCGTCGAAGACGGCGGTATAGCCGCGGATTATCCCGGCTTCCTCCAGCTTGCGCACGCGCCTCAGTGTCGGCGTGAACGACAGTCCAATTCGGGATGCGAGATCGCGCCAGCTTATCCGCCCGTCCTCGCCGAGGACATGCAGGATTTTCCGATCGAAGGCGTCGAGCGTTTCCATGGATCAAATGATCTACAGTTCTTGAGATCGATGGGTCAAAGATATCTCTGTTGCCAAATCTGTCAATCAAATTAGCTTTGAAATGAAAACGCTATGGTGATACCGTTCACTCAATCGGGAATTGGCAGATCGTTTGATCTCATGTCCCGGTGGTGAGCGTCCCGGCTTGGAGGAGCCGTGATGCGGGCAAGGTTCTTTCCGGGGAGGTGGAAAGTGACTGAGCATGATCCTGTCGTTATCGTCGGTTCCGCCCGCACGCCCATGGGCGGTTTTCAGGGCGCTTTGAAATCCGTGACTGCTCCGTCTCTCGGTGCGGTGGCTATGCGGGCAGCGCTCGAGCGAGCCGGTCTTGCCGGCGATCAGGTCGACGAGGTGCTGTTCGGCTGCGTGCTGTCGGCGGGACAAGGGCAGGCACCGGCGCGGCAGGCGGCGATGGCTGCCGATATTCGCAGTTCTACCGGTGCGACGACCATCAACAAGATGTGTGGGTCGGGTATGAAGGCCGCGATGCTGGCCCACGATCTCATCATCGCCGGCAGTTCATCCATCGCAGTGGCGGGCGGCATGGAGAGCATGACCAATGCGCCCTATCTGCTCGATCGCGCCCGCAGCGGCTATCGGCTGGGCCATGGCAGGGTGATGGACCACATGTTCCTCGACGGTCTCGAAGACGCCTATGACAAGGGCCGGCTGATGGGCAGTTTCGCGGAGGATTGCGCCGAAGCCTATCAGTTCACGCGCGACATGCAGGATGCCTATGCCATTGCCTCGCTGGAGCGTGCTCGCAGGGCAATAGCGGAAGGCTGGTTCGACCGGGAGATCGCGCCGGTGACCGTTCCCAGCGGTCGCGACGAGCAGGTGATTGCCATCGACGAGCAGCCGGGCAAGGCGCGGCTGGACAAGATCCCGACCCTGATCCCGGCCTTCCGCGACGGAGGCACTGTTACGGCCGCAAATTCCAGCTCTATTTCCGACGGCGCGGCAGCGCTGGTGCTGATGCGCCGGTCGGAGGCGGAGCGACGGGGGCTCGCACCCCTGGCTACGATCATGGGGCATGCGACCGAAGCCCGGGCGCCGTCCCAATTCACCACCGCTCCCGTCGGCGCTCTGACGCGGCTTTCCGAAAAGTCCGGCTGGAACCTTGGGGATGTCGATCTTTTCGAGATCAACGAAGCTTTTGCCGTTGTCGCGATGGCGGCGATGCGTGATCTCGATCTGCCGCATGACAAGGTCAATATTCATGGCGGCGCCTGCGCGCTTGGCCATCCGATCGGTGCCTCGGGCGCCCGCATCATGGTGACCTTGCTTGCCGCGTTGCGGCAGCACGGCCTGAGACGAGGAATGGCGGTGATCTGCATTGGTGGCGGGGAGGCCACCGCGATCGCTGTCGAACTTTGCTGAAGAGCGGAACTCTTCGGCTGGCCGTCCGGAGGCGGCGGCGATAGCAGGGAGGAAGCACAGGGCATGACCGCAAACACGCATTTGAGCCTGCATGTGCCGGAGCCGGCCGTTCGGCCGGGCGACCAGCCGGATTTTTCCAACGTCAGGATTCCAAAGGCCGGATCTGTGCCGAGGCCGGAGATCGATGCCGCGCCTGAAACCATGCGCGACCTCGCCTATTCGATCATTCGCGTGCTGGATCATGAGGGCAGCGCCGTCGGTCCCTGGGCTGGTCTTCTCTCCGACGAGGAGCTTCTTGCCGGGCTCAGGCACATGCTGCTGCTGCGCGCCTTCGATGCGCGCATGCTGATGGCGCAGCGGCAGGGAAAGACGTCCTTCTATATGCAGCATCTCGGCGAAGAGGCGGTAAGCTGCGCCTTTCGCAAGGCGTTGTCCAAGGGTGACATGAACTTTCCCACCTATCGCCAGGCTGGGTTGCTCATCGCGGACGATTATCCGCTGGTGACCATGATGAACCAGATCTTCTCCAACGAGGGAGACCCGCTGCACGGCCGCCAGTTGCCGGTGATGTATTCGTCGAAGGAGCATGGCTTCTTCACGCTTTCCGGCAATCTCGCCACCCAGTTCGTGCAGGCGGTGGGATGGGCCATGGCTTCCGCCATCAAGGGGGACACGAAGATCGCGGCCGGCTGGATCGGCGACGGCTCGACGGCGGAATCGGATTTTCATTCGGCCATGGTTTTCGCCTCGACCTACAAGGCGCCGGTGGTCCTCAACGTAGTCAATAACCAGTGGGCCATCTCCACCTTTCAGGGCATCGCCCGGGGCGGGTCCGGCACCTTTGCCGCTCGTGGTCTCGGCTTCGGCATTCCGGCGCTGCGGGTGGACGGCAACGACTATCTCGCCGTTCATGCCGTCGCGCGCTGGGCGGTCGAGCGGGCGCGGCGCAATCTCGGCCCGACCCTGATCGAATATGTCACCTATCGTGTCGGCGCCCATTCGACGTCGGACGATCCGAGCGCCTACCGGCCGAAGACGGAGTCGGAGGCATGGCCGCTCGGCGATCCCGTGTTGCGGCTGAAGAAGCATCTTATTGCACGCGGGGTCTGGTCGGAGGAGCGACACCTGCAGGCCGAAGCCGAGATCATGGATGTCGTGACCGAGGCGCAGAAGGAGGCCGAGAGCCACGGCACGCTGCATGCCGGAGGCAAGCCGTCCGTGCGCGACATCTTCGAAGGCGTCTATGCCGTGATGCCGGCTCACCTCCATCGGCAACGCCGGATGGCGGGGTGCTGACATGACCAGAATGACCATGATCGAAGCGGTTCGCAGCGCCATGGATATCTCCATGGCGCGTGACGACGATGTCGTCGTCTTCGGAGAGGACGTCGGATATTTCGGTGGCGTTTTCCGCGCCACGCAAGGATTGCAGGCGAAATACGGCAAGACACGCTGCTTCGACACGCCGATCAGCGAGTCCGGCATTGTCGGCACGGCCATCGGCATGGCCGCCTATGGGCTGAAGCCCTGCGTCGAAATCCAGTTCGCCGATTACATGTATCCCGCCTATGACCAGATCACCCAGGAAGCGGCGCGGATCCGCTATCGCTCTAACGGCGATTTCACCTGCCCCATTGTGATCCGAATGCCGACGGGTGGCGGGATCTTCGGCGGCCAGACGCATAGCCAGAGCCCGGAGGCGCTGTTCACGCATGTCAGCGGCCTGAAGGTCATCGTTCCGTCGAACCCGTTCGATGCCAAGGGGCTGCTGATTTCCTCGATCGAGGATCCCGATCCGGTGATGTTTCTGGAGCCCAAGCGGCTCTATAACGGCCCGTTCGACGGTCATCATGACCGTCCGGTGGTTCCATGGTCCACCCATCCCCTCGGAGACGTGCCGGAAGGGCACTACACGGTGCCTATCGGCAAGGCCAAGGTCCGGCGGCTGGGCAATGATGTGACCGTGATCGCCTATGGCACCATGGTCCATGTGGCGCTCGCCGCTGTCGAGGAGACGGGCGTCGATGCCGAGGTCATCGATCTTCGAAGCCTGCTGCCGCTCGATCTCGATACGATCGTGCAATCCGTCTCGAAGACCGGGCGCTGCATCATGGTGCATGAGGCGACGCTGACCTCGGGCTTTGGCGCGGAGGTGGTCGCGCTCGTTCAGGAGCATTGCTTCTACCATCTGGAGGTACCCGTGATCCGTATCTGCGGCTGGGACACCCCTTATCCGCACGCCCAGGAATGGGACTATTTCCCCGGCCCGCAGCGCATCGGCAGGGCGCTCACAGACATCATGAAGGCGTGACCCATGAGCGAATACGTTATCAATATGCCCGATGTCGGCGAAGGTGTCGCAGAGGCCGAACTGGTGGAATGGCATGTGAAGCCCGGTGATCCTGTCCGCGAGGACATGGTGCTGGCGGCAGTGATGACCGACAAGGCGACAGTAGAGATCCCTTCGCCCGTGGCCGGCGTCGTGACATGGCTTGCCGCCGAAGTGGGCGAACAGGTGGCGGTCAGGGCGCCGCTGATCAGGATCGATATCGCTTCCGGCTCGGTTGCGCCTTCACCGGTGGAGGAACCGGAGCCGGTTGCGAAGGCTGAAATGCCAGCGCCCCCTGTTCAGGTTGCACCGGCTCTGGAAGTTGTTCCGCCGGAGGTTTCCGAAACGTCGGGAAAGAGTGAACCCCTGCCTGTGCCGGTTGTTGAGGCTGGCGCCAGGCCACTGGCGGCTCCTGCCGTGCGCCATCGGGCACAGGCGTCGGGTGTCGACCTGAACAAGGTGAAAGGGACCGGGCCGGACGGACGCATCACGCATGAGGACCTCGATGCCTTCTTGTCGAGCGGACCGCGTGTTTCGGGCATGGCCGCAGGTTTCGGCCGGAACATGGCGGTGGAGGAAATCAGGATCACCGGCCTGCGCAGGAAGATCGCCGAGAAGGTGGCCCTTTCCGCCTCGCGTATCCCCCATATCACCTATGTTGAGGAAGTCGATGTGACCGATCTGGAGGAGCTTCGCGCCACGATGAATGGTGGGCGCAAACCGGATCAGCCGAAACTGACGATCCTGCCTTTTCTGATGCGGGCGCTGGTGCGGGCAGTGGACGACCAGCCGACGATGAATGCAACGTTCGACGACGAGACGGGTGTCGTCACCCGGTATGGCGCGGTGCATGTCGGCATCGCGACACAGACACCGGCCGGACTTTCCGTGCCGGTGGTGCGCCACGCCGAGGCTCTGGGATTGTGGGGTTGCGCGACTGAACTTGTCCGCGTCGCCGAAGCTGCCAGAACCGGCCGTGTCCAGCGCGAGGAACTGACGGGCTCCACGATCACCATCAGTTCTCTCGGCTCGCTGGGCGGCATCGTCTCGACGCCGATCATCAATCACCCCGAGGTGGCGATCATCGGCGTCAACAAGATCGCCACGCGTCCGGTTTGGGACGGCAGGGGACAGTTCATTCCCCGCAGGATGATGAACCTGTCCTCCAGCTTCGATCACCGCGTGGTCGACGGCTGGGATGCGGCAACCTTCGTCCAGCGGCTGAAAACCCTGCTGGAAACGCCAGCGCTGATCTTCATCGAAGATTGAGGGTGACTGGCTAGAGTATTTCCGCCTTTCTCCGAAACGCGAAAATACTCTATCTGTTTGTTTTTACGCATTTCCGGACGCAAAACCGTGGCACACTATTGCTGGAAATGCTTCAATGGCCAGCCGTCAGGGCAGCATCTTGCCCGGGTTCATGATGCCGGAGGGGTCGATGGCATGCTTCAGCAGCGCCATGAAATCCACGGCGTCGCCGTGTTCCTCGCGCATGTAGGCGATCTTGCCGGTGCCGACGCCGTGTTCACCCGTGCAGGTGCCGCCGACGGAGATTGCCCGCTTGACCATCTGCTTGTTGATCGCCGCGACCTCGGCCATTTCTTCCTTGTTGGAAGGATCGACGGCGAAGACCACGTGATAGTTGCCGTCGCCGACATGGCCGAGGATGGCGGCCGGCACCTTGCAGTCCTTCAGGAGTTCGCGGGTGTAGAGGATGCAGCCGCCGAGTTCGGAAACCGGAACGCAGACATCCGACGACCAGCCCTTAGCGTCCGTCCGCTGGGAAACAACCGCGTAGAAGGCATTGTGGCGTGCCTTCCAGAGACGATTGCGCTCTTCCGGGGAACTTGCCCATTCGAAGTCCTTGCCGTCATTGTCGCGCACGATGTCGCCAACCATGGCGACCTGTTCCTCGACGCTTGCCGGGGAGCCGTGGAATTCGAAGGCGAGGGTGTCTTCCAGTTTGAGGTCCAACCCGGAATAACGGTTGACGGCAGCGATCAGGCCACGGTCCATGAGTTCCATGCGTGCGACCGGAATTCCGAGTTGCACGATGGCAATGGCCGTGTCGACGGCCTGCGAGACGTCTTCGAAGGAGCAGAGCGCTGCCGAGATCGTTTCGGGAATGCCGTAAAGCTTGATCGTCACTTCGGTGATGATGCCGAGCGTGCCCTCCGAGCCGACGAACAGCCTCGTCAGATCGTAGCCGGCGGAGGATTTGCGGGCCCGGCTGCCGGTGTGGATGATCTTGCCGTCGGGCAGGACGACGGTGAGCGCCAGCACGTTTTCGCGCATGGTGCCGTAACGCACGGCATTCGTGCCCGAAGCGCGGGTCGAGGCCATGCCGCCGATCGAGGCGTTGGCGCCGGGATCGATCGGGAAGAACAGGCCTTGGTCGCGAAGGTCGTTGTTCAGCTGTTCGCGCGTCACGCCAGCCTGCACGGTGCAATCGAGATCGGCGGAGCTGACACGTAGGACGCGGTTCATCCGGCTGAGATCGATCGTGATCCCGCCCTTCAGCGCGATGAGGTGTCCCTCGAGCGAGGTGCCGGCGCCAAAGGCGATGACCGGCACCTTGTGCCCGGCGCAGAGGCGAACCGTTTCGGCGACATCCTCTGTGGTTTCAGCAAAGACCACACCATCCGGGATGGCCGTTGTGTGGTGGGATTCGCCATGACCGTGCTGCTCGCGCACGGCCTGTGCCAGCGAAAAGCGCTCGCCAAAGCGGCCTGCGAGGGCTTGCGCCAGAGCTTCCGGAAGGGCGCTCATGCCTTTTCTCCCGCACCGGCCTTTTCCTCCTCACCGGAAGGACCGGTTGCCACCGGCGTGTCGCCGGGCAGGCCCCATTCAGACCAGGAACCGTCATAGACCGCCACCTTATCATTGCCGATCAGGTGAAGGCCGAAGGCCAGCGCCGAGGCGGTGACGCCGGAACCGCATGTGGCGGCAACCGGCCGGGAAAGGTCGAGCCCGGCATTATTGAACAGCGTCTTCAAGGTTTCCGGCTTGAGGATCTCGCCGGTCTCGGGATCGGTCAGGCTGGAAGACGGCAGGTTGAAGCTGCCGGGGATGTGGCCGGAGCGCAAGCCCGGGCGGGGCTCGTTCTCTGCTGCGGTGAAGCGCGAGGCGGCACGGGCGTCTATCACCTGCTCGGCCTTCGTCTCAAGATTCTGCAGCATGTCCGTCTTCGAGCGCACAAGTTCCGGGTGGAAGATGGCGCGGAACGTTCCTTCGGCAGGTGTCGGGATCTCGGCGGTTACCGGCCGTCCCTCGGCGCGCCACTTGCGCAGGCCTCCGTTCAGCACAGCGATCCTGTCATGTCCGAAAACCCGGAGCGTCCACCAGACACGGCCGGCGGAAACGAGGCCGGGGGTGTCGTAGATCACGATAACGCTGTCGTTGGAAAGTCCGAGACGACGGGCGACAGCCTCGAATGCATCGGCGGAAGGCAGCATGTGCGGCAGCGACGAGGCGTGATCGGCGACTTCCTCGATGTCGAAGAAGCGCGCACCCGGAATATGCCGCTCGCGATAGTTCTCTGCCGCCGTGGGCGTGACGCCGGGCATGGTGAACGAACCATCGATCAATACCAGCCCGGGCGCGTCGAGATGGGCGGCGAGCCATTCGGTGGTGACGAGGGAACCGGGGAGGGTAAGCGACATGATGAACTCCGAAGTGGCCGGGTGGCCGTCTGGTTGGCCGCATCCCGAATGAGCATGGGGATGGGCGGCAGGAGGGAGACGGGCGGCAGTGTTGCCGCCCGTGCAGTATCAGATCAGTTGGCGATTGCCAGGCCTGCGTCGCGGATCAGGCCGCCAAACTGTTCGGCATCGTCCTTGGCACGCTGGGCCACCTGTTCCAGCGTTTCGGTGCCGGGGATAAGACCGAAGCCGATGATCTTTTCGCGTACGTCCGGCTGTTCCAGAACGCTGTTGATCAGGGTGTTCAGCTTCTGCTTGACGTCATCGGGAACGGAAGCCTGGATGGAGATGGTGTGCCAGCTGCGCGGAGCCCAGCCGGCCAGGCCGCCTTCGGCGGTGCTCTGCAGGTCGGGCAGCTTGTCCCAGCGCTTGTCTCCGAGCACGGCGATGCCGGTCAGCGTGCCGGCGGTGATGTGCTGGGCGGCTTCCGGACCGAAGAAGACCTGGGCTTCGTTGCCGAGAACGGCCTGCAAGGCGGCAGGAGCGCCGTTGTAAGGGATGTGGAGCAGCTCGATGCCGGCAGCCTTCTGCAGCCATTCGCCGCTGAGGTGGCCGACCGTTCCCTTGCCGGCGGTGCCGTAGGCGAGCTTGCCCGGATTTTCCTTGGCGTAAGCGATCAGTTCCGGCAGCGACTTGACCGGCACGGCGGGATTGACGGCGATGACCATCGGCGCATCGCCGATCAGGACCAGCGGCACCAGATCGGTCAGCGGCTTGTACTGAACCTTGGTGACGAAGGGAATGATGCCGTAGAAGCTGTTGGTGGACTGCAGCAGGGTATAGCCGTCAGCCGGCGTCCCCATGAAGTAGTTGGCGCCGATTGCGCCGCCGGCGCCCGGCTTGTAGTCGTTGATGACCTGCTGGCCGGTGGCAGCCGTCAGTCTTTCCCCGATCAGGCGGGAGAGGTTATCGCTCATGCCGCCGGCGTTGTACGGGATGATGTAGTCGATCTTGCGCGACGGGAAGGCGTCGTCGGCAAAGGCCGAACGTCCGGCAAGTGCGCTACCGGATACCAGCGCGGTTGCGGCGAGGAAGGTCCGTCTTGTCAGGTTGAAGGTCATGTCGAGATCCTTTTAGGGCGTTATTCGGCAAAGGCCTTTTGCCGGAATTTCTGGATGAAGGGTAAGAACATGCTGACGATCAGCAGGACCGTGATGATGAGCATGGTGAGGCTGATCGGATGTTCGATGAAGATCATCGGGTTGCCGCGCCCGACCAGCATGGAACGGCGGAAATATTCCTCCATCATTGGTCCGAGCACGAAGGCGAGCACCAGCGGCGCCGGCTCGCACTTCCATTTGTGGATGAAATAGCCGAGCAGACCGAAGATGGCGGTGAGGTAGACGTCGAAGGTGGTGAATTCGACGCCGTAGATGCCGACGATGGAGACGACGAGGATCGTCGGGAACATGAACTGGTAGCGGATCTTGAGGAGCTGCACCCAGATGCCGACCAGCGGCAGGTTGATGACGAGCAGCATCAGATTACCGACCCACATGCTGGCGATCAGGCCCCAGAAAAGGTCGGGCTGGCTGGTGATGATCTTGGGGCCGGGAACGATGCCGTGCACCATCATGGCACCGACCATCAGCGCCATGATGGCGTTTGACGGAATGCCGAGGGTCAGCAGCGGCAGGAAGGCCGTCTGGGCGCCGGCATTGTTGGCGGATTCCGGAGCGGCCACGCCCTGCGGCAGGCCGGTGCCGAAGGCTTCCGGCGTGCGGGAGAACCGCTTTTCGGTGGTGTAGGCGAGGAAGGAGGACAGCAATGCGCCGCCGCCCGGAAGAAGGCCGAGAACCATGCCGATGATGGTGCCGCGCACCGTGGCGGAACTTGCCTGCTTCACTTCCTCGCGGGTCGGCCAGAGGCTGCTGATCCGGTTGATGACCGGCGGGGCCTCGTCCCTTGCTACCCGCTCCAGCGTCACAAGGATATCCGCAACGCCGAACAGGCCGACGACGAGGGGCACGAAGGGAACGCCGTTCAGGAGTTCGAAGAAGCCGAAGTCATAGCGATACTGGCCGGAATTGATGTCTGTGCCGGCAAGGCCGAGGAGCAGACCGAGCACGATCATGGTGACGGCTCTGAGCACCGAACCCTGCGCCAGCACCACCGAGGTGATGAGCCCGAGGAACATCAGCATGAAATATTCCGGCGCGCCGAATTTCAGCACGGCGCTCGCAAGAACCGGCGCGAAGGCGGCCATGAAGAAGGTGGCGACGGTGCCGGCGAAGAACGAGGCGACTGCTGCAATGGTGAGAGCAGCCCCGCCGCGTCCGTTGCGGGTCATCGCATGGCCGTCGAGCGCGGTGACGACTGATGACGCTTCTCCCGGTAGCCTTAGCAGAATCGATGTGGTCGAGCCGCCGTATTGTGCGCCGTAATAGATGCCGGCCAGCGTGATGAGGCCGGTCACCGGATCCAGCCCGAAGGTCATGGGCAGAAGAATTGCGATCGTGGCCGTCGGGCCGAGGCCCGGCAGAACGCCGACCAGCGTGCCGACAAGGCAGCCGATCAGGCAGAAGGCGATATTGGTCGGCGTCAGGGCGACCCCGAGCCCGAGGGTGATGCCACTGAAGACGTCAACGCCGTCGATCATCGTACGAACTCCGGCAGAACGGGGATTTGCAGCCCGAGGGCCAGCGGGAAAAGCAGTGTGGCGAAGACGGCAAGCGCCACCGCGGCTGCGAGCGTCTGGGCGATGCTTGCCCTCTTGCGGGCGAAGCTTGCGAGAACGACCATCAGGAAGCTTGCGATCGGCAGACCGAAGGGCTTGAGCGTCAGGCCGAAAATGATGATCGAGCCGGTGACGCAGCCGATCACTCTCAGCACATCAGCGATATTGTGGCCGCGGACAGGTGCGTCCTGCTCGTCGTCGGCGGGAAGGTCACTGCCACCGACGAGCAGGATGAAGGCGCCAAGCGCGATCAGCAGCATGGAAATGGTCTTGGGGAAGAAACCGGGGCCCATGGCGACGAAGGTTCCGGTTTCATAATCGCGTGCGATCCACAGGGCGGCGGCGCCGACGATGATGCAGAACGGGCCGAGCTGGCGATGGGTGGTGTCGGTCTGGTGGTTTTCGGCCGTCACGGTCGAGATCCTTCCCTTAATAGCCGCGGCCGGCGACGACCGTATCTTCCAGCGGTTCGCCGGCCAGAAAACGATCGAGATTGCCGTGCAGCTTGGCCGCAATACGCGCCGCATTATCCTCGGAAGTCCAGGAGATGTGCGGGGTCAGCCGGATTTTCGGATGGGTGTAGAAGATGTGCCCGGCCGGCAGGGGCTCGGGCGCTGTGACATCGAGCGTTGCGGCCGAGAGCTGCCCGTTGTCGAGCGCTGCGAGCAATGCGTCGTCATCGATAACCTCGCCGCGGCAGACGTTGACGAGGTGAAGGCCGGGGCGCGCGGCGGCGAGCACGCCGGCATCGACAGAGCGGCGGGTTTCAGCGGTCAGCGGCACGGCAAGGATGAGATGGTCCACCTCGGCCGCCATGCTGCCGAGATCCGAGAACCAGCGTATGCCGTCGCCTTCACCGGCGGGACCTCGCCGGGTGGCTGCGACCTGCATTCCCAGAGCACGGGCCTTCTCCGCGGTACGGCGGGCAATCGCGCCGAAGCCGTAGAAGCCGATGGTCTTGCCGGATACGAGGTTGAGCGTCCGCTTCTGCCAGGCGTCGGCGGAGTGTACGAGCAGGTCGTCGAAGAGATGCTTCTCATGGGCAAAGACGGAGGCGATGACATATTCGGCGATCGCTTCGGCGGAGATGCCGCGGCCGGTGGTTACCAGCGGAGCTTCGAAGATCCAGTCGGGGAAGGCGTCGATGCCGGCGGAAGCGATCTGCACCCATTTCAGGCGATGCGGCCAGCCGGCCGGCTTCTGCTTCGGAGCATTGGCCCAGCCCTTGAAGAAGGTGAAAAGGAAGTCGGCTTCCTCGGGCACTTCCCATGCGGATGCGCTGTCGGTGTAGGGGATGACCACAGGCTGGCTATGATGCGCGCGAAGTCGTTCGACCTGTTCCGGATCGAGGTTGCAGGCGATCACTGGCCGGAACGATGCGGCGGGGGATGTCATGTCTGGATGCTCCGGCCCTGGGGTGACGTCCTGCTCCCTCCCGGAGGTTCGTCACTCGAAAATATTTTTCCAAAATAGCTAGCGGACGGCGCGCCGGAGTTTAAGAAAGTATTTTCTACCGATCTTGTGATATTAGGAAAATTCCTCCGGTAACTCGATTTGTTTATGTTTCAGAGCCTTCTTATGCGGGAAGGCGTGAAAGGCACGCTACCGTTGCGGGAATTGGGTTGTCGTGCATGCCCGGGGTGGTGGGCTTGTGCCGCGTCGCACCCTCGTATTACGGTCCGGCCCGCGCCCTGGGGACACATGAAAAAGACTGCTCCGTCCATCGGGTGCGTCCCGCAAAGCCGATTGCGGCCGGGTTCGGAATTATCAATGTAGGAGATGAGAAATGCGTGTGGTTGCGACCGGTGATGCCCTGTTTTCGGGCGGGAACCTTGCCGAAAGGCTCGATCCGAAACTCCTGTCGATCCTGGAGGAATCCGATGCGACATTCTCCAATGCGGAATTCATCTGCCCGGCCTATGGCACGGCCCCGGCACCGCGGCGCTTCATGACCGCGGTCGGTATCGAGGCCGTCGACGAGTTGACGTCGATCGGCGTCAACATGCTCTCGTTTGCCAACAACCACACCGGCGACTTCGGACCGCAGGGCGTTCTGGATACGATCGAGGCCTGCGAGGAACGCGGAATCATTCACAGCGGCATCGGCCGCAGCCTCGAAGAGGCGCGGCTTCCGCATTTCCTCGATACGTCCGAAGGCCGTATCTCGCTGATTTCGACGAGCACGACGCGTTCCGCAGAGTTTGCCGCCTCGACCGCCGGCACGGGCATTCCCGCTCGCGCAGGCCTCAACCCGCTGCGCTGGGGCCGGGCCTATGTTCTGCCGGAAGAGGAATTCCAGCAGCTTCGCCGCATCGACGAAATGCTGGGCATTTCCGCCGGCCGCAAGGAAGTGATGGATATTGAGATCATGCCGGATCCGGGTGCGGATCGCCTGCCTTTCGGCTCGGTATTCGAGGGTTCGTTGCAGTTCGAGCGCGGCGACCGGGCCTATATCCGCTACCACTACAACGAGAAGGATGCGAAGGCCATTCTCGCCAACATCCGGGATGCGGCCAACCGTTCCGAATGCGTGCTGCTCAGCCTGCATGCGCATGAGGGAACCGAGGAAAACTGGTATTCGCCGCGTCCCGCGCCGTTCCTTGAGGACTTCGCCCGCCGCGCCATCGACGCCGGCGCGACCATGGTGATCGGACACGGCCCGCACATGCTGCGCGGCATCGAGTTCTACAAGGGCAAGCCGATCTTCTACTCGCTCGGCAGCCTGCTGATGGAATTCGAGGCCGGCATGCAGAAGATGACGCCGGAAATGTATGAATCCTATGGTTTCACCAAGGATTCCCTGCCGTCCGACCTGCATATGTCCCGTGCGCGTGACGCGGACGGCAACGCGATCGGCTTTTATGGCGACCGCCGTTTCTCCAATTCCTGCATTGCGATCTGCGATGTCGAGGATGACGGCGTGAAGGTCCGGCTGAAAGCCATCGATCTCGATCTCAACCGCAAGCGTCGGTCGGAACGTGGCCTGCCGGCCATTGCCAGCCCCGAACTTGCACGCGAGATCGCGGCCTCCATGGCGGAGATGAGCAAGGCCTACGGCACGCGGATCCTCTATAACGAAGCCGATGGCTTCATCGACGTTCTGCCGGCCTGATTATCCGAAAATGGCCCTTCGGCTTGCCGCCGAGGGGCCTTTGCGTCATGGGTCAGGCGTCGCGCTATCAGCCTCGACGAGGGCGTTGACGATATCGAGCGCAACCTGTGCCGCGCCCGGATCGCGGTCGACTGCGATGGTCGCCAGCGCTCCTTCGTAGCAGAGCGCGATGCGCCGCGAGAGGCGTTCCGGCTCTCGTGCAAAATCCCGACAGAGTTCCAGAAGAATCTGCCTGACGACGCTTTTGTGCTCGCGCGCAATGGCGACGACCTCGGGCGTGCCTTCGCTCTCCGCCAGCGCCAGCATGAAGGCGCAGCCCCGGAACGACGGCGTGTCCGCCTTCTCGTGAAGAGTGCGGAAAATGGTGCGGATGCGTTCTGCCGGCGAGGCCCTATCCGTGACTGCGATCTGACCCATGGCCTCCAGCACACGCTGGTTGCGCGCCTTGAGATAGGCGGCGACGAGATCCGTCTTCGCAGGGAAATGGCGATAGAGGGTGGCCTTCGCGATATCCGCTTCTGCCACGATGCGATCGATCCCGACGGCCCGGATGCCCTCGTCGTAAAACAGCCTTTCGGCGACTTTCAGAATGTGGTTTCGCATGAGCCTCCCAAAGTAGAACGATCTGTCTTATTTTCGCTGAAAGCGAGCGCCAGCATGAAGGCACAAAATGCTATCTGCGAGAGATAATGCGAAAAATAATTCGGCTCTATCCCGTGATCGACGTCACACGGATTCCATCGTGAATGGTATTCGGGTGGCTCAGTTCCCTGCGGGAGAAAGAGCGTCGGCCAGAAGAGGCGTGATCCTTTCCAGCACGAAATCGAGCGAAAGTGGCGACTGGAACCAGAGAGCCGCGGAAAGATCGCTGTCGGGCTCCAGCCAGATGGAGCGATTTTCTTTCGAAAGGCGCAGATTGCGATAGCTCTTCATGGCCTCGATCCGCTCGCGCTGTCCGTTCGGCCAGATCACCGTATCGAGATCGAGCAGGGGTGCCTGCTCAAGGCTGAGCCTGATCCATCCCGCGTCATCGGCCAACGCAGACAGCCTGTCCGGCAGCACGAAACCGAGATCGGCGAGGAAACGACCCGGCGAAGTGTCGGCTCCCCAGAGAACAAACTGGCCATTGCGGATATCGGCAAAGCTGCCGGAACTGCCCGAGAACTCCGGATGATCGGCGCGAATGTCGGTGATCTGCCGCTGGATACCGGCGATGATCGCGTCGGCCTTGTCTGTGCTGCCGGAGGTGGCCATGTCGAGTTGCCGCAATTGCACCTGCCATGGCGCCCCCCATGGGAGATATCCGCCCGGCGAGGCGATGACCGGGGCGATGCGTGAGAGCTTCCGGTAGGTCGTCTCGTCGAGATCGGCATAGGTGGCGACGATCAGGTCGGGCGCAAGCGACAGAACCCATTCTGGATCGATCCTGCGTCCGGTCATTACTTCCGGTGCCGCGCCGAGCTTCTGGCGCAACGGTTCGGCCCAGGGCCATGTCGCGAATGGCTTCCTGCCCCACCATTCCCGCACTCCGACCGGAGAAATGCCGAGGGCATAGAGGAAATCCTGATCGTTAAGGCCAAGGGAAACGATCCGTTTGGGTTGAGAAGCGATCGTGGTTTCGCCGAGCGCGTGGTGCATGGTGACCGGGAAGGACTGGGCCATGACGCTGGCCGCTGACACCATGAGGAAAACGAGCAACACGAGAGCCCGGCGAAACAGGGAGCAGCCGGTCATGTGGCATCGGTCCCGTTCACCGGCCGGCGGCGGTTGCGCGGAATGACGTGCGGCGTAGCGGTGATCGGATCTTGGATAATCATGCAGGGCAGATCGAAGACCTTCTCCAGCATCTCTTCCGTCACGACATCTGCCGGCTGACCCTCCGCAACCACGGTGCCTTCGCGCATGGCGATGATATGGGTCGCATAGCGACAGGCCTGGTTGAGGTCATGCAGAACGGCAATCACCGTTCGCCCCATGTCGGTGTTCAACTGCTGCAGGAGATCGAGAAGATCGGCCTGATGGGCCATGTCGAGAAAGGTCGTGGGCTCGTCGAGCAGCAGGATCGGTGTCTCCTGGGCGAGTACCATGGCGATCCAGGCCCGCTGGCGCTGCCCGCCGGAAAGCGTATCTACTGCCCGATCCGCGAGTTCGGCAATGCCGGCGGCCTGCATCGATGCCGCGACCACCGTCTCGTCCTGCCGGCTCCACTGGCGGAAGAAGGTCTGGTGCGGATAACGGCCACGCGCGACGAGATCGGCAACCGTAATGCCCTCAGGCGCTTCCGCCGTCTGGGGCAGGAGGCCTATGCGTCGGGCAATCTCGACGGAGGGGAGGGTGGTTATCGCCTGTCCGTCCAGCAGCACGCTTCCGGTTTCCGGTTTCAATAGCCGGGCGAGCGCCTTGAGGAGCGTGGATTTGCCGCTGCCATTGGCCCCGACGATGACGGAGAAGGACCCCTCGGCAATCGCGATATCGAGATCGCGGATGATTGGCCGGTCGCGATAGGCAAGCGTGATCGCGCTTGTAGAGAGGCCACGTTCGGAGATGTTGTCGCTTCCTGCGGTCATGAAATCACTTTCGAGAGTGGCGCCTGCAGGCCAGAAGCCAGAGAAGGTAGGCTCCGCCGCCGGAGAAGGTGACAACGCCCACCGGCAGTCGACCCGGTGCGAAGGCGTTGGCGGCGACGAGATCGGCGGTCGTCAGCAGAACCGCTCCCATTGCAGCCGAGAGCGGCAGCGACAGTCCCGGCGTGCCGGCCAGCATGCGTGCGAGTTGCGGCGCTGCGAGTGCGACGAAGCCGATAGGGCCGGCGGATGCGGTGACGATTGTCGTCAGCGCGCCGCCGGTCAGAAGCATGGCGAGCCGGATCGCGTTCACGGGAACGCCGAGCGCCAGCGCCACATCGCCGCCGAGTTCCATGGCGCTCACGGCGCGTTGCAAGGCCATGGCGAGAACGATGAGCGCGCAAACAGCGACTGCGACCGGAAGCAGCCATCCGGCTTCGATGCCGTCGAGAGCGCCGGCACCCCAGTCGGCCGCGGACATGGCGGCCTCCAGTCGCGCGGTGGAAAGGAACCATGTGTTGATGGCGGTCAGCGCAACGCCGATGCCGACCCCGGTCAAGATGAACCGCAGCCCAGTGGTCCCCCCGGATATCAAGAAAACCGTTCCGGCCGCGGCCACGCTGCCGCATAGGGCTCCGAGTGCGAATTGCCAGGGAGCGGAGCCAAAGAACATGATGGTTACCAGCACCCCGGTGAACGCGCCGGCGTCGATGCCGATCACATCGGGACTGCCCAGCGGGTTTCGGGTCAGGGACTGGAAGATGGCACCGCTGACACCAAGTGCTGCCCCGAAAAGCAGGGCCGCTGCAATTCTCGGCATTCGCCATTCGAAAATCACCATCGCCAGTTTTTCGTCCCCCACGCCACGCAGGGCGTTCAGAACTTGCGGCAGGGGTGTGGAATAGGCACCCAACGAAAGATCGACGAAGGCGATCATGAGAGCTGTCAGGAGGAGCAGGCTGCCGATTACGAACGGACGGATTTCGAGCCGCGCGGAAATCCGTTCCTCAAACAGCCGGAGGGCGATCGCCGGCCGGCGCATTGGACGGCTGTCGCTCATGAAAGCACGCCTTTTTCCCTGCCGACGAGAAGGATAAAAACGGGCACGCCGATGACCGCCATGACGATGCCGGCCGGTATTTCTCCGGATCGCAGAAGCAGCCGGCCCAGAATATCTGCGGTGAGCAGGAGGGCGGAGGACAAGACGAGGGTAAAGGCGAACGTCCAGCGTTGATCGGCGCCTGCTGCACCACGGACGAGATGAGGAGCCATCAGGCCGATGAAGGCGATCGGGCCGGCCCCGGCGGTTGCGGCCGCGGCCAGCAAGGTTGCCGCCAATCCACCGACGAGGCGGGCCGAGGTTACATTCGCCCCCATGGCTCGGGCGACATCCTCGCCGAGCGCGAGCGCATTGAGTGAGCGCGTGTTGAAGGCCGCAAGCAGGAGGCCTGCGGCGACGAAGGGGGCAATTGCCAGCATCACTTTGATGTCCGCACCCGAGAGCGCGCCGGTGTTCCAGCCGCGCATGCGGTCGAACTTCACGGGATCGAGCAGCAGGATCGCGGTGACGATGCCGCCAACCATTGCGGTGATGGCGACGCCCGCAAGCGTCAGGCGGACAGGTGCCGCTTCCCGAGAACCGGCAAAGCCTATCGCATGAACGAGGATGGCTGTGAGTGCCGCGCCCGACAAGGCGAGCCAGACCGGGCCGTAGTTGCCGTCAATGCCAAGAAAGCCGAGGCCGAGCACGATGGCGAGGGCCGCTCCCGTGTTGATGCCGAGGATGCCGGGGTCGGAGAGGGGATTGCGTGTGACCGCCTGCATGATGGCGCCGGAGACGCCGAGTGCAGCACCCGCCAATATCGCAAGCAATGTGCGCGGTACGCGCAATTCCATCAGGGCTGCTTCGGCATCGGAAAGGCTGGTGGGGGAGAATATGGCGTTCATTGCCATCGATGCCGAAACGCCGCCCTTGCCCACCGCAAGGCTTGCGAAGATGGCGATGGCCAGAAACATGATCGCCCCGGCCATGATGCCGGGGCGTCCGATGCGCGAGGGTTTTCGCGTCTGGACGTAGGTCGATGACGCGGATTTCAAAGATTGAAGGTCTCCAGCTTCGCTTCGACCTCGTCGCGAACCTCTTCGGCGTCGCGCCCGGATTGCCAGGCCGCCTCGATCTCTTCACGCACGGCGCTCGGCAGGGCATTCCAGCCGGCGTCCCATTCCTGCTTGGCCTCGATCCAGTAGGCGACCAGCTTGTAGCGCTCGGCGGGCATCTTCAGCGTCTGGCGCACATGCTTGCGGATTGCGCGCACCGGCTTCTGTTCCGCAGCGACCCAGATGTAGCCCGGGGTGGAAGGCAGGTTCATCGCCCGGAATGCGGCTTCGAGCCGGCTGGGTGCCACGCCGTTGCCGCTTGCTTCGATCCATGTAACCGTCGCGCCCGGATGATCCGGCAGGGGTTGCCGGTGCTCGGGGGCGGCGATCTCGATGACGATCCGGCTGGTGATGTGTGGCGGCGTTTCCTCCAGAAGCCGCGCGAGGGCCGGAATGCCCGTGGCATCGGCCATCAGCAGCTGCCACTCGGCATCTTCCGGCAGTTCGTAGAGACCGCGCGGCCGGTTGATGGTCATGGGATTGCCCGGTGCGGCGGCTTGCGCCCAGGTACCGGCCACGCCGCCCTCATGGACGACGAAGTCGATATCCAGCTCGCGTTCGTCAGGGCAAAAGCGCCGGACGGTGTAGGTGGCGCACCGGACCGGAGGCTTGCCCTCCTGATAGGTCCAGCGGCCCTCATCGTCGATAATGGGCAGGACGACTTCTCCACTCTCTTCGTTCGGGAAGAAGAGCCGAAGGTATTCGTCGCCGGTGCCGGTCGAGGAAAACTCCGAGAGTTCCTCTCCCGCGAAAGTGACGCGCACCATGCCGGGGCTCAGGAGTTGGCGCTCCTTGACCGAGAGATTGAAAAACATCCTGCCCACTTGAGCGTACTCCTCTGCTGCTTACCAGGTGTATTTCAGCGTGCCGATGACCGTGCGGCCCGGATCGAGATAGCAATAGCCTGACGTGCACGTCGTATCGCGGCGGTTGAACACGTTGGTCGCGTTCACCTGCAGGCTCAGGCCCTCGTATTTCTGGTCGACGGCTGCGAAGTCGTAGCTCAGCGACGCATCGAACAGCACACGGGATCCGTTGACGATGGAGTTCTTGTCATCGCCGTAGCTCGTGCCGATGAAGCGCGCGCCGGCACCTACGCCGAAGCCGTAAAGCGGGGTGCCCTCGGGCAACTGATAATGCGCCCAGAGCGAGGCCATGTTGAACGGCACGCTGGAGACGAAATTGTCCACCGTTCCTGCCGTGCCCTCGAGAATGCGAAGGTCGGTATAGGTGTAGGACGCCGCAAAGGAGAGGCCATTGTCGAGGCTCGCCACTGCTTCCAGTTCCACGCCCTGCGAACGCAGCTTGCCGCGCTGCACCTGCGTGTTGATCCCGTCGATGACGGTATAGAACAGGCCGTTGCGCTGGTCGATATTGAAGACCGATGCCGACAGCATCACGTTGGTATCAGGCAGGAAATATTTGACGCCGACTTCTTCCTGCGTGCTGGTCGTCGACTTGAACGGCGCGTCCGTGGTCGAGTTGTAGCCGATGTTCGGTGAAAACGCGGTGGACAGGCTGGCATAGGGCACGAAGCCGAATTCGGTCTCGTAGGTCAGGCCCACGCGGCCGGAAAACTGTCCTTCATCCTGCTCCGACGACGATTTGACGCTGGTCGTCAGATCCGTGTTGTCCGTCTTGGTCGACACCCAGTCGTAGCGGCCGCCGACGGTCAGGGTCCAGGCGTCGTAGCGAAGCTGGTCCTGAAGGTAGATGCCGGTCTGGACCTGACGCTGATCGGTCCGGGAGGTCAGGTCGGGCGTGGCGATGTAGTTGCCGTAGTTCGGGACCAGCGTATTCAGCGGATCGACGCTGCCGTAACCGGCGAGCAGGCGGTACTTGCTCCAGGTGAAGTCGACGCCACCGAGCACGACATGGTCGATCGGGCCGGTGGAGAACTGCGCCTCCAGCTGGTTGTCGATCACGAAGGCATCGAGCCGCTGCTGTTCGTTGCCCGAGCCGCGGTCGACGAGTGAGGAGTCCAGTGCATGCTGCGCACCATTGTAGGCGTAGACATACTTGGCATCGATATCCTGCCAGGAGTAGCGGGCGTTCTGGCGGAAGGTGAAGACTTCATCGAAGGAGTGTTCGAACTCCCAGCCGATGCGTGCCTGCTGGTGATCCATGGCGTTGAAGGCCGTATCGCCTGCCTCGAACTCGCTCACATGACCATAGGTGTCATTGTAATAGGCCGGGTTACCGCCGCTCTTCGAACGGGAATATTCACCGAGAACGGTAAGCCTGGTGTCCTCGTCCGGCTTCCATGTGAAGGCTGGTGCGATGTAGGTCCTGTCATCGGAGACGGAATCATATTCCGTATCGCCGACACGGCCGAGACCGGTCAGGCGGTAATAGAACGGGTCCGTATCATTCACTGGACCGGAGAAATCGAACTGGCTCTGATAGCGCTGGTCGGTGCCGAGCTGGAACTGAACCTCATGCTGAGCCTCTTCGGTCGGTCGCTTGGTGATGACGTTATAGAGACCGCCGGCGCCGGTTGCGCCGTAAAGTGCGGACGAGGGGCCGCGCAGGATGGATACACCTTCAAGGCCATAGGGCTCCGTGATGAAGATGCCGTAGCCGCTGGCAGGCTGCCGCAGGTTATCACGAAAGACGCCGGTGTTCGTCACGTTGAAGCCGCGCACGAAGAAGGAATCGAAGCGCGGATCGGTGCCGTAGGCGTTGACGCGTGCACCGGGTGTATAGGAAATCGCGTCGAGCAGGTTTTGCGGATTGCGGTCCTGCAATTGTTTTTCGGTGACGGATGAAACGGACTGCGGTGTCTCGACGAAGGGCGTGTCCGTCTTGGCTCCGGTCGCGCTGCTGGTGCCGACATAGCCGTTCGACTGGATGACGCCACCACTGCCGCCATTGACGACGATCGGTTCAAGCTCGGTGCTGCTGCCGCTCGAAAGATTGTTGGTGCTGTCGGATGCGGCTGCCGCGCTGACGGTAACGGTTTTCGGATTGGTAAAGCGATAGGTCAGCCCGGTTCCGGTTAGGAGGTTGCCGAGTGCGTCTTCTGCTGAATACTGGCCCTTGAGCCCGGCGGTCGTTGTCCCCTCGACCACCGAACTTTCGAAACCGATATGAAGTCCGCTCTGGGCGGCAAGCCTGTTCAGGGCGGTGGAAAGCGGCCCGGCCGGAATGTCGAATGCCGAGGCGGCTTCCTGCGCCATGGCCGGCTGTGTTGTGATGGAAACGCCACCCATGGCGAGACCCGATGCGACAAGCAATGCGAGCGCGCTTGAAACTGACAGATTTGGACGACGCGCCGCGCCGGACTTTCCTTGCATGAGCTTCCCTCTCCTGTTCGATACCCCCGGCCGGCATGGCCGTAAGAGGGCTTCGAATGCAAAGACGAATGGGGTTGTCATTTGAGGCTGTCGATACCTGAGTTTTTTTGTCAGTAAATCAGAGTCATCAGATTTCCGGCCTTCACGATGCGAACGCCGAAGATTTCGCCGAAGCTTGCGAGTGCTTCCTGCGGGTTGGAAATATCGAAGGAGCCGCTGATCCTTTTCTCCGCGACAGACCGGCGGGCAACCATGACCTTGCCCGGAATGTGACGGAAGATTTCCTCCACCACGGTCGCCAGCGGCCGGTTTTCGAAGATCAGGCGGCCGGACCGCCACGGCACTTCAAGCCCGGATGGGACCGCCTCGACAGGTCCGATAACGCCGCCGCCGTCATAGAAGAGCTTTTCTCCGGCCTCGATGCGGGTCGGTTGTCCGGATGCCTTGCCGGTGACGGCGACGGTATGTTCCGTGACCACCACCTCGGTGCCGCCATCGAGTAGATTGACGTTGAATGCGGTCCCTTTCACCTCAATGCGGCCGGCGCCGGCTTCGACGATGAAGGGCCGCGTTGCATCCCTCTCCACCTCGAAAAAGGCTTCCCCTTCGAGAAGCACGATGCGCCTGTCCGTCGCTGTGAAATGTTCGGCAATGGCGCTCTTGCCGTTCAGGTGGATGCGCGAGCCATCGGGAAGCCTGACCACGGGCATTTCGTTGCTCGCCGAAATCACATCGGCGGTAAACATCAATGGACCGCCGTTGAGAAAAAAGCCGCCACCCGCCAGCGCGACGACAAAGGCAAGCGCAATAATCGTGCGACCGGACTTCCGCGTTGAGCGAACAAGTCGGCGGGTGAACTCGGGGTCGTCCGTCAAGGCGCGACCGGCATCGCCCATAAGCTCCCGGGCGGCATCCAGTGCTCTGACGTGATCGGGACAGCGCTCTAGCCACTGGTCGAGCGCCCGTCGTTCGATGTCGGAGAGATCGCCGTCATGCAGCCGGATCGCCCAGTCGACCGCCTGTTCCCGAATGTCTTCCGGCATGTCTCTATCTCCCCGCGATACAGGGGCTTCCGAAGGATCGCCCATTTTCATAGACGATTGACGGAGCCGTTTCGGTCCGTCAGTCCAGCGATTGCGTTTTTTCGAGGCATGACAGCAGGGCGTTGCGGATGTGACGGTCGACCATGCGACGCTTGATACCCAGGCTCGATGCGATTTCATCCTTGCTCATTCCGCCGATGCGATAGGCGATGAAAACGATGCGGCACTGGTGCGGCAGTTCGGCAATCGCGTTCTTCAATACGAGGATGCGCTTGCGGAGGTCGATGCGGTTGTCGACCGCAAATGACCGTACGGGAACGGCGAGCGCCTGTGCATCCAGCAGGGTGAAAAGGCGGTTTTCGAAAGCGACGCGACGGCCGCGGTCGATGCAGAGATTGACGGCGGCGCGGATCAGGAATGCACGAACGGAAGTCTTGCCTTCCAGTCGCTCGGGACGCCGCGACAGCGCCACATAAAGATCGTGCACGACCTCGGTGGCGTGAACCTGCGGGATGCCGCGTTTGCCGACGGCGCTGCGCAGATCGTCGTAATAGGCTTCAATGGCGCGATCGAGCAGATCCTTGCCGGCTATCTCGCTCCCCGACGTCAATGCACCGTCTCCACGCTCTACCATCCCTGTGCCGCCGTGTCCGCACGTTCCTGCGGTTGCCGGACACTGGCATAAGTGCGGCGATCGGCGCAAGATAAGATGAGTATATTTGTCATATTATATTGCGCTATATTGAATGCGACAGGTGGAAACCCCGGCCGTGATCCGCATGGCGAAATCCCCGCTGGTGGTAGGGGCGACAGCGCCTGCCGGAAATCTCTGCCCCGTGTGTTGCCAGTTGCGGAAAATCATTTCGGCTTTTGCCAAACGCGCGACCTGTTCTCGCCTCGTTTTGCCTTCTCCCGGCCTATAGCCTTGTTTCAGCATCAACATTTTGCCGGGGTTTGTTTCATGAAGCGCATTTTCAGGCTTTCGATTGCGGTGGCGGCAGTGCTTGCTGGCACGTCGCTCGCTCGGGCCGAAGACAAGATTCTCAACGCGTCCTATGATATTTCGCGTGAGCTGTTCGTAGCCGTGAACGAGGCTTTCGTGCCGAAGTACAAGGCGGATACCGGCAAGGACGTCGTTATCGACCAGTCGCATGCCGGCTCTTCTAAGCAGGCGCGCTCGATCCTCGAAGGCCTTGAAGCCGATGTCGTGACGTTCAATCAGGTGACGGACGTCGAAACGCTGGCCAAGGGTGGTTTCGTCTCTGCCGACTGGCAGAAGGATTTCCCGAACAACGCTTCGCCTTATTACTCCTTCCCGGCCTTCGTCGTCCGTGCGGGCAACCCGAAGAACATCAAGAATTGGGACGATCTCATCCGTGATGACGTCAAGGTCATCTTCCCGAACCCGAAGACCTCGGGCAATGCCCGCTACACCTATCTTGCCGCGACCGCTTTCGCGAAAAAGGCCTATGGTGGCGACGAAGCCAAGGTGAAGGAATTCATCACTAAGCTGTTCAATAATGTTCCGGTGTTCGATACCGGGGGACGCGCCGCCACGACCACCTTCGTGGAGCGCAATGTCGGCGACGTGCTCGTCACCTTCGAAGCCGAGACGCGCGGCATCGTGAAGGAATTCGGCAAGGACAAGCTCGAAGCCGTAACCCCGCCTTCCAGCCTGCTGGCCGAGTTTCCGGTTGCCATCGTCGACAAGGTTGTCGATGCGCGTGGAACGCGTGATCTGGCCAAGGCCTATCTCGACTTCCTCTACACGCCGGAAGGTCAGCGCATCCTTGCCGAAAACGGCAACCGGGTGAACGATCCCGAAGTAAGTGCCGCATTCAAGAGCGAGTTCCCGCCGGTCGAGCTTGCGAAGGTCGAGGATGTTTTTGGCTCCTGGAGCGATATCCAGAAAACGCATTTCGCCTCGGGCGGCCTGCTGG
Organism: Rhizobium sp. ACO-34A; assembly: GCA_002600635.1. NCBI lineage: Bacteria > Pseudomonadati > Pseudomonadota > Alphaproteobacteria > Hyphomicrobiales > Rhizobiaceae > Rhizobium > Rhizobium sp. ACO-34A. Next base: position 3,967,028 of record CP021371.1, on the reverse strand, counting down.
ACGAGCTTTACGGGCAGCGTTAAGGAAAACGCAAAATCTTATTATTGACCCGGCGGCTTCGGCCGCCGGGCTATTTATGTTTGAAGAGGCTGTCGTTTGAAACATCGCGTCCTGCCCGGTTTCCATCTGTCGCTCGGCGTAACGCTGTTCTATGTCGCGTTGATCGTCGTCCTGCCGCTGATCGCGCTGGTCTTCAAGGCGGCGAGCCTCGGTCCGTATGACTATTGGGCGATTATCTCGTCTCCGCGCGCCGTCGCCAGCTATCGCGTCACCGTTCTCTGCGCTGCTGTTGCGACCACCTTCAACCTGTTCTTCGGACTGGCGCTTGCCTGGGTGCTGTCGCGCTACCGCTTTCCGGGACGCCGGATCGTCGATGCGATCGTCGATCTGCCCTTCGCGCTTCCGACCGCTGTTGCCGGTATTTCACTCACGACGCTGTTTGCGCCGGGCGGCTGGTTCGGTGGCTTCCTCGATCCGCTCGGTATCCAGGTCGCCTACACGCCGATCGGCATCGTGATTGCCATGGCCTTCACCAGCCTGCCGTTCATCGTTCGCACGGTCCAGCCGGTGCTAGAAGAGATAGATCCGGCGCTGGAAGAGGCCGCCCAGTCGCTTGGCGGGACGGACCGCGAGGTGTTTTCCCACGTCGTCCTGCCGTTGCTGAAGCCGGCGTTGCTTGCCGGGGTATCGCTTTCCTTCGCCCGCAGCCTTGGCGAATTCGGCGCGATCATCTTCATCGCCGGCAACCAGCCGTTCCATACCGAAATCACCGCGCTTCTCGTCTTCATCCGCCTTGAGGAATACGATTATCAGGCGGCGGCGGCGATTGCCTCGGTCCTTCTCATCACGGCATTCGTCATGCTTGCCGTGACCAATGCGCTGCAGAACCGCGCATTGCGCTACACCGAGAGGGGCTGAGCGATGTCACACTCTCCCAACGCTCGTCCCACACGCGTCGGCGATACGCCTGCGGTTCGCCGGACCCTGATCGGCATCGTGCTCGTCATCGGCGCCTTTTTCATCCTCGCGCCGCTTGTGGTGATCGGAATGCAGGCCTTTTCCAAGGGAAGCGGTGTCTTCTGGGCTGCCGTCAATCATCCGGATACGCGCAGCGCCATCATGATGACCGTCCTGACGGCCCTGATCGCGGTGCCGTTGAACACGGCCTTCGGTGTCTGTGCGGCATGGGCGATCACCAAGTTCGATTTTCCGCTGCGCCGCCTGTTGATCGTGGTGATCGAGATACCCTTTTCCATCTCCCCGATCGTCGCCGGCGTTTGCTATCTCTTCGTCTACGGTCTTCAGGGCCTGTTCGGGCCGATGCTTCAGGATGCCGGCATCAAGGTGCTTTTCGCGCTTCCGGGCATCGTGCTGGCCTCGATGTTCGTGACGGCGCCGTTCGTCGCGCGCGAACTGATCCCTCTGATGCAGGCGCAGGGACGGGATCTCGAGGAGGCCGCTACCTCGCTCGGCGCTTCCGGTTTCCGCACATTTCTGCGGGTAACGTTGCCTAACATAAAATGGGCGCTGCTCTATGGCGTCGTGCTCTGCAATGCGCGCGTCGTGGGCGAGTTCGGTGCGGTGTCGGTGGTGTCGGGCAATATCCGCGGCCAGACGAACACGCTGCCGCTGCATATCGAACTGCTCTATCACGACTACCAGACGGCCGGCGCATTCGCCGCCGCCTCCATTCTGGCCGTCATCGCCGTCATTACCATCATTGCCAAGGCTCTGCTTGAGCGTCATGGCGCAAGCCGCAGGAGTGTTGCCGCTCCTGCCGCCGGAACCGTCAAGGAGCAGAGCGCGTGAGAATTCAGCTCGATAACATCGTCAAGACCTTCGACACCTTCCGTGCCGTGCATGGCGTTTCGCTGGATATCGCCAGCGGTGAACTCGTGGCGCTGCTTGGCCCCTCCGGTTCCGGAAAGACCACGATCCTGCGTATGGTCGCGGGCCTGGAATTCGCCGATGGCGGCATCATCCATTTCGGCGATCAGGATGCGACCGGTATCCCGGTCCGCGACCGTGGCGTCGGTTTCGTTTTCCAGCACTACGCGCTTTTCCCGCATATGACGCTTGCCGAGAACATCGCATTCGGCATGACGACTGCGCGAGCGAAGAAGCGAAGCCGGCAGGAAATCGACGCACGCGTCGAGGAACTCCTGGGACTGGTGCGGCTCAAGGGGCTGGGCGGGCGCTTCCCGAGTCAGATCTCCGGCGGCCAGCGTCAGCGCGTCGCGCTGGCCCGTGCGCTTGCCGTCGATCCGAAGGTGCTGCTGCTCGACGAGCCGTTCGGCGCGCTCGACGCGAAGGTGCGCCGCGATCTCAGGAAATGGCTTCGGGAGATCCACGACCAGCTCGGCATCACCACCCTTTTCGTTACGCATGATCAGGAAGAAGCGCTCGATCTTGCCGACCGGGTGGTCATCCTGAACGAAGGCCGGATCGTGCAGGAAGCAAGCCCGACGGATATCTGCCGAAGCCCGAATTCGGCATTCGTCATGCGGTTCCTCGGGGATACCAACGTGTTCACGGCTGAGGTCGCAGGTGGCGTTGTGCTGAAAGGCGCGACTTCGCTGGATGCAGTGGGTGTGCCGGATGGTCCGGCCGAAGTGTTCTTCCGCCCCTCCGATGCCAGTTGGTCCTCCTCTGAAGATGACGGCATTGCGGTCACCGTCAACCGGGTCATGGACCGGCCGGGTGAGCGCAATCTTCTCGTGAGCACGCCGGCAGGCGATCACTTCGAAGTGCGCGTTCCATCGATGACGGATGTCGCGCAGGGGCAAAACGGCTCGATCCGCATCGCCAATCATCGCGTTTTCCCCGTAGCTGCCCGCGCCTAGGTGCGACTGGCCGAGCAGAGATGACGCCCGGTTTCGGGCGTCACTTTTGCCTGAAGGTCATCAGAAGCGGTGGATCCTGAGGCCGAGGAACTTCTCTGTCACCACCACGACGACCAGCGTCAGCACGACCGAGATCGTGGAGACGGCGGCTGCTTCCGGCGTGAAGTTGGTGCGCAGGTAGTCGTAAAGCTGGATCGGCAGCGTCGCCGTTCCGACGCTCTTCAACATGAACGAGATGGTGAAGATGTCGAAGGAGATGATGAAGGCGAAGAGGCAGCCGCCGATGACGCCCGGCTTGATGAGCGGCAGCATGACGCGGCGGAAGCGGGTGAATGCTCCGGCACCAAGGCTGCGGGCCGCCATACTCCATGCCGTATCGTAGCTTTCAAGCGATGTGGAAACGTTGATGAACACGAAGGGCAGGGTAATCAGCACGTGCCCGACGATCATCGCGAACATGGTCTGGGTGCCGATGCCGATCGTGTAGACAAAGAACAGCAGCGCTATGGCGGTCAGCACTTCGGGAAGCAGCAGCGGCGCCATCATGGTGATGCGTACCGCTTCCTTCAGCCGGCCGGCGAACTGCACGAAGTAGATCGCCGCCATGGTGCCGATGACGCCGGAGATGACCGTCGACACGGCGGCCACCCACAGTGACGTCTTGATCGCCCGGAGGAAGACCTCGTTATGGAAGAAGACGTTGTACCATTTCAGCGACAGGCCCTGCGGCGGAAACGTCAGGAAGGCGCCTGCGTTGAACGAAGCGCCGACGACCACGAGGATCGGCGCCAGCAGGAAGACGTAGATGAACAGGCAGTAGACGGTGAAGAAGCGCTTGGACATGTCAGTTCGCCTTCCATTTCATGCGGGTCGCCAGTGAGAAGGCAACAACGATCAGGCCGCCGGTGACGGCGAGGCCAAGGGCCAGTGCTGAGCCGAAGGGCCACTGGAAGGTGTCCACGAGCGCATCGACGACCGAGACCGCCATGGTCTTTACCTTGGAACCACCGATCAGGGATGGCGTCACATAGGCGGATAGCGAGAGAACGAAGGTCAGGATGCAGCCGGCCTGAATGCCGGGCATGGCGAGCGGCAAGATGATGCGCCGGAAGATGGTCGCCTTCGAAGCGCCGAGCGAGCGGGCGGCGGATTCCAGCGAGGGATCGATGCCCTGGATGGCGTTCATGATTGGCAGGATCATGAAGGGCAGGAATACGTGGGACAGCGCGATGACGATACCGAGCGTGTTGTACATCAGGCCGACCGGGCGATCGACGATGCCGAGGTTCATCAGCGTGCGGTTGATGACGCCGTTATTGCCGAGCAGGATCGTCCAGCCGTAGCTGCGGATGACGATGCCGACGAGAAGCGGCGATAGCACGATGCCATAGGCGAGGCCGCGAAAACGCGAGTTGCCACGGGCAAGCTGCCAGGCGACGGGAAAGCCGAGCACGAGACAGACGATGGTGCAGATGAAGCCGATCATCAGCGTGTTCAGCGTCTGGCCGATGTAGAAAGTATCGGACAGGAAGCGAATGTAGTTCGCCAGCGTATAGCCTTCGCCATAGGGCGCACCCTGTCCCGGCGTGCGAAAGCTCATCACGACGATGGTGAGATAGGGCAGCAGGATGAAGACGAAGAGCAGGATTGCGGCGGGCGCGATCAGCAGAAGCGGGGCGTGACGTCTGAAACCTGCCTCCGTCATGCGCCAGCCTCCAATACCCAGTAACGATCCGAGGGGACGATCAGCTTTACCTGTTCGCCATCGGCGAAACGATGGCGCGGGAAGGTCTGGACGTCGATTTCGGTGCCGCCGTCGAGCTTCAGGCGATAGTCCATGAGGCTGCCGGAATAGTAGCTGGACAGGACGGTTGCCGCAGTCCCTTCGCCGGAAGTAGCGATCTCGATCCCCTCGGGGCGGACTGCGAGGGTTATCGTCTCTCCCTGTTTCAGCGCGCGGTCGCAGGCTATTTCGGCTGGGCCGAGCGCGCTCGTCACGCCGTAGCGGCCATTGCCAGAAACAGTCTCGACCGTGGCGGGCAGGAGGTTGACCTGACCGACGAACTTCGCCACCTCGGTGCTGGCGGGGCGCTCGTAGATGTCCGAGGGGCTGCCGCACTGGGCGATCCGGCCGCCGAACATCACGACCACGCGGTCGGACATGGTCATCGCCTCGGCCTGGTCGTGAGTGACGTAGACGGTGGTGATGCCGACGCGGCGCTGGATGTCACGGATGAAGACGCGCATTTCCTCGCGCAGCTTGGCGTCGAGGTTGGCGAGCGGCTCGTCGAGCAGCAGGATCTTCGGTTCGATGACGAGAGCCCGGGCGAGCGCCACGCGCTGCTGCTGGCCGCCGGAAAGCTGGCGAGGATAGCGGTCGGCATGGCTCGAAAGCTGCACCATGTCGAGTACCTTGGCGATGCGGTCGCGCATCTCGGCCTTCGGCACCTTGCGCATCTCCAGCCCAAAGGCGAGATTGCCGGCAACCGTCATGTGCGGAAAGAGCGCGTAGTTCTGGAACACCATGCCGATATCACGTTTTTCGGCGGGCACGTGCACGACATCCTTGCCGTCGAAGCGGATCGCGCCGCTCGATACATCCTCGAAGCCGGCGATCATCTTCAGCGTCGTGGTCTTGCCGCAACCGGATGGTCCCAGCAGCGACACGAACTCGCCCTCGCCGATGCGGATGGAGATCCCGTCCACGGCGCGTGAGCTGCCGTAGTCCTTGGTCAGCCGCTCGATGCTAACCTCTGTCATGGTGTTCAACTTTCCCTATGGCCCGCGGAAGAAAAGCGCAGGCATGCCTCGATGTCGGAAATCCAGGCCGGCGGAGGGATTGCCGGCCTGGCATGCATGGGGACGGGGATACGCTGCCGTACCGCCCGTCCTTCCGGCAATATTACTTGACGGTCTTCGCCCAGGTCTCGGCGAATTCGGCCTGCTTGCCGTTCATGAATTCCCAGTCCCAGGTCAAAATATTGTCCATCTGGGCGCCCGAGATCGGCACGTCGGCCTTCAGGTCGTCGGGAACCACGACCTTGGCATTGGTCGGCGAGACGAAGAATTCCTTCATCAGCAGCGTTTGTGCTTCCGGCGACAGCATGAAGTTCGCGTATTCGTAGGCGAGTTCCTTCTCCGGCGCGTTGACGAGGATGTTGAGCGTCTGGTCGAACATCAGCATGCCTTCCTCCGGTACGACGATATCGATCGGCAGGCCCTGCTTGCGGAGTCGGGCAACCTCGCCGAAGTCGAAGGGTGCGACGACGAATTCACCGGCGGCGATGCCGGTGGAGAGGTTGAAGTCCGCCTGGATCACGGGGCCGAGGTTTTCGAGCGCCTTGAAGCCGGCGTCGACGTCATACTGGTCCTTGCCGAAGATCTTGGAGAAGAGCATCAGCTCCATCTTGCCGGCGGTGTTGGCAAAATTGTAGAGGCCGATGCGTCCCTTGAATTCCGGGTTGTCCCACAGGTCCTTCCAGCTCTTCGGCGGCGTGGACACGAGGTCGGTGCGGTAGGCAAGGCCTATCGGCGACACCATGGCGACCGCGCCCCAGTCGTCGGTCTTTTTCGCCAGCGGATAGAGGTCTGCATAGTTCGGAAGCTTGGTGAGGTCGAGCTTTTCAAAAAAGCCCTCCTTGCGCAGGCTGTTGGCGAAGGCCTCGTTGGTCATCAGGAACGAATAGGGCGGCTTGTCGGCGCCGGCGGCGCGCAGGTTGGCGCTCCAGACGCGGCCGTTGCCGGCGTCGAGCGTCACCGCGGCTCCGCTCTTGGCGGTGAAGGCCGGCGCGAGCGTCGTGCGCCAGAACTGCTCCCAGGCGCCGCCCAGCGTCGGCACCACCAGGGTTTTTTCCTGAGCGCGCGCCGGCAGGCCGAACATGGCGGCGGCGGAAAGTCCCGCCATCGCCGAAAGCGTCTGGCGTCTCGTCAAATTCGTCATTTCAGTTCCCCTTGTTGTTCAGGTCGTTCAGTGCATGCGTATTGCGGATTTCGCTCCGTCCTTTGCCGTCAGGACTTGGAAAAGGCCTGGCTGGTTTTCAGCGCGATATATTCGCCGTAGGTGATGGCGTCGTATTTCGCGGCCTTGCCGCCCCGGGTGAAGGGTTCGAGGCATTCGATCACGGTTCCGGCGTTCGGGTTCAGGAAGAAGGGAATGGACTGGCGCCGCGCGCTGCCCTTGCGATCGCCGGGCGGGTTTGCCACCCGGTGCGGCGTCGAGACCCATTCGTCATTCGTCCAGCGCATGAAGGCGTCGCCGATGTTGACTACATAGGCGCCTTCGATATTGGGCGCATCCAGCCACTCGCCGTCGCGGCGCTGGACCTGAAGTCCGCCGGGGGAGGCTTCCGAACGCAGGATGGTCATGAAGCCGTAATCCGTATGCATGCCGGCGCGCATCTGGCCCGGAAGAGGGGTTTCCTCCTGCTCCGGATAGTTGATGACCCGGAGTGCCGAGAGGTGATCGACAAAGGAGGGTTCGAAGTATTCGGGCGGCAGGCCGATTGCCGCGCAGAAGGCCCGGCGGAGATGAAAGGCCAGTCGCTCCATTTCGCCGAAATAGTCGATGAAGGCCTGCCGAAGACCGGCCGGCTGGTCGGGCCAAGCACCACCCTTGAGGCGCGGGCCGAAGTTCAGGCTCTCCTTGTAGTCGCCGGGGGTCTTGATGCCGAGCGTTGCGGCAAGGGCTTCGTCGGCGATGGGCGAGAATGCGACGCCGCCGTCGAGATCCGCGGTCCGGCCCTGCGTGACTTTCCATTCCTGCGGGAAGTCGAAGAACGAACGGGCGAGATCGTAGAGCCGCTTTGTGATTTCCGGTGAGACGCCATGGCCGGTGACGAGGAAGAAGCCGGTGTCGCGAGCCGCGGTTTCGAGCTGGCGAACCACCTCGGAAGCGCCTTCGCCTCCCGCGATGAACGGAGCGACATCGATGACCGGAATGGTCTGTTCAGAGACCTGTGGCGTTGTTTCACGCTGCATGACGACGATTTCCCTCTGGCATGGAGCGATCTTGATCGTCGCTCCTTTTGTAAACAGATGTTGACAAAAACATCTGTTGTTGTCCATATCCCGATAACAGCAATTTTTCGAAAAACGCGGTCGGGCAAGGATGGAAGAACTCGGAGAGCAGGAACGCGCGGTTCTGGAGCTGGTGAAGGCCAATCCCTTTGCCGGGCAGCAGGAGATCGCCACCATGATGGGGCTGGCACGCTCCACCGTTGCCGCGCATATCGTCCAGCTCATTCAGAAGGGCTACATTCTCGGTCGCGGCTATGTGCTGCCGGCGGCACGACGCGTTGCCTGCCTTGGCGGTGCCGTCTTCGACCGCAAGTACCGCGCTCTCGATCCGCTGGTGGAGGATACCTCCAATCCCGTTCAGGGATCGCGCACCAGCGGTGGCGTCGCCCGCAACGTGACGGAAAACCTCGCCCTGCTCGGCACGGAAACGAGCTTCATTTCGATCATCGGTAATGATGAGCCGGGCCGGGAGATTCTTGGCCACCTGCGTGAGCGGGGCGTCGATGTCAGCCAGGTGCAGATCAGCGACAGGGGCCGCACCGCCGAATACGTGGCGTTGCTGGAATCGACCGGCGCTTTGCGCTTCGGTCTTGCAGACATGGCCATCTTCGAGGAGTTCCAGCCGGCTGTGCTTGACCGCGTCTGGTCGCATATCGGCTCGGCCACCTGGATTTTCGCAGACTGCAACCTTCCGGCCGAAACCCTCGAGGCGCTGATCGTGCGCAAGCGCGGTTCGCGCGCCAGGCTTGCGATCGACGCCGTTTCGACGCCGAAGGTCGCCCGGCTGCCGAAGGATCTTTCCGGCGTCGATATCGTCTTCATGAACATTGCCGAGGCTTACGCCTTCCTCGGCCGGCAGATGCCGGCATCCGGTGCCTCGCTGGACGAGGCGCGCGGTGCCGCGCGCGCACTCCAGGCCGCGGGCGCCACCGAAGCCGTGGTCACGCTCGGTTCCACCGGCGTTGCCGTTGCCGCGCAGGACGGGATTGCGAGCTTCGCAGCCGTGCCGGCCAGGCCGGTGGACATGACCGGGGCCGGCGACGCGATGATCGCGGCGACGCTCAACCGGATCATTTCCGGCGACGATATCGTGCGCGCGGCCCGCATCGGCAGCCTCATGGGAACGCTTACCACCGAATGCACCACCAGCGTTCATCCCGCACTTTCGGCGCATTTCATCGAGGCGAACCTTCATCGCCTCGAAGACTGACGCGCCCGCATACTGAAAGGAACATCTGAAATCATGCCTCTCCTGAAACCCGAAATGAGTGCCGAAGTTGCCGCAGCCCTGGCTGAAGGCCGTCCCGTCGTGGCGCTCGAATCGACCATCATCACCCATGGCATGCCGTATCCGGCCAATCTGGAGACCGCGATTGCCGTTGAAGACACCATCCGGGCGAACGGCGCGGTGCCCGCGACCATCGCCGTGATCGGCGGCAAGCTGCATGCCGGCCTCGATCGCGAAACGCTTGCCGCGCTGGCCGCCGACAAGAGCGCGGTCAAGGCTTCGGGCCGCGACCTTGCTGCTGTAATGACGCGCGGCGGCACCGCCGGCACGACGGTTTCGGCCACCATGCGCATTGCCGAGCTTGCCGGCATTCCGGTGTTTGCGACGGGTGGCGTCGGCGGCGTGCATCGCGGCGCCGAGGAGAGCTTCGACATCTCGGCCGATCTCACCGAACTCGGCCGGACCGGCACGGCTGTCGTCTGCGCCGGCGTCAAGTCGATCCTCGATATTCCGAAGACGCTGGAATTCCTCGAGACGCAACGCGTTCCGGTCATCGCCTACGGCACGGATGCCTTCCCCGCCTTCTTCACCCGCGACAGCGGCGAGAAGGCCGATCATCGCCTCGATAGCGCCGAGGATATCGCCAAGGCCATCGTCAGCCACCATACGCTCGGTTCGGGAACGGGTCTCCTGATCGCCAATCCCATTCCGGAAGATGCGGCGCTCGATCCGGCCTTCATCAACGCAACGATTGCCGATGCTCTCGCCGAGGCCGAAGAGCGTGGAGTGACCCGCAAGGACGTGACGCCCTTCCTGCTTGCCCGGATCAACGAACTGTCCGAGGGCCGCAGCCTCAAGGCGAATATCGCGCTGGTGATGAACAACGCCGCGCTTGCGGCAAGGATTGCCGTCGCCATCAGCGCGCTCGCTGTCGGCCGCTAGAGATTTCACGAAAGGAACGCCCCCATGAGCGACATGCCTGTTTTCGAGACCATCCTTTTCGAGAAGGACGCGACCGACAAGTTCGCGACCATCACCCTCAACCGTCCTGACAAGCTGAATGCGATGAACAAGACGGCGATCCGTGAAATCGACGCCGCCGTGGCCGCGGCCGTCGCGGATCCGGATATCAATGCGCTGGTGATCACGGGCGCCGGCCGGGCGTTTTCCGCCGGCTACGATCTGCAGGGTGCCGATTACGACGTCGACATCGAGGACTGGCATGCCGACATGGGTGAGAACACCCAGGCGCTCCTCAATATCTGGAAGGCGCCGATCCCGGTCATCGCTTCCGTCAACGGTTATGCGCTTGCCGGCGCTCTCGAACTGATGATGGCCTGCGACCTTGCGATCGCTGCCGACACCGCCAGGTTCGGCGAGCCGGAAGTGCGGCACAATTCCGGTCCGCCGTCGCTGTTCATGCCCTGGCTCATGGCCACCCGCGACGTTCGCTGGCTGATGTATACCGGCGATGTCGTCGATGCCGAGGAAGCGCTGCGGATGCATCTGATCAACAAGATCGTTCCGGCCGCCGAGCTCAAGGAAAAGACCGAGAACCTCGCCCGCAAGCTGGCGCGCATGCCGGTTCCGGCGATCAAGTATGCCAAGGCATCTATCAACAACCAGCAGATCGCTGCCGGCCTGATGACCTCGATGGACTACAACGTGCATGCGATCGCCGCACTTCACGTCAGCCGCAAGGGCCAGGAGTGGATGGCCAATCTCGGCAAGATGTCCCTCAAGGAATATCTCGAGGTGCGCGACGCCCCGTTCAAGGGACTGGACGACTAGAGCGTTTCCGCTTTTCCCTGAGACGCGAAACCGCTCTATATCTTTGTTTTTACGCATTTTCCGACGCAAAACCGTGATGCACTTTTGCTGGAAATGCTCCAGGCTTCCCCCGGCCTTCTCATCCCCCGAAGGCCGGTTTTTGGGGCGGTGTCCGGCAGATTTCGGCACCGCTCCCTCTTTGTCTCGGCTCATGCGCCGACCCGCTGGCGCGGCGCAACGGATGTCGCGGATGCCAGCACTGCCAGACGCTCCGTCAGAAGCGAGAAGAATGCCGCGTCGTCTACGTCGCGAATGAAAAGCGCGTTGGCCGGGCGACCGCTGACTTTCCACCAGTCGACCACGGTCATGCCCTTGGTCAGTTCGGATTCGGTCTCGATCTCGACGTTGCAAAGGCGGCCGTCGTAGATGTCCGGCCGGATCAGGTAGGCAATCACGTTCGGATCGTGCAGCGGGCCGCCTTCGGTGCCGTATTTTTCCTCGTCGAAACGCTCGAAGTAATCGAGCCAGCCGGCCGTCACCGTGCCGAACTCACCCTCCAGGGCACGGATGCGTTCGACCCGTTCGCGTGTCGTGCGCACCTTGTGGGTCACGTCGAGCGGCATCATGACGATCGGGACGCCGGAGGCGAAGACGATGGCTGCGGCCTGCGGATCGACGAAGATGTTGAATTCCGCGGCAGGCGTGATGTTGCCGCCTTCGAACAGGCCTCCACCCATCAGGACGATGCGACGGATGCGCGAGGCGATTTCCGGGGCCTTGGTCAGTGCTGTCCCGATATTGGTGAGAGGGCCGAGCGGGCAGAGCGTCACGGACCCCTCAGGTTCCTTCATCAGCGTATCGATGATGAAGTCGACGGCATGGCGATCCTGCAGCGGCATGACGGGTTCCGGCAGTTCGGCACCGTCGAGCCCGGTTGCGCCGTGTACATGTTCGGCGGTGACCAGCGGCACGGCCATTGGTTTCGCGCAGCCGGCGAAGACGGGGACTTCGGGGCGGCCCGCGAGTTCCAGCACCTGCCGCGCATTGCGGTGGGTGAGGTTCAGCGGAACATTGCCGGCGACGGTGGTGATGCCCAGCAGTTCGACTTCGGGGCTGGCAAGCGCCAGCAGAATGGCAAAGGCGTCGTCCTGACCCGGATCGGTGTCGATGATGATTTTCTCAGCCATGGGCTTGTCCTTCGGTACCAGTTTCATCCTCGACGCCTCCTCTTCATGCGGTCCGGGAAAGCGGCGCTTCGCTGCGCCAGCGTCCGATCAGTTCGCTCTTGCGCGTTTCGTATCGACCCGCGCTCTCAAGCTTCACCGGTCCGAAGCCGCGCACCATGTCCGGCAGGCCGGCAATCTCGACGGCGGCGTTCAGGCCCGCCCGGGAAAGGCCTGCGGAGAGTTCCTCGACCAGCGCCGCATAGTCCTCGATCATGCGACGTTCCATGCGACGCTCTTCCGTTCGTCCGAAGGGATCGAAACGGGTGCCGCGCAGGCCCTTCAGCTTTGCGAGTATGCCGAAGATCGGGCCGATCCATGCGCCAAGCGCGATCTTTGCCGGCCGGCCGGTGCGCGCATCGATGCGGCGCGACAGAAACGGCGGCGCGAGATGATGGCGGATGCGGAAGTCGCCTTCGAACTGTTCGGAAATCGCCTTTGCGAAGGACGGATCGCGATGCAGCCGCGCCACCTCGTATTCGTCCTTGTAGGCCATGAGCTTGAAGGCATTGCGAGCGACGGCCTCGGCGAACTCGCCCTTGCCGCCGAGGGCTGCTTCCGCGGTGCGCGCCCGTTCCACCAGCGTACGGTAGCGCTTGGCATAAGCCGCGTCCTGATAGTCGGTCAGGAAGGCGGCGCGCTTGTCGATCAGCATGTCGAGGGTTTCCGCCTCGGGCGCTTCCTGCGAGAGGCCGGCGGCCTTGGCAACCGCATCGGGCTCGACGGCGAGGCGGCGGCCCCAGTCGAAGGCGGCGCGGTTCATCACGACACCGGTGCCGTTCAGTTCGATGGCGCGCTGGATGGCATCGAGGCTGATCGGGATCAGCCCGCGCTGCCAGGCATTGCCGAGCAGCAGCATGTTGGCGGCGATGGCATCGCCGAGCAGTGCGGTTCCTGCCGTCGTTGCCGGCACCAGTGCGAGGGCGTCCTCGCCTGCCGCCTTCTTCAGCGCGCGGAGCGTGACTTCCTGGCGAAGGTCAATTGCGGTGTTCTGCACGAAGGCCGCGGTCGGCGCGAAATGATCGTCGATGACGGCGCGGGTGCGACCCTTGACGAAGGTTGGAAGCGCGGTGCGACCGGCTGATACCACGACGTCGAAGCCCAGCACGACATCGCTTTCGCCGGGGCCGATGCGCACGGTGTTCAGTGTCTCGGGATTGGCGGCGATGCGAAGGTGAGAGACGACGGCGCCGTTCTTCTGGGCAAGCCCGGTCTGGTCGAGCGTCAGCACGGCGAGGCCGTCGATATGGGCGGCCATCGACAGTATGGCGCTGACCGTGATGACACCGGTGCCGCCGATGCCGGCGAGCAGCATGTTGTAGGGCTGGCCGAGATCGGCCTCGATCACCGGCAGCGGCAGATTGGAGGCGTCGATGCTTGCCGCTCGGCCCGCGGGCTTGCGGATCTTGCCGCCCTCGACCGTGACGAAGCTCGGACAGAAGCCCTTGATGCAGGAAAGATCGGTGTTGCAGCTCGACTGGTTGATCCGCCGCTTGCGTCCCAGTTCGGTCTCCTTCGGCTCGATCGAAATGCAGTTGGAGACGGCGGAACAGTCGCCACAGCCTTCGCAGACGAGCTCGTTGATGAAGGCGCGCTTGTCGGATATCGGGAAGGCTCCGCGCTTGCGGCGGCGGCGCTTTTCGGCCGCGCAGACCTGATCGTAGATCAACGCCGTCACGCCCTCGGTTTCGCGCAGATCACGCTGGACGGCATCCAGTTCATCGCGCGGATGAATGGAGACTTCACGCGGCAGGCGGCCGATCCAGGCATCGGGATTTTCCGCCACGACCACGACCCGACGCGCACCTTCGGCAAGCATCTGGTCGACGACGGCGGGGACGCTGAGTTCGCCGTCATGGCGCTGGCCGCCGGTCATGGCGACCGCGTCGTTGAACAGGATCTTGTAGGTGGCGTTGACCTTTGCGGCGATGGCCGCCCGGATGGCGAGAAGGCCGGAATGGAAATAGGTGCCGTCGCCCATGTTGACGAAGATGTGCTTCTCGTCGGTGAAGGGCGAAAGGCCGATCCACGCACCGCCTTCGCCGCCCATCTGGGTAAAGGTCGATGTGTTGCGGTCCTCGACGCCGATGATCATCATGTGGCAGCCGATACCGGTCGTGGCGCGGCTGCCATCGGGAATGCGCGTAGATATGGAGTGCGGACAGCCCGAACAGAAATAGGGTTCGCGCTTGAGTGCCGGGGTGTCATCGGCGACAGCGCCGGTGATTTCTTCGAGCCGCAGTGCGGCCGGACCGAGCGGGCCTTCCCTGCCGCCGAGGCGCTGGACCAGCGCGCGGGCGACCGAGATCATGGAGATTTCCCCGATCGACGGCAGCAGCCGTTCGCCTGCATCGCCGGTCTTGCCGAAAACGCGCGGTCGCCGGTCGGCGGGCAGGTTGAAAAGCAGGGCCTTCAACTGTTCCTCGATCACCGGGCGCTTTTCCTCGACGACGAAAATTTCGTCGAAATCCAGCGCGAAGCGGGAGATGCCTTCCGGCTCCAGCGGCCATGTCAGGCCGACCTTGTAGAGGCCGATGCCGAGCCGTTCCAGATCGCCTTCGCTCAGGCCCAATGCCGCGACCGCGCCGAGCAGGTCGAGCCAGGACTTGCCGGTCGAGATGATGCCGAGCCGGCCGCGCAAGGGTGCACCGGAACGGCGGTCGAGATTATTGGCGCGCGCAAAGGCCTTCACGGCCTCGATCTTGCGCTCGAGCCGCAGTTCCATCGCGTGCGGGCCATCGGGCCAGCGCAGCGAAAGTTCGCCCGGCGCGGGTCCGTCCGTGGGAAGGATGATCGAGGGACGGCCGGGACCGATCTCCACCGTTGCCGTGCATTCGACGATTTCCGTCTGGCACTTGTAGCCGATCCACGCGCCGGAATAGCGGCTCATGGCCCAGCCGTAGAGGCCGTAGTCGATGTATTCGGCAATGCCCGCCGGCGAAAGCAGCGGCACCATGGCGGAGATCAGATTGTGCTCGCTCTGATGGGGCAGGGTGGAGGAGGCAGCACCATGATCGTCGCCAACGAGAAGCAGCACGCCGCCATGCTGGCTGGTGCCGGCCGCATTGGCGTGGCGGATGACGTCCATGCTGCGGTCGACGCCGGGGCCTTTGCCATACCACATGGAAAAGACGCCGTCGTAGCGGTTGCCCTTGAACATGCCGGTCTGCTGCGTGCCCCACACGGCGGTTGCCGCCATGTCTTCGTTCAGGCCCGGCTGGAACTTGACATGCGCCTTTTCGAGATACTTGCGCGCCTTCACCATTTCCCGGTCGAAGCCGGCAAGGGGAGAGCCGCGGTAGCCCGAGACGTATCCCGCCGTATTGAGGCCGGCGGCGAGGTCGCGTTCGCGCTGGATCATCGGCAGGCGGACGAGGGCCTGGGTGCCGGAGACGAGGATGCGGCCTTCCTCCAGCCGGTAGCGGTCGTCGAGGTCGATGCTCTCGTTGATCTGGTGGCTGGCGGCAATGCGCGACGGAGCGACGGGAAGGTTCATCTTGCGGCCTTTCCAGCGGCTTCGGTCTCCATGTCGAAGACGCGACCCGGATTGAGGATGAGATTGGGGTCGAATGCGCGTTTCATGCGGCGCATGGCGGCAATCTCGGAGGCGCTGCGCACCAGCGGCAGCCATTTTTTCTTGTCGAGCCCGATGCCGTGTTCGGCGGAAATGGCTCCGCCCGTTTCGGCAACGACCGCGAAGACGGCATCGGCGATGTCCTCGTCGCGATCCGTCCTGACCATGTAGTGCAGGTTTCCGTCACCAAGATGGCCGAAGACGTAGGGGCGGGCGGAGGCGTCTATCGCAAGCAGGCGGACGGCTGCATCGGTCAGGAAATCCTGCATGCGGGCCAAGGGGATGCTGACGTCGAAGCCAACCATGCGGTCCATGCTGAAGATGAAAGCGCTGCAGGCTTCGCGAAGCGCCCAGAGGCCGCGATAGTCCCGGGGCGATTGCGACACGACCACGTCATCCACAAGGCCGGCCTCGACCGCGCTCATCAGCGTTGCGGCGAAGCGTTCGTGGTTCTCGCTCTCGTCCTGTCCCTGTATCTCGACGAGGGCATAGAGGCCGGCGCCGACGGGAAGCGGCGGCGTGGCGAAACCACCGGCGGCCACCCCCACATAAACCTCAGGAAAAATCACCTCGAAGGCGGAGAGCAACGGGCCGAGTTCCTGGCGAAGACGCGCAAGCAGCGCCTGGGCGGCTGCAAGCGACGGCAGCGAGCAGAGCGCGTTGACCTGCAGCGGCGGCAGCGGATGCAGGCGCAGGCAGGCTTTGGTGACGACGCCGAGCGTGCCCTCGGAGCCGATGAAGCACTGGTTGAGGTCGTAGCCGGAATTGTCCTTGGGCAGTCCCTTGAGCGAGGAGAGCACCGAGCCATCCGGCAGGACCGTTTCAAGCCCGAGGACCTGGGTGCGGTACATGCCATAGCGCAGGACGCGAATGCCCCCGGCATTGGTGGCAATGTTGCCGCCCACCGTGCAGGAGCCGCGGGCGCCGATATCGACGCCGAACAGGAAACCGGCTTCTTCCGCCGCCTCCTGAACCGATTGCATGGTGACGCCGGCTTCCGCGACGACCGTTCCGGCCCGCAGGTCGACGCTCTCGAGACGCGTCATCCGCTCCAGCGAAAGCGACACCTCGCCCTCGCAGGGGCGCGCGCCGCCGGAAAGGCCGGTTCTGCCGCCCTGGATAACCAGAGGCTGGCCGAGATCATTGCAGGTGGAGAGGATGAGGGAAACGTCTGCCGTATCGCGCGGTCTGAGCACGAGAGCCGGGCGAGGGCCGCGTTCGTCCGTGGCGTCGCCGAGATAGCCGTCACCGACATCGTTGCCCATCAGCAACGCGCCTTGGTCGAGGCGTGCCGAAAGCGCTCCGATCAACGCCGAGAGCCTCGCCTCCTTGGCATCGCTGGTCGCCGGGCGCACGTCGCCAACGGCCGGGTCTGGGCCCGTCCCGCTATTCATTTTTTGTTGTTCCCCTGAATGGTTAGGGGCATCGTTATACAGGTTCCGATATTTGTCAAACCTATATTTAAAAAGGCTATGGTGTTCCCTCGGCAGTCATGGCATGCTCGCAAAAATCAAGGGGAGACGGGTGATGATCCTGAAATATGACGAGGTCGTGCGAACGGGCATCGCCAAGCAGGTGTCCGACAATATCCGGTCGGCGATCATGGATGGACGGCTGAAGATCGACGAGCGGCTGCCGAGCGAGGAAGAGCTTGCGCGCAGCTTCGGCATTTCCCGCCCGACGGTGCGCGAGGCGCTGAAGCGACTTGCCGCGCAGAACCTCATTCATTCCAAACGCGGCCCGAGCGGCGGCAATTTCGTCAAGCGGCCGGACCCGGAAGGCCTTTCCAAGGCGATCACCGGTGCGGCGACGCTTCTGGTGGGCGTCGGCGCCTTCGATATCGACGAGATCGTCGTGGCGCGCCGGGAAACCGAGACGATCTGCTGCCGGCTGGCTGTCGAAAACCGCAGCGACGAGCATCTGGCGCTGATGGAAGACGAGATCCGGGTTCAGGAAGACGAAACGATCAGCGACGAGGATTTCTGTGCGTCCGACGTGCGCTTCCATCGCGCGCTTGTGGATTCGACCGGCAATGGGCCGCTGAAACTGATGATGTATACCGTCATCGAGTCTTTCATTCCGGTCACCAACATGATCGTCTTCCGGGTTAGGGAGCGTCGTCAGGTTGCGGACTTTCACCGGGAAATTCTCGAAGCCGTCCGTCTCAGGGAGGCCGACCGCGCGATTGCGGCGCTTGGCGCTCTTCTCGACTATGTCAGCCAGTCCTATGCGACCGCCGTTTCAGCGCGCGAGAGCCGTGCGGCCTCTGCCGGCAACGCGCCCGCGTGAATTCAATACCATCATCATCCAAGGCCAGGAGCATCACCCTACCATGAGCGAAACCTTTACCGCGATCGTCATCGATGCCGTGGATGGAAAGCCGAAGCCGGAATTCCGCCAGCTTTCCCTCTCCGACCTGCCTGACAATGACGTGCTGGTCGAGATCGCGTTTTCGACGCTGAACTACAAGGACGGCCTTGCCGTCTCCGGCAAGGGCCGCATTGCGCGCCGCATGCCGCTGGTGGCTGGCATCGATCTCGCGGGTACGGTCGTCGAATCCCGTTCGCCGCTGTGGAAGGCTGGCGACAAGGTCGTCGTCAACGGCTTCGGTCTTTCCGAAACGGAGTGGGGCGGCTACTCGCGCTTCCAGCGGCTGAAGCCCGAATGGCTGATCCCTCTGCCGGAGACGTTTTCGTTCGAACAGGCGATGGCAATCGGAACCGCCGGTTATACGGCGGCGCTCTGTGTCAACGCGCTGGAGGACTGGGGCAGCATCAAGCCGGGTGAAGGCGAAGTGCTCGTCACCGGTGCCGCGGGCGGAGTCGGTTCGGTCGCGATCAGTCTTCTGGCGGCGCGGGGCTACAAGGTGACCGCGTCCACCGGTCGCCCGGAGACCCACGACTATCTCGCTTCGCTTGGCGCTTCCGCCTTCATCGACCGTGCGAGCCTTTCCGAGAAGGGCGGGCCGCTGCAGAAAGAGCGCTGGAGCGGTGCGGTGGACAGCGTGGGTTCGACCACGCTTGCCAATGTTCTTGCACAGACGGTCTATGGCGGCGGTGTTGCTGCCTGTGGTCTTGCCGGCGGTGCTGATCTTCCGGCAACCGTTCTGCCGCATATTCTGCGCGGTGTGGCCCTGCTTGGCGTCGATTCCGTCATGGCTCTCATGGCGAAGCGCGTTCGCGCCTGGCAGACCCTTTCGGAATCGCTCGACATCAAGCATCTCTCGGCGCTCACCACGGTCGAGCCGATGTCGAAGCTTCCCGAACTTGCCGACGCCATCATCGCCGGCCAGATTCGCGGACGCGTCGTCATTGACGTTACCCGCTAGCGGGATGTCTGCTTTCTTCGGCGGGCGGTAGTTCTCGCGGGAAAGCAAGGGGATTGTCGAGCCGAAATCCGGCAGCTCTGGAATACGCGAGCCGGCGTTCCGAACGCCGGTTGACCGCCTCGTGCGGGGATGCGACATTCCGCGATCATGTTTGCCGGAATGACAAAAGACAAGCGACCGATGACGCTTCTGTGGCTGCAAGCCGGCAGTTGCGGCGGATGCACCATGTCGGTGCTGGACAATGGCGCGCAGGGCTGGGCTCGCGAGCTCAAGTCGTTCGGTATCGAACTCCTCTGGCATCCCTCCCTGAGCGAAGAGACTGGTGTCGAGGCCATCGAGATCCTCGAGGCCGTGGCCGATGGCAGGACGCCGCTCGATTTCCTGTGTATCGAAGGATCGATCCTGCGCGGACCCAATGGCAGCGGGTTGTTCAACCGGCTGGCCGGAACGGGTCGCACCATGCTGGAATGGGTGACGCGGCTTGCTCCACGCGCCCAGTACTGTCTGGCGGTCGGTACCTGTGCGTCCTATGGCGGCATCCATGCCTCGGCACCCGACCCGACAGAGGCCTGCGGGCTGCAATATGAGGGCTCTCTTTCCGGGGGCGCTCTCGGTGGTGACTATCGTTCCCTTGCCGGCCTGCCGGTGATCAATGTCGCCGGCTGCGCGCCGCATCCGGGCTGGATCATGGAAACCATCGTCGGCCTGCAGATGGGGGATTTCGACGAACGCGACCTCGACAGTCTGGGCCGGCCGAAGTTCTATGCCAAGACGCTGGCCCATCACGGCTGCGAGCGCAACGAATATTACGAGTTCAAGGCGAGCGCCGAGAAGCTTTCGGATCTCGGCTGTCTGATGGAACATCTCGGCTGCAAGGCGACGCAGGCGGTGGGAGACTGCAACCAGCGCGGCTGGAATGGTGGCGGTTCCTGCACCCATGGCGGCTTTTCCTGCATCGCCTGCACCTCGCCCGGTTTCGAGGGCACGACCGGCTTTCTCGAAACGCCGAAGGTGGGTGGTATTCCGGTCGGCCTGCCGCTCGATATGCCCAAGGCATGGTTCGTGGCGCTGGCCGCTCTGTCGAAGTCGGCAACGCCGGATCGCGTGCGTGAAAACGCCACCTCCGACCGCGTCATCCTCGACCCGAAGCGCAGCGGGAAATCAGGCGAATGAGCCGCGTCGTTGCCGGTCCCTTCAATCGCATCGAGGGCGATCTCGAGGTTGCGCTCGACATCAAGGACGGCGTGATCGAGAAGGCCGAGGTCACCACGACGCTTTATCGCGGCTTCGAGCAGATGCTGAGCGGGCGTCCGGGGCTGGACGCGCTGGTGATCGCGCCGCGCATCTGCGGTATCTGTTCGGTGTCGCAGTCGGTTGCCGCGGCAACCGCGCTGCGCAATCTTGCCGGCGGCCGGGCCGCCGCCAACGGCTATCTCGCCACCAATCTGGCCCATGCGGCGGAAAACATCGCCGACCATCTCACCCATTTCTACCTGTTCTTCATGCCTGATTTCGCCCGTGACGAATATGCTGCCAGAGGCTGGTTCGGGCCTGCCGTCGAGCGTTTCAAGGCCGTCAGCGGCGGTGGTTCGGCGCAGTTCCTGCCGATGCGCAAGCGACTGCTGGAAGTCATGGGCGTGATCGCCGGCAAGTGGCCGCACTCGCTCGCCATCCAGCCCGGCGGCACGACACGCGCGATCGACGTCGGGGAGCGCGTGCAACTGGCGACCCTTCTGGGCGAATTCGAGGTTTTTCTCGCGCAGACGCTCTATGGCGCACCGTTGGAGCAGATCCTCGCGATGGAGACGCCGGAAGAGCTTGACGCCTATGCGCAGGAACCCGGCGGCGACTTCCGCTTCTTCCTGCGGCTGGCGGATGATCTGATGCTTTCGCGGCTTGGCAAGGGGCCGGGCAAGCTCTTGTCCTATGGCGCTTATCACACCGCGGAAAGCTCGCTGCTGCCGGCGGGTGTCATGCGGGCCGACGGTACGGTCTCGCCGCTCGATATCGAGGGCATCTCCGAGGATGTCGCCCACTCCTGGTTCGTGCGGACGGGCGACCGCCCATGGGACGCCGAAACCATTCCCGTTGCGGAGAAGGAAGGAGCCTATTCCTGGGCCAAGGCTCCACGGCTGGATGGCTTTCCGGTGGAAACCGGCGCTGCCGCACGGCTTGCGGTGGCAGGGCATCCGCTGGTTCAGGCGCTGATCGCCCGTGATGGAGGCACTTCCGTCAGAACGCGCGTCGTTGCCCGACTGATCGAAACGGCGCTCCTCGTCTACAGCATGCAGGGATGGCTCCGCCAGCTTCGGCTGAAGGATGAATTCTGCAGCCATTTCGCCTTGCCGGAAGAGGCAAGCGGCGTCGGTCTGGTGGAGGCAGCGCGTGGAGCGCTCGGCCACTGGATGGCCGTGCGCTCGGACCGGATCGAGCGCTACCAGATCATCGCCCCCACCACCTGGAACTTTTCACCGCGCGATGCCGCGGGTGTTCCCGGGCCGCTCGAAGGTGCGCTTGCCGGTCTCGATACCGGCGGTTTCGGGGCGAAGTCGGCCGCATTGCAGCATGTCATCCGCTCCTTCGATCCCTGCATGGTCTGCACCGCCCATTGACGACAGTCAGGCGGTCATGAAGCCGACAACACGGCTTGCAGCGCTGTAATGCTGCTTTTCATACGGTTCCGGGGAACAAATTTCCCCTGCGCTTTCTTGTCATAAAATAATTCAGTTATATCAATGTCATAATTGGAAAAATCTCGAAGGCGTCCAAAGTGGTCCGCTTCTTGCTGTGCGTTGCTTTGACGCAGCCGCGATGAGTTTGAACGGCGCGGCCACGGAATGGAACTGCCGGAGGGATACTTATGGCAACTGCTGAAACTTTCTATGACGTCATTCGCCGCCAGGGGATTACCCGGCGCAGCTTCACCAAATTCTGCAGCCTGACGGCCGCGAGCCTGGGCTTCGGTCCGGGAGCTGCAACCGCCATGGCCGAGGCGCTGGAAACCAAGGAACGCGTTCCGGTCATCTGGATGCACGGGCTGGAATGCACCTGCTGTTCCGAGAGCTTCATCCGCTCGGCCCATCCGCTGGTCAAGGATGTCATCCTGTCGATGATCTCGCTCGACTACGACGACACGATCATGGCCGCAGCCGGTCATCAGGCCGAGGCAATCCTCGAAGAGACCAAGGAAAAGTACAAGGGCAAGTACATTCTTGCCGTTGAAGGCAATCCGCCGCTCAACGAGGACGGCATGTTCTGCATCGACGGCGGCCGGCCCTTCGTCGAAAAGCTGAAGTGGATGGCCGAAGACGCCTTTGCCGTTATCGCCTGGGGCGCCTGCGCTTCCTGGGGTTGCGTGCAGGCCGCCAAGCCGAACCCGACCCAGGCCACCCCGATCGACAAGGTCATTCGTGACAAGCCGATCATCAAGGTTCCCGGCTGTCCCCCCATTGCCGAGGTCATGACCGGCGTCGTCACCTACATCACCACTTTCGGCAAGCTGCCGGAACTCGACCGTCAGGGTCGTCCGAAGATGTTCTATTCGCAGCGTATTCACGACAAGTGCTACCGCCGTCCGCATTTCGATGCCGGTCAGTTCGTCGAGGAATGGGACGACGAGGGCGCACGCAAGGGCTACTGCCTCTACAAGATGGGCTGCAAGGGTCCGACGACCTACAACGCCTGCTCGACCGTCCGCTGGAACGGCGGCGTCTCTTTCCCGATCCAGTCGGGCCATGGTTGCATCGGCTGCTCGGAAGACAATTTCTGGGATCAGGGCAGCTTCTATGACCGCCTGACCAACATCCAGCAGTTCGGCATCGAATCGAACGCCGACAAGATCGGCATGACCGCAGCCGGTGTCGTGGGCGGGGCGATTGCCGCGCATGCAGCACTGACCGCCGTCAAGCGCGTCACCGCGAAGCGCGAAAAAGCCGACGCATAAGAACAATCCGGGCAGGAAACAGCATCATGACAATCCAGACACCCAACGGTTTCTCGCTGGACAATTCCGGCAAGCGTATCGTCGTCGACCCCGTCACCCGTATCGAGGGTCACATGCGCGTCGAGGTCAATGTCGACCAGGACAACATCATTCGCAACGCAGTCTCGACCGGCACGATGTGGCGCGGGATCGAGGTTATCCTGCGCAATCGCGACCCGCGCGACGCATGGGCCTTCACCGAGCGGATTTGCGGTGTGTGCACGGGCACGCATGCGCTGACCTCGGTGCGCTCCGTCGAAAATGCGCTTGGCATCACCATTCCGGAAAATGCCAACTCGATCCGCAACCTGATGCAGCTTGCACTGCAGGTGCATGACCATGTGGTACATTTCTACCACCTGCATGCGCTCGACTGGGTGGATGTCGTTTCCGCGATTTCCGCCGATCCGAAGGCGACTTCAGCGCTGGCGCAATCGGTCTCCGACTGGCCGCTCTCGTCGCCGGGTTATTTCAAGGACATCCAGACACGCCTCAAGAAGTTCGTCGAATCCGGCCAGCTCGGCCCGTTCAAGAATGGCTACTGGGGCAATGCCTCCTACAAGCTGCCACCCGAAGCCAATCTGATGGCCGTGGCGCACTATCTGGAAGCGCTCGATTTTCAGAAGGAAATCGTCAAGATCCACACCATCTTCGGCGGCAAGAACCCGCATCCGAACTGGCTGGTCGGCGGCGTTCCGTGCCCGATCAACATCGATGGCACCGGTGCTGTCGGCGCGATCAATATCGAGCGGCTCAATATGGTCACCTCGATCATCGATCAGATCATCGAGTTCAACGACAAGGTCTATGTGCCCGACGTCATCGCCATCGGCTCGTTCTACAAGGACTGGCTCTATGGCGGAGGCCTCGCCAGCAAGAACGTAATGTCCTATGGCGACGTGCCGGAGCATGCCAACGACTATTCCGAGGCGAGCCTGAAGCTGCCGCGCGGCGCGATCATCAACGGCAATCTCGCCGAAGTCCTGCCGATCGACCACGCCGATCCCGAGCAGATACAGGAATTCGTCGCGCACTCCTGGTACAAGTATCCGGACGAGACCAAGGGCCTGCACCCGTGGGATGGCGTCACCGAGCCGCATTACGAACTCGGCCCCAACGCCAAGGGAACCAAGACCAACATTCAGGAACTCGACGAGAGCGGCAAGTATTCCTGGATCAAGGCCCCGCGCTGGCGCGGCCATGCGATGGAAGTCGGTCCGCTGGCCCGCTGGATCATCGGCTATGCCCAGAACAAGGCCGAGTTCAAGGACCCTGTCGAAAAGCTCTTGAAAGATCTCGACCTGCCGGTCTCGGCATTGTTCTCGACCCTTGGCCGCACCGCCGCCCGCGCACTGGAATCCCAGTGGGCCGGCTACCAGATGCGCCACTTCCAGAACAAGCTGATCGCCAACATCAAGGCTGGCGACAGCAACACGGCCTTCGTCGACAAGTGGAAGCCGGAGACATGGCCGAAGGAAGTCAAGGGCGTCGGCTTCACCGAGGCTCCGCGTGGGGCGCTTGCCCACTGGATCAAGATCAAGGACGGCAAGATCGAGAACTACCAGTGCGTGGTTCCGACCACCTGGAACGGAAGCCCGCGCGATCCGGACGGCAATATCGGCGCCTTCGAGGCCTCGCTGCTCGATACGCCTATGGCCAATCCCGAGCAGCCGCTCGAGATCCTGCGCACGCTGCATTCCTTCGATCCGTGCCTTGCCTGCTCGACGCATGTGATGAGCCCGGACGGTCAGGAAATGTCCAAGGTTCAGGTCCGGTGAGGAGGGGTCGCCATGAACACGAACAAATCGCTGGCGGCTGATTCACAAGGGGAAGCCACCGCACAGGTCGAGACCGTCTACGTCTACGAGGCGCCGGTCCGTATCTGGCATTGGGTGAACGCCTTCGCGATCTTCACGCTTGCGCTCACCGGATATTTCATCGGAACGCCTCTCCCTTCTATGCCGGGGGAGGCCAGCGCCAACTATCTGATGGGCTATATCCGGTTCACGCATTTCGCCGCCGGCCAGATCCTGACGGTCTTCCTGCTGCTGCGCGTCTACTGGGCCTTTGTCGGCAATCCGCATGCCCGGCAGATCTTCTTCGTACCGTTCTGGAGCGCGCAGTACTGGAGGGAGTGGCTGCACGAAGTGAAGTGGTACACTTTCCTCGCGCCGGAGCCGAAGAAGTATATCGGCCACAATCCGCTTGCGCAGTTCTCGATGTTCCTCGCCTTCATGCTGCCGCTCGTCTTCATGGTCGTCACGGGCTTTGCGCTCTATAGCGAAGGCACCGGGCGCGACAGCTGGCAGTATGCGCTGTTCGGCTGGGTCTTCTCGATCTGGCCCAACAGTCAGGACGTCCACACCTACCATCACTTCGGCATGTGGGTGATCCTGCTGTTCGTCATGGTGCATATCTATGTGGCCGTTCGTGAGGACATCATGAGCCGCCAGAGCATCATCTCCTCGATGATCTCGGGCGAGCGCCTGTTCAAGGACCGGGAGGACTGAGATGGCAGCAAAGCCGGATATCGGTTCCCCGCGCATCCTCGTGCTCGGCATCGGCAACATACTCTGGGCTGACGAAGGCTTCGGGGTGCGGGCGGTGGAGGCCTTTCACAAGGTCTACGAAGTGCCTGACAGCGTCACCATCCTCGATGGTGGCACGCAGGGACTTTACCTCGTGCAGTTCGTCAACGAACACGACCGCCTGATCGTCTTCGACGCCATCGATTACGGCCTCGAACCGGGCACGATGAAGGTGGTGGAAGACGACGAGGTGCCGAAATTCACCGGCGCCAAGAAGATGAGCCTTCACCAGACGGGCTTTCAGGAAGTGCTGAGTGCTGCCGACCTGATGGGCCATTACCCGGAACGTCTGACCCTGATCGGCTGCCAGCCGCTGGACCTCGAAGACTGGGGCGGGCCACTGACCCCGCCGGTCAAGGCCGTCATTCCGGCGGCCGTCGAGACGGCGGTGCGCATCCTGCGTGAGTGGGGCGTCACGGTCACACGGCGACCACAGGGCGCGGCGGTTCCGCCGCTTCTGGAAAACGACATCGATTTTGAAAGCTATGAGCGGCGCACGGAAGCGGCTGCCCTCAACCCTTGAGGAGACTATCATGAACTATCGCAAACTGGCGCTGACGCTTGCCGTCCTCGCGCTGCCGGGCGTTGCCAATGCGCATGTCGGGCTTCATACGGACGGCGCCATGGCTGGTGTCGGTCACCCCTTCAGCGGCCTCGACCATATCCTAGAGCGTTTCTGACTTTGTTTGAATCGCGGATTCCCTTTTGGGATCGAATGTGATTCAAGATGCTGGCTGAGAGGAGGTCAGCATTGATGGTCGCACCTCTTTCGAATGATCTGCGTGAACGAGTTGTGGGCGCTGTTGCGGCGGGAGAGAGCTGCCGCTCGGTGGCGGCGCGGTTCGGTGTCTCGGTGTCATCTGTTGTGAAGTGGTCGCAGCGGTATCGCCGCAGCGGCTCCGTCGCACCCGGTCAGATGGGAGGGCATCGCAAACGCCTTTTGGAACCGCATCGTGCTTTCATAGCCGAGCGGATTGTTCAGACGCCGCAGATCAGCCTGCACGGCCTCAAGGACGAATTGGCGGTGAGAGGCGTGATTGTCTCGCATGACGCCGTTTGGCGTTTCCTGCGCCGCGAGGGGCTGCGCTTCAAAAAAAACGATGTTTGCCCTTGAACAGGCACGCACTGACATTGCTCGTCGGCGCAAGCGCTGGCAGTCATGGCAGAGGTCGCTCGATCCTCAAAGGCTCGTGTTCATCGACGAAACCTGGATCAAAACCAATATGGCCCCGCTCTACGGCTGGGGTGTCAAGGGCAAACGCCTGCGTGGCTTTGCTCCGCATGGCCATTGGCGCACGTTGACCTTCGTCGGCGCGCTCCGGGCCGATCGTCTCACCGCCCCTTGCGTCTTCGACGGCCCGATCAATGGCCAATGCTTCAAGGCTTATGTCGAGCAACAACTCGTCCCGACGCTGCGGCCAGGCGACATCGTCATCATGGACAATCTGGGCAGCCACAAATCCGGGCAGATACGCCAGTTGATCAAGGCCGCCGGCGCAAGGCTCTGGTTCTTGCCGCCCTATTCACCAGACCTCAATCCGATCGAACAGGCCTTTGCCAAGATCAAGCATTGGATGCGAAAAGCACAAATGCGGACTATCGACGACACTTGGCGCCATCTTGGCTCACTCGTCCAAACCATCAGCCCAGACGAGTGTGCCAACTACCTTGTCAACGCTGGCTACGCTTCAAACAAAACATGAAACGCTCTAGCCATGGTTGCCGTCGGCTTCTGGGCCTCGACGCTCGGCGGGCGTGCCCGATGGATCGTGCCGGCGGCTTTCGTCTCGGTGATGGCGCTTGGCGGCCTCATGGGCATTTACGGCGTTCCGCTGCCGATGGTGGAAACCGGCATTGCGCTGACGGTTGCCGTGCTCGGCCTGCTGGTTGCCTTCGAAGTGAAGGTTCCGACTGCCGCTGCCGCCGTCATCGTCGGCGTCTGTGCACTGTTCCATGGCCATGCCCATGGTTCCGAACTTCCGCAGATGGCGCATGCCGGCGGCTATGTCGCTGGCTTCATGGCCGCGACCATCGTCCTGCACCTGATCGGCATCGGTCTGGCATCGTTGCGCTTCGGCAAGGCGGGCCAGATCGTGGGTCGTCTCGCCGGTGCGGCGGTCGCCCTTGCCGGTGCGGCGCTGATCGCCGGCTGAACCGGCTGGTCCCGGATCGAAACCTTCCGGGGGCCGAGAGGCGCAGGTCGCCTCGGCCCCCCGTTCCTGCAATACGGATGATGGAGAACGGATGCCATGTGCATAGGCATTCCCATGCGAGTGGTCATGGGCGGCGAATTCGTCGCGCAATGCGAGCGCCACGGAACGATATCCCCGATCTCGCTGATGCTGGTCGGCCCCCAGGAACCCGGAACCTACTTGCTCACCCATCTCGGCACCGCGATGCGCGTTCTCGATGCAGAGGAAGCGCAGGCCATCGACAATGCGCTCACCGGTCTTGCCGAGGCTGTCGAAGGCCGTGACTTCGAAATGCTGTTTGCCGATCTCGTGTCCCGCGAGCCGGAACTCCCGGCGCATCTGCGCACAGAGTGAAAAGATAATTCTCACTATGGAAATTGACTTTCCATCTGGCCGCCGAAAATAATCGGTCGGCCTGAAAATTTCCCTTCCAGAACAATGGAATCCATCTTTGCCCAGTCTGGCACGCCGCTTGCTGATCAGTTCTTGAGAATGTTCTGCACGGCAATCTTGTGGAGGAAATAATGCCATCCCATCTGGTTCGCGCTCTCAATGAAAGAGCGCAACTGCCGGTCGTCGACGAAACGAATATCGACGCCTTCCTTGCCCCGACCGAAGGCGAAGCGGAAAACACGGTGCTGTTCTTCACCGGCGATCCCGCGCAGCGGCCCGAGGCCGATGACGTGGCCGTCGTGCTTCCGGAAATCCTGCAGGCCTTTCGCGGTCGCCTTCGCGGCGCGGTGGTGAAGCGTGGGTCGGAAGACAAGCTCAAGGTCCGCTTCAGCGTCATGGTCATGCCGAGCCTTGTCGTGACCCGTCGCGACCAGCCCGTCGGCGTGCTCGGCAAGATCCGCGACTGGTCCGAATATGTTGAAAAGATCAGCGCGTGGCTGTCGCCCGATGCGCCCGTCATTGTGCCCTCCGGCGGGCCTAAGGTCGAAATCACGCATGCCGGCAAGGAGATCGTACGATGAAGGCAGGTTTCTGGGTTTCGCCCGATGGCGAAGATGATGCGATGACGGTGATGGAAATCGGCGCCGAACCGCCGCTTCGCGCAAGAAAGCTGAACTTCCTGGCGACGAGCACTGCAGAGGAGATGATCCGTCGATGTCGGCGGACGGCGGAGCTCCTGCCGGAGCTCGCCGATGCCCTTGCCGTACAGAAGGCTGACCGTCCGGGCCGGCTGTTCGACATCACCGACTATCCGGAGGATGACAAGGAACTGATCACCCAGACGCTCGGCGAAGGCGAGGTGGCGGGCGTCGCGGTGTTGCCGTCGGGTATCACGGCGCAGATGCAGGAAGCGGTGATGGCCGGTGTCTGGCGCATCCGTTTCACCGATGCCGAGGGGCGGCTGGTTGCCGACTATGTCGAGGTCGCAAGCATTCCGGCTGCCGTCAGGCAGGCCTGTTCGGCGCTGCCGGCATCGATCGACCATGGTGCGGCTCCTGACGGAGCGATGAATGTCATGCCCGTGCTGACCGAGATCGGCGACCGGACCGGTCGTTATCGGGATGGCGATCCTGCTCATATCATCACCTTCTCGCTGTTCCCCATGAGCCCGGAGGACATGAACTTCCTGCAGGAGACGCTGGGTGCTGGACCGGTTCAGCTCACCTCGCGTGGTTATGGTTCGTGCCGCATCGTCGCCACCGGCATCCGCAATGTCTGGTCGGTGCAGTTCTACAACGCCATGGATACGATCATCCTCGATACGCTGGAGATCTGTGACATCCCCGCTGTCGCGATTGCGGCGGAAGAGGATTTCCTCGATTCCGAGGCTCGCCTGCGCGATATCGAGGAGGCCTATTTCAAATGAGCGCGTTCGAGAATTTCGACAGGCGGGAGATCATCTCCGACGGAGATCGCATGGAATGCGGCATCTGCTGGCATGTCTACGATCCTGCGGAGGGTGATGCCGTGTGGCAGATCCCGCCGGGTACGCCGTTCTCGGCGCTTCCCGAGGACTGGCGCTGTCCGAACTGCGATGCGCTGCAGCTGAAGTTCATGAGGCTCGGCGATGCAGGCTGAAGCGGCTGCGGACGGGCTTGCCGGTGGCGATCCGGCACAGGAGCTGGGCCAGAGGCTGGAGACGTGCTACCGGCACATCCACGCCACGGCCATGGCCGATGTGCCGATCTGCAATCCGGCGCTCGGCGTGGCTGCGATCGGTTTCAGGATCTATGGCGGGCGAGCCTTCGGCATCGTCACGACACCCTGGTTCATGAATCTTGTCGCCAGCGACCTGCCGGGCGGCACGCCGTCCGCACCCGCGGGCATGGGCATGACCGTGCGGATCGGCCTTCCCGCGGGGGAGGTCGATTTCATCGCCGGCGAACTCGAGGGGGTCGGCAGGGTCGATTCCTGTTCGCTGTTTTCGCCGGTGTTCGAATTCGTCTCGATGGAGGCGGCGGTGGAAACGGCCGAGGAGGCCGTTCGCGCCTTCTTCGATCCTGCAACGCTCGAACCGCCACCGGCACCTCCTGCGCCGGTCAACCGGCGAGACCTGCTGCGGGGAAATTTCGGCAAGCGCGAGGAGCCGGTGGAATGACGTTCCTTCTCGGAGCAGGTGCGATTACGATCGACGTGACGGTGTCCCGCGCACTCGCCTGTTCCGTGGCGGTCAAGTCGAAGCGGCCTCATGGGATTACGCGCATGTTCGTCGGTCGCCGGCCGGATGAGGCGCCGATGCTGGCCGGGCAGGTCTTCTCGCTCTGCGGCTTCTCGCAATCGGTCGCCGCAAGGCTCGCCGTGCTCAATGCCGCGGACTTGCCCATGGGCACCGAGGCGCGGTTTCGCGCCGGGGCCGGATTGCTGGCCGAGCGTATCTTCGAATCCGTCCGGGCATTGATCCTGCATTGGCCCGATCCGTTGCCGGAGCAGGTTTCCGCTGCGGCTGGCAAACATCTGCTCGATGCGCTTGCCGCCTCGCAGGCTATCATTTCCGAGGTCAAGGGACCGAGGCTCGACCGGGAAAACCTGGCGGCAGCCGTTGCCCGGCTGACATCGACCGCCTGCGCTCTCGGCATTCCCGAGAGAGGATCCAAGCCGCAACCGGAAACGGCCTGCGCCGCGATTTTCGCCAACATCGCCAATGACAGCACCTTTGTCGGTCGCCGTCCCGATCCGCTGAGTTCGGGAGACGATATCGAAGTCGTCGCCCGGCTGTGCGAGGAGCCTGAGTATGCCGGATTGCCCTATCTTTACGACCGGGTTGCGGAAACCGGAGCTTATGCTCGCCCCCAAGCCACGGCAAAATCCAGCGGTTCGCATCTCGCCGACCGTTTTCTGGCCCGCATCCTCGATGTCCGTTTCTGTCTTGATGAACTCGACCGGCTCGTGAGGACGGGCAGCCATGACTGGGCCTCGCTTGCCTGCGGTGGCCCGACCCCCGGTTCGGGCGGGTATGGTGCGGTGGAATGCGCCCGCGGCCGGCTCTATCATCAGGCCGAAATCGGTAGTGATGGCCGGTTGTCGGCCTATCGTATTCTTGCTCCGACCGAATGGAATTTTCACCCGGCCGGCCCCTTTGTCGATACGGTGCTGTCGTCGCGCATCGGCAAGGGTGAGGAGGCGGTAAGGGTTGTCTCGCGGCTTGCCGTCCTGTTCGATCCTTGCGTGGCCTTCGAGGTTGGCGTTCGGGAGGTCAGTCATGCATGAGATGTCATTGATGGAAAGCGTGATCGATATTGCCTGCGAGACCGCGCGCGAGCATGGCGCGGCGCGGGTGAAGTCCATCCGCCTCGATGTCGGTGTGCTCAGCCATGTCGATCCGAGCGCCCTGCTGTTCTGTCACGAGGCCGTGCGTCACGGCACGATTGCCGGAGAGGCGACGCTGGAGATTAACCGTATTCCCGGGGAGGGCTGGTGCCTCGACTGTGGCAAGACGGTCGCTTTACAGGAGCGGTTCGGGGCATGCCCGGACTGCGGCAGGCACCGCGTCCAGATGACGTCGGGCGACGAATTGAAGATAAGGGATTTGGAGGTTATCTGATGTGTACGGTTTGCGGTTGCGGAACTTCGACCATCGAGGGACACAAGCACGGTTCGGATACTCGCGGGCATGAGCACCATCATGCCCACGATCACGGGCATGACCATGGGCACGATCACCACGGCCATCACGATCACAGCCATGACCATCATCATGGACATGACCACGGTCACGACGATCACCATTACCACGATGAGGCCGAGCACGATCATCATCATGCCGAGGATGGCAGCGTTCATTACGGGCAGGGCATTGCCGGAGTGCATGTTCCGGGCATGAGCCAGGAACGCATTATCCAGGTTGAACGGGATATCCTGTCCAAGAACGATGGCTATGCCGCCGAAAACCGTTGTCATTTTGAGCGTCAGGGCATTTTCGCGCTGAATTTCGTCTCCAGTCCCGGTTCAGGCAAGACCAGCCTGCTGGTGCGCACCATCAGCGACCTCAAAGATCGTCTCGTCATCAACGTGATCGAGGGCGATCAGCAGACTTCCAACGATGCGGCGCGTATCCGCGAGACGGGCGCGCGTGCGATCCAGATCAACACCGGCAAGGGCTGTCATCTCGACGCTCACATGGTCGGTCATGCGACCGAGGATCTTGCGCCGGAACCGGGTTCGGCGCTGTTCATCGAGAATGTCGGCAATCTGGTCTGTCCCTCGGCCTTCGATCTCGGCGAGGCGCACAAGGTGGTGGTTCTCTCTGTGACCGAGGGCGAGGACAAGCCGCTCAAATATCCCGACATGTTTGCCGCCGCCGACCTGATGATCCTCAACAAGTCCGATCTGCTGCCGCATCTCGATTTCAATGTAGGGCTCTGCATCGCCAATGCGCTGCGCGTCAATCCGCGTCTGCAGACGCTGACCGTTTCGGCTCGCACCGGCGAGGGCATGGAAGCCTTCTACGCCTGGCTCGAAACCTCGGCCGCTCGCCGCTTCACCCGGGCGAAGGTGGCCTGAGCCATGACGACCGCGCTTGCACGATCTCTGGAAAGCCCGGGTCGCCGGCTGCGGCTCAGGGTGCGCGGCGTGGTTCAGGGCGTAGGTTTTCGGCCCTTTGCCTACAGGCTTGCGCGCAGCATGGGGCTTTCCGGTTTCGTGCTGAATGACAGCGCCGGCGTACTGATCGAGATCGAAGGCATGGAGGCTGCGGGCTTTGCCGAAGCGATGCGGCGCGGCGCACCGCCGCTTGCCCGGATCGACGCCGTCGAGGTGATGGAGCTGGTGCCAGCGGGTGGCGAGCGCTTCGAGATATTGGAAAGCCTTGCCGGCCGCACGGTCACCCGCATCGGCGCGGATGCGGCCACATGCACCGAATGCCTCGATGAACTGAGGGACCCCGCGAGCCGTTTCTTCGGTTATGCTTTCATCAACTGCACCCATTGCGGCCCGCGGTTCACCATCACGCGGGAGCTTCCGTATGACCGTGCCAAGACGTCGATGGCGCCCTTTGCCATGTGTCCCGCCTGTGCTGCGGATTATGCCGATCCGGAAAACCGGCGGTTTCATGCCGAACCGGTCGCCTGTCCGGTCTGCGGTCCGCGGCTCAGCCATCCGGTTGCGGACGTAGCGGTTGCCATCGAGGCCGGCGGGGTCGTTGCGCTCAAGGGGATCGGCGGATTTCATCTCATCTGTGACGCCCGCAATGATGCGGCGGTCGCAACGCTTCGCCAGCGCAAGGCGCGC
The DNA here is from genome assembly GCA_002600635.1 of Rhizobium sp. ACO-34A. Lineage (NCBI taxonomy): Bacteria > Pseudomonadati > Pseudomonadota > Alphaproteobacteria > Hyphomicrobiales > Rhizobiaceae > Rhizobium > Rhizobium sp. ACO-34A. The sequence goes on along the minus strand of CP021371.1, from coordinate 3,933,605 downwards.
GACGAGAAGCCCTTTGCGGTGATGGTTGCCGATATAGAGGCGGCACGAAAGCTTTGTGATCTGGGCGAAGCAGAGGCGGCCTTGCTGACCTCCGCTGCCCGGCCGGTGGTGCTGGTCGAGGCGCGTGCAGCAGGGCTTTCGTCTCTGCTTGCGCCGGGGCTGCGACGGATCGGGATTATGCTCGCTTACGCGCCGGTTCATCATCTGCTGTTCGATGCACTGGCTTCGGCGGATCCGGATCGTCCCGCAGCACTGGTCGCCACCAGCGCCAATCCCGGCGGCGAGCCGCTGGTTGCCGACAATGCCGATGCCGAACGTCGGCTCGCTTCAATCGCCGACCTGATCGTCACGCACGACCGCGATATCGCCGTGCGCGCCGATGATTCCGTGATGCAGGTGATCGACGGCGCGCCGGCCTTTATCCGCCGTGCGCGCGGCTTCGTGCCGGAGCCGGTCGATCTCGGTGAGGACGGACCGTCGGTGATCGCCACGGGAGCCGACCTGAAGAACACCGTCTGCGTGACGCGCGGGCGCGAGGCGTTTCTTTCGCAGCATGTCGGCGGTCTCGATAATGCCGAGGCGATCCGTTTCCAGAACGAGGCGATATCCCATCTCTGTTCCATCCTCGATGTGAAGCCGGATTATGCGGCCTGCGATCTGCACCCGGATTTTCGCTCGGTGATGATGGCCGAAAGCCTCGGCCTGCCGGTGATCCCGGTCCAGCACCATCTGGCCCATGTCGCTGCCGTCACCGCCGAACATCGTCTTGCGGGTCCGGTTGTTGGCCTTGCGCTGGATGGCCATGGTTTCGGCACCGACGGCGCGGCCTGGGGTGGCGAGATGCTGGTGGTCGATGGTGTCAGATGGGATCGTGCGGGATCGCTTTCGCCCTTGTCTCTGCCGGGCGGAGACAAGGCGGCGCGTGAGCCATGGCGGATGGGCGTCTCTGCTCTTGTTGCAGCCGGGCGTGGTGATCTGGCGAGTAAACTCTGGCCTGAACATTCCGGTGTTTCACAGCTGATCTCGATGTTTGCTCGCGGCATGCAGCCGCCTCAAACGACGAGCCTTGGCCGTCTCTTCGACGCTGCCGCGGCACTTTCGGGCGTGCGGCTCGTCCAGAGCTACGAAGGGCAGGCTGCTATGGAGTTCGAGGCGCTGGTTCGCGAACCGCGGCCGCTTGAGGGTGGTTATGCCATCCGCGACGGTATCCTCGATTTTCGCCCGCTCATGCTGCATCTGGTAGAGCGGCGCACCGGCCAGACCGAGGCTGCCGATCTCTTCCATGGCACGCTGATCGCAGGTCTCGCGGAATGGGTTGCCCTTGGCGCGAACCGTCTGGGCATCCGGCAGGTCGCGCTTGGTGGCGGGTGCATGATGAACCGCATTCTCGCAAGCGGGCTTGCGCTTGCTCTTCGAAATCACGGCCTCGAGCCATACCTGCCACGCCTTGCGCCCGCCAATGACGGCGGCATAGCGCTCGGTCAGGCGGCCTATGCGCGACAGGTCATCATGAACGAACAGATGAAATTGGAAGGAGGCCGGACATGTGCCTAGCGATACCCGTTCAGGTCAAGGAAATCCTGCCCGATGACATGGCGAAGGTGACGCTCGACGGCGTTACGAAGATCGTGTCCATCGCGCTCGTCGACGATGTGAAACCCGGCGACTATCTGGTGCTGCATGTCGGCTACGCGCTGGCGAAGATCGACCCCGAGGAGGCGGAGAGGACGCTGGCGCTCCTGCGCGAAGCAGCGATGGGAGATACGGTTCTGGGAGATGCAGCATGAAGTACATCGACGAATATCGCGACGGCAGGCTCGCCAAGGATATCGCCCGGCAGATCGCTGCGGCCGTGGACCCGGCGCGCTCCTACTATTTTATGGAGTTTTGCGGAGGGCATACCCATGCGATCTCCCGCTACGGTCTCGAAGACCTGCTGCCTGCCAATGTGCGGATGATCCATGGGCCGGGCTGTCCCGTCTGCGTGCTGCCGATCGGTCGCATCGATGCGGCGATCGCGCTTGCCATGCGCCCGGAAATCACGCTCTGCACCTATGGCGACCTGATGCGCGTGCCGGGGTCGAACGGCTCCAGCCTGTTGAAGGCGAAGGCGGCGGGTGCGGATATCCGCATGGTCTATTCCACCCTCGATGCGCTGAAGATCGCGGAAGCCGAGCCCAACCGGGAAGTCGTGTTCTTCGCCATCGGTTTCGAGACCACGACGCCGCCTACGGCTCTCGCGCTTCGGGCCGCGATTGCCAGGCAGCTTCCCAACTTCTCGATCTTCTGCAACCACGTGCTGACGCCGGCGGCGATCCAGAACATTCTGGAAAGCCCCGATGTGCGCAAGCTCGGTACGATCAAGATTGACGGTTTCATCGGTCCCGCCCATGTGAGCACCGTGATCGGCACCGAGCCTTACGAGTTTTTCGCCGAGGAATTCCAGAAGCCGGTGGTGGTCGCGGGCTTCGAACCGCTCGACGTCATCCAGGCTGTTCTGATGCTGGTGCATCAGGTCAATGACGGCCGGCACGAGGTGGAAAACCAGTATATCCGCGCGGTCACGGCGCTCGGCAACGAGAAGGCGCAGAACGAGGTGGCGAGGTTCTTCGAACTGCGCGAAAGCTTCGAATGGCGTGGCCTCGGCGAAGTGCCCTATGGCGCGTTGCGTCTCAGGCCGGAATATGCCCAATACGATGCCGAGAAGCGGTTCTCGATGGTGACGCCTGCAGCCAAGGACAATCCCGCCTGCGAATGCGGAGCGATCCTGCGCGGGGTGAAGAAGCCGGCGGACTGCAAGCTGTTCGGCACGGTCTGCACGCCGGATACGCCGATGGGATCCTGCATGGTGTCTTCGGAAGGAGCCTGCGCCGCACACTGGACCTATGGGCGCTTCCGGGAGAAGGCGCGCACGCAGGATGAGGGGAGGGCAGTGGCATGAATGTGGCGATCAAGGCCTATAAACGTAAGCTCGACATTACCAATGGCCGGGTGGATCTTTCGCATGGCGCGGGCGGCCGGGCGATGGGGCAGCTGATCGAGGGCATCTTTCACAAGGCCTTCGACAACGAATGGCTGCGTGCCGGAAACGACCAGTCGGCCTTCAGCGTACCCGGCGGCCGCATGGTGATGACCACTGATGGCTATGTCGTCTCGCCGCTGTTCTTTCCGGGCGGCAACATCGGTACGCTTGCCGTGCATGGCACGATCAACGACATCGCCATGGCCGGCGCGGTACCGCTTTATCTCTCCGCGAGCTTTATCATCGAGGAAGGCTTTCCGCTCGCCGATCTGGAGCGCATCGCCGAAAGCATGGGGGCTGCCTCGCGCGAAGCGGGGGTTCCGATCATTACCGGCGATACCAAGGTGGTGGAGCGCGGCAAGGCCGATGGCGTCTTCATCTCGACCGCCGGCGTCGGCATGGTCCCGGCCGGCCTCGATCTGCGTTCGGATGCGGCGCGGCCGGGAGATGCGGTGATTGTCTCCGGCTCGATCGGCGACCATGGCGTTGCCGTGATGTCGAAGCGCGAAAACCTGGAATTCGATACTGACATCGTTTCCGATAGCGCGGCGTTGCACGGCCTCGTGGCCGCGATGGTCGAGGCCGGCGGCCAGCATATCCGCCTGATGCGCGATCCCACCCGTGGAGGCATTGCCGCGACGCTGAACGAAATCGCCCATCAGTCGAAGCTTGGTTTCCATATCGACGAGGAAGCCATCCCGCTGAAGCCCGAGGTCGCTGCGGCCTGCGAGTTTCTCGGGCTCGATCCGCTGAACGTCGCCAACGAGGGCAAGCTCGTGGTGGTCGTCGCTCCGGAGGGTGCCGAGGCTGTGCTTGCCGCCATGCAGGCACATCCCCTGGGGGCGGAAGCAGCACTGATCGGCCATGCCGTGGCTGACGATCATTGCTTCGTGCAGATGGCGACCAGCTTCGGCGGCGGCCGGATCGTCGACTGGTTGTCCGGCGAGCAGCTGCCGCGGATCTGCTGAACGATGCGCATCCTGCTTCTCTGCCATAGCTTCAATTCATTGTCCCAGCGCCTGCATGTCGATCTGCGTCGGGCCGGGCATGAGGTGTCGGTGGAGCTGGATGTGCATGACGACCTCACCCGCGAGGCGGTCTCGCTGTTTTCGCCTGATGTCATCGTCGCGCCTTTCCTGAAGCGGGCGATCCCGGCGGATGTCTGGCGGCGAACGCTCTGTCTCATCGTCCATCCCGGTATTCGCGGCGACAAGGGACCGAGCGCACTGGACTGGGCAATTCTCGATGGCGAGGAGCGCTGGGGTGTGACGTTGATCGAAGCACGCGAGGAAATGGATGCCGGCCCGGTCTGGGCGTGGCGGGAATTCCCGATGCGGCTTGCGCGCAAGTCGAGCATCTACCGGCATGAGGTGACGGAGGCCGCCGTCGCCTGTGTCTTCGAAACCATCGGCCGGCTGGAGCGGCAGGAGGGTGCCGTCATGCCGGCGAACTGGGGCAAGGGGCGTGAGCGTCCCGCATGTCGCAGGGCGGACCGGATGCTCGATCCCTTCACACAGACGGCGGAAGAAGCGCTTCGTATCATCCGTGCTTCGGATGGCGATCCCGGTGCCTTGCTGACGATGGGCTCGGAGGCGTTTCTGGTTTTTGACGCCAGTCTTGCTTCGGGCCTTTCTGGCGCGCCCGGTTCGCTTGTCGGGCGCTGTCGGCAGGCCGTGGCCGTTGCGTTCCGACAGGGTACTCTCTGGATCGGCCATCTTCGCAAGGCGGAGGTGGGCAGCTTCAAACTGCCGGCGCTGGCATTGCTCGGTGAAGGCGCGCGGGATCTGCCTGTGATCGCGGGACCGGAGAACTGCCGTTATCACGAAGAGAGTGGGGTCGGGTTTCTCGATTTCCGATTCTACAATGGCGCGATGTCCTCGGAGGATTGCGAGGTGCTGCGCGAAGCGGTCGCGACCGCAAAGACGAGGGCCTTGCCGGTGCTCGTTCTGCAGGGCGATGCCGATTGCTGGTCGAACGGTATCCATCTCGGCCTGATCGAAAACGCGGCAAGTGCAGCGGACGAATCCTGGCGCAATATCAATGCCATGAACGATCTGGTGCGGGAGATCATCGTCTCGGACGACCGGCTGGTGATCGCGGCGGTGATCGGCAATGCCGGTGCCGGCGGCGTCTTCCTGTCGCTTGCCGCCGACGAGGTCTGGATGCGCGAAGGCGTAGTCCTCAATCCGCACTACAAGGATATGGGGAACCTCTACGGTTCCGAATACTGGACTTATCTGCTGCCAGCCCGCGTCGGGGAGGAGCGTGCCCGGCGTGTTACGCAGGCCCGATTGCCGATGGGGATAGACGAGGCAGTGGAACTTGGTCTCGTCACACACCGCCTTCCTGCGGATGTTTCATCCGCCGTGGCGGAGCTTCGCCGGGCGGCAATCGAACTCGCCGCATCGCCGAATCTTGCCGACCGCATCGCCGCCAAGCGTGAACGCCGGCTTCGTGACGAGGCTGACAAGCCGCTTTCCGCCTATCGCGCAGAGGAGTTGCAGCGCATGCGGCGGAATTTTTATGGTTTCGATCCGAGCTATCACGTGGCGCGGCACAATTTCATCCGCAAGACGCCGAAATCGCGCACGCCGATGACACTCGCAATACACCGTGCCGGGAGGAATGGCGCGGACCGCAGGAGGAGCATGACATGACCAACCCGCACGCAACCGTCCTTGTCGTGGATGACGAGGTTCGCTCGATCGAGGCGATCCAGCGGGTGCTTTCCGACGAGTTCGAGGTGATCGGCGCCCGAAACGCCAAGGAGGCGGAGGAGGTGCTGGAAGGCGAGATGGTGCAGGTGATCCTCTGCGATCAGCGCATGCCCGGCGAATCCGGTGTCGACTTCCTGAAGCGGGTGCGGGAGCTATGGCCGGATACGATCCGCATCATCATCTCGGGATATACCGATAGCGGCGACATCATCGAGGGTGTCAACAATGCCGGCATCTACCAATACATCACCAAGCCGTGGAGCCCCGACAAGCTGATCGCCTGCGTGCGCGAGAGCGCCAATCTCTGGCGCCTGCAGCATGAAGTCACCGACATGCGCATCGAGGTGAAACCGGCGAGCGAGGCACTGCAGAAGGTCATCAGCGACCGCCGCCGCAATCAGGCGCAATCCTTCAGCTTCGACCGGATCGTCCATCGCGCTGACAGCCCGTTGGTCAACTCCATCGCGCTTGCAAGGCGGGCGGCGCGCTATGACGTTTCGGTACTCGTTACCGGTGCATCGGGGACCGGCAAGGAGCTGCTGGCGCGCGCCATCCATCAGGAATCCGCTCGCGCCGACAAGACGTTCGTGGTGGAAAACTGCGGCGCGCTGCCGGACGAGCTTCTCGAAAGCGAACTCTTCGGCTGCAAGAAGGGGGCCTATACCGGCGCTTATCAGGACCGCATCGGGCTTTTTGAACTGGCCGACAACGGCACGATCTTCCTCGACGAAATCGGCGAGACCTCGCCTGCCTTTCAGGTGAAGCTGCTGCGCGTATTGCAGGAAGGCGAAATCCGGCCGCTCGGCGCGCAGCGGCCGCGCAAGGTCAATGTCAGGGTCATCTCGGCCACCAACCGCGATCTCCTAGCCGAGGTTGCAGCCGGACGTTTCCGTCGTGACCTCTACTACCGGCTCGCGGCCTTTCCGATCCACATGCCGGCGCTTCGCGACCGGATCGAGGACATTCCCGCCATCGCCGGCCGGATTCTCACCCAGATCAACCAGTCGTTCAACCGGCAGGTCGCGGGCTTCCATCCGCGCACGCTCGACCTGATGACCTCCTATTCCTGGCCGGGCAATGTGCGCGAACTGCAGAACGAGATCCAGCGGATGACCGTGCTCTCCGATGGCAATGAACCGCTGCCGCCGGAGCTTCTGTCACCTGCCATCCGCAATGGCGAGGTGGCGGTCGCACCGGCCCCGGATGGCGGTCTGCGGCTGCTCAAGGATATGGTGGAGGAGGTCGAGAAGGCGGCGATCGAGGCGAGCCTCGCACGCCATGACGGCAATATCAGCCGCACCGCTGAGGAACTAGGCTTGTCACGCGTCGGTCTAAGAAGCAAAATCGAGCGGTACGACCTCAGGCGTTATCGCGATGACGAAAGTGATTGACAAGACGGACCGTTCCGCCGGCGAAGACCTCGCCGGAAAAGTCTCGCTGCCCAGCGTCTTTGCGCTTGATGGCTCAGGCGAAGCCATGTGGGTGGACGTCATTCACCGCATGGAGGAAGTCTATTCGGAACTCCTGCGCAACGAGACTGATCTCGAGCGCAAGAATGCCGAACTCGAGGAGGCGCAGACCTTCATCTCGAGTGTCGTTGCCTCCGTTTCCGATATTCTCATTGCCTGCGGTCGCGATGGCGTGATCCACAAGGTCAATCCCGCATTTCTCACTCTGGTCGGCATGGAAGAGGCGAAGGTGATCGGCACCCGCATCTTCGATTACGTGATCGAGACAGATCGCAAGGAAGCCGAACGGCTGATGAGTGCGGGGCAGGAAGGCCGCGTTCTGGAAGGTGACCTGCATTTCAGGGCGGCTGCGGATCGTGAAGAGTGCCTTGCCATGCGTTGCGCCGCCCTTTTCGACGGCCGGCGACGGCGTCTTGGCGCGGTGCTGACCGGGCGGCCGATCAGTGAACTCAGGCAGGCCTATCAGGCGCTGCATCAGGCGCATCTCGAATTGCAGACGGCGCAACGCAAGCTCATCGAGCAGGAGAAGATGGCGAGTCTCGGCCGGCTCGTCGCCGGGGTTGCTCATGAGCTCAACAACCCGATCAGCTTCGTCTACGCCAACATCTACACGCTCGACCGTTATCGCAAGAACCTCGTCTCCTATCTCGATGCAGTGCATCAGGATGCCGGAGACGATGAGATCGCGGACCTCAGGCGTGGTCTCAAGATCGACAGCATTCTCTCCGACATCGCGCCGCTTCTCGAAGGCACTCTGGAGGGCGCCGACCGGGTGAGCGAGATCGTCAAGAATCTCAGGCGTCTCTCGTTCAGCGAGACGGGCGAGCGCCATGCCGTCGATCTCGACCGGGTGTTGCGGAACTCCGCGCATCTTGCCGTGCGCGCCAAGAATGCGATGGTGGAAGTCTCGATCGACAGTGATGCCAGCCTCTTCGTCGATGCGCATGAGGGGCAAATCCATCAGGTTCTGGTCAACCTGATCGCCAATGCGCTGGATGCCGTTGCCGACCGGCAGAACGGGCGGGTGGACATCTCCACAAGGCAGCGCGGGGATGCCGTCGAGATCGTGGTCAGCGACAACGGTCCGGGTATTGCGGAAACCGAGATGAACAAGGTTTTCGAGCCCTTCTTCACCACCAAAGATGTCGGAGAGGGAACGGGCCTTGGGCTCTGGATCACGTTCACCATCGTGCAGGATTATAACGGCGAGATCACCGTCCGTAACAACGAGGCGGGCGGTGCCGAATTCCATGTGGTTCTGCCGCTCGCGCGATAGTAAGTATAGATCGGAATGCGGCTTTCTCCCGCCGGGCCGGATTTTTCGTTACGAACCGGATGAGGGGGCCGCGCCGACGGATGCGCGTTCGATGAGCCGTGTCTGCAGCACGACCCTGCGGCCTTCGCCAACTTCTCCGTTCAGCCGTTCCACCAGCAGCTTCGCCGCGGCTTCTCCGAGCTGGTAGACGGGCTGCTGCACCACGGTCACCGGCGGCGAAGTGACGGACGTCCAGTCGGCGTCATGGAAGGACACCAGTGAAAGGTCGTCCGGCAGGGTGAGGCCCAGTTCGCGCGCGACCTTGAATACTTCAAGGCCGATCACGCTGTCGGAGGCGATGATGGCGCTTGGCCGTTCCGGTGATTGCAGCGTGTTCAGAACGATCCGGCGTGTTGCCTCGGGGCTGTTGGCTCCGACACGCACCCATTCCTCCATGCCGGTCAGCGACGCCTCGCGACAGGCGCTGAGATGCCCCTCGATGCGCCGCCGTACGGAGTCGGTGTAAATGTCGTCCAGCGAATGAAAGACGTGGTCCGGGGTGTCGCAGGCGGTGATGTAGGCGATGCGGCGATGCCCGCGCCCGATCAGCAGTCTGGTTATGCCTTCCGCCGCCTGCATATCGTCCGCAATAACGGTGTCGACGTTCAGCGAAGGGGCTGAGCGATCCAGCAGGGCAAGCGGGCGGCCGGAGCGTTCGATGTCCTTCAGATGTTCGACATCGCCTTCCTTTGCCGGAGAGACTATGATGCCATCGACGCGCTTGGCGACCAGCGTGCGGATCGCGGCCTTCTCCGCGGCGACGTCCTCTCCTGAATTGGACAGGATGACGTTGAAGCCTGCTAGACGGGCGACATCGGTGATACCGCGCACGGCGAGGCTGAAGAACGGGTTTTCGATATCGCCGACAACGACGCCGATGGTTCCCGAGCGTCCGGTGGTCATGCTGCGGGCGAGTTCGTTGGGGCGATAGTCGAGGGCGGTGGCTGCGGCCTTCACCGCCTCGCGGACCTTGGCGCTGACGGTGCCGTAACCTCCCAAAACACGCGCCGCGGTTGCCTTCGAAACGCCCGCCTCGCGAGCGACATCGGCGACCGTAACGGAGGAAGATCTGGCCGGACTCTGTTCCATGACATTAGCCTTACAAGAGATATTGACGACTGGCAAATGCGAATATAACAATTGTCAAAACTGGATGAGACCGGTCTCAAATTAAAAAGAGACCGGTCTCATAATCAAAACGGAATCCCCGGCATATGCGACGAGCATGGGCCGGACGGCTGGCCTCGGTCACCGTCCGGATGGGACCCTTGCGCCCAAAAACGTCGCAGACGAGACCACCAGAGCAGGAGAACAAGCACATGAAATTTTTCGAAAATACATCTTCTCCGATAGGCCGGATGCGCGCTGCCATGCTCGCGCTGGCTCTATCCTTCACCGGCGTCACGGCCGCGACGGCACTCGCGGAGGACAATCCCTATGGCCTGATCGATCCGAAGATCATCAGCGTCGGCACGATGGGCGATGCCAAGCCCTATACGTTCACTACCGCTGACGGCAACTTTACCGGCTTCGACATCGAACTGTTCCTGAACGTCGCCGAGCGTATCGGCTACAAGAAGGATCAGGTCGTATTCACCGGTCAGGAATTCTCGGCATTGATGCCTTCCGTCGCGAACGGCCGTTTCGACGTTGCGGTTGCCGCGATCGGCACGACCGAGAAGCGCAAGCAGACCATCGACTTTTCCGACGGTTATCTGGCCGGCTATCTCTCGGTGCTGACGCCGGATGCGAAGATCACTGACGCGGAAGGGCTGAAAGGCAAGCGCCTCGGCGTCGTTCAGGGCACGTTGCAGGAAATCTATGCCCAGAAGAACTTCACCGGCGCCGATCTGGTCAAGTTCCCCGATAACAACTCTGCTGTCGTCGCTCTCAACAATGGCACCATCGACGCTCACTTCCTCGATTACGAGGCAGCCAAGGACTATACCGCCCGGTACACGGATCTGAAGGTCACCGTCAACATTCCGAGCTTCGACGCTCCGGCCGGTTTCGTGATCCGCAAGGGCAACGACGCCTTCCGTGAAGCCCTGAACAAGGGGCTGCACGAAGCCATGCAGGATGGCACCTGGAAGACCCTTTACGAGAAATGGTTCCCCGGCTCGCCGATGCCGGCTGAATATCTTCCCAAGTGATCCCGTTCGGCCCGGCGGCTTGCTGCCGGGCCCCGCATTTCAAGGAAGAGCTTGATGAACTGGCTTGAAAATCTGCGTCGCAGTTTCCTCGACTGGAACGCGATGGCCGAGGTGCTGCCGACCATGATCGCGGTCGGCCTGAAAAATACCCTGATCCTCGCTGCGGCCTCCACCGTCTTCGGCGTGATCATCGGTATGGTGCTGGCGATCATGGGCATTTCCCGCTCGCCGTGGCTGCGCATTCCGGCGCGCGTCTATACCGATATCTTCCGGGGCCTCCCGGCAATCGTCACGATCCTTTTGATCGGTCAGGGATTTGCCCGCATCGGTCGCGAACTGTTCGGGCCGTCGCCCTATCCGCTGGGGATCATGGCGCTCAGCCTGATTGCGGGTGCCTATATCGGCGAGATCTTCCGTTCGGGCATCCAGAGCGTCGACCGCGGCCAGATGGAAGCCTGCCGCGCGCTGAGCATGAGCTATGGCCAGGGCATGAAGCTGATCGTCGTGCCCCAGGGGGTGCGGCGGGTGCTGCCGGCGCTGGTCAACCAGTTCATCGGCAACGTCAAGGATTCGAGCCTTGTCTATTTTCTCGGCCTCCTGGCCTCCGAGCGCGAAATCTTCCGCGTCGGGCAGGACCACGCCGTCGTCACAGGCAATCTTTCGCCGCTTCTGCTCGCGGGTATTTCCTATCTCATCATCACCGTGCCTCTGACCCATGTCGTCAACACGATCGACACGCGCCTGAGGCTCGGAAAGCAGAAGCCGTCGAGCGTCTCAAGCGGTCTCGAAGAGGTCGATGAACTCGATGGTGCAAAACGCGCCGACCCGAAGTCGGGAACGGGCTTCAAGGGCGGCAGTCTCGATGTGAAAAACCTCGGCATGGCCTATGGCGAGCTGGATGTGCTGAAGGGCGTCGACCTTTCTGTGCGCCGGGGCTCCGTCACCTGTATCATCGGCCCCTCCGGTTCGGGCAAGTCGACGCTGCTGCGCTGCCTCAACCGTCTGGTCGAGCCGAAGGCCGGCGACGTGTTGCTGGATGGCGAGAGCATTCTTGCCATGAAGCCGGAAAAGCTTCGCCGCCGGGTCGGCATGGTGTTCCAGCATTTCAATCTCTTCCCGGACCATACGGCGCTCGAGAACGTCATGCTGTCGCTCACCAAGATCAAGGGCATGCCGAAGGAAGAAGCCGAGCGCATCGCCAAGGCACGGCTGGCCGATGTCGGACTGGCTAGCCGCCAGCATCATCGTCCCAGCGGCCTGTCCGGTGGTCAGCAGCAGCGCGTCGCCATTGCCCGTGCGCTCGCCATGGAACCCGAGGTCATCCTTTTCGACGAGGTGACGAGCGCGCTCGACCCCGAACTGGTGAAGGGTGTCCTCAACCTGATGGCCGATCTCGGCCAGCGCGGCATGACCATGGTGGTGGTCACGCATGAGATGGGCTTCGCCCGGCGCGTGGCCGATCAGGTGGTGTTCATGGACGAGGGCCGCGTCGTGGAGGCGGGAACGCCGGAAGCGATCTTCGACAGCCCGCAAAGCCCGCGTCTGCAGCGCTTCCTGGCGGAAGTGCTCTGATCCCGGGGCCGCATGACGGCCCGTGATCGCATGAAAAATTGCATGAAAGAAGGTGCAGAGTGACACAGACGATAAGATGGGGGGTGCTGGGTGCCGCAGGCATCGCGGTCAAGGCCGTCATCCCCGCCATCCAGACAAGTCGGCTCGGAAGGGTGCAGGCCATTGCCTCCCGTTCGCCGGAAAAGGCCGCGGATGTTGCGGCGAAATTCGGCATTCCCAGGGTCCATGGCAGCTATGAGGAACTGCTCGCCGATCCCGAGATCGACGCCATCTACAATCCCTTGCCCAATCATCTGCATGTGCCGATGACCGTTGCGGCCCTGAAGGCGGGCAAGCCCGTGCTCTGCGAGAAGCCGGTCGCCCTGTCGGCGGATGGGGCGCTCTCGCTTCTCGATGCGCAGAAGGCGTCGGGCCTGCTGGTGGCGGAGGCCTTCATGGTTCGCCATCACCCGCAATGGCAGAGGGTTCGGGCGCTGGTGAACGAAGGCCGGATCGGCGAGGTTCACGTCATCCAGACGATATTCTCCTACTTCCTCGACGATCCGCAGAATGTGCGCAACCAGGCCGAAATCGGCGGCGGCGGGCTCTATGATGTCGGCTGCTATGCGGTGAATACCGCGCGTTACATTTTCGGCACGGAGCCACAGCGCGCCGTCGCGCTGATGGACCGGGACAGCCGTTTCGGCACCGACCGGCTGACCAGCGGACTGCTGGCGTTTCCCGAAGGCCGGCAGCTCGCGTTCACCTGCTCAACCCAGCTCGCTTTGACCCAGAAGGTCACCATTCTCGGGACGAAGGGGCGCATCGAGATCGCCATTCCGTTCAACGCGCCGGCGGATGCCGGGACCGTCATTGCCATCGATGACGGCCGGGATCTTACCGGCGGCGGGCGGGAAGAAATCGTGATCGAGCCTGTCGACCAGTACCGCCTTCAGGCGGATGCCTTCGCGCATGCTGTTCTTACGGGCGAACCGGTGGAAACGGGCCTCGACGATGCCGTCGCCAACATGAAGGCGATCGACGCGCTGTTCCGTTCGGCCCGCACCGGGCTGTGGGAAACCCCCTGATTACATCCAACGACATTTTTGATCCGTCAGACGAGAAGACAAGACCATGACCAACAAGATTTCCTCAGCAGTCATCATCGGCGCCGGAATTTTCGGCGTTTCCACCGCAACCCAGCTTGCCCGCCGGGGCGTGAAGGTGACCATCATCAACGACGGTCCTGCAGCCAACGGAGCATCCGGACGGTCGCTTTCGTGGCTTAACTCGGCCCGCATGCGCTCGGAGGAATATCATCGCCTGCGCATGGCGGGTGTCGATCGTTACCGTACGCTGTCGGCGAAGCTGCCCGGTGTGGACTGGCTGCGCTTCGAGGGCGGTCTTACCTGGGACGCGGACGGGGCCGGCAACGAGATCGATGCCGCCTATCGCCACGAGATATCGTTGGCCTATGACGCGCTGCATGTTCAGGGCTCGGATATAGCCAAGGTTACCCCCGGCATCGACAGCCGGGCGATCACGCCGCAGGGTGCAATCTTCAATCCCGGAGAGGGCTGGGTCGACCTGCCGATCCTGATCGATTATCTCCTCAAGGAATTCTCGTCGCTCGGCGGTGTTCTGGTCACGGATCAGGGTGCTGCGTCGCCACTGGTGGAAGGCGGTCGCGCGGTCGGAGCCGTGACAGCTTCCGGCAAGCGGTTCGAAGCAGACGCCCTGCTGATCGCGACAGGGCCGGCAGTTCCGCGCATGGCGTCCGATATCGGCGAGACCATCGGCGACGGCACGCCGATTGCCCTGCTTATCCAGACCAAGCCCCTCGATCATCCGCTGCGTGCTGTCCTCAATACGCCTCGCATCGCTGTCCGTCCCGCGCCGAACGGCACCTTTTCGCTCGATGCGGACTGGGCAGCCGAGGAGGTCGAAGTGAAGGCGGACGGGTCGCTCTTCGTGAAGCCCGAGACATTGCAGGGATTGCTGACCGAAGCCTCCAAGGTGATGGAAGGCAATCCGGTTCTGGAGGTCGCCTCTTATGGAGCAGGTCCGAAGCCTATCCCGGGTGATGGAGAACCGGTGCTCGGAGAATTGCAGGGTGTTCCGGGTTGCTTCGTGGCCTTCAGCCATAGCGGTGCGACGCTCGGCCTGATCGTCGGCGAACTGGTCGCCTATGAAATGGCAACCGGCGCCCGTCATCCGATGCTTGCCACCTTCCGGCCGGAACGGTTCGCCAAGGCCTCCTGACATATAGCCTGAGCAATGCCCGGCTCTTTGAGAGCCGGCTCGATATTCGCAGCGCCATCCCGGTCCGACGTTCGGGATGGCGCTTTGCGTTTGTGGCGATGTTCACGTCTTGGAATCACGGAAAGTTGAACATAGCGCCGAAAAAATGTGGCGGGCCTGTTCGTCCGGCGTGGCGCTCTTGTCATTGGCGCGAATGTATTGATAAATATGATAAAATAAGTCTAGTTTTGTTGCGGCCATGCGGAATGCGGCGGAACCCCCTGTAAACGCTTGGTATTGCCAAGCAATTTTCTGCCGCCTATTCGTTCGCGGTCGACAGGAAACGACCGGTAGCATGCGTGCGCGGTTCCTTGCAGGACGGAGATGGCGGCCGTGGCGGCGGTTCGGATTTCGAAGGATTGGTCAGTGGGGGCTCTCGTGATCAGCGGCGTACACTGGCGGCGTTTGGGCAGGAAGACGAGTTTGAGTGCTGTCTGGGAAAATGCCGGATGAACGAACGGCCCGATCTTCATTTCGGCCTGTACATGGCCCATCGCCCTGTGCTGATCGACTATGCGAGCCGCCTGCTCGGCACGCGTGAGGGCGCGGAGGATATCGTGCAGGAAGCTTTCCTGCGGTTCCTCCCGGCGACATCGCGCGGGGAGGCGGCCTTGCCGCCGAGGTCCTATCTGTTTCGCATCGTCCGCAATCTGGTCATCGACCGGCATCGCAGGCGGAAGCTCGAAGTGAAGCAGAGCAGCACGCAGGATGCTCCGGACTGGGCGGCGCCGCAGGCCATGCCGACGCCGGAGGAATCCGTTTTGTTTTGCGAGGGTATGCGCCGCGCCATGGACATGATCGCCAGCCTGCCGGAAAAACAGCGCATTGCATTGGAGATGGTCAGGTTCGGCGGATACTCCGTCGAGGACGTTGCGGCCCATCTCGGCGTTTCGCTTCGTACCGCCTATCGGTTGGTAGAGGACGCGATGATCGCGGTGACCACTCGCCTGCAACAGGATACGGACGATCTTCCTCCCCGCGGGAGAAGACCCTAATATGATTAGCATGAAGGTCGCTGCCTGCTGGCGCGGACCAAAACGATGAAACGGGAGCAACGGCTGGATTTTTCTTTCCCGCCGTTGGAAAGACTTAAGGAGCCTGCAAAGGGAACGACGTTGGGCAGCAAGGCAAAGACAGAGAGGGAACTGCTCGGCGAGGCGACACGCTGGATCCTCCGGCTGCGTGGCATTCCGGAAGATTCTCCCGTGCGGCTCGAATTTAATGCCTGGGTGTCGACATCGCCGGATCATCAGTCCGCCTGGGCGAGCGTTAATCAGGCGTGGAACGTTCTCGGCGCGGCACAGCCCGCCTATGCCGATAGAAACTGGGACGCTGCCGCGCCTGATAGGACGGTTTCCCCCTCGCGTCGCTCGCATGGGATTGCCCGACGGCTGCCGCGTCGGCCTTTCGGCCTTGCCGTTTCCGCCCTTGTGGCGATCTGTCTTCTCTGGGTGTTCGTGCCGGGAATGGTGATCGACTTGCGTTCCGACTACCGCACGGCGGCGGGTCAGACGGAACTTGTCCGCCTGGCGGATGGCTCGACGGTCGAGCTCAGCGGCAGCAGCGCGATTTCCACGCAGATTGCTTCTGGTGAGCGCCGTGTCCGGCTGCTTGCCGGCGCCGCCTTCTTCGATGTCGCCCATGACGAGGGACGGCCGTTTCTGGTCGATGCCGACGGCATCGAGGTGACGGTGCTCGGAACGGCCTTCGATGTTCAGGTCTCCAGTGCGTCCACCACCGTCGCCCTGTTGCGCGGCTCGATCCGTGCGGAGATGACGAGGAGCGATGACGCTCCCGTTGTTCTCCATCCTGGTCAGGTTGCTGTCATCGATCACGCCGATGGCAAGGTTACGGTCAAGGATATCGCCCTTGAGGATATCGGCGCGTGGCGGGATGGAAGGATCCTGCTCGAAGGTGCGACCGTGCGCGAAGCGGTCGAGATGGTGCAGCGCTATCACCCTGCCTGGATTGTCATTCCGGATAGCGGACTTGCCGAACGCCGGATCAGCGGTCTCTTCGATCTTGCCGATCCCGACAAGGCGCTGACCGCCATCGTCGGCCCCTTCGGCGGCAAGGTGCGCGCCGTGACGCCACTTTCCCGTGTGATTTCAAGGCTCTGACCGATTATTTCCGCGAGCCCGCGAAAAATTTCGAAAAAAACATGAGTCATTTTGGCAATTTTTCCGAGCCGCTCGTCTCTACTCATGAAAGCGCAGGACATGACGTCCGGCGGGCATGATCGGAGACGGAAAGCGGAATGCATATCGGGGGTAGGGTAACAGGGGCAACAAGGGGCAAGGCGCTGGCAGCGGCGACTTCCCGGTTGCTTGTCGGCGTGGCAGTGTGTGTATTATCGGGCACACCGGTCTTTCTTGCCGGAGCATCTTTTGCACAGACTGCGCAACCGCAGGTGCCGGCGCAGCCAGGAGCCCGTTCCTTCAACATCCTGTCCCAGCCGTTGACCGGCGCGCTGACGCAGTTCGGGCGGCAGTCCGGTCTTCAGGTGGCTTTTCCGACAGAGGTCCCCAAGGGCTTGCGTTCGAATGCCGTGGTCGGCTTCTTCACGCCGCAGCAGGCCCTTGCGTTGATGATACAGGGGACGGGTATCTCCTACCGTATCACGGCGGAAGGGACCGTCATCGTTACCGGTCCGCAGACCGCGAACGATAGTGATGCAGGCGCTATCGAAACGGGCGACGACACCGTCCTTGCGCCGATCGTCATTTCCGGAAAGACGGGGCGCTATGTCGCCACCGGCTCCGGTTATCAGGGCACGCCCGACTGGGTCTATCAGGAACCGGCATCGGTCAGTGTCGTTTCGCGCGAGGCGATCCAGGGCAGCGGGGGGCGAAATACGCGCGACCTGTTCAACAACATTTCCGGCGTCTATGCGGGCGAGGGCAATGGCAGCTTCCCGACCGTATCCCCCAATATTCGCGGGCTACAGGACGCAGGGCGCGTCGTGGTGTCTATCGACGGCGCGCGACAGAACGCCCAGCGCGGTCTGGGCTTTGGCGGCAGCGACGGCGGCTATCAGTCGGACTCGGGACAGGCTTACGTCGACACGGCCTTCATCCGCTCGGTCGAGGTGGAAAAGAGCACCGATGCTTCGTCGGGCAATGTCGGTTCGCTTGGCGGTTCGGTTGATTTCCGCACGGTGGGCGCAGATGACCTGATCAAGGACGGCAAGGACTGGGGTGTGGAGCTGAATGCCGCGCGCGGCAACAATGCCTATGACTTCCAGGGTTCGATCCTCGGTTCCGCCCACCTCGGTGACACGCCTTTCTCCGTCACTGGCGGTTACAGCCGCACCAAGCTCGGGGAATACGAGATCGGCAGCAATGGTGACGCGACGACCACGGAAGAAACGATGAAGAACCAGCTCGGTCGCGAGAGCTGGTCTTCCCTGGCGAAGATCGAGGGTGATTTCGGCGATGTCCAGACCTCGCTCTCCTGGATGCATCAGGAAAACGAGTTCCTCTACGGTTCTTCCGGCGGAACCAGCCGGAACTTCGAGGATGCCCGCAACGACAGCGTTTCGGCGGAACTCAAGTGGGATCCGGAAAGTAAGCTGATCGATTTCACCGGCCGGTTCTGGTTCAACGATTCCATGACGAAGGAAACGCGCGAGGCGCGTAGCAACGGCACGCCCGAAACCTTCATCGATGCGGGTCTGAAGAGCTTCGGCGGCTCGCTGGAAAACACCAGCCGGTTCGATACGCCGCTTGGTGCGCTCAGCGTTAATTACGGCGCCGAGGCGTTTCGCGATATAGCATCCTCCAGCGCCTCGAGTGCGACCATCGATCTCAATCCCGACTGGGCCAGTAACTATACGTCTTTCAGCCCGGAAGGGCGGCGCGATATGGCGAGCCTCTTCATCAACGGAGCGCTGGAACCGACGGACTGGGTCACTCTCAGGGCCGGTCTGCGCCACGACTGGTCGCGGTTGAAGGGAACGGCGACCTATTACAATCGTTATTCCTATACCGAAGTCGTAGAAGTGGCGTGTGATCCACTTTCCAACCATTACACAGCGGGAGAGTATTACGATACCGTGGTAGCGGTTGGTAGCAGCAATCCTCCTCCTCGAATAATTTTCATAAACGTGATCTGGCCTAATAACGTCGCTTCGCAGTGCATGGCTGGCACGGGGCCGTCGGCAACCCAGTACAATCCGGTGACGGTCTATCCCTCATACGATCTCGAAATAGACCGAACCGACGATGCATGGCTGCCCTCGGCGAGCATCGAGTTCAAGCCCGCGGACTGGTTCCGTCCCTTCGTCACTTATTCCCACAGCTTCCGGCCGCCGACCATTCTCGAAACCTTCTTCTCCGGCGGTACGCCGGGAGATGGTGCGCCGGGTACTATCTTCGCGCCCAATGAGTGGCTGAAGCCGGAAAGGGCGCGGACTGCTGAAATCGGCGCCAATATCCTGCTCGACGATGTTCTGCAGGATGGCGATTCCCTGCGGCTGAAGGCCACCGCGTTCTATCGCGAAGTGGACGATTACATCGTTCTCGGTTCCATCCTGACCCCTGGGGTAACCAACAAGAGCTACTATGGTTTCGTCAATTACGACGGTACCACCACGATGCGGGGCGTCGAGCTGGAAGGGAACTACAATGCCGACCGTTTCTGGCTCGGCGGCTCCATGACCTTCCTCGATACGGAGTGGCCCGAAAAGACACAGGTCTTCTCCAACGGCACCGTTACAACAGACGGCGAGGTCTTCGCTACCTCGGGTGCGGTGGCTCCAAGGTTCAAGGTCACGCTTGACGCGGGCCTGAGATTCTTTGAAAATCGGCTCTCCATCGGTGGCCGCCTGACGCATGTCACTCCGACCCAAAGTCGGACTCTGGATGACGACGGCAACCTCAGGGAGGTTTCCGATCCCTACACCGTGGCTGACGTCTATGCTTCCTACGCGCTAACGGACAGCGCCACGCTCAGACTGGCCGTCAACAACGTGACGGACCGCAACTACATCCCGGCGACCAGCTCTTACACCGCGCCGGGAAGAACCTTCCTGGCATCTCTCAACATGAGGTTCTGATGCAAGAAACGGGCGAGAAATTTTCAATGCGACGCAGTCTCCCCGAAACCGTTTCGGTTTTGCCCGGGGAGCGCTGTCCGGGCTGAGATCCGGCATTTTGCAACACCCATCCGAGGAGCAGACAAATGGCTGCAATCATTGAACTCACTTCGGCTTCTTCCAATCTGGAAGCTTACCTGACGAGTTGGACCAGCGGTTTCCAGACGAGCTACGGCGCTTTCTGGGACGAGGGCGTAGGCCTCGTGACCAACCCCGTGGCTGGCACGACCTATGAACAATGGGGCAACGGCTCCGTCGGCAGCAAGGGCATCTACCTCGAGGGCGAGGTTCAGTATGCACGCGGCAACCTGACGGGTACTGTCGACACCATCGTTCTCGGCACCGGCTTCAGCCAGTCGGACGCCAGCGGCTTCAGCGTCTCGGCCGAACTGGTGATCACGCCCGACAGCACGATCCCGGGCGCCGGTCAGGACTCCTTCGATTGGGCGATCTATGACCTGACGGTCAACGGTTCGCTCTCCAGCTTCTACGACTACCTCGGCGAAGTCGGCACCGTTATCGAAGACACCGCCTCTTCCGACATTCTCGTCGGCTTCTCCGGTGCTGACACCTTTGTCTTCTCCGGCGGCGTGGACACGGTCAAGGCAGGTCCTGCCGGCACCTATGGCTACCAGGACGGCACCGACACGCTGGACGTATCGGCTTGGGGTGCGACCTCGACCGCCGACATCTACTGGTATGACGGTGGCAACGGCAATGCCATTATCGGCTCGCTGACCGACGCTTCCGTCGGCATCACGCTCGTCGGTGTCAGCTCCAGCGTTCTCGACGTGAGCGACTTCATCTTCGCTCCGGCGCTGGCCGCTTGATGACGGCGCCGACGTGCTGAGGAAACCGACATATGCGCCGCCGCTGTCTCTGACAGCGGCGGTCGTCTCGCCGCTGAGGCAATCGCTTGTTGCGATCGCCCTCATCAGTGGTGTCGTCAATGTTCTGGCGCTGACCTCGCCACTGTTCATGCTGCAGGTCTATGACCGGGTGCTTTCGAGCGGCAGCGTGCCGACGCTGGTCGGGCTCGTGGTGCTGGCGGCTGGGCTCTATCTCATTCAGGCGGCGCTCGATATCCTGCGCGCGCGGGTGCTGCTCAGGATCGGGGAGCACTTCGACAATAAGCTTTCCGGCCGTGTCCATGATGCCGTGGTGCGGCTGCCGCTCCTGACCCGCATGCCGGGCGACGGGCTTCAACCCCTGCGGGATCTCGATAGCGTGCGAGGCTTCCTGTCCGGTGCCGGGCCGACCGCCTTCTTCGACCTGCCGTGGATACCGCTCTATCTCGGAATCTGCTTTCTCTTCCATTTTTGGATCGGCGTTACCGCGCTGGTCGGAGCGATCCTGCTTGTTCTCCTGACCATGCTTGCCAACGGGCTTTCGCAGAAATGGGTCAGCGAAACCATCGCGCAGAACATGGCCCGCAACGCCCTTCTGGAGAGCACCCGCCGGAATGCGGAAGTGGTTGCCGCAATGGGGTTTGCCGGACGCATGGCGAGCCGATGGCGTGTCGCCAACGAGGCCTATCTCGCGGCGAACCGCAGGGCCGGCGATGTCGCCGGAGGGCTGGGCGGATTGTCGAAGGCAATGCGGGTGATGCTCCAGTCGGGCATTCTCGCCGTCGGTGCATGGCTGGTGGTCGAGCAGCAGGCGACGGGCGGGGTGATTATCGCCAGTTCCATCATGATGGGCCGGGCGCTTGCCCCCGTCGATCTTGCTATCGCTAACTGGAAGTCGTTCCTGATGGCTCGGCAGGGCTGGTCCCGCCTTCGAGAACTGCTGTCGAAGATCCCGGATGGGCCGCCGGTGATGGCCTTGCCGTCGCCACAGCAGGAATTGCGCGTGGAAAATCTCGCGGTCCTGCCACCGGGTGAGCGAAAGCCGACCGTCACACAGGTTGGTTTCACCATTCAGAAGGGCAGTGCACTCGGCGTCATCGGGCCTTCCGGTTCGGGCAAATCGACCTTGTCCCGCGTGCTTGTCGGCGCATGGCCCCCCGCCACCGGGAAGGTTCGCCTCGATGGCGCAAGCCTCGACCAGTGGGATCGGGAAGAACTCGGCCGTCACATCGGCTATCTGCCGCAGGGCGTCGAGCTCTTCGATGGCACGATTGCCGAAAACATCGCCCGCTTCGAGGAAAATGTCGAACCCGAAGCCATCGTTGCCGCGGCAAAGGCGGCCGGCGCTCATGAACTTATCCTGAAGTTCGACATTGGCTACGAGACGCGCATCGGCGAGGGCGGTTCATCACTATCGGCGGGGCAGCGCCAGCGGATCGGGCTTGCCCGCGCGCTGTTTAGAGACCCCTTCCTTGTGGTGCTCGACGAGCCGAACGCCAATCTGGATGCCGAGGGGGAAGCCGCCGTGGTGCAGGCAATCGCCGGCGTGCGCGGTCGAGGAGGCATTGCCGTGGTGGTTGCTCACCGTCCGAGTGCGCTGGGTGTGGTGGATCAGGTTCTCGTCATGGAAAACGGGAGGCAGAAGGCCTTCGGGCCGCGTGATGAAGTGTTTGCCCAGGTTCTCAAGGTTCCGTCCGCGTCCGTGCCGCAAACCGTGAAGGGCTTCCCGGTGACCGCCCAGGCGCTCAAGCCCTTGCGGGTGGTCGCCAAGCGGCCGGAGCCGGTTGATGAGCCGGAAACCGAACAGGAAACGGAGGATGCCGATGTCCACCACTGACGACGATCATGTCCTGCGTTCGATCCGCCGCCATCTGATGGTCGGGCTGGCGATCGGCCTTGCGCTCGTCGGGGGAGCCGGCGGATGGGCCGCGACGACGGAACTTGCGGGCGCTGTCGTCGCCTCCGGTTCCTTTGTCGTCGATTCCTACGTCAAGAAGGTGCAGCACCCGAAGGGCGGCGTGGTCGGCGAAATCCTCGTGCAGGAAGGTGCGAAGGTGAAGGCGGGAGACGTTGTCATGCGTCTCGATGCGACCCAGACCCGCGCGAGCCTTGCCATCGTCACCAAACGGCTCGACGAACTGACGGCGCGGCTGGCGCGACTCGAGGCCGAGCGTGACGATGTCGAGACAATCGTCTTCCCCGACCAGTTGCTGGCGCGCCAGGACGATGCGGATGTGGCCTCTGCGATCCGCAGCGAGACGCGGCTGTTCGAGTTCCGCAAGGCGGCGCGGGACGGAAAACGGGCCCAGCTTGGCGAACGTATCGCCCAGTATGAGCACGAGATCGAGGGATTGAAGGCCCAGGAAGTCGCCTATGCGGATGGTCTGGAAGTCCTGCGGTCGGAGATCGTGTCGCAGGAGGATCTGCGCGAAAAGGGCGTGGTCTCGGTTCAGCGGTTGAACAGTCTGCGAACGCAGGCGGCGACCTTTGGCGGCGAACGTGGTGAGAAGATCGCCTATCAGGCGCAGGCGGAAGGCCGGATCACCGAGACGCGGCTGCAGATCCTGCAGATCGAACAGGACCTCAAGACTGAGGTCGGTCAGGAACTGCGAGAGATACAGGGACAGATCGGTGAGTTCATCGAGCGTAGGGCGGCGGCCGAGGATGATCTGAAGCGGATCGATATCGTCGCGCCGCAATCCGGCACTGTTCACCAGCTTGCCGTGCACACCGTAGGTGGGGTTGTCTCCCCCGGCGATCCTATCATGCTGATCGTGCCGGAGGGTGACGATCTCGCCCTCGATGTGCGCATCCAGCCCAAGGATATCGATCAGGTTCATCCTGGCCAGAAGGCCGTCTTGCGCCTTTCGGCCTTCAGCCAGCGGACGACACCCGAGCTCAACGGCCATGTCGGTCGCATCGCGGCGGACCTTTCGACCGATGAGAAGAACGGCGTCTCCTATTATCTTGTGCGTCTTGCCGTGGAGCACGAGGAGTTGCAGAAGCTTGGCGGTCTGGCGCTGGTGCCGGGGATGCCGGCCGAAGCGATGATCAGGACAGGCGACCGAACAGCACTTTCCTATCTCGTCAAACCTATCGAAGATCAGATAAACCGTGCATTCCGGGAGGAATGACGGCAATGATATCCCTTTCAACAAACCTGACGATACAATTCAACTATGAGGATCTTAAATGACTGCTGAAGCCGTACTTGCCGAGCCAAGCCGCGCCATGCGCCTGCGCCTTGGAACTCATGCCACCCATGAGAAGCTCGACAAGCGGATCATGAGCGCCGATCCGTTTGGTGGCCTCGACCGTTATGCCACGTTCCTCAGGGTGCAGCATGCCCTGCACAGCAGGGTGGATCGCTACTATCTCGATCCGCGGCTTGAGGCCCTACTCCCCGGGCTTTCCACGCGTCGGCGGCTCGATAGCGTTCTCAAGGATTTCGAGGATGTCTCCGGTGAATTGCCGGTTCCTGCCGTGGAAGCCGATGAGCCGGTGGATGTGCCGACGGCGCTCGGCTGGCTCTACGTGGTCGAAGGTTCCAACCTCGGTGCGGCCATTCTGCTGAAGACCGCGACGAAGACGCTCGGTCTTTCCGAGACGTTCGGTGCGCGTCACCTTGCTGGCCATGCCGATGGCCGTGCCCTGCATTGGCGCAACTTCACGGCGGCGCTGGACGCCGTTTCGTTGCAGCCGGAAGAAGACGAGCGGGCCATCGAGGGTGCCCGTCAGGCCTTTGCCTTCGTCTACGATCTGGTCGAGCGGGAAATGCCCCGGGCCTGACCGGACCGCTCTGCCTTCCGTTCCCTTTGTGTAGCTTTTTCGATGCCCGGACCTGTTGTTTGAAGCGCAGGTCCGGGCATTTTGCTTCTTGCATGTTTCAGTGCTGGTCGCTTGCCCGCAGATAACGCTCCAGCCAGAGGCTGTAACGCGAGGCGCTGAAGCTGATGGCGAAATAGATCGCGGCGGCGAGAATGTAGGCTTCCGTATAGTAGCCCAGCCATTGCGGATCGGTCGCGGATGCCTTGGCGGCATTCAGCAGGTCGTAGATGCCGATGACGGCCAGCAGCGACGTGTTCAGCAGAATGCCGACCGAGAGATTGACGATGGCCGGGATGACGGCGCGCAAGGCCTGCGGGAGGATGACCAGTCGGGCGGTCTGCCAGTAGGTGAGGCCAAGCGCGGAGGCCGCATCGGTTTGTCCGGCCGGCAGCGCCTGCAGGCCCGCGCGGATGATCTCGGCAAGGTAGGCGGAGGCGAAAAGCGTGATGCCGATCTGGGCGCGCAGCAGCTTGTCGACCAGCGCGCCGGCCGGCAGTGCCATGGGCACGATCAGCATGGCGACGTAAAGCACGACGATCATCGGTACGCCGCGCAGGATCTCGATATATCCGACCGCGAGGCTGCGGACGATGCGCATGCGTGACTGTCTCGCAAGCGCCATGACGACGGCGATGGGGAAAGCGAAGCCAAGACCCGCGATGGAGACGAAAAGCGTGATCGGCAGGCCACCCCACTGGTTTGTCGAGATCGGCGGCCCGATGACCGTGCCGGAGACGAGCAGCCAGGCCGCGGCCAGCGTCGCGAGCCAAACGGCAACGAGATGGCGGCCCCAGAAGCGGGGCTGTGCCGTGACGATCAGCAGAAGCAAGGTGGCAGCGACGGCAAGCGCCGGCCGCCATTGCAGGTCCGGCGGATAGAAGGCGAAGAGGATGAAGCGCAGCTTCACCGCAACGAAGGCCCAGCAGGCCCCGGCGGCTTCAGCCGCACAGTCGTCCGCCGTTCCCCACCAGACGGCGTCGAGAAGTGCCCAGCGCAGGATGGGCAGACCGAACCAGACAAGCAGCGCGACCAGCAGGAGAGTGATTGCGGTGTTTGCCGGATGTGCGGAAAGCAGTTTCCATCTCTTCACCGGCACGGCATTGGGTGGAACCTGAAGGGAGAGCATCGTCATCGGGAAAGGGCTCCCTTGAGCGCGATCTTGCGATTGTAGATGTTCATCAGCGCGGAGACCGCGAGATTGATCGAGAGATAGAGCAGCATGATCAGCGTGATCGACTCGATGACCTGTCCGGTGGTGTTGGCAGTGGTGTTGGCAACGCTGACGATATCCGGGAAGCCGATTGCGACCGCGAGGCTCGAATTCTTGGTCAGGTCGAGATAGTTCGACGTCATCAGCGGGGTGATCACGCGAAGGGCCTGCGGCAGGACGACGAGGCGCATGATCTGGCCGGGTTTCAGGCCGAGCGCACGGGCCGCTTCCCATTGGCCGCTTTTCACCGACTGGATACCGCTGCGCACGATTTCGGAAATGATGGCCGAAGCGTTGATGGTCAGCCCTGTGAGGAGAGCTGCGAATTCCGGCGTCAGCGACCAGCCGCCGCGGATATTGAAGCCACCACGCTCTGGTGTTTCCACGACCGGCGGATGACCGAGCAGGGAAAGAATGGCGAATGTTACGCCGACGGCCAGCGTGACGAGTGCGGCGCTCTTGGTGACGTAGAAGCTTTTGCCCTTGAACAGCCGTCGTGCACCGAAAATGGTTGCTGCGACGACTGCGGCTAAGACCGGAAGCCAGATGATGGCGGAAAAACCTTCAATGGCGAGCGACGGAACGAAGACGCCACGATTGCTGAGGAAGGCGAGGTCGAGAACCGTAATGGCATTGCGGGGCGCGGGCAGGCTCTGGAAGAGGCCTGTCCAGAGAAAGAGCTGCAACAGCAGCGGCGTGCCGCGAAGGATCTCGACATAGCCGCGGATCAACGCGGCCAGAAGTGGATTGCCTGCCAGCCGGGCGATGCCGAGAAAGACACCGAGAACGGTTGCCAGAATGCAGCCGAGCAGGGCGACCCGGCCGGTGTTGGCAAGTCCCGCCAGAAGAGCGCGGCCATAGCTGTCGCCGGCCTGATAGGCGACCACGCTTTCGCCGATCTCGAAATTGGCCTGCTGGAAAAGGAAGCCGAAGCCCGGTGCAAGGTTTGCCTTCTGCATGTTCTGGAGCGTATTGGCGCTGAAGAACCAAAAGACGAGCAGGACGCCGAGAAGGAGCGCCACCTGCCTGAAGGGCAGGGGGCCGATCCATGTCGAGAACTTGACGAGCAAACCGGGCCCTTTCGGACCCGGCAGTATTTTCGTCGTCATGGGTGTCCCCGTTTCGATCAACGGAAGGGCGGAGAATAGAGGAGGCCGCCATTCGTCCAGAGATTGTTGTAGCCGCGCTCAAGGTTGAGCGTGGTGCCCTTGCCGATGTTGCGATCGAAGATTTCGCCGTAATTGCCCAGCGTCTTGATGATGTTGTAGGCAAACTTCGGATCGAGACCGATCGCCTCGCCGAGAGAGGGATCGACGCCAAGGAAGCGCTTGATCGCCGGATCTTCGCTCTTCAGGAAGTCGTCGACATTGGCCTTGTTGATGCCGTACTCCTCGGCCTGGATCGTCGCGTAGACGGTCCAGTTGACGATTTCGAGCCACTGGTCGTCACCGCCGCGGATGGCCGGAGCCAGCGGTTCCTTGGAGAGACGCTCGGGAAGCAGGACGTAGTCGTCGGGGTTCTTCAGCTGGGTGCGCTTGCCGGCAAGGTCGGTGGAATCTTGCGTGAGCGCGTCGACGCGGCCGGATTCCAGCGCTTTTACGAATTCGCCGGTTTCCTCGATCGTCACGGGGGTAAACTTCTTGCCGGTCTTGCGGAAGAAGTCGGCAATGTTGAGTTCGCCCGTCGTGCCGCTCTGGACGCCGATGGTGGCGCCGTCGAGTTCCGTGCCCTTGGTTACGCCGAGATCCTTGCGGACCAGCAGGCCCTGACCGTCATAGAAGATCACGGGGCCGAAGTGGAAACCAAGCTTGAAGGCGCGGGTGATGGTCTGGGTCACGCCCGAGAGCAGGATGTCGTATTCGCCCGATTGCAGGGCCGGAAGGCGCTGCTGCGGCGAGGAATTGGTGAATTCGACCTTTTCCGGATCGTTGAAAACGGTGATCGCGAGTGCGCGGCCGTAGTCGATGAAGAAGCCGTTCCAGCGGCCGTTGCTGTCCGGGGAGAAGAAGCCCGGCGTGGTGCCGACGCCGACCTTGATGAGGCCGCGCTGCTTGATCTTGTCCAGGGTTTCGCCGGCATTGGCGAGGCCCGCGGAAAGTGCCGTGGCTGCCATCAGGGCGATGGCGGCGATACGGCCGGCGCGGCGATTGATTTTCGAAAAGTCCAGCATGAAATCTCCTGCTCGTTTTTGAAATTCCCATCGCTTGATGCCGATGCGGAACTATTTCGATCATAAATCTAGTAATTTTATGGAATAGGTATTTTATTTTGTATTGCGCACAAAGTTTGGACATGTCGCCCAAATTTTGGAGCTTTTCAGGGTTGGATTGCATGTCGCCAAAAAGGCCGCCGAAGCGTCCGTTTTAGCGGAGGGCGGCCGCGGGATGAGGAGCCAGCAGGCGGTCGCCATGACCGAACAGCCTGTTGCGGAAGGAGCCCTTCTCATAGGCCGTCTTGTAGAGGCCGCGTTCCTGAAGCACGGGTATGACGACATCGATGAAATCGTCGAAGCTTTCGGGAACCACGGTCCGCGTCAGGTTGAAGCCGTCGATTTCGCCGTCCTCGATCCATGTCTGGAGTTCATCGGCAATCGTCTCGCCATTGCCGACAATGGCCGGGTATCTGCCGCCGAGCGACAGCTTTTCCAGCAGCTTGCGCTTGGTCAGGCCCGTGTCGCGCGCCGTCTGGATGTTGGATTGTATGGCGTTGCCATTGTCCGCACCCTGCGCGATGGGCGTATCCAGATCAAGACGAGAGAGATCGATACCGGTGCCGGCGGAAAAATGCGCCAGTCCCGCTTCCGGGCTGGCATAGCGGCGGTAGTCGGCATATTTCGCCTCCGCTCCGGCCATGGTCTGGTCGGCGACCACGGTGATGCCGACCAGTATCTTGATATCCTCGGGCCGGCGGCCGGCATCGGCCACGGCCTTGCGGATGGCGCGGGAAGCGGCACGCGCCGAGGCCGGGTTGGCCGCGTTGATGAAAGTGCATTCGGCGTGACGCGCCGCAAATTCCTTGCCTCGTGGTGAAGTGCCAGCCTGAAAGAGAACCGGGGTGCGCTGACGTGAAGGTTCGCTCAGGTGATAGCCTTCCACATCGTAGTAGCGACCGTGATGGCTGATGGGTCGCACCTTTTCCGGTCGGGCATAGACCCGCTCTGTGCGGTCGAGAACGACGGCATCGTCGTCCCAGCTTGTTTCCCAGAGCTTGTAGAGAAGCTCCATGCATTCGTCGGCCTGATCGTAGCGGCTGTCGTGCTCGCTCAGGCCCGTCTGCCCGAGGGCGCGGGCGGCGCTGTCGAGATAGCCGGTGACGATGTTCCAGCCGATGCGCCCGGAGGTCAG
Source organism: Rhizobium sp. ACO-34A (assembly GCA_002600635.1). Classification (NCBI taxonomy): domain Bacteria; kingdom Pseudomonadati; phylum Pseudomonadota; class Alphaproteobacteria; order Hyphomicrobiales; family Rhizobiaceae; genus Rhizobium; species Rhizobium sp. ACO-34A. The sequence continues at coordinate 3,904,752 of CP021371.1, read as the reverse complement.
GTGGTCGAGGGTGGAGAACCGGCGCGCTAGCAGATAGGGATGCTCGGCGGCGATGTTCACGGTCACGCCGAACCCGAGATTGGAAGTCGTCGCCGCCATGGCGGAGACCAGCATCAGCGGATCGTTGACGGGAAGCTGGATGGTTTCGCGGAGCGTCAGGTCCACGGAGTTTTCATAGACATCGTAGACCCCGAGGATATCGGCGATAAACAGGCCATCGAACAATCCGCGCTCAAGCGTACGCGCAAGATCGGTCCAGTATCCCAGTTCCTTGTAGCGATGGGAGGTATCCCGCGGATGCGCCCAGAGGCCATGATTGATATGCCCTACGCAATTCATGTTGAAGGCGTTGAGCAGGATCTGCTTCGGCATGCTGGTATCCTTGAGGAGTATTTTTGGGCAGTGATCTCAGGCCGTCCGGGCGTAAGCCGGGCGGTGGCGCAACGAGTCGTTCAAGACCAGCAACAGGTCATGACGGGCTGCAGCGAATTCCTCCGAGCCGCGATCGCGGCGGCGGGGAAGGCCGATGTCTATCGTCCTGAGGATACGACCGGGCCAGGGCTGCATGACGACGACACGGTCCGCGAGAACCAGCGCCTCATCGATGTCATGCGTGACCAGCAGCATGGTCGGGCGGGAAGTAGCCCATATCTCCAGAAGGTGGTCCTGAAGGTCGGCGCGGGTGAAGGCATCCAGCGCCGAAAACGGTTCATCGAGCAGCAGCACCTGCGGGCGGGTGACGAGCGCCCTTGCGATTGCGACACGTTGAGCCTGTCCGCCGGACAGCTCCTTCGGCCAGCGATTGGCATAGTCCGAGAGGCCAACGCGGCGAAGCCCGCTCTCGATCAGTTCCCGACGCGCATCGATTTCCGCATCGGCGAGGCCGAAGCCGACGTTTTCGGCGACTGTCAGCCATGGCAGGAGGCGTGGTTCCTGAAAGATCAGGTTGACCAGTGGATGGGGGGCCTTGATGGGCTGGCCGCCGACGGTGACGGAGCCCTGGCTTGCCGTCTCCAGCCCTGCGATCAGCCGCAGCAAGGTGCTCTTGCCGCAGCCCGAACCACCGATCACCGCGACGATCTCGCCACGGTCGACGTTCAGCGAAAAGCGCTCCAATGCGTGGGCGCCGTTGGGGTAGGTCTTCGAAAGGTTTTCGATCGACAGCATTGTCAGTGCTCCTGCCGGAAATTGTCCTGCCAGCGCAGCAATGGCGCCGTTGCGGCCAGCAGGATGCTGTCCGTCAGCTTGCCGGCGATTGCGAAGACGATGATGGAGGCGAGAACCTGATCGGGCTTGCCGAGCTGCTGTCCGTCGACGAGCAGATAGCCCAGTCCTTCCGAAGCTCCCATGAATTCGGCGGCTACGACGAACATCCAGCCGAGGCCGAGGCCGGCTCTCAGGGACACGATGTAGGTCGGCAGAACGGCAGGGAGCAGGATGCGCCGGACGAGGGCGAAGCCGGAGAGGCGGAACATGCGCCCGACCTCGACGATCTTGCGGTCGACGCTGAGGATCGCGCCGACGACACCGAGATAGACGGGGAAGAATACGCCGACGGCGATCAGCACCACCTTGGACGTTTCGAATATGCCGAACCAGAGGATGAACAGCGGTACCCAGGCGATCGAGGGGATCGCCCTGAGTGCCTGCAAAGTCGGATCGACCAGCCTCCGCAGGGTGGCGAAATAGCCGACGAGCGCGCCCGCCACCGTGGCTGCGGCCGCGCCGATGGCAAAACCGATCAGGACGCGCAGCGTCGTGGCGGCGATATGCCGGTAGAGTTCGCCGGTCTCGGCGAGGGACCAGAGGGTGGCGAATGTGCGTGATGGCGGCGGCATCAGACGCGCGTTCAGCCAGCCGGCGGAGGCCGCTAGCTCCCAGAGCAGCAGGCCAAGGACCGGCACTGCGACAGCCACGGCGAACTTCGACGCAAATCGCGTAGCAAGTCCGCCGGGCAATGTTGCCGGTGTCGAGGGCTGAAGCGTTTCTTCTACCGCGTTGGTCATCGCTCCCGCCTTACTGGCTGACCGCGAAACGGTCGTCGATCAGCTGCGAGACCACTTCATCGATCTTGACGTCGGCCGGGAGCACGCCTGCCTGTTGAAGAGCGAGGCCGGCTGCAAGGATCGTCTCGCGCTGCTTCTCGCCGATCTGCGGCTGGGAGAGATCGGTACGCTCGAGCTGCTTGGCAATCACGGCTTCCGGGAGCTTGGCGGCTTCGACGACGGCTGCCTTAAGCGCAACCGGATCGGCAATTGCTTGGGCGCGGGCGGCCTCATAGACGGCGATCACGCGGCTGACGATTTCCGGATGTTCGCTGGCGAAGGTTTCGGTGGTGTTCAGCACGCCCCAGGTGTTGTTTTCCGGCTTGCGAAAGAAGAGCTGTGCGCCGCTTTCAACCTCGGCGGAGGCCATCAACGGATCAAGGCCGGCCCAGGCATCCACATCGCCGCGCAGCAGTGCGAGCTTGCCATCGGCGTGCTGGAGAAGAACGAGGCTGACATCTTTCTCGCTGAGGCCGGCATCTGCCAGCGCGCGCACCAGGAAGATGTGCGGGTCCGTTCCGCGGGTTACGGCGATCTTCTTGCCCTTCAGGTCCTCGACCTTGGTGATGCCGGTCTCGGGGCGGGTGACGAGAGCTGTCCATTCCGGACGGGAATAGACGTAAACGGATTTGACGGGATTGCCGTTGACGCGTGCAATCAGCGCCGCAGCGCCTGCCGTCGAACCGAAATCGATCGACTGTGCGTTCAGGAATTCCAGAGCCTTGTTGGAGCCGGCGGACTGGACCCAGGTGACGCTGATGCCGTCCTTCTCAAACTCCTTTTCCAGCAGGCCTTCCTTCTTCAGGAGAACACTCACGGGATTGTAGGTGGCCCAGTCGATGCGGATTTCCTTGAGGTCGGAGGCCTGAACGGCCTGGAGGCCGAAGGCAAGTGCCGCCGCGAGGCCGAGCACGGTCGTGCGGATGAAGCTCATATTGGTCTCCCCAATCTTGATAAATGGCATTTTCACCAGAGTAGGGGGCAACGGGGAGTGGCGGGAGATCAATCAGACTAAATTTGTAGATTTAGACGGAATAAGTTTCGGCTCGTTCAACGTTTGCTGGCACGATGTCTCTCACGGCGCGAATGACTGCGCGCATCGATATGATATGTTATTACATAACTTTTGATTGACGAGTGTAACAATATTACATATTCAGCCATGGCAACCTGTGGAGCCAATATGACAGATCCTCCGTCCGCCGTCGCACTGCGATTGTGAAACCGCCCACCTTTCGGCTTGACGCAGGGTCGTCCCGCCTCTTATCTGGGCGCCGACGGTTCCCCGCGCTTAAAGCAAGGGGATTAATAGGGAACACGGTGCGGAGGACCCAAACAGGGACCAAGACCGTGGCTGCCCCCGCAACTGTAAGCGGATTGCCGTCCATCCTCGTGACGCCGAAGGGCGTCATGCCACTGTGCCGTAAGGGCGCGGGAAGGCAGATGGACGACAGATATCTGTAAGCCAGGAGACCTGCCGTCAAAATCGATCCATCGTCACGGGCGGGGAAGCCCGGAACAGGAGCATGCCATGTTCATGTCTGTTGCTCATTTGCGTTTCGACGCTTCGCACTCCCCGTATTCCGATGATCGTTTGACCGACCGGAATGCCCGCCGGGCATTCTGATCTCATCGCCGTCCCGCACTCACATCCCGGGCCGGCACTCACATCTTTTTCGGGGAATTATGATGAAGACCATTTTCAAGCGGCCGATGCGTTCGGGCCTTTGCGTCCTGTCCTTGCTCGCTTCCGGCTTTTTCCACAATGCCATGGCTGCGGGAACCAGTTATCCGCTGACGCTCGAAAACTGCGGCCGCCAGGTCACTTTCGAGAAGGCGCCCTCGCGCGCAGTTTCCATCGGCCAGAGCAGCACCGAGATCCTCTATCTCCTCGGCCTTGCCGACAAGGTGGTCGGCACCGCGGTCTGGATCGGTCCGGTGCTGGAAGGCTATGAAAGCGCGAACGCCAAGGTCGAACGGCTGGCCGACAACGATCCGAGCTTCGAAAGCGTCGTTGCGAAGAAGCCGGATCTCGTCACCGCGCAGTTCCAGTGGCATGTCGGTCCCGAAGGGATCGTCGCAACGCCGCAGCAATTCGAGGAACTCGGCATTCCGGTCTATACCTCGCCGGCCGATTGCATCGGCAAGGACAACTCCGGCGGCGGCGATGGCGTGCGCAACGCGGTCTTCACCATGGACCTGATCTATCAGGAAGTGCGCGACCTCGCGAAGATCTTCGACGTCGAGGCGAAGGGCGAGGAGGTCGTGGCCGACCTGAAGAAGCGCGAGGATGCAGCCCGCGCCAAGATCGCCTCGGCACAGGGCAAGCTTTCCGCCGTCTTCTGGTTCTCCAGCGCCGAATTGGACGTCGATCCCTATGTCGCCGGCAAGAAGGGCGCTCCCGCCTACATCATGTCCGCGCTCGGTATCAGCAACATCATCGAGAGCGATGAGGAGTGGCCGACGGTCGGCTGGGAAACCATCGCCAAGGCCAACCCGACGATGATCGTTGCCGGCAAGATGGACCGCCGCCGCTTCCCGGCTGATGATGTGGCCGTGAAGCACGAGTTCCTGAAGACCGATCCGGTCGCAAGCCTGATGCCGGCGGTGAAGAACGGGCATGTCTTCGACATGGATGCGCAGGCGATGAACCCGACGATCCGCACGATCGATGGCATCGAAACGCTTGCCGATGCCATCGAAGCTGCCGGTCTGAACAAGTGACATCTGCAATCGCACGCTTCGGACGAACGGGCGCGGCTCTTGCCGCGCTCGTCATCCTGCTTGCCGCGTTCTGGCTGGGCGCGGCAATCGGCGAGACGGCGATCCCGCTCGATACGGTGGCGAAGACCGTCGCCAACCGGCTGTGGGGTGCGGGCTATCCGCTGGAGCCGATCGATGAGGGCATCGTCTGGAGCTATCGTCTCAGCCGGGCCGTCGTCGCGGCCTGCTGTGGTGCGGCGCTGTCGCTGTCCGGCGTCGTGCTGCAATCGCTGCTGCGCAATTCTCTCGCGGATCCCTATCTCCTCGGCATCTCCGCCGGCGCTTCGACCGGTGCCGTCAGCGTCGCGATCCTGGGTGTCGGGGCGGGCTTTTTGACCCTTCCGATGGGGGCTTTCGCCGGTGCTCTCGTCGCCTTTGCGCTCGTCAGCCTGCTGGCGGTAAAGGCAGGTCGCGGAACGGCTGCCATCATTCTCGCAGGCGTCGCCGGATCGCAGCTCTTCAACGCACTGACCTCTTTCATCGTCACCAAGGCTGCGACCGCCGAACAGGCGCGGGGCATCATGTTCTGGCTGCTCGGCAATCTCTCCGGCGTGCGCTGGCCGGATGCATGGCTTGCCGTTCCCGCGACGCTTGCCGGTCTCGCCGTCTGTCTCTGGCATGCGCGTGCGCTTGACGCGTTCACCTTCGGTGCGGAATCCGCCGCATCGCTCGGCATTTCGGTTCGTCGCACCTATCTCGCCCTTGTCGGCGTTTCCGCGATGATGACGGCCGTCATGGTGTCCATCGTCGGTTCGATCGGCTTTGTTGGTCTCGTCATCCCGCATGCGGCGCGGATGGTGGTCGGGGTCCGCCATGGCGTACTTCTGCCCGCGGCCGCGCTGATCGGCGCGGTGTTCATGATCGGCGCCGACATTCTCTCGCGCATCCTGATCACCGGGCAGGTCCTGCCCATCGGCGTCATCACGGCGCTGGTCGGAGCGCCGGCCTTCGCTTTCATCCTGGGGCAGAAGAGGGGACGGACATGACGCTTTCGGCCAGAAATGTCTCATGGGGTGTCGGCAATGTTACGATCCTGAGAAATGTCTCGCTCGATGTCCGGGCAGGCGAGTTTCTCGGCATCATCGGGCCGAACGGCTCCGGCAAGACGAGCCTTATGGCCTTGCTCGCCGGCATCCGGAAGCCGAAGTCGGGGGATATCCTCCTCGACGGCGTGCCGATCGACGCGCTCGGACGGCGCGAAGTCGCCCGGCGTCTGGCGCTGGTGGAACAGCAGGCGGAAACCGGCGAGCGGATCACTGCCCGGCAGGCCGTGGAACTCGGGCGCACGCCCTATCTGGGCGCCCTGTCGCCATGGTCGGCGAAGGATGCGGCAATCGTCGATACCGCGCTTGCCAATGTCGACATGACTCATCTTACCGATCGCTCCTGGCACACGCTTTCGGGCGGCGAGCGGCAGCGGCTGCATATCGGCCGCGCGCTCGCCCAGGAGCCGGGTATCCTGCTTCTCGACGAGCCGACCAACCACCTCGATATCGGCCACCAGATCGGCCTGCTCGATCTCGTCCGCCGTCAGGAACTGACCGTGGTGGCGGCCCTTCACGATCTTAATCACGCGGCCATGTTCTGCGACCGTATCGCCGTCATGCATTCCGGTCAGCTGATCGCGCTCGGCACGCCCCGCGACGTGCTGACGCCGACGCGAATCCGCGATGTCTTCGGGGTGGACGTCGCCATCGACCGGCATGGCGTGGATGGCTGTTCCATCCGTTACCTACGCCCCGAAAAAGAGAAAGCCCTCGTTTCATGAAGACATATTTCCTCGTTCTGGCGGCTTCTATCGCCTTCGCTGCTCCTGCCTTCGCCGAGACTTTCGAGGTGAAGATGATGAACCGCGGAGAGAAGGGGTCGATGGTGTTCGAACCCGATTTCCTGCATGTCCAGCCGGGCGACAGGGTGAAATTCGTCGCGACCAACAAGAGCCACAACGCCGCGACCATCGACGGGATGGTGCCGGAGGGCTATCCGGGCTTCAAGGGCAAGATCAACGAAGAGATCGAGGTCGGTTTCGACCAGTCGGGCTTTTACGGCATCAAATGCTCGCCGCATTTCGGCATGGGCATGGTGATGCTGATCAAGGTCGGCGAGGCAGAACTGCCGGAGCAATATCGCCAGATCGATATTCCGGAGCGGGCCAGACCGCGCATGAACGCTCTGTTCGACAGCGCGACCGGCAAGACCTCGCCATGAGCCGGGAGCCTTCGAACCATCACCTCAAGGAAGACATCCGCGATTACTGGTCGAAGCGCTCGGAAACCTTCGATCTTGCCTTCGGGCACCGCATTCCGCCCGGTCCCGAACTCGACGCCTGGGCGGATGCGGTCCGCCAGCGTCTCGGTTCCGAACCGCTGAAGGTGCTGGAGCTGGCGTCCGGTACGGGCGAGGTGACGAACGTCCTGCTTTCGCTTGGCCACGATGTCACGGGTCTCGATTTTTCCGAGGCCATGATCGGTGTCGCCCGCCGCAAGCATGCGGGCAGGACGGGGGTGCGTTTCATCCTTGCCGATGCCGAACAGACCATGGAACCGGACGGAACCTATGACGCTGTCGTCTGCCGCCATCTCGTCTGGACGCTCACGGAGCCGCAGCAGGCCTTTGCGGAGTGGTTCCGGGTGCTGAAGCCCGGTGGAAGGTTGCTGATCTTCGACGGCAACTGGGCGGCGCCGACTCCTCTGGGGCGGATCGTTTCGGGTGCGATCAAGCTGATCGACCGCATCGCTGGCGCTGATCCGCATTACGATGGGGCGATGAGCGACCGGCATGCGGATATCATGCGGCGGCTGCCGTTTGGCGAAGGGCTCACTGTCGAGCGTCTTGCGCCGCTTCTCGATGCGGCCGGTTTCACGGATATCGAGATCGGGTCCCACGCTCCGATCGCGGCGGCGCAGCGGGAGACCGCCGATCTCAGAAACAGGCTGAGAACCTTGCTTTACCGGCGTTTCATCCTCTCCTGCAAACGTCCTGAACACGACGGGTAACGGGTTTTCGCATCGCGGCCGGATGCGTATCGTTTGAGATCTTTCATATAAAGATGTCTTTATATCCCTTGACGATGGCTGTCCGGTCCGTCATGTTAAGGTCATCGTGGTTCTGCGGATCTTATGGTCCGGAGCTAAGAGGGAATACGGTGACGGTGCTTTTGGGCACCCATGCCGAAGCTGCCCCCGCAACTGTAGGCGGTGAGCTTGCATCCATTATGTCACTGAGGAAGACGCCTCGGGAAGACGGATGCCGGCTGTGACCCGCGAGCCAGGAGACCTGCCGCGATAGATAACGTCCACGGGCGGGGTGTCCCGGTGTGCCGCTTTTGCGACCGGCGCATCCGCGTGCCTGTCGCATCGCGCTCGCCAATGCCTTGCCCACAACCTTCGGGGTCAAGGAAATGAGCATCAAGACTGCAAATCTCGGATTTCCCAGGATCGGCAAGCATCGTGAACTGAAGTTCGCGCTGGAAGCCTATTGGTCGGGAAAGAGCGACGCACAAACTTTGCTGGAAACGGCCGGAACGCTTCGGGCGAAGCACTGGAAGCTCCAGCAGGAAAAGGGGATCGATGCGATCCCTTCGAACGATTTTTCCTTCTACGATCATGTTCTGGATACCGCCGTCATGGTCGGCGCCATTCCGGATGGCTATGGCTGGACCGGCGGTCATGTCGGTCTCGACACCTATTTTGCTCTGGCGCGGGGCTCGCAGGGCGAGGCGGCGTGCGGCTGCGGCGGTACTCATGGCGAGCCGCGTTCCGCGCTGGAAATGACCAAGTGGTTCGATACGAACTACCACTATCTGGTGCCGGAATTCAGTGCCGGGCAGGGCTTCATCCTGACGGGAAACCGCCCGCTCGAGGCTTTCCTTGAAGCCCGGGCCATCGGCATTCACACCCGGCCGGTGATCCTCGGACCGGTGACGTTCCTGAAGCTCGGCAAGGCGCGGGATGGTTCCGATCCCGTCGATCTGTTCGACAGGCTGCTGCCGGTCTATCGCAAGATCCTTGTCGAGTTGCAGGAAGCGGGTGCGGACTGGGTGCAGATCGACGAGCCCTGCCTCGCACTCGACCTGACGGACAAGGAGCGTGACAGTCTCGTGCGCGCCTACAACGCCTTTGCCGAGGCGGTTCCGGGGCTTTCCATTCTGGTCGCCAGCTATTACGGCCCGCTCGGGGACAATCGCGATACCGCATTGTCGCTTCCTATTGCCGGTCTGCATCTGGATGGCATTCGCGGGGGCGAGGAACTCGCGGCAATCGCTGGGGATGCGCCGGCTGGCCTCCTCCTGTCCCTTGGGCTGATCGACGGCCGCAATATCTGGCGGGCCGATCTCGAAGAGGTGGTGCAGCGCATCGAACCGCTGGTGGCCGGGCGCGCGCCCGATCTTCTGCAGATCGCGCCATCCTGCTCGCTGCTTCATCTGCCCTTCGATCTCTCCGACGAAACCGCGCTCGATCTCGAATTGCGCGCCTCGCTCGCTTTCGCTTCGGAAAAGCTGGATGAGCTTGCGGTTCTGAAAGAGGCGCTTTCCGGAAACCGGCCAGCCGTCGAGGCAAAGATCGCGGCGTCCAGCCGGATCGCGCGGACGCGGCGGACCTCGCGCAAGGTTCATGACCCGCTGGTCGAGGGAAGGCTGCTTGCGGTTTCGCGTGACATGATGCAGCGGGCACGTCCTTACGCCGCTCGCCGCACCGTGCAGCAGCATCATCTGCATCTGCCGGTTCTGCCGACCACCACCATCGGTTCGTTCCCGCAGACGACCGAGGTCCGGCGCGCGCGCTCCGCCCACCTCAAGGGCGAGCTTTCCTATATCGACTACAAGGCCTTTCTTGAGCGCGAGACGGAAAGCGCGATCCGCTGGCAGGAGGATGTCGGCATCGACGTTCTCGTGCACGGCGAGTTCGAGCGTAACGACATGGTCCAGTATTTTGCCGAGCAGATGGACGGCTATGCCTTTACCAGGAACGGCTGGGTCCAGAGCTATGGCTCCCGTTGCGTCCGTCCTCCGGTCATCTATGGCGACGTCTCGCGGCCGCGTCCCATGACGGTCGACTGGGCGGTGTTTTCGCAGTCGAAGACGTCCAGGCCGATGAAGGGCATGCTGACGGGTCCGGTGACCATGCTGCAATGGTCCTTCGTGCGTGACGATATTCCGCGCGATGTCGTGTGCCGCCAGATTGCGCTCGCTATCCGCGATGAGGTGCAGGATCTGGAAAAGGCGGGTATCGCGATCATCCAGATCGACGAGCCGGCGCTTCGTGAGGGCCTGCCGCTGCGACGCAGGGACTGGCAGGCCTATCTCGGCTGGGCGACGGAGAGCTTCCGCCTTTCCGCCTCGGGCGTGGCCGATCGCACCCAGATCCACACGCATATGTGCTATTCCGAGTTCAACGACATCATGGACGCCATCGTCGCGATGGATGCCGACGTGATCTCGATCGAGACATCGCGCTCCAAAATGGAGCTCCTCGATGTCTTCGCGGACAAGCGCTATCCGAACGAGATCGGACCTGGTGTCTACGACATCCATTCGCCGCGCGTGCCGACGGTGGAGGAAATCGTCGAACTGATCGAGGCCGCATCCGCTCGCCTCGATCCCTCCCAACTCTGGATCAATCCCGATTGCGGCCTGAAGACACGTCGTTGGGAAGAGGTGAAGCCGGCGCTTGCGAACATGGTGCAGGCGGCGCGGCAGCTTCGCCAGCGGCTTGCCGAGAGCGATGGCTGGAGGGTCATCGCATGAAGCGGGAAACACCATCCGAAGGGGAGCCGGCCGGAGGGCCGGCTCCCACTACCCTCGTCGACATCGTTTTCCCTGGTGCGGTCAACCATCATGGCACGCTGTTCGGCGGCGCCGGTCTTGCCTTTATGGACCGGGTGGCCTTCGTCGCGGCCACGCGTCATGGACGCGTGCCCTTCGTCACCGCATCCTGCGAGCGGGTGGATTTCAGGAAACCCGCGTATATCGGCGAGATCGTCTCGTTCACGGCCATGCCTGTCTGGGCGGGACGACGTTCCCTGACGGTGGAAGTGGAAATGGCGGCGGAAAGCATTCTCGCCAGCGAGCGACAGGTCCGCACGCGCGGCGTCTTCCACATGGTCGCGGTGCCGGGGGATGACGGGGGTGAAGGGTGGACGCTGCCGCCGCTGCCGACCAGCCATCCGACGGAGGCCGACGGCGAGGTTCGCATGGCGGATGTCGTCTTCGCCGATCAGACCAACAGTTCCGGTTCGATGTTCGGTGGAGACGCGCTTGCCTTCATGACCAAGGCAGCCTTCGTCGCCGCCTCGCGCCATAGCCGCAGGCAGACCGTTCTCGCGTCGTCCGAGCGCATCGATTTCCACTATCCGATCCGGCTGGGCTCCATCGTCGAGGTCGTCGCCCGGGTCGTTTCCACTGGCCGCTCATCGATGCGGATCGGGGTGGAATTGTGGTCCGAGGAACTGCTGACCGGGCTTCGCCGGCAGACGGCGAAAGGACTTTTCGTCATGGTCGCCGTCGATGCCGAGCATCGACCCGTGGCGGTTATCCCCGATGGAATCGGGTGACGGAAAACATAATTCTTGACGTAAATTTCGCCTTGGATACTATATCTAGTGTTCAAGGTTCCTTCGATTCGAGAGGGTCGAAGGCTAAGACGGGAATTCGGTAGCGGACATGATGTCCGCGATGCCGAAGCTGCCCCCGCAACTGTGAGTGGTGAATGTTCGTTCGATCCGGCCACTGGGTGAAAGCCCGGGAAGGCTGAGCGGGCATGATGATCCGAGAGCCAGGAGACCTGCCTTGAACATGAACGTCCACCGGCGGGGTGCCCGGAAGGTCGCGGTTAATCGTGTCCGGTTTTCCCCGGTCAGGCCGCTGCCCCGCGCTTCGTCTTCTGTCGCTTCGGGGTGAAGTCCATGTCTGAATTGTTGCGTCCCTTAAAGCCCGTTTTCTAATACCAGTCTGTCGGCGGTTGCCGACCGACAGGTCGCGTTCTGCTGCGCTCTTTCCAGTTTTCAATCCTGATCCCGGATCATCGGCGGATGTTCCGGAACCCTTTCGCATGCCAATTTCACGAGGAAACCATGACCATCACCGTTTATTCCAAGCCCGCCTGCGTTCAGTGCACGGCCACCACGCGCGCTCTCGACAGGCAGGGGATCGAATACACCGTCATCGATGTGTCCGCAGATACAAACGCCTATGAACTGGTGCAGGAGCTTGGTTATCGGCAGGTGCCGGTGGTGATTGCCGGCGAGCAGCACTGGTCGGGTTTCCGGCCCGACATGATCAGCGCGCTCGCCTGACGAGGCTATACCCATGGGCGGCCTCGTCTATTTCTCCAGCCGGTCGGAAAACACTCGCCGCTTCGTCGAGAAACTCGACCTTGGCGGGCTGAGGCTGCCGGTCGATGCGAGCGAGGAGCCGCCGGAGGCAGGGGCTCCCTTCGTGCTGGTCACGCCGACCTATGGCGGTGGATCGGAAAAGGGAGCGGTGCCGAAGCCGGTGATCCGCTTTCTCAACAATCCTCGCAACCGAAGCCTGATCCGCGGTGTCATCGCGGCGGGAAACACCAATTTCGGCACAGCCTACGCCATCGCCGGAGACATCGTCTCGGCGAAGTGCGGGGTGCCGTTCCTCTATCGTTTCGAACTTCTCGGAACGGCGGAGGATGTCGACAACGTCAGACAGGGACTGGGAAAATTTTGGACACGCTGACACAAACCCGACCGGCGGCCGGTACGAGCGAGGTTTCGCTCGACTATCACGCTCTCAACGCCATGCTGAACCTCTATGACGAGGATGGCCGGATCCAGCTCGACAAGGACCGTCTGGCTGCGCGCCAGTATTTTCTCCAGCATGTGAACCAGAACACCGTCTTCTTCCATAACCTCCGGGAGAAGCTCGATTATCTGGTGAGCGAAGGCTATTACGAACAGGCGGTGCTGGACCAGTATTCCTTCAACTTCGTGCGGGATCTGTTTGATGAGGCCTATGCGAAGAAGTTCCGCTTCCCGACCTTTCTCGGGGCCTTCAAGTACTACACCTCCTACACGTTGAAGACCTTCGACGGGAAGCGTTACCTCGAGCGCTACGAGGATCGTGTCTGCATGGTGGCGCTGACGCTTTCGCGCGGCGATGAGGGTTTTGCCCGCGAATTGATGGAAGAGATCATTTCCGGTCGTTTCCAGCCTGCGACGCCGACCTTTCTCAATGCCGGCAAGCAGCAGCGGGGCGAACTGGTCTCGTGCTTCCTGCTGCGCGTGGAAGATAACATGGAGAGCATCGGCCGGGCGATCAATTCGGCCCTTCAGCTTTCCAAGCGGGGCGGCGGCGTGGCGCTGTCGCTGACGAATATCCGCGAGGCCGGCGCGCCGATCAAGCAGATCGAGAACCAGTCCTCGGGCGTGATCCCGGTGATGAAGCTGCTGGAAGACTCGTTTTCCTACGCGAACCAGCTCGGGGCGCGGCAGGGAGCGGGGGCCGTCTACCTGCATGCCCATCACCCCGATATCATGCGCTTCCTCGATACCAAGCGCGAGAATGCGGATGAAAAGATCCGTATCAAGACGCTGTCGCTCGGCGTCGTCATCCCCGACATTACCTTCGAACTCGCCCGCAACAACGAGGACATGTACCTGTTCTCGCCCTATGACGTCGAGCGCGTTTACGGCGTGCCGTTCACCGAAATTTCGGTGACGGAAAAGTATCAGGAAATGGTTGCCGACAGCCGGATCAAGAAAAAGAAGATCAAGGCGCGCGAATTCTTCCAGGTGATCGCGGAGATCCAGTTCGAAAGCGGTTATCCCTACATCATGTTCGAAGACACGGTGAACCGCGCCAATCCGGTGGCCGGACGCATCACCATGAGCAATCTCTGCTCGGAAATCCTGCAGGTAAGCGAGGCGAGCGAGTTCAACGAGGACCTTTCCTACAGCCATATGGGCAAGGACATTTCCTGCAATCTCGGCTCTCTCAACATTGCCGCCGCGATGGATGCGCCCGATTTCGGCAAGACCATCGAAACCTCGATCCGGGCGCTGACCGCCGTTTCGGACATGAGCCATATCGGGTCCGTGCCGTCGGTTGCCAAGGGCAATGACGAGAGCCACGCCATCGGCCTCGGCCAGATGAACCTGCACGGCTATCTCGCCCGCGAACGCATCTTCTACGGTTCGGAAGAGGGTATCGATTTCACCAATATCTACTTCTACACGGTGACCTATCACGCTCTGAAGGCATCGAACCGGCTGGCGGTCGAGCGGGGCGTCAGTTTCAAGGGCTTCGAGGATTCGAAATATGCTTCGGGCGAGTATTTCGACAAATATACGCAGCAGGAATGGGGGCCTGCGACCGAGCGGGTGGCGGAACTGTTCGAGAAAGCCGGCATCGCCATACCGACACAGGAGGATTGGCTCACGCTGAAGAAGGCAGTGATGACGGGCGGGCTCTATAACCAGAACCTGCAGGCCGTGCCGCCCACCGGCTCGATCTCCTATATCAACCATTCGACCTCCTCGATTCATCCGATCGTTTCGAAGATCGAGATCCGCAAGGAAGGTAAGATCGGCCGCGTCTACTATCCCGCCGCCTATCTCACCAATGACAATCTCGAATATTATCAGGATGCCTACGAGATCGGCCCGGAGAAGATCATCGACACCTATGCGGCGGCTACGCAGCATGTCGACCAGGGGCTTTCGCTGACCCTGTTCTTCCGCGACACCGCGACCACCCGCGACATCAATCGTGCCCAGATCTATGCGTGGAAGCGGGGCATCAAGACCATCTACTACATCCGGCTGCGTCAGATGGCGCTCGAGGGTACGCAGGTTCAGGGCTGCGTGTCGTGCACGCTGTGATTTGAACCCGTCAGTGTAAGCGATGGCCCCTCACCCTAGCCCTCTCCCCGCAGGCGGGGGAGAGGGAACGAGGTCAACTCGACCTTCGCGGAAAGCGAAGAGGGTGCGGTATACTCCTTCTCCCCGTCGGGACGGGGAGAAGGTGCCGGCAGGCGGATGAGGGGCAATCCACAAAGTTATTTCCTGCAACGAGGACAACTCCAATGAACATCGCCGTCAAACCCGTCTCCCGCATCCGGGCCGTCAACTGGAACCGCATCGAGGACGACAAGGATCTCGAAGTCTGGAACAGGCTGACCGGAAACTTCTGGCTGCCGGAAAAGGTGCCGCTTTCGAACGACATCCAGTCATGGGCGACGCTGAAGCCGGAGGAGCAGAGGCTCACGATCCGTGTCTTCACCGGCCTCACCTTGCTCGACACGATCCAGAACGGCGTCGGCGCCGTGCGGCTCATGGAGGATGCCGTCACGCCGCACGAGGAGGCGGTTCTGTCGAACGTCTCCTTCATGGAAGCCGTTCATGCGCGCTCCTATTCGTCGATCTTCTCGACGCTGTGCCTGACGCCGGATGTGGACGACGCCTATCGCTGGTCGGAGGAGAACGAATTCCTGCAGCGGAAGGCGGCGCTGATCATGGAGCAATATGACTCGGGCGATCCGTTGAAGAAGAAGATCGCCAGCGTCTTTCTCGAAAGCTTCCTGTTCTATTCCGGCTTCTATCTACCGATGTACTGGTCGAGCCGGGCGAAACTCACCAACACCGCCGACCTCATCCGTCTCATCATTCGCGACGAGGCGGTGCATGGCTACTATATCGGCTACAAATTCCAGCGGGCGCTCGACCGCGAACCGGAAGCGCGGCGGCAGGACATCAAGGATTTCGCCTTCGAACTTCTGCTCGACCTCTATGACAACGAGGCCAGGTATACCGAGGATCTCTACGACGGCGTCGGGTTGAGCGAGGATGTGAAGAAGTTCCTGCACTACAACGCCAACAAGGCGCTGATGAACCTCGGCTACGAAGCGCTGTTTCCGGCGGAGGCATGCAAGGTCAATCCCGCGATCCTGTCGGCACTTTCACCGAATGCCGACGAGAACCACGACTTCTTCTCCGGTTCCGGTTCCTCCTATGTCATCGGCAAGGCGGTCGCCACCGAAGACGAGGATTGGGATTTCTGAAGCGTGCTGCACGCGACGAAATGGCCTGTATTCCCTATGTCTTATGCCCACAGATAAGCCCCGCCTGCCGCTTCATGAATCGGCGACGGGGCGATGCCGTGTGTTGTTCCGGCAATTGCTCATATATCTTTGAAAGCATGGGTTGAAATTCGCTTTCGCCGTTTTCAGATAATGCCCCGATACATGATACGCGCGACAGGTGCGGGAGGGCATGCCCATGGACAGGGAAACGCTTGATGCGATCAATGACTGGGTTATCGAGCAAGGACTTATGGGGTTGCGGGAAACCGATCTGGTAGACGGTTTCTGTAACCGTCTGCGTGCGGGTGGACTGGAGATCGTGGGGGCCGCGGTGTTCTTCGACACGCTCCATCCGGTGCAGGAATCGGAGGGCGTTTTCTGGAACGTGGCGAACCAGAACGGCCCGGAGCACCGGGAGTTCACGCGGCAGGAGGCGGTCCGCAACGATCATCTCTGGCGCAGCAGCCCGTTTCATTACATGAGCGAAAATGATCTTTCGGAACTGCATATTCCGCTCGTCAATGCAGACCGCTCAAGGTTCGGCATCATCAGCGACCTTCTGGAAGAGGGGCACACCGACTATTTCGTGCTGATGCACAAGCTGGGCGGCGAGACGAGGATCGGAGAAGTCGAAAACATTTATTCCCGATGGTCGACCAGCCAGCCGGAGGGTTTCTCCGAAGATGACCTGAATGTGCTGCGCAAACTCGTCGCGAGCCTTGCGCTCGCAATCAAGTCTGCTTCGCTCGGCCAGATTGCGCGGTCGCTGGTGGAGGTCTATCTCGGTCGGGATCCCGGCCGGCGTGTGCTTGAAGGCCGCATCGAGCGGGGGAAGGTCGAGACCATCCGGACGGTGCTCTGGTATTCCGACATGGAAAACTACACCTCGCTATCGGAAACCATGGAAAGCGGAAGGCTCATCGCCTTCCTCAACGACTATGCCGACACCGTCATCTCGGCAGTCCACAACGCGGGCGGCGATATCCTGAAGCTTGTCGGCGACGGCATTCTCGCCATCTTCAACCACCGCGACCAGCACGAAGCTGCACGGGCTGCGCTGCAGGCTCAGGCCGATGTCGGCAGGCGGATTGCCGAGCTCAACCTTCGGCGCGGTGAGGAGGGGCTGGCGACGACTTCGGTCTATCTCGCGCTTCACGAGGGGGAAGTCTTCTACGGTAATGTCGGCAGCGATGAACGGCTGGATTTCACCGTGATCGGTCCCGCCGTCAACGAGGTATGCCGCATGGCGGCCATGTGCCGTTCCGTCAACGAGACCGCGCTTGCTTCCCGCGAGTTCGCGGCCCTCGCACCCGAAGAGGGGCTGAAAGCATTCCACAATCTCGGCTCGTTCCAGCTCAAGGGCGTGCAGGAGCAGAAGGCGCTGTTTGCGCTTCGCCAATAGCGGCAGGCAGCCTGTCCGGAGCGGATAGAACCACACGGAAAACGACAGTCGGGAGAAGTTCGACTTCGGATGCGAAGGTTTACCTTTCGGTGTTGCCGGTAAACCTCCGTATAGTTCATCCGTCGCACGGCTGGAGCTATATAGCGTTATCAGCAATTGTGTGCCGGTACGCCGGAGATTGGCTACTTCCGCCGTGGCAACGACCAGTTTCATTGCAATCATCGACGACGAGGCCGACGTGCGCCGGGCAACGAGCAGTCTTGTCCGCTCGCTTGGCTTCACGGCGAAGTCATTTGTTTCCGCTGAAGAATTCCTGGCGGATGAGGATAATCTCTCTGCATCCTGCATCGTTTCAGACGTCAACATGGCCGGCATGAGCGGCATCGACCTCTATCTTCGCTTGCAGGAAGAGGTGTCGCGTCGGGTTCCGTTCGTCTTTATCACCGCCTTCGCGGAGAAACAGGTGCGCGAACATATCGGCGAGCATGTTCGTGTGCTGCAGAAGCCTTTCCACGCCGATGCATTGGCAGCCTGTCTCGATGCCGCCTTGCAATCGAAGGGCGGCGGATCTTACTGAACCGAAGAGCGGCGGGATAAAGTTCCCGCCGCCCGGTTTCGGGGTTTTCGGTTCTTATCGAGGCATGTCGAACAGAAGCGCTTTCCCGTTGGTCAGCCAGCTGAGTTCCAGGGTTTCCGGGTCGGAAATCTGGAGGCCGTCACCCGGTCTCAGGTTCTCGTCGTCGATCCTCGCCAGTCCGTCCACGATGTGGACGAAGACGAGGCGTCCGGGCCGGGCGGGGATGGTGCTGACATCACCTTCCTTCGGGTTCGCGATCAGTATGCTGCTGTCGGACAACAGGTGAAGCGGAGCCTCGCCCTCGGTGCCGGATGCGATCGGCGTCCAGTCCCGGGTATCTTCCGCGGCCGGCAGGCGGGCCTGCTGGTAGCGCGGTGCGGTTCCCCTGACATCCGGGATCATCCAGATCTGCAGGAGATGAGCGGTTTCGTCCTCCGAGGCGTTCATTTCCGAATGGCTGACCCCTGTGCCGGCGGACATCAACTGGATCTCTCCGGCCTCGAACGTTGAGACGTTTCCCATCGTGTCCTGGTGGCGCAGCTTGCCTTCGAGCAGGACAGTGAGGATGTCCATGTTGTCGTGGGGATGTTCGGAAAAGCCCGAACCCGGAATGACCCAGTCCTCATTGATGACGCGAAGCGGGCCGAAACCCATGCGCGTCGGGTCCTGGAAACCGCCGAACGAGAAGGTATGAAAGCTGTTCAGCCAGCCCTTGCTGGTTTTGCCGCGGCTCATGTTTTCGTGGATCAGGATCATGGTTTCTCTCCCGGATTGCATCGGGGCTCGATGCCTCCGACGGATGGTTTCGCAGTTTCGTTCCGACGTAGACCGTGTCGTCTCGGCCGGAACGCTTATCGGGTCAGGAAGGTGCTCAGTGCCTGCAGTTCCGTCTGGCGGATTTCGTGCCCGCCGGCATGGATGCTGGTTTCGACCTTGGCGCCCTGTCGTTCGAAGTAGTCGACAAGCGCCTCGGTCAGCGGCAGCGGGCAGATGGGATCATGCTGCCCGGCCGTGATGAGTACCTGCCGGTCCTTCAGTGCGCCGTTGTTTTCCGGCTTCCACGGGATCAGCGGATGCAGCAGCGCCACGCGGTCGAAGAGGTCGGGCTTCTTGAACGCCACGGCGGCGAGAATGTTCGCTCCGTTGGAATAGCCGAGTGCATAGACGGGACGACCGGGGTTCTCCGCTTTCCTTTCCGCGAGGAAGTCGATCATCTTGTCCGTGCGTCTGGCGAGGTCGTCCATATCGTAGACGCCTTCGCCGGTGCGGCGGAAGAAGCGCAGGGCGCCGTATTCGGAAACATCGCCCCTCGGGGATACGATCCCGGCATCGGGAAGGATCTGCTCGACCAGTTCGGTGAACTGGAGTTCATTGCCGCCGGTGCCGTGGAAAGCGAAGATGAGCGGAGCCCCATCGGAACCCGGCTTGCTAAAGGCATGATAAGTGCTGGTCGTCGTGTTCATGACGTCTTTCTCCTGATGATGGGACCATTCGGTCCCGCCGTTTCATCCATCTTTGCCACTGCTCTAGTCGGCGATCGGCTGAAGCTGCTTTTCGATCTGGCCGCGATAGGGCTCGTAGCGGGACGGCAGCTTCAGGGCTTCGCCGAGGTGAGCGGTATCCTCGTCGCGGTCGAAGCCGGGTTCGTTGGTCGCGATTTCGAACAGCACGCCGCCCGGCGTACGGAAGTAGATCGCCCAGAAGTAATCGCGGTCGATGACCGGGGTTACCTGGTAGCCGGTGTCGAGAAGCGCCTTGCGCACTTCAAGCTGTGCAGCCCTGTCTTCCACCGCGAATGCGATGTGGTGGACCGAGCCTGCGCCGAGGCGGGCAAAATCTGCCTGCGGGACGGTTTCGAGATCGATGAAATCCGCACCGTTGCCGCCGGCGATGGCAAAGCGAGCCCATTCGCCCTTTTCGTCGACCTTCTCATAGCCCATGAAGCCGAGCAATTCGCGGGTCGCGCCGGTGTCCTTGAGCCTCATGCTCGCACCATGGAAACCCTTGATGGCTTCGGCGGCTCCGATCTCATCATGCAGCCAGCCTTTGCGCTTGTCGTTATCGACTTCCACCAGCGAGAAACCGTCACTGTCAGGACCGGCGAAGCGCAGGCGCTTTTCGCCGAACACTTCCGCTGCCGAGAGGTTCTTCACGCCGAGCTTGGTCAGGCGTTCCGTCCAGTAGCCCAGCGAGCCCTTCGGAACCGCGAAGTAGGATTCACCGACTTCACCGGCGCCCGGGCGACCTGCCGCGATATGCGGAAAGGGGAAGTAGGTCATGACCGAACCGGGAGTGCCGGCCTCGTCGCCATAATAGAGATGGTAGACATCGGGGGCATCGAAGTTGACGGTCTTCTTCACGCGGCGCAGACCGAGCGTCTTGGTGAAAAAGTCGCTGTTCTCCTGGGCGTCAGCAGCCATGGAGGTAATGTGGTGCAAGCCTTTGATCTGAGTAAGCATTTTTGTCATCCTTCTGTTCGGATGCCGTTGCATCCCTTGTTCCGAGGCAGAAGATGGGGCCAAAGCTCATTGAAGAGAATGGCAATAATATTGACAATATTATTGCAAAAAGTGAAATTATTCGACATGAGCGATCTGAACGATATCCGCATCTTTCTGGCCGTTGCGAAGGAGCGCAGCTTTGTCGCTGCTGCCCGTCAGCTTTCGATGACGGCGCCGACCGTCACGCGTGCCGTCAGTGCGCTGGAGGAGCGTCTCGGCGTGCAGCTTCTTCTGCGAACGACCCGGCATGTGTCCCTGACTTCGGCAGGTGCCGTATATGCGGCGCGCATCGAGCCGCTGGTGGAGGCCTTCGAGGCAGTGGCCGACGAGGTGCGCGCCGAAACCGGCCATGCCGCGGGCCTCATCCGGCTCAACGTGCCATTGTCGCTCGGTCAGCGTATCCTGCCGGATGTCGTCTCCGGCTTCCGCGTCGAAAACCCGGGTATCGCCGTGTCGCTGACGCTGACGGACCGGTTCATCGATATCGTGTCCGACAGTTTCGATCTCGCCATCCGCATTTCCGAACCGCCACGGGACAAGTCCACCATCTGGCGAAAGATCTGCCCGGTGCGTCGTATGCTCGTGGCGTCTCCGGGCTATCTCGCCGCCAACGGTACGCCGAAATCGCCTGATGATCTCGATGAAGCGGCATGCATCGCCTATGACGAGGAGGCGCTGTCCGAGACATGGGAGCTTTCCTCCGCCGGCAGGACGCGCAAGGTGAGGGCGGGTCAGGTGCTTGCAGGCAATAACGGCGAACTGACCGCCCGGCTTGCGGAAAACGGCGAGGGGATTGCCCTGCTGCCGTCCTTCATCGTCGAAAAGGCCATTGCCGACGGCCATCTCGTCCAGATCCTGCCCGAATGGCAGTCGCCCGAACTCTGGCTGACGCTCTATTATCCCCCTTATGAAAAGCTGCCGATGCGGGTCGCCAAGTTCTCGGATTTCTTCGAGAATTTCGTCACGGCTGTCCGTCCCGTCTGAACCGGTTTTCATTTCCTTGACGCTCGCGCGGTGACCATGTCGGGTGGCGGAGAACAGGCGGACTTTGTCCAAAATGCAGTCGGTTTAGACAATCCAGATTTCCGGTCCGATGAAAATATGTCGCCTCCGGCCCGTTCTACGGCTTCAACCGTCCGGACGCCAAGGTTTCCCAGGGCCTCATCCAGAACTGGTGGCGGCAGGGCATGATGGGCAGCGCCAAGGCCCATTACGAGGGCATCAAGGCCTTCTCCGAAACCGATTTCACCGACGACCTGAAGAAGATCGACGTTCCGACGCTCATCATGCATGGCGATGACGACCAGATCGTGCCGATTGCCGATTCGGCCCTGCTTGCGGCCAAGATCGTCAAGAATGCCGAGCTCAAGGTCTACAAGGGTTATCCGCACGGCATGATGTCGACCGAGCCTGAGCCGCTCAACGCCGATCTCCTGAAGTTCATCCAGGCCTGACCGGATATCGAGCCTCGCGGCATGTGGTCGGTTACGCTGCATGCCGCGGGGACGGCACGGCTTTCTTTCTGATCTCCGGGCACCCGCTGCCCGCAGCCCGACCCCAAGTGGAGATTTGCCATGGTCCGACCGCCCCTGTCGGCAATTCTGAGCTTCAACGGCGGCTATGTCGACACCATGGGGTTCCTTGCCCTGACGGGTCTTTTCACGGCCCATGTGACGGGAAACTTCGTGACGCTCGGCGCGGTGATCGCGCTGGGAACCGGCGGCGCCATCGCCAAGATCCTGGCCTTGCCGGTCTTCTGCGTCGTTGTCCTGCTGGCCCGTCTGCTTGATCTCAGGCTGGAGAGCCGCGGACGCTCTGCGATGCCGATCCTTCTTTCGATCAAGTTCGTGCTGTTTGTCGCTGCCGCGGTTCTGGCGCTCCGCTGCGGGCCGTTCGGTCATGCGGAAAATCTGGCAAGCGTCGGCGTGGGCATGACGCTTGTCGCGGCGATGGCGATACAGAATGCGCTGCATCGGGCGCATATGGCGACGCAGCCGCCGACGACGCTGATGACGGGTACGACGACGCAGATCATGCTGGATCTCGCCGATCTTCTGAGCGGAGGGCATCCGGCCGATGCCGGTACGGTGAAGAACCGGCTTATGCGCATGGGGTTGAGCGTGGTGACGTTCGCGCTCGGCTGCGCATGCGGGGCGCTCGCCTTCATGCTTTCTCCGGTGTGGTGTTTTGCCACGCCGCCGGTTCTCGTCATTCTCGCTCTGGCAGCGCATCTTGCGGCAGATAAACAGTCCGCGACGTGATAGAGTGCCACCGCTGGTGCGGTACCTGTGAACGATAATCATTCCAAGGGAGATCGTCATGAAACAGCAGGGCAATGAAGAAAAGCGGCAATATCGGGACGGTAAGGAAAGTCTTGCGGAACCTGTGGACCTCGAAGAGTGTTCTCCTGCGGACATCAAGAAGCGTCATGACGACGGCAATCTGGACGAGGCCTTGCGGGAAACCTTTCCGGCAAGCGATCCGCCGGCTTCCGGACGGTTCGAATAGTCCTATCATTCAGCATGGCGGGGCGGATTGCCCGCGCCGAAAAAGGAGCCTGATAATGGATAACTCTGCTAAATCTCGCCGTTCGGCGGATCTTCACACGCCGTCCGGTCTCGGCCAGGACGCGGTGCGCGATATTTCCGCGGCCGCCAATGTGCAGCTTGCCGACGTCTTCGCCCTTTATCTCAAGACGAAGAACTTTCACTGGCACATGTCGGGCGCGCATTTCCGCGACTATCACCTGCTGCTGGACGAGCAGGGGGAGCAGATCTTTGCGATGACCGACGATCTTGCGGAGCGTGTCCGCAAGCTTGGCGGCAGCACGATCCGCTCCATCGGCGATATCTCGGACAAGCAGCGGATCAAGGACAACGATGCGGAATTCGTTCACCCGCATGAAATGCTTGCCGAATTGCGCGACGATAACGGGTCGCTGGTGGCCAGCATGCGGGAGCTTCACGATCTCTGCGACGAGCATCGCGATGTCGCGACCGCGAGCCTGCTCGAGAACTGGATCGATGAAGGCGAGCGCCGCCGCTGGTTCCTTTTTGAGACCCTGCGCCAGACCAACTGAGGGGTTTGACGCCACACGAACGAGCCGGGGCACCCGCCGCCCCGGCTCGGTTGCATTTGTGGACCCTCCGATGTGAGGGTTGATCGCCCTTTCTCGGCTTTCTGAGTGGCCGCAGCCGATGTTTCCGGCCATCAAGAAAAAAATGGGAGCAGTCGTCTACCTCCATCAGCGGATGGCGTTGCCCGTCAGTATCAATTGAATCGTTTCGCGTTCGGGGGCAGCCTAGTTTTCGGCTGGAGGTTTGCGAAATGTCATTGGTTTCCGAGAATATTGCACAGCGGCATGCCGCCGTCTCCCCCGCACGGGTTGTGAGGAGCCGGGGTGGAAAACGCGTGTTCGACATTGTCTTTGCGCTCTCCTCGATCGTGTTTCTGCTGCCGGCTCTGGCGCTGATCGCGTTTGCTCTTCTCATCATCGACGGCCGGCCAATCATCTTCCGTCACAGGCGTGTCGGGAGAAATGGCAGGTCGTTCGATTGCCTGAAATTCCGCTCCATGCGCAAGGATGCCGACAAGGCGCTGAAAGAACTTCTTGCCAGCAATCCGGACCGTCTGCGGGAGTGGACGGAAACCCAGAAGCTGAAGAGCGATCCGCGGGTTCATTGGCTCGGCAAGTATATGCGTATCACGAGCCTCGATGAGCTTCCGCAGTTATTCAACGTCCTACGTGGCGAAATGAGCATTGTCGGTCCCCGCCCGATCGTTACCGAGGAGCTGGAGCGCTATGGGCCTCAGGCTCACTGCTATCTGGCGATGAATCCGGGCATCACCGGTCTGTGGCAGGTCTCCCGTCGCGACGGCACCTCCTACGAGGAACGGGTTCGCTTCGATGTCGATTACTACCACAGCGTTTCCCTTTCCCGGGATATGGCAATCATCCTGCGGACTGTCGGCGTGGTGCTCTTCGCGCAGAACGAACGCTGATCGATAAAACACAGGCGCCGAAGGTTTCCTTCGACGCCTGTAACCTCGTGAACGACCGCACCCGGCAAGCATTTCGCCTCGCCAGGTTTTTCGTGGCCTAGAATAGAGCTCGCGTCGGCCCAGTTATCCATCATTCTCGTCAGGTGCACAAAAGGATGAACCGGCATGTGGTGCCGGTTCTCGCGGGTGTCTGGGTGTATTCGAAACGGAACCGATATGCGTATCCGCAGATCGGAATGCGGGCTGGCGCCCGCTTCCTCAGGCCAGACGGAGATAGAATCCGGTGCTTTCGCTTTCGCCGAGTTCAGGATGGGTTTCGATGGTGTGGGAAAGCGTCGGGATGGTCCAGCGATCCACGACCTCGTAGCCGAGGCGTGAGAGTTCGGCCATGAACGTAGCTTCGTTGCGGATCTGGTAGGGAACCGTGACCTCCTCGAAACGCTGGAGGGTGAAGACGGTCGGTCCCTGCCGCATCGCCACCTTGTTGAGCAGCATATGCCGGGGCAGCCGCGGAAGGCGCGACAGTAGCGTCGCAAGCGGCACGTCGAGATATTGCAGCAGGCCGGAGCCGATGAAGAGATCCGGATCGCCGGCATCCTCCATGCGCTCGACGAAACGCAGCTTGTCGAGACCGTCGATTTCGGCGCGTCGGCGTCCGGCCCGGACGATTGCCGGGACGTCATAGACCACCCAGTCGACGGAGGTCTCGATCGGCAGCAGCTTGCGGAAGGCGCGGAACTTGGTGCCCATGTGGCCCCCGGCATCCACCAGAAGATCGACCTCCGGCAGTATCTGCCCAAGCCAGAAAAGCAGCGGATAATCCCAAGGCGTGATCTCGCACATCCGCTCGAAGGCGATGTCGGTGACCTCGTCGTGATCGAAGCCGACCTTGCTGCCGGAGCGTCCGGCGGCGATGGCTGTGTCGTAGGTGGGATAGGCGCCCGAGAACTGGGGCGGGAAGGGCGAGAGGAACTTCATTCGTCCGCCCGCGATCTGCAGCGGTGTCATCGTGCGTCTCAACCCGTGCACCAGATGCCGGATCGAATTCGTTGCTTCCGATCTTGCCATGCCCATTTTCCTGTTCCCCCTCTGATGGTTCTTGTTCAGGTCATGCTTCGGCATGACCTTCAGGAATTGCGTTGCTGTACGAGCGGTTCGGCTGAGGCCACCACGAGCTTATGGAGGACAGCCAGAACCGCGATGTAGGCGATTGCCCCACCCGCCACCTGGAAGCCCGTCGTCAGGGCATTGGGCAGGCTGGCGGGAAGGGTGATGTAGTTCAATGCGAAATCGGCGAGCAGCATCGCGCCGAGGGCTGCGAGCGTCGGGCCGCAGCGTCTGGCAATGCGACCCCAGTCGAGACCGCCATGGCGCTGCTGCAGCCAGATCATCGTGCCCAGCCAGAAGGCGCCGACGACAACCTGGCCAAGCGCGAGCGGGATGAGCCCGAAGGGCGCCAGCGCCACAATCAGGGCGATGGAAATCCCGCCGTTCATCAAGGCAATCGGCGGCAGTCTCTTCAATTCGCCGACCATGGACAGCAGGGGTTCGATGATGGCGGCCGGGATGAGCAGGAGTTGGCGGATCGCGAGGATCGAGACCACGATTGCCGCCGGCATCCATGCATCGCCCAGCACGAAATTGATGAGAGCACCGGAAGCAAGCGACAGGCCGAGATAGAACGGAGCGGCAATGGCGACGAACAGCACCACGAATGAATTGGCGGCCGCGGCGATCCGGGCGTTGCCGCCGGCGATATCCTGCGGATGGCGGTCGCGGGCCTTGCGGAAGACCACCCAGCCGAGCATGCGGGCGGGCTCTGCCAACAGTTCGGAAATGCTTGCCACGATGCGTTCGGCTGCCCGGTAGTATCCGGCCTCCGCGAGACCGAGGAAACTGCCGACGGCAAGCGTTGCCGAATAGGAGCGCAGGAAGACGATCAATCGATTGGCGAGTATGTGTCGCGAGAAACCGAGGATTTCGCGCAGGAAGGGACGGGTCAGGCGGATCTTCGGCAGCCAAAATACCGCGAGCATCGAGCAGCCGAGGCTGGCAAGCTGTGCGGCCAGCCTGCCGGCAAAGAGCGCAATGATATTCCAGCCGCTCCAGAGTCCGGCCGCGACGACGGCAAGGCCGACGAGTTCCGATACGATGCGTATCTTCGCCTGATCCTTCAATCTGCCATGCGCGACGAGAATGCCGTCATAGATGGTGGACAGCGCGCAGACGAAGATCAGGACGCTGGAGATGACCAGTATTTCCAGATGGAGCATATCGCCGAACCAGGAGCCCATCGCCAACGCGCCGGCGAGCGCCAGTGTCGAGACGATGAGACCCGATATCATGGCGGTGGTGGCGGCCTGATCGTAATCGGCCTCCTTGTTGTGGGATTTCATCAGGAATTCGCCCCAGCCGCCTTCAGCCAGAACGATCAGCATGACGACGAAGGCCGATGTGAAGGCGAAGAAGCCGAATTCCGCCGATGTCAGCACGCGCGCACCGAGGATGAAGATCAGCAACTGCACGAGTTGCGAGGTGCCCTTGGCGATCATCGTGAACATGCCGTCGCTGACCAGCGAATGCTGGCGTGCCATGAGGCTCTGCAGCCGGTTCTTCAGGGATTGTACAGTTTTGAATTTCGCCGGGTTCATCGGCGTTCCTCCCGCGACATCGGGAAGGTCTCAGCTTCGGTAAGGCGGCAATTCATCTGGTCACCGCTCTGTTTCGAAGGGAATTTGCACGCTAATGTGATCCCGCTGGGGATCCGCCGCACGGATGAGATGCCGCTGCAGGGCGCGACAGCGAGGAGATGTTCTGGAATGGGCGACCGGTCTGTTTGGTATGTAAAGTACGGTCTACGCTGGCTCATCATTCTGCTCTGCCTGGCCGTGTGGCTCATCGCGGTTTACCTCGCCTTTTTCTGAAGCCGTCGCCCGCCCGTTCTGTCGGACGGCCTGCCAGGTCATTTGGAATGAAGATGAAGTTGCCGGCGAAAGTTTCCTGCCGAAGCTGTTCTACAGCACCGCTCGGCCCGTCATCTCTTCGGCGATCAGGAACAGGCCCAGCGAGAGAAGGG
This sequence comes from Rhizobium sp. ACO-34A, assembly GCA_002600635.1. Classification (NCBI taxonomy): domain Bacteria; kingdom Pseudomonadati; phylum Pseudomonadota; class Alphaproteobacteria; order Hyphomicrobiales; family Rhizobiaceae; genus Rhizobium; species Rhizobium sp. ACO-34A. The sequence continues at coordinate 3,877,338 of CP021371.1, read as the reverse complement.
CCATTGCGAAAAGCAGGCCGACGATATCGATCGTTTCCGGCATGCGGGCGCTTTTGGCGACGGTCTTCGCTCTGTTCTGCTGGTCCCGTTTTGTCGTCTGGTCCGTGACAAACTGCATTGTTCAGCCCTCCCGTTGAAATACCCTTGAAGAGGCTGACAGCGAGGCGCCTAATTTTCAATTGATCGTGGCGGGCAGCGGCTAGTTCAATGGCAGTAGGCGGAGTAGCGGCGCTGGCCGGGTGGTTTTGTCTCCCCGAAATTCCAGACCTTTTCTTAAGGGAAGGCGACATGGATACAGTCATCCGGGTATCCTCGCGGGATGTGCTCTCGACAAGGGGCGACGTCCCGGAGATCGCTGCGGATTGGCCGCCTGCCTCAGGACACGATCGTAGAGAGCCATGATCGCATCTCCCCATGACGCCGGCGTATGGGCGAGGTTGCGGGCGTTCACCCGGCATCGTTCGCTCATTCCACGGACAAGATCGTCGTCGATTGCAAGGTGGCGAAGACCATCGGCAAGGCCCTCCGTATCGCCGCTGCGGAATGTCAGGCCGCAGCCGAGTTCCTCCAGTTCGCGACCGAGCAGTGCCGCATCCGGCATGATGACCGGGATGCCGGCGGACACCGCCTCCAGCGCCGCGAGGCCGAAGGGTTCGGGAACGCGCGAGGATATGACGACCGCCCGTGCGTTCCGCACCAGCTGGCCGATTTCCTCCCGTCCGCGCCACCCATGAATGGTGATTTCCGGATAGAGGCTTTCCAGCAATGCCCGGCCATTGCCGTCACCGATGACATGCAGCTTCGCTCCGGCGAGCCGCGCCGCCTTGGCGGCATCCTCGAAGCCTTTTTCCGGCTCCAGTCTGCCGATGAAGAAGAAAGCTTTGTTCTGCGCGGGGGTGACGGGGCCGGTGGGGAAAGGTTCTACCGGGTTGCGGATTGTTTCGACCCGCTCGACATTGACGCCGGAACGCTCGAACATCTGCCGCATCCGTTCGTGGACGACCACAATGTTTGCCGGAAGGGATGACGTCGAATAAAACTGTTCCCGCAGCAGATGGCGAGCGCTGCGCCATAGCTTCTCATGATAGCCCCGCTTGTCGCATTGGGTTGCGAGACACTGTGCCGACATCGGTATGAGATCGCAGACCTGCTGTTTGCGATAGTTGGCAAAGCCGCCATTGGGGCATGTGAGGAAATAGTCGTGCGCATGCAGGACCGTGCGTTCGCGCACCTTTGCCAAAGCCCGGAAGATGGAAGGCGATAGGATCTTCGACCATCCGTGAACATGATAGATGGTCGATGGCGTGTCGCGGAGCGAGATCAGCTTGTGAAGGGCATCATAGGCCCTTGCATTGTAGAGCCCGCCGGCGAAGGCGGAGAACTTCCCCTGCTGGACGAGAGGTTTTCCGGCGAGATTGATCGTATCATCAACCGGCTTGTCCGGGGATGGATCGTCGCCGGCAAAATAGGTCACCCGCAATCCGTGGCGCTCCAGCAGACCGGCGGAGAGAATGGCGAGGTTCGATGCGCCGCCGACCATCGCGGAGCGGTCGTTGATGACCACGACGCGATCGGGTTGCCACTGGGTCATGGTCAGTCCAGCCTCTCGATGTTTTGTGGTGTGAGGCGGCCGGCGATGAGATCGGAGAAAGCCAGAAAATTGCCCCGCAGGCGGCCCCGCCGATCTATCCAGGGTTCAGGTTTCCAGATCTTCACCATGTTGGCGATCAGATTGCGTCCCATCTGAACCCAGGCGTGGCGTGCGGTCATGGTCTCCTTGCGCATGAGGTAGATCGGATTGGCGATTTGCGAATAGCCGAACCTCACACCTGATGTGCGCCCAACCTTTGTTCCCAGATGAACGCCCACGAGGTGGGGCGAGGAAACGACACGGCCGTGCCGTGCCGCGATCCGGCTGAAGTCCACGTCCTCGAGCCATCCGTACAGCGGCAGGTTCTCGTCGAAACGCAGCCCGCCGATCCTGACCGCCGACATGCGCACGGCCATGTTGCAGCCGTAGCCGGTGTAGGTGGGGGAAACCGGAAGATACTTGCCCTTCGACCGCACGTGAGGCCGCAGCATCTGCCAGCCCTCGGTGACGGAAATGCCGGGTCCGGTGATGCCATCGGCGATGACGTTTCCGGTGCAGATGTCGACATCGGGATTGGCCGCGAAAATTGCTTCGGTCTGTTCCAGATAGGGCGGCGCCATGAGGAAATCGTCATCGAGGAAGACGACGATGTCCGCCTCCGGAGTGGATTCCAGAATATGGTTGCGCTGCCGGCAGCTGCCTTTCGTCGAAACCAGCACCCTTACAGGGCAGGGCAGTCGTGAGAGTACTTCCCGGTCCGCATCTTCTGCGGATGGCACGCAGACGACGATTTCGTCCGGCAACCGGGTCTGACGGGCTATATGCGGGGCGACCGCAGCAAGAATGTCCCGCCTGCCGGCACTGGGTATTCCGACGATAAGCCTGAACTGGTGAGTGCTGGTGGTGACAGCACGGCGTTCGCCGATCTTGTCCAGGGCATTTGTCATCAGCTTCCGTTCCTTCATGGGGCTCGCGCTAGCCGGCCGCGTGTCGTCGTCGCGCGTCGCTTCGGTTGGAAATCACGCCCAGCAGGGCGATGCGGGATTTGCCAAAGGCCGACAGGGCATCGGCCAGACGTTCGATCGTCATCTTGTTGGAGTTGCCGAGAACGAGAATGATGCCGTCGACATAGGTGCAGATGGCCCGCGTGTCGGCAGAGTCCTCGAAACCGGACATGTCAACGATGATGACCTTGTAGCGCCGGCGCATCTTCACGATGGCTTCCTTGAGCGTGGTCAGGTGGCCATAGCGCTGGTTGATGGCGGATGCCTGCTTGGCCTGTTCCACTGTCACCAGCGGTACCGGGTTGGTGTCGCCAGCGTCCTCGTCGCCATCGATATCCTCCCTTTCAAGTTCGGAGACGGCTGCACCGCGAATGCCTTTGCCCGCCGACGAACGGCTTGCCTGCAGCACAACGGGCTGTTCTCCGAGGAAGGAGAGTTCGACGGGCTTTACCGCGACATCCTTCGCAGCACTCGCCGCAAGGCGGGAGAGCCGGGAGCCGATGAAGTCGGCATCGACCAGAAGAACCGATTGCCCCTCGTTCTGGTAAAGCTGGGCGAGATTGGTCGCGATCGTCGTCTTGCCTTCGCCGGGGCCGACCGAGGTCACTCCGATGACGATCGAGCCGTTGGCCGGGATGATTGAGTCCAGCGAGTTCTTGACGCTGCGCAGGGCCTCGGAGAAGCGCGAATACGGCATGTCGAGCACCGACCTCAGCGGCAGCATCGTCGCCGGCAGAGGTTTCCCGACATTGCCACCGTCGAGCTGGGGCCGGTAGACCGGGATGCTGCCGAGCGAGGTGATGCCCAGTTCGCGCTGCAGCCTTTCGCCGGAGCCGGCGCGACGGTCGAGGCCGCTGCGCAGGATCGAAGCCATCAGGCCGCCTGCAAATCCGAGTACCGTTGCGAAGGGCAATATGATCGAAGGCTTGGGCCAGATCCTGCCGAAGGGCGCCGTGGCGGCCGTCACGACGCGGGCCTTGCCCAGCGGGAAGGACTGCGTCTGCATGGTGCCGACATATTGCTGGAGGATGCTCTCATAGAGCCGCCGGTAGGTATTGGCCCGGCTTTCCATCTCGGAAAGCTCCACCCGCGCGATGTTCTTGTCCGCGCCCTTTTCCGTGGCGCTGGTGAATTGCGCTTCGGCAAGTTGTTCGCGGGTTTGTGCCGTTTCGACGTTCGAACGATAGATGGCCTCGATCTGGCGAAGTTCGCCATTGATCGCCGCCCTCATCCGGGTGATTTCGTCCTGCGCCGCGGTAATGGCGGGGTTTCCGTCATTGTAGCGGCTCTTCAGGTTTTCGAGCTTCGTCTCCGCGAGGCGGATATCGTCCCGCAGTTTCTGGATCTGCGGGTTGTTGGCGATCTCGTCCATGTTGCCGTCGGCGGACTTGCCTTCGATCAGCCGCGTCAGCGTGGTGAGCTTGGCGGATTCGGCCGCCGTTGCCGCCCTGGCCGCAAGCATCTGGCTGCTGACTTCGGCGAGTTGTTGCTGGTCGAGCGTGGAAGAGTTCGCCATCGCGGTGATGTCGTGCTTGTTGCGGTATTCCTCGGCGGCCAGCGCGGCTTCGCGCGCCTTGCGGCCAACCTCGATCAGGCGGCTTTCAAGCCAGCTCGCGCCGCGTTTGGCTGCATCCGCGCGGTCGTTCAGGCCATTGCGGATATAGGCTTCGGCCAGGGCGTTCGCCGTTCTGGCGGCTTTTTCCGGGTCGCCGGAGGTGTATCCAATCTCGAGTACGTAGGATTGCCCGACACGACGCACGGAGACGCGTGACAGGAAGCCCCCCATGGTGCGCCGCATCAGTTCTTCGTCGGTTGGCGGCTCTTCATCCTCATCCGCTCTTCCGGAAAAGATACCGGTTGCCGAGGTCACGAAGCCTTTCAGGACGGACTTCAGGGATTGCGAGTTGATGATCTCGGGATCTTCGGTAAGTCCAAGCTTATGGATTACCGCCTGGGCGATCGCCTCCGACTTGACGATTTCCACCTGGCTGGCGATCTCCGCGGCCTCGATGATGACCGTGCCGGTCGCGGCATCCTGCGAGACGATCCTGCCCTGTTCCGGGTCCATGACCAGACGTGTCGTCGCCATGTAGGTGGACTTGGAATTGAGAACGTAAATACCGCCCAGTAACGCACCTGTCGCGGTGCACGCGGCAATGACGACCATGTTCCTCTTCAGGAAGTTGAATATGTCGCGGAACGAAATGTACTCTTTCTTCGAGACGTCCTTCTTTTCGAGGTGCGACATCGTCTCGATGTTTCCGAACTCATGGAATCCCATTTACGCCACCCTGTTGTTCTTATTGTTTGCCCCACTGAACTGATTACTGCGACTGCTCCGGCCGGCTGGACAATTGCAGCGGGCCGGCCAGCCCCGCGGACACGTCGTAGCGAACATCGAGAACGTCCCCCGGCTCGAGTGTCGCCGTCTCCGACACCTTGGTCGGCGAACGCACGTCGTTGCGCCGCGTGATCCAGTACTCCATCGGCTGGATCTCCAAGGCTTTCATGGCGTTGTAGCGAGACAGCGAAGCTCCGCTCGCCTGCAGAAGCTGCAAGGTCGTGGCCCGCTTCAGCCTGGTGTCGTCGATTTCCGCTTCCACCGTCTGCAGGTCGCGTCCCGCCTCCGTGCTGTATTGCCCCTTGAGCGTGATGGCGTCGCGCTGGGTCTCGCTCACCTTCTGTCTGGCGCGCATGGCGGCGACGACGAGGTCCAGCTTGCCGCTGTTGAGGTCCGCCACGATGCGTTCAAGGGAGGTTTCGCGAGATTTCGCCAGCGTTCCGGTATCGACGAGAGATGCGATGCTGGCGAGTTCCTGCTGGGCGATCTTGAGCTGGCGCTCCTGCACCACGCTCTTTTCCTCCAGCACCTTGATCTCGTTCTGGAGCAGGGACTGCAGTTCATCGAGTGAATCCAGCTGCCGTTTCAGGGCTTCGGCACGGGCTATGAACAGGCTGTTTTCGCTTTCGGTGATCAGCTTGCCGGTGCTCTGGTCCCGGGCATTGGCGAGTTCGGGCGGAAAGTCGACTTTCGGGCTTCCCTTGAGTTCCGCCGCCAGCCGGGCGCGGCGTGCCGCAAGCTGCTGGAGCAGGAGGTCGTAGCGGTTCAACTCGCCGGCGTAGCGGATCTGTTCCAGATCGTTGGAGCCGTTGGGGTTTGTGCGGCGCTCGCGCCCGCCTGCCATGGCAATGGCCTGCATGACGGTGAGACCAGGCCGGAATTCGAGTTCGCCGGGGCGATCGACAGCGCCCGAGACATAGATCATCGGATATTTCATCACCTCGACCGTTGCGACCGGAGGGGAAGCAAGTCCGGTTTTCTCCCTCAGGGCGCGGGCAATGCGGTCCGCCACATCGGTGGTCGTGTCGTCCACGACGACGAGTTCGCCGATGAGGGGGATCGAAATGGTCCCGAGCGGCGAAACGGAATATTCGCCGTTCAGCGCCGTCCATTCCTTGTATTCGCCTGTCGATGCCACCCATTCGACAATCGTGACTTTCACCTTTGTCTGGGGACGCAGGCGATAATCGTCTCCGGAAGCGGCCATGGCGCCGCTTGAGGAGACGACGACATGGAGCAATCCCGTCAACGCACAGGCGAGCAATAGGCTTCTGTTTCTGGATGTAAGCTGCCGCTTTCCAAAAGATACAATCGGCATGAACGCGCCTCGCAGTTTCGGCAACAAAGGACCTGTCGGGTTTGCCCTTCAGGTTCGAACGGAAGGCCGGAGCCTCTGACCACCGATTGTCGGCTCAAAGCGATGCGAGTAAATCCCCTGCGTGTCGCGGCGACGCTACTCCCTTAGGGTAGAGGGTTCTAAGCCTTCACCTCGAACGGATGAAAGCCGATCGGCGGGCGTGCCGTTATCCTGTCCAATCGGCCAGTCCGGCGGCCTTGCTTGCGGTCCATTCGTCACTTTGACTATGTCCGCAGCCCTAAGGTGGTCCTGTGCCCGTCGCGCCCGCCGCTTCTATGATGCCCTTAACAATTGTGCGTGAGGGAAACATGCGGGTAGCGATCGTTCATTACTGGCTCGTGTCTATGCGGGGCGGGGAAAAAGTCGTCGAAGCGCTCTGCGACATGTATCCGGAAGCGGACATCTTCACGCTGGTCTGCGATGAGAAGAATATCTCCGAGAAGATACGTCGCCACAAGATCACGACATCCTTCCTGCAGCGGATACCGGGTGCCACGCGCTACTACCAGTCGCTGCTGCCGCTGATGCCCTTCGCGCTCGAAAGCCTCGATCTCCGTGGCTACGATCTTATTATCTCAAGCGAATCCGGCCCGGCCAAGGGCATCATCCCGCCGCCGCATGCGGCGCATGTCTGTTATTGCCATTCGCCGATGCGCTATCTCTGGGATCACTATCATTCCTACCGGGACAATGCGGGGCTGGCTGCCCGGATCACTATGCCGGTGCTCGCGCCCCTGCTGCGGTCATGGGACGCGAATTCCAGCCTGCGGGTGGACCGCTTCGTCGCCAATTCCCACCATGTCGCCGGGCGTATCCGCAAATATTACCGGCGATCCGCCACGGTCGTTCCGCCTCCCGTTTCCGTCGAGGACTTCGCGCCGGTCACGGGCGTCGAGGATTTCTATCTCTGCGCCGGCCAGATCGTTCCCTATAAAAGGATCGACCTGGCCGTGCGGGCCTTCTCGAAGATGGGGCGCAAGCTGGTCGTCATCGGAGAGGGCGCGAAGGGGGACGTGGAGGCATTGAAACGGATCGCCGGGCCGAGCGTCACCTTCATGGGCCGTACGGCCTTTCCGGTGCTGAAAGCCAATCTTGCCTGTTGTCGCGCCCTGATTTTTCCGGGTGAGGAGGACTTCGGCATCGTTCCAGTGGAGGCCATGGCCAGCGGCAGGCCGGTCATCGCTTACGGCCGTGGCGGAGCCCTTGAAACCGTTATTCACGGGCAGACCGGCATCCTGTTCGACGATCAGTCGGTCGAGGCGCTGATCGAGGCGGTCGAGACTTTCGAGCAGCAGGAGCGCGGTTTCCGTGCCGAAGCTATCCGCATGCATGCGGCCCGGTTCAGCCTCGCGAAGTTCCGCACCAGCATGCAGAAAATCATCGACGACGAGCTTGCGGCCAAAAGGGCGCCCGGCGCGAGGGAGCCGGGCATGGTGGCGGCACCGTATCTCTATAACGACGACAGGTCGGTTCCCCTGCATTGAGCAGGATATCGAGAATGGGGAGGAGGGGACGATGAACCTGATGATGAAACGTTACATCGCGCTCGACCGGAACGGCATGGGAGGCGCGGACAAGAGGTCGGGAAAGACTGCCGGTCTGCCGGCGCTCCTGTTCTATCCGATCGAATATCTGATCTTCTACGCTATCGGCCTTTGCGTGCTGATGGTTGTGCTGTTGCTGCTGGCAACCCGCTGGATGGTACGGCTGCATTAGATCGCAACGTGCTCCAGAACACTCCCTTTGAAGCAATCCTGTCGATTCTCGTCTTCGGCTGAACAAAACGAGGGTTCCCGACCAACCGCCTGGGATGGCGAAAGGTCGGGAACCCTTATGTTTTCATGCGCATGGGATCGGTTCGATCCGGCAGGCAAAGGCGTTTTCGCCCGCCGGATCCTGGATCATTTCAGCTTGAAGGCGACTTCCGTGCGGTTGGTCGCGTTGAGCTTCTTCATGATGTTGCGGATGTGAACCTTCACGGTGCTTTCGCAGAGGTTCATTTCATAGGCGATGATCTTGTTGGCCTTGCCACGGCGCAAGGCCTCGGCAACTTCGATCTCGCGGGGTGTGAACGCCTCGTTGGAGTAGGTCGAGCCGGTTACCACCGAACTCAGTGCCTCCTTCTTGGCGAGGATGCTGCTTGCGGGAATGAAAACGCCACCGGCGCGCGCCAGGGCGATTGCCTCTGCCGCGACACTGATGTTGACGCTTGTGGGAATGTACCCGCACGCGCCGGATTCCACCGCCTTGAGGATGTCCCCGAGGTCGTCGGAATCGGCGATGACGATGACGGGGCTCTGCCTGAAGGCGTCGACCACGCTGGTGATCTTTTCACAGGCTCCCGTCTCTGTGAGCTTCCTGCTGCCGAACACCAGCAGGACGGCCGAAGGCTGATCGGACATATGCCGCTTGCGCCATTCCTCCACCGACCCTGACGTGACGATGTTCATCGCCGGGTTGTAGATCGAGAGACTCCGCGACAGGCATTCGCGATCGAGCGCCCGAGGATCGATGATAAGTATATATTTCTCCGCTTCGGAAGCCGATTTGGCGTTTTCCGGAATGGAGTGAATATAGTTCAAGTCCGCCTTTTGAAGAGATGCGATTTTATCGGGAAGTGCAGTGTGTGTATTCATCGTTCTTCTCCTACCCCTGTTATATTGTGCATTCTTCTTCTACGTCGTCAGGGCAGTGAACACCTGTGCCATTTTGACCAATTGTCTGCGGCTTTATCGAACGGATATCTGTATTCCTGAATGACGACGGTTAAACGTTTTCATAAAATTATATCGACTGCATTAACGTGAGTTAATTTATAGTAGTAATAGGGTAAGAATTACTGCGTAATTTGCGTGTGGATTATGTTTTTATCGAAAGTATTACCCGAAATGATTAGTCCGCAAGACTGAATATAATACCGCGCATTCGGCATGGTATTCCCGCATCAAATGAATGCTGGGTGATATATTTCTCAAGGTATTCAGGGTTCGGCTGGTTAGCCCATGTGGCCTGCCAGATAGGAAGCGTCGAACTCTATCTGTTCCTCGAGCTTCTTCCGGTTCAGGAATTCGACGATCCCGTTCCTGAAGGAAACGAGGCCGTTCAGTCTCATGTCCTTGAGGACGCGGTTGATATGGACCGTCGAGAGGCCCACGGCGTCGCCGATATCCGATTGTTTGAGCGGGCATTCAAAGCCATCGAAGCCGGGTCTGGTGCTCGGTCCCGAGCGGGTCGCAAGCTCAAGCAGAAGATGCCCGGTTCTTTCAAGCGCATCGCGCCGGCCTATATTGGCAAGACGCTCGGCCATCCGGGCCTGGCGCTTCATCATTTCGATGATGATGATGAGGGACAGCTGCGAAGAGACGTCGGATCCCTTGCCGGTCATCTGGCCGACGAATTCATAGCCGGTGACGGGGGAGACCGCCTGAACGCTTTCCTGTGCCAGTGCGGCCGATACCGAGGAGAGCATGTCCCCGCCCAGAGCGAACTCGGTGACGATCCGTGTGCCATTGGACAGGTTCTTGCTGGAGATTACCCACCCGCTCTTGATGAACAGGATTCGCGAACTGTCATTGTCGGGTTCGAAGATGGTGGCACCGGCGGGAAAACTGCGCAGAAAGGCTCCACTGAGTTTCGGCCCATGTTTACTGTACTGAAATGTTACCGCTTGTCTGTCGTTCGACAGATCACCGTTACTCATTCAAACGCCCACCCAAACTACCCCTTTTGATGGAGAAAAAGTGTATCAGCAAATAATAAGATAAGAAAGTGACCTGCGCTCGCTAAAATTGTTGGCAATTTTAGTAAAAATCTAAGGATTTTTCACAATTGAAACGACAATAAAATTTCAATCGGCAAATATTAGTTTGTCCTGAATTAAAATGTTGTTTCACGAAATGGTGATTATGGGCTTCAGGCGCGGCGCGGGGTTGCCCCAAAACGGGCCTTTCGCAGCGTGAAGCGTCAAAAATTATTTTGCATGCCGCGCAAGCCTTCGAGCGCTTCGAGCAGCGTCGCGCCGTGTCTGTCCGGGTCGATTCTGCTGGCTTCGGCGGCTGTCACCAGTGCTGCGACGTGGGCTGGAGTCGCCGTCTTGCCGCCGGCGAAATAGGCTTCGCGGTCGACGGACCGGAAGAAACCGGCGACCTTGCTATCCCATCCCAGGCCGACATGGGGCACGCCGAGTGAATATGCCGCGATACACGCATGCAGCCGATGGGCGACGATCACGGAGAGCGATCGCAGGATATCTATGACATCCTCGGGAACCTGCGGGCGTTCGATCAGGTCGATCACGCCGGTGGTGCGGTAAATTATCATGTCCTCGTCATCGAGGATCTTCTCGGCAAATCTCTGGTCCTCCCGCGCGCCATTGGTGAACAGGCGAACGGAATAGCCCTGCCGGACAAGAAGACGGATGAGCTCGCGATATTCCGCTGCCGTTCTGAAGCAGATATCCGGCGAACGCCTGCCAGCGTGACGCATGAGGATGACCGGATCTGTGACGCAGATGCCGACCTTACCGCCGGTCCTGTCCAGTTCTTCTTCCCGTTCGAGGAAGTGGGCGGCGAGCAGGCCGGGATCGGGAACGATGGTGGGGGACGGCCCCTCCTGAAAATGCCTGTTCCAGTTCTCCAGTGCCTTGCCGTCACGGACGGAAAGGTGAACGAGGTCCGTCTGCCGGATGAGGCCGAACAGTTCGTGCGCCTTGGCGGACCAGTCTCCGCCGACACCGACGGCATAGATCGCCAGCGGCTTGCCGCTACGGCGCACGCAATCCAGCAGCGTGCCGATCTTCAGCGGGAAGTTCAGGTCGTCATCCTGAAAGAGGTTTCCGCCGCCCAGCACGACAGCATCGACGGCAGCAAGCTTTCGGCTCCATTCCTTTTCGAGCTTTTCAAGCTTGGGCCGGAGAATGAACGCGACCGCCAGACGCCGGGCGAAAGAGGGCAGGGCGTGCAGCACGTGGATGGCGTATTGCCTATGCTGGTGGGTGGTGCCGAACCCGGTGCGTCCGGCGAGATCGATCGTCTCGACCTGCGTGCCGGCGTCCATGGTCAACGCGCTTTCGATGCATTGGGCGAGAATGCCGTCGCCGAGGTTCTCGCTGTATTTGACGTTGAAGACCAGGATCTTCATTGGCGACCGTCCCTGATGCCCGGAAAGCCGCTGAAACTGCCGGTGACGGGAAATGGCCTCGCCACGGATATGCGTCCGCCTGTAAGAGCAGCGACGCTTCCGGCCAGGATATAAAACATCAGTCCGAGATCGTAGACGGTGCCGGAAATACAGGCCGCAGTCAGCAGAGCAATCAGGCCGGTCCTTGCAGCGCGTATCGTTGCCCCGGTGACGTCCTCGTCACGGGATGCGGGTTGCGACCGCCCGATCAGGATGGAAAACACGAACAATCCAAACAGCGCAGTTCCGGCGATGCCCAGATTGGAAAGCAGAACGAGAATGTAGCTCGAGGCGCGGGCGCTTCCCAGCCCGGCTCCGAGGCCGTTGGTATTGAGGAAAGCCTCATAGGCCATGGCATTCCACATGAAGCGTTCCTTGCCGGACTGGCTCTCGGCCTTGGAAAGCAGCATTTCGTCGAGGAAGTCGCCTAGTTGGTCGACGAGACCCGGAAAGACGACGAATGTTGTCAGTATCGCAAGCGGAATGAGAGCGACGCAGGCGGCGATGAAGACCGGTCGTCCTTCGCCTGTCGAGCCCCGCATCGTGCCGAGCACCGCGCGTGTCCAGAGATAGGGCACCACCACGCCGAGGCCGATGAGAGCGGTGGCGGATGTCGAAAGCAGCAGCGCCACCAGCAGTGCCAGGGACAGAGTTCCGGTGTCCCGTGTCCGCACCCGGTCGAGCCAGAGGCTGGCGACTACGGCAAACAGGACGAGCGTGTATTCCGAGAAGGCGGATGCCTCGGGGAATGTTCCCGAGATCCGCTTCAGACCACCTTTCTCGGAGGCGGTGAGGAGGGCGTAGTTCGCCGTACGGACGAAGCTCAGAAGGTATTCCGTACCGGTGAAATAGGTGACGACATCGACGACCGCGAAGCCGAGGTCTACGATGGCAAGCAGGAGGATGGCTTTGATCAAGTGCTCCGGCTTTCCGGCGTGTCGGAAATAGGCGAAGACCGCGGCGAAACAGACAAGGCCGCCCAGAGCGTAAACGGTCTGGGTGATGTTGTTGGACGAGAAGCGAAGCGGTGTCAGCGCAATCGTCGAGCGCGTGCTGCTGACGCGTTCCACCGTCATCGTGTCGGTCATGCCCTCGAACAGTCTCGGAAAGTAGATAGCACTCAAAAGACCGAAGGCGGTCAGCAGCAAAAGCCAGAAGCCCGCTCGCCCCGGCTGCATGGATACCAGTAGCGGGCCTTCTCCGGCAGCTATGAACATCCTGATGGCGAAGAAGACGAGAAACAGGCTTGGCACCAGCACCGTCGGTCCGCCAAGCGCCGGAAGGCCGATCGCCGCCGCAGCGCCGAAGACCGTCGAAACCACCATGATGGTGAAAGCCCAGTTCGCTGGCGCCGCGAGGATCACGCACCCCACCAGGATGGTGATCAGTCCCATCAACTCAATACCCATTTGGTCCTCGTCCCGTCCGGCGGATCTTCGAAGGGCGCCGGGGCAAGAAGCCATTCCGGCAACTCCCGCCCGGCGTCCGGAAGTTCGGCATCGACGGGCATTGAAACCTCAGTCTTCGCTCAACTATCTGTGAGCGCTGGATAATTTAACATGGAAGGAAAGCCCCTGTATTTACATCCGCGCTTAAGTCTTTTTCGGTAGGGGCCGATCCGAATTCGGTTCTATGCGACCAGACGACCGGCGCGATATGCATTTGCCATGTCGTACTTCGAGCAACGATACGCCAGCTTCCGGTGTGGTTTTGGTCTTCGCGGAGGTTCGGGCGGTTGGGTTGCAGGATTGGCCCTGGCGGCTTTCCTGCTGGTTCCGGTTACGCATGCCGAGGAGGCCGCTTCCGGCGACAGTGGCGATGGCATCGACCTCACCGCCATGACGCTCTCCTTTTCCGAGGAATTCGACGATCTCGACGTTTCCGAATGGGGGCCGGGAACCCGCTGGATCGCGCATACGCCGTGGTCTGGAGATTTCGGGGGCGCACGCTTTGCTGCGCCTAAGGAAGGTTTTCCCTTCACTACGGATGAGGGGGTGCTTCGCATAGAGGCAAGCAGCGACGCAGAGGGCGACTGGCGCTCCGGCATGCTCGCCTCTGTCGATACCAAGGGTAACGGTTTTGCCCAGCAATACGGCTATTTCGAAATTCGGGCACGGCTGCCGCTTGGGTCCGGCGTCTGGCCGGCTTTCTGGCTGATCGGCCGTGATCGTTCCAAGGCGACCGCGGAAATCGACGTACTTGAGTTCTACGGTGATAAACCGGAAACTTACTCATCCGTCGTCCATGTGTGGCACAAGGACGGGCGGCACTATTCCCAGGGCAAGCGCATCGAGGTCTTCAAGGATGCCGACCCGACCGAGTTTCATACCTATGGCGTAAAGATCGATCCGGCGTTCATCCGGATGTATTTCGATGGCCGTCTTGTGTGGAAGACCGAGACACAGCCGGAACATCGCCAGCCGATGTACATGCTGATCAATCTCGCCCTGGTCGAGGAGGGCGTCAGGGCTCTGACCCCCGATCCCTCCTACATGTATGTCGATTATGCCAGGGCCTATACGATCGACTGATCGCGAGCCGTTATCTTCACCATCAGCGCAATTGTCGGAGGCGAGCCTGTAGCTTAACGGCTGCATGGGTCTGTTTCCTGCATGGGTCTGTTTCCCGCATGTGGTTGTTTTCCCTGGAGTCGATACGACCGTATCGGCCGTGTGATGCCCGGCGATGGTAGTGCTTTCGGCTAGACAACAGGGGGTAGAGGGGAGAGCGGAGCGCCCGGCCGTGCCCCGACTGGCCGAATGACTTAGTTCGCAAGTCCCTATCGGTCGCCGGGTTCACCCCAATGACCAGCTTTCCATTTCTCCCCGTCGTGAAATTCTGGCCACGGGGGAAAGCCGGTCGCCAGGTTCGTTTTGGCAGTGGCGCGTGAAGTTTCTCCCGTCGATGCGTGTTTCGGACCATCCAGGTTACGGGGGAAGCCGATGAGTTACACCTCAGGCTACGGAATGAACGGCGCGGGTATTGCGTCGGACGGAGGGCTCCAGAGAAGAGCTCATTACGACAGGCGGCGGAGTATCCATGATATCTTCCGTGACCATGCAAATTCGGATCCCGATGCGCGGGCTCTGGTCTTCGGTAGTTATTCCCTTACCTATGGCGAACTCGACCGTCTGTCGGACGCATTGGCGGCTTACCTGCTTTCATGCGGAGTGGGAAAGGGCGAAGTGGTCGCCCTGCTGGTTCCGCGCGCGCTTTCGACGGTGGTTGCCAAGCTCGGCATCCTGAAGGCCGGCGCTGCCTATCTTCCCGTGGATCCGGCCTTCCCTGCCGATCATCTGGCTTATGTCATCGGCGAGTGTGCGCCAAAGGTCATTTTCACCGATTCCGCGCACGGGCCTGATATCGAGCTGCCTGCGGTCGGTGCGGGCAAGATCGTAGATCTCTCCGCGCTTCTTCCCACGCTGACGGCTGGAATTTCCTGCACCTTGCCGGAGGTTGGCGGAGCGGATCCGGCCTATGTGATGTACACGTCCGGCTCGACCGGCCGTCCCAAAGGGGTCGTCATTCCGCACAGGGGTATCGCGCGGCTGGTGCTCGACCAGAACTATGTCCTTTTCGATCACGAGGACGTCGTCCTTCACACGGCAACGATTTCCTTCGATGCCGCGACCTTCGAGATCTGGGGCGCGCTGCTGAACGGCAGCACTCTGGCGGGCATGCCCGCCGGCAGTTTTTCGCTTGCCGAGCTTTCCAACGTCATCCGCGAAAACGGTGTGACGGTGATGCTGCTGACAACCGGCCTGTTCAACCTGTTCGCCGATCATGCGGTTGGAGACCTGCCAAGCCTGCGCCATGTCTTCTTCGGTGGCGAGGCGGGTTCGGTCGAGCATGCCCGGCGTTTCCAGAACGCGCATCCCGGTTGCCGCCTTACCAATGCCTACGGTCCGACCGAGGCGACGGTGATTGCCACGACCTTCACCATTCCGGCGGGGTTCGACGCCAAGGACCTGCCGATCGGCAGCGCCATTGCCAATACGGACCTGCTCATTCTCGACGAGAACATGCGACCGCTGGCTGCGGGTGCTGAGGGGCAGCTTGCGCTCGCCGGCGACGGCCTGGCGATCGGTTACGTCAACCGTCCCGATCTCACCGCAGAAAAATTTGTGACGGTGGAAACCGGCGATGGCGGCGAGGTGCGTTGCTATCTCACCGGTGATCTCGCGACGATGGGAGCTGATGGTACGCTGTTCTTCAAGGGGAGGCGGGATCGCCAGATCAAGATCAACGGCAAGCGCATCGAGCTCGATGAAATCGAGGCCGCGCTGCGCAGGGACCCGCGGGTTCTGGACGCCGTTGTCGCGTGCCACGAGCAGGGGCCGTCTCTCAAGCGGATCGTGGCCTACCTTCATCCTCGGAGCGAAAGCGACGTCGACAATCCGGCCTTTCTTCCGGCAGTCATGGAGAAGCTGCGCAGCGCGCTGCCGGCCTACATGATCCCGAGTGCAGCCATGGTGCTCAAGGAATTTCCGCTGACACAGGCCGGAAAGACAGACCGGGCGAAATTGCCCCTGCCGCCCGTCGAAAGCGCAAAGCCGGAGGCGCCTGAAAGCCGCAGCGAGGAAATCCTGACGCGTCTCTGGCAGGAGGCTCTCGGGGCTGCGGAAATCCCCGTCGACCGCAATTTCTTCGACCTCGGCGGGACCTCGCTTCAGCTCCTGAAGGTTCACGCCGGACTGGAGACCGAACTTGGGCGCAACGTCGATGTGATCGCCCTGTTCAAGCATCCCACCATTCGCGAGCTCGCACGCTTCCTCGACGGCAAGACCCCACAGGCGTCCAGGGCCATGACCCCGGACCAGAGGGCGGCATTGCAGAGACGGACCGTATCCCATTTCCGCAGGAGTTCCACATGACGGAAGACGATCAGTCGCTTAACAGCAGCTCGGGCGAGGGCGGCCACGAAGAAGCCTATGCGCCGGATGGCATTGCCATCGTCGGTATGTCCGGCCGTTTTCCCGGAGCCCCAAGCGTCGAGGCGCTCTGGCAGCTTGTCGAGGAGGGTCGAAACGGCTTCGTCACCTTCTCGCCTGACGAGATCGAGGATGCGTTCACGGATGAGGAACGCGCGGGCGCGGACTATGTCGCCGCCCGTCCTTTCCTTGCCGATGTCGAAGAGTTCGATGCGGAATTCTTCGGCATGTATCCGCGCGAGGCCGCGGTGACGGATCCGCAGCACCGTGTCTTCCTTGAGGTCTGCTGGGAAGCGCTGGAGAGCGCCGGTTATGACCCTTATGCCGATACCGGCCTTGTCGGAGTTTTCGCCGGCTGCTCGATGCCGACCTACCTCATCAACAACGTGCTTGGTGACAGGTCGAAGGCGGAGGAATTCACCTCGAATTACCAGATCGGCTGCTTCAACCAGATCGTCGGATCGGTGGCGGACGCACTTGCGACCCGCATCGCCTACAAGTTCAATCTTCGCGGTCCGGCGTTTACGCTGCAATCGGCATGCTCCACCTCGCTGCTCGCCATTTCCCAGGCCTGCCAGAACCTCCTGACCTATGGCTGCGACATGGCGCTTGCCGGTGGGGTGTCGATCACACTGCCGCAGAAGCGTGGTTATCTCTATCAGGAAGGCGGCATGGTTTCGAAGGATGGCGTCTGCCGGCCCTTCGATGCGGAAGCTTCCGGCACGGTGTTCGCCAGCGGTGCCGGCGTCGTGTTGCTCAAGCGGCTGGAAGACGCGCTTCGCGATGGCGACCGCGTCTATGCCGTCATCCGTGGCTACGGTGTGAACAATGACGGCTCCGACAAGATCGGCTTCACCGCGCCCAGCGCGGAGGGGCAGGCGGAAGCGATCTCGGCGGCAATCGCCCATGCCGGTATCGATCCGGCCACCATCGGCTATGTCGAATGTCATGGCACGGCGACGCCTCTCGGAGATCCGATCGAGTTTTCCGGCCTGAAGGGCGCCTTTTCGGGCGTTGCCCGTGGGCAGGGCACGTGCGCGCTCGGGTCGATAAAGGGCAATGTCGGCCATATGGATGCCGCCGCCGGTGTTGCGGGCGTCATCAAGACCGCGCTTGCGCTGCATTACGGCAAGATCCCCGCAATGCCCAACTACAAGTCGCCCAATCCGCGGATCGATCTGGAGCGCAGCCCTTTCTACATTCCGACGACAACGGTGGAGTGGCCGGAAGGCGAAACGCCCCGGCGCGCCGGCGTGAGCTCGTTCGGCGTGGGCGGCACCAATATCCACGTCGTTCTGGAGCAGGCGCCTCCTCGTGAAGAGGTGGTCGGCCGAGACGGGGAAGGACCGTATATCCTGCCGCTTTCCGCCCGTAGCGAGGCTGCGCTTTCCGCCATGCGGGGGAACCTGGCGGGCCATCTGGAGAAAAATCCCGATCTGCCGCTTTCAGGGCTTGCCCGCACGTTGCAGGAAGCGAAGCATCCCTTCGCCCATCGCGTGGCCATTGCGGCCGACAGCATGAAATCGGCGGTGGAGCAGCTTCGCTCGGAGAAGATCAGCAGCAATGTGGCGGCCGATGTCGCGCCGCCCGTCGTCTTCATGTTCCCCGGCCAGGGATCGCAATATGTCGGCATGGGGGCAGGGCTTTATAACCGGGAGCCGGAATTCACCCGCTGGATCGATCGCGGCGCGGAAGTGCTCAAGATGACATCGAATGTCGATGTCCGCGATTACCTCTGCCACATGGGTCCGGTGACGGACGCCATGGCGGAGGAGCAGCGCGACACCCGGATCGCCCAGCCGTGCCTCTATCTGGTGGAACATGCGCTGGCGCGGCTGTGGATGAGCCGGGGCCTCAAGCCCGACGCCATGATCGGCCACAGCGTTGGCGAGTTCGTGGCGGCGACGCTTGCCAATGCCATTTCCTTCGAGGATGCGCTGACGCTGGTGGCCACCCGCGGAAAGCTCATGCAGAAGCAGCCGCAGGGAGCGATGCTCTCCGTTCGCGCGGCACCCGACGTGCTGGAGCAATACCTGCGCGGCAGCGCCGAGATCGCCGCCATCAATGCGCCGAAGCTCTGCGTCGCATCGGGTCCCTTCAAGGATATCGATGACGTCTGCGTCGAGCTTGAAAAGGCGGGCATCGCTTTCAGCCGGCTGCATACGTCCCACGCCTTCCATTCGGCGATGATGGAGCCCTGTATCGACGATCTGCGGAAGCAGGCGGCGAAGGTGACCTATGGAACCGCGACCATTCCCTACATCTCCTGCGTGACCGGCAACTGGCAGACGGACGAGCTTGGCCGCTCGCCCGACTACTGGGCGCGGCATTGCCGGGAGGCCGTGCGTTTTTCCGACGGGCTTTTCGCGCTCTGCAAGGATCAGAAACCGGTTCTTCTCGAGGTCGGCCCCGGACGAACCCTTTCGGTGTTCGCCTCCCAGACCATCGGCCGTGGCGGCGTTTCCGCGATCATTCAGTCCATGCCGGAACATGACCGCGCCGACGCAGCGGTGGACATGCTCGCGGAAGCGCATGGCAAGCTCTGGATGGCAAGCCGGGAAATCCCCTGGCCCGCGCTTCCCGAGGGAAGCGAGCGCAACCTGCCTCTTCCTACCTATCCCTTCCAGCGCCAGCGCCACTGGATCGACGCGCCGCCTTCCGCGCGCCGTGCCGCCAGCGCTGCTGCACTTCAACCTCCATTGTCCTTAGTAGAACCCAACGGCGAGATAGAAATCATGAGTACTATCAGCTCTTCTCCGGCTGCTGCTGCAACCCGTATTCCCGAACTGGAAACATCGCTGCTTGCTTTGCTCAGCGACATGTCCGGAGAAACGCTTGACGCCGATTGCAAGGCGAACACCTTCCTCGAACTCGGTTTCGACTCCCTTTTCATCGGGCAGTTCGCCCAGAAGATCGACAAGCAGTTCGGTATCAAGATTTCGTTCCGGGAATTGTTGAGCAACATCCCGTCGGTCGCCGATCTTGCGCGGTATCTGGACGGCGCAATGCCGCCGGAGCCCGAGCGTGCACCGCAGCCCGCGCCCGTCGTGGCATCCGCTCCCGCCGCCGTTTCCCAGCCTGTCGCGACGGCTCCGCCAATGGCGGCAGCCATGGTCATGCCGGCAGCATCCGCCGACGGGGTCACGACGCAGCGCGGTGGCGGTCTCGACTCCAGCCTTGAGGCCGTCCTGCAATCACAACTCAGCCTGGCGCAGACGCTGTTTGCGCAGCAGTTCCAGGTTCTCCAGGCAGCAGGGGCCGCTTCGGGTGTTCCCGCGGCCCTGCCTGCGGTTCAGCCTTCCTTTGCCCAATCCGCTCCGCAGCCAGTTGCAGCAACGCCGGCACCTGTAGCGGCATCGGCCGCCTCGACCGAGGATCAGGGAGAAATCGGCACGGAACGCATCAAGCTTTATCGTCCCGGCGCAAAGAGCAATGCTCCCGAACTGACACCGGAAAAGAAGGCATTCATCGACAACATCATCGCGACCTACGCAGAGCGGAACAAGGGATCAAAGGCATTTACCGAGGCGAACCGCCGTCGCCATGCCGACCCGCGCACCGCATCCGGTTTTCGCGCCGACTGGAAGGAGATGATCTTCCCGATTGTTTCCAACCGCTCGAAGGGTTCGCGCATCTGGGACATCGACGGCCACGAATACATCGATCTGGTCAACGGGTTCGGCCAGACGGCCTTCGGCCATGCGCCGGATTTCGTGGTCGAGGCGATGAAGAAGCAGATGGATGCCGGTTTCGCCATCGGTCCGCAGACGCTGCTTGCCGGCGAAGCGGCCGAGCTGGTCTGTGAACTCACGGGCCATGAGCGCGTGACCTTCTGCAATACCGGTTCGGAAGCCGTCATGGCCGCAATGCGCGTGGCGCGCGCCGTTACCGGTCGCGAGCGGATCGTGATCTTCGCCAACGACTATCACGGCCAGTTCGACGAGGTTCTGGTCAAGGGCCGTAACCGCACGACCAACCCCGTCGCGCTGCCGATTGCGGCCGGCATCCCCAACGGCTCCGTCGCCAACATGGTGGTCCTGCGCTACGGTTCGCCGGAAAGCCTCGACTGGATCCGCGCCAACGCCGACGAGGTGGCTGCCGTCATCATCGAGCCGGTGCAGAGCCGCCATCCCGAACTCAGGCCGCAGGAATTCGTCCGCAGCCTCAGGGAAATCGCGACCGCATCGGAATTCGCCCTCGTATTCGACGAGGTCGTGACCGGTTTCCGTGTTCACTCGGGCGGCATGCAGGCCGTGTGGGGTATCCGGGGTGACATGGCCACCTACGGCAAGGTGGTCGGCGGCGGCATGCCGATCGGTGTCCTGACGGGCAACAGCCGCTTCATGGATGCGCTCGACGGCGGTTACTGGAATTATGGCGACGATTCCGTCCCGATGGTGGCCCCGACCTTCTTTGCCGGCACCTTTGTTCGCCATCCGGTCGTGCTGTCGGCCGTCAAGGCGGTGCTCGAACATATCAAGGGCGAGGGTGCCGCACTTTACGACCGCGTCGCAACGCGCACGGAAGCGCTCGTCGCGGAAATCAACTCCGATCTCGAAAAGCGTGGCATCGGTCCGGTCGTCAACGGCTACAAGAGCTGGTTCTATACGGATTTCAGCGGTCTCGATCCGCTCGGCGGGCTGCTCTATCCCATCATGAGGATGAACGGCATCCACACGCAGGATGGCTATCCCTGCTTCCTGACGACGGAACACAGCGAAGCGGATTTCCAGGCAATCGCCAAGGCCTACCGCGATGGCGTCGACGCGCTGCAATCCGTCGGCATTCTGGCGCCGAAGGGCGTCAGCGTGCCGGCGATCACCCGTGATGCACCGGTCAAGAAGGTCGTCACTGCAGCCGAGCGGCCTCAATCGGCTCCGCTGACGGAGGCCCAGTCGGAAATCTGGCTCGCTGCCCAGCTTGGCGAAGAGGCATCCTGCTCCTTCAACGAGTCCTTCACGCTGACGCTCGACGGCTCCCTCGATCAGGCTACCTTTCTCAGGGCGCTGAAGACGGTCATCGACCGGCATGACGCCCTGCACATTCGCTTCGACCGCAACGGCGAGCGTTTCAGCTTCATCCCCGACTTCGATCTTGCCGTCGATACTATCGATCTGTCGCAGGAAGGCGATGGCGAGGACGTGCTTCGGGCGATCACCGACGATGAAGCGCATATGCCCTTCGATCTGGTACAGGGGCCGCTGGCGCGGGCAAGGCTCGTCAAGCTCGGCACGGACCGGCACGCCTTCGTCTTCACCGCCCATCACATCGTCTGCGACGGCTGGTCGATGAACGTGCTGGTGGAGGAACTGTCTGTGGCCTATTCCGCCCTGATGGGTGGGAAGACCCCGAGTTCGATCCGGCTCTTTCGTTCGCGACCTATGCGACGGATCTTGCACCGGATGCCGAGGTCAATCCCGAGACCCAGAAGTTCTGGCACGACCAGTTCAAGGACATCCCGGAACCGGCGGAAATGCCGTTCGACCGGGCCTATCCCGAACAGCGAACCTTTGCCGGCGGAACCTGCACGGTGAAGATCGGGGCCGATGTCTACAAGGACCTGAAGAAGCGCGGTGCGCGCAGCGGTGCGACGTTGTTTTCCACCCTGCTTGCGGCCCTGCAGGTCATGGTGGCCCGCCTGTCGGCTCAGCCTGATGTTGTGATCGCCATACCGTCTGCCGGCCAGAGCCTGCTCGACGGCCAGACGCTTGTCGGCCACTGCGTCAACCTCCTGCCGCTTCGCCAGATGGTGGAGGCTTCCAGCCCCTTCGAGGCGCATCTGAAGGCGACGCAGCAGCTCGTGCTGAAGGCGTTCGAACACCAGGACTATACCTATGGCACGCTGGTGAAGACGCTCGGGGTCAAGCGTGATCCGCGCCGTCTGCCGCTGACGGGCATCCAGTTCAATCTTGAACGGGTGGCCGGCAATGCGGAATTCTCCGGGCTGACGGCGAAGATGGAACCCAATCCGAAGGCCTTCTCCAACTTCGACATGTTCCTCAACATGATCGAGGGAGCTGATGGCATCCGTATCGATGTCGACTACAATGCCGACGTGCTCGATCGCGAGACCGTCGAACGCTGGGTCGGTCATTTCGTGTCGCTGGTCACGGCATTGGCGAAGGATATGGAACAGCCGATCGCCGCCCTGTCGCTCCTGTCTCCTGAAGAAACCGACTGGCTGGTCGATGGCCTGAACCAGAGCACGGTCGATTATGACCGGGACGCCTTCGTGTTCTCGCTGTTCTCCCGCAAGGCAGCCGAGCATCCGGAAAAGGTCGCGGCCGTGCATCGCGGCAAGACACTCACCTATGGCGAACTGGATCAGCAGTCGAACAGGCTCGCCCGTCACATCGGTTCTGTCGTTTCCGGTAAAGGGCAGCGTATCGCGCTTCTGGTCGACCGGTCGCTCGACATGCTGGTGGCGCTGCTTGCCATCATGAAATCGGGCCATGCCTATATTCCGCTCGATCCGGGCCATCCCGAACCGCGCCTGCGCCAGACGCTGGAAACAGCCCGGCCCGTCGCGATGATCTGCGACAGCGATGCCGGTGCCGCATTGGCGGGCGATGGCGTCGCCATCATTCGGTCGGACAGTGACGCAAAGGCCATCGGCGGTCTTTCCAGCGATGCGCTGGAGACCTTGCCGATCGATACCGAAACGATGGCCTATGTCATCTTCACCTCGGGATCGACCGGCACGCCGAAGGGTGTCGCCATCTCCCATCGCGCGCTGACCAACTTCATGCTGTCGATGGAGAAGGAACCGGGTCTTGCCGCCGACGATACGCTCGTCGCGGTGACCACGATCTCCTTCGATATCGCGGGGCTGGAGCTTTACCTGCCCCTGATCGCCGGCGCCAGGGTGGTGATCGCAGATCGTACGCAGGTTCAGGACGGTTTCGCTCTGGTCCGGCTGGTCGAGGAAAGCAATGCCACGGTGCTGCAGGCCACGCCGACACTCTGGCAGATGCTGGTCGAAGCCGGCATGGGCAAGACGATGCGGCTGAAGAAGCTTTGCGGCGGCGAACCGCTGCCGAAGGATCTGGCCCGCACCCTCGTTCGAATGGAAGGCGAACTCTGGAACATGTATGGCCCGACGGAAACGACCATCTGGTCTTCCGTGCAGCAGGTTCTCGACAATGACGCGCCCGTCACCATCGGGCATCCGATCGCCAACACACAGCTGCACATCCTCGATCAGGACGGCCGGATCGCTCCGGTCGGCGTGACGGGCGAGCTGCATATCGGCGGCGACGGTCTGGCCCAGGGCTATTTCGACCGCCCCGATCTCACCGAGGCGGCCTTCGTGAAGCGCGATGTCGGCAAGGGTGGCATGCAGCGTCTCTACAAGACGGGCGATGTCGGCCGGCGTCTCACCGACGGTTCCCTGCAATTGCTCGGCCGTCGCGACAACCAGATCAAGCTGCGCGGCTTCCGCATTGAACTGGGCGACATCGAAGCGGTGATTTCGCAGGTCGATGGGGTTCGCCAATGCGCGGTCGTCGGTGTCCGCAACAGCAAGGGTGACGTCTCGCTCGTCTGCTACTACGTCACCGAACCGGGCACGTCCGTTCCCGATGCCGCAGGGCTTGCAGCGCTGGCCCGGGCGAACCTGCCGGCCTACATGGTGCCGGCGGCGTGGGTGCTCGAAACGGCATTGCCGCAGACCGCCAATGGCAAGCTCGACCGCAAGGCGCTGGAACAACGGGATATCCGCCAGCACGAGGCTGCCGCCGCCGCAACCAAGGTCAAGCCGCGGACCGAGATGGAAACCAGGCTCTGGACCATCTGGAAGGGGGTGCTGGATGTCGAGAACATTGGCGTCGAGGACAATCTCTATGCGCTGGGAGCGGACTCGCTCACCATCTTCCGCATAGCCGCCCGCATGCTGGATGCCGGCCTGCCGCTGGAAGCCAAGCATCTGCTTCGCCATCCCTCGATTGCGGAACTCGCTGCCTATGCCGAGGAGCAGAAGGACGCGGAACCGGCCGGCATGACCTACCAGATCCCGTCGCTGAAGGATTTCCGTAACGGTGCGCGTCGCCGAGTAGAGAGTGTGTCATGAGTCAGATGGAAAACACGACAGTCGCATCGGGCTCCGAGTCCGGTCTCATCGCAGAATTCCCGTGCACGCAGACGCAGTTGCGCTGCTGGGTTCTCGATCAGCTCAAACCCGGCAATCCGGCCCTGAACGTCGCCGTCCGCTGGGAAATCAGGGGAGCCTTCAAGGCCTCCACCATCGAGGCGGCGTTGCGCCGCATCATCCAGCGCCACGAGGTTCTCAGGACCCGCTTCGTCGAGCGGCGCGGCAGGCCTTACCAGCAGGTGGTGGAAGCGGTTGATTTCCGCATGTCGGTCATCGATCTCAGGAACATGCCAAGTGCGCAGCGGGAGCAGCGTATCCTGTCCATCGGCGAGGAGACGGCTTCGGCTCCCTTTGATCTTGGGAAGCCCTGCCTGTTCCGCGTTACCTTGCTGATGGTGGAAAACGACCGGGCCTTCATCCTGATCACGGCGCATCAGAGCTGCTTCGATGGCTGGTCGATCCGGGTGCTGGGCCGTGAGGTCGGGGAAATCGCCGCCGCAATCGATGCGGGTCGCCAGCCCGTCCTGCCGGAACTTCCCCTGCAATACGGGGATTTCGCCCTGTGGCAGGACGAATATCTGGGAAGCTACGGCTTCGAGACGGAAAAGACCTTCTGGAAGGAACAACTGGGTAATGCGCCCTATTTCGAGGTTCCGACCGATCATCCGCGACAGGCGATCAAGAGCAATAACGGGAATATCCTGTCCGTCGTGAGACCGGCGGATTTCGGCGAGCGGATCGAGAGGGCGGCCCGCGAGCAGCGCGTTTCGCTTTACGGTTACGGCGCCGCCATCATGAGCGCGATGCTGCATCGCTTCACCGGCGCGAAGGACATCCTGTTCGGAACGCAGATCGCCGGCCGGGATCATTCCGACCTCGAAGACCTGATAGGCGTCTTCATCAACAACCTCGTCCTGCGTTTTCCCGTTTCGTCCGATGCCTCGTTTTCGGACCACATCCACGCAACAAGCGAGACCGTCACCGCGGCCCTCAATCACCAGCGGATGCCGTTCAACAAGCTGGTTGAGATGCTCAACCCGGTGCGCGATCCCTCGCGCAACCCGCTGATCTCGGTGAATTTCAACCTGCAGAAGGCGTTTCTCGAAGACCGGCGCTACGGGGATTTCGAACTCATCAGCGCGCCGTCGCAATCGCCGGGTGTCATCTACGACCTGAGCTTCATCATGATCGGGCGTCCGTCCGGCTGGCGCATGTCGATCGAATACAACACCGATCTCTTCGATCGCAGCACCATCGAAGGTCTCCTGCAACTCTGGCAGGACATCTACGAACTGGCGCTGGAACATCCGGATGCGCCTCTTTCGGCTTTGCGTGTACCGCCGCGCGGCGGACAGGTGGCGGACGTTCCGGTGATCGAGCTGTCGCGGTTCCGTCCGGCGCCCAGGGAAGCCGAGGCGGCATCTTCGCCGGAGGACACTTCCGCCATGTCGGCGGCGCAGCGCATCTCGGCGCTTTCCGAGATCTGGGCCAATGTGCTCGAGCTGAAGACGGTCGAGCCGGAAGGCGATTTCTTTGCGCTTGGCGGACATTCCCTGCTCGCGCTGAGGATGCTTTCGGCCGTTCGCGAGCGCTTCGGAGTGAAGGCGGATCTCGCGCTTCTCTTCAAGGAGCCGACGCTCAAGGGATTTGCGCATGCGCTTTTCGGTGGCGATGAAGACGAACAAGGCGAAAGCCCCAGACGTTCGCCCTGGGAGATGAGCGTCTACAAGACCGGAACCGGACCTTGCTCCGTCTACACGCTCAATAATCCCTTCCTCTACTATCGCCTTGCGAACGAGCTGGACGATTCGATCTCGGTCTATAACGTCAACATGTTCGGCGCGGCGAAGGATCGGTCGACGGTCGGGGCTTCGCTGCAGGACATTGCCGCGCAGGCGATCGAGGCCATGCAGCTTGGCGAGCATCGCGGACCGATCGTCATCGTCGGGCTGTGCGTGAACGGCGTGCTGGCGATCGAGGTTGCCCGCCAGTTGCGGGAAGCCGGGGTCGATGTCGCGTTCTCCGCGGTGATCGATTCATGGGCGCCCGGTTATTTCCGGTCGCTGCCGAAGTCCCGCCAGCGCTGGTGGAACACCGAAAAGCGCATCAAGCGTCTCGGCTATTTCACCGGCAAGCTCCTGTCCGGTCGCATGCGCCTGATGGTCTTTCTCAAGGAATTCAACCTGACCCTGAACCTGATGCAGAAGCTCGGGGTCGGGGGCGCCAACTATACGCCGGAGGAAAGCTCCAACGCGTTGGTGACCGATCTGCTGGTTCAGGCGGCGCGCGATTACAAGCCGGTAAAGGGGGGAGCCGCGCTGCTTTTCCGCAGTCAGGCCAATCATCCGCGTGCCGGCAGGCTCAGGTTCGGATGGGGCGATGCCGCCGGTCAGGATGCCGAGGTCATCGATCTCGACGGCTGGCACGAGGATTCCCTGACCATGGACGGCATTCGCACCCTTGCGCTCTCCGTCGAAGACAAGCTGCTGGCGGAACGGTTCTGACATGGCCGACAATCCCGCTATGCATCTGAATAACTCATCGCCGCTTTCGGCTTCGCAGCCGCTGCGGATCGGCGTGGCGACCGACAGAACGGGCGGATTCGAAAACTGGCAGCTGCGGGTGCTGGATCGCATTGCCGGCGACAACCGCTTTCGGCTGGATGTCTTCGTGCTGTGCCCGCAACATCCCGTGGAGCACAAGCCGTCGCCGCTGTTTAGCCTCGCCTCACGGCTCGAACGGGCAACACTTGGTCGCCAGCCCGTGTTTGTGCCTCAGCATTTCGATCCCGAAGTCCAGCGTTTCGAATATATCGGTAACGGTGCCGGGCGGGGCGGTGCAGAACGCCTCGGCGCCAGTCTCAAGGGGGTCGATCTCGTCATTTGCCTTGCCGCGGACGGATTGCCGGATGAGGCTGTGCGCCTCTTGCCGTTCGGGGAGTGGCATCTTTCCTTCTCGGCGCAGAGTTCAGGAGACGTCGACTGGTCCGGCTATTCCAGCGTCGTCGAGAAACAGCCATCTACGGGGCTGCACCTTTTCGTTCGGCGTGGAGATCCTGCCGATACGCTGTGCATCGCGTCATCAGCCTTCAACACCAAGTTCAGCGCCGTGCGAAACGGGGATTTCGTCAAGGAGCGCGCAGTGACGCTGGTCATGCGGGAACTTGGGCGCATCGCCGATACCCGGAACCTTGGTGGCGCGATGGGCAAAGCCGAGCCAGCGCGTCCGTTAACCGCGCCATCCCATATCGATCTCCTGCGCTACGCCTATTCGCTGTCGAGCGAATTGCTCGGCAGGGCAGGCAAGGCGGTGATGTCAAAATTTGGGGGCGGTTCCGCCGTCTGGACGCTTTACACCGGTCGCGGCACGATCGACGATTTCGATCCGAGCCAGGCTGTCGAGATCGTGCCCGATAGCGACGAGATCCGCGCGGATCCCTTCATTCTGGAGCATGAGGGGGAGTGCTACCTGTTCTACGAGGCCTATGCGCAAGGGCAGCACAAGGCCCATATCGCGGTCAGCCGTTTCGTCGGCGACAAGCTGGAGCGGCTGGGCGTGGCGCTCGAATGCGACCATCACCTTTCCTACCCCTTCATCTTCCGGCATGACGGCGATCTCTTCATGATGCCGGAAACCAATCAGGCGCGGCGGCTGGAGGTCTGGCGCTGCGTCGAGTTCCCGCTCAAATGGGAACTCTATTCGACGGCGTTGGAGGGGTTGTCGCCCGCCGACAGTTCGCTGACGTTCTATCAGGGCAAGTGGTGGCTCTTCACCAACCTCTCCGATTTCCACGCCTACGAGGATCATTGCAGCGAGTTGCATGTCTTCGAGGTGGACGGGCCGAAGCTCGCGCGCGTCGTGCCGCACAAGCGAAACCCGGTGGTCATCGACAGCACGATTGCCCGCAATGGCGGGCGCATGTTCGAGCACAACGGAAGGCTTTACCGTCCGTCACAGCGCAACGAACACGGCATTTACGGGTACGGCCTCAACATCATGGAGATCGAGCAGCTGGATCTCGATACCTACAGGGAACGCTGCATCCGAACGATCACCCCGGATTTCAAACCGGGCCTGATGGGTTGCCATCACTTCGATGCAGCCGGTGGGCGATACATCATCGACGCCAGGCTGACGATCTAGGGCATTCGTTGCGGAGATAACCTGTGTCGGTTTCGCTCAGAGGTCAGAACCTGTATCGCAGTTCTACAGGCGTGCCGGAGGTGAGTGCCGCGACCGCGCCGAAGAAACCTTCGGGGACATCGAGATCCAGCAGGCTCCAGTCATCGGGCGTACCGATGGTGTCGTCAAGGCGCTCCAGCTTCAATGCCGTATCGTTGTCGAGAGGCACGTCGAAGGCGTCGAGCGCCAGCGACAGGCCGGCGCCATGGGCTTTCACGAAGGCCTCCTTGCGGGTCCAGCAGCGATAGAAGCCCGGAATATAGAGATGCTGCGGCATGGCGCGTAGCACGGCGCATTCCTTGGGCGAAAAGAAATGGCCCGCAATGTCTTCCTCCATCGGCTTCGCCTGCTCGATGTCGATGCCGAGCGGGAAGCGGTCCGATATGGCCAGCACGGCGCGGTCGGCGCTGTGGCTGAGGTTGAAATGCAGGTCCGTACGGCTTGCCGAAGTAAGGTATGGCTTACCGAAATCGTTATAGGCGAAGGTCAGCCGCCTCGGCGCAATGCCGAGATAGTCACCGAGGATCAGCCGCAGCCGCCCCCTGCCGGCGACGTAGCGCCTGGCGTCGCGTTCCTTGACGAAACGGGCGGCGCGGATGGCCTCGTCCGTCGCGAGAAGGTTTGTGAGGCGAGCGATTTCGTCGTCGGGCTGGTCGAGTGACCAGCTCCAGATGTCCACAAACGCGGTTTCATGTTCGGCTTCAATCAACTCCGTCCGCGCCAGCATGTCAGGAAATCCCCGGTGTCGCGACAAGGCCGCGGTCCGGCGTCGCGTTCTGGCGCGCCATCTTGCGGGCGAAGTACTGCATGAGCGGCAGAGGATAATTCTCCCCGAGGCCGATGCGGCAGGTTCGCTTGAGGATGTCGAGAGAACGGGGGCAGGCGCTCGGCGAATAGTCGATCTTCCTCTCCGCCCAGGCAAAGGGGTTCATCTTCGGATGAATGGGGCGTTGCTCGAGGATCGGTTGCCAGAAGGTGTAGACGTGGCGGCTGGAGTCGTGCAGGCGATAGACGCCGCGCTTGTTGCGAGCGGCGAAGCTTTTGGCTTCTTCCTCGCTGTCGAAGATGACGTGCAGGCCCGCGGCATTGGCCCGGTCGTTATGCGGACCGACATGCAGCTCGCCGCCTTCTTCCAGTATGCGTGACAGGGCGTCGTAGCGTCGGCGCATCCGCCGCACCATCGGGTCGAGCTTACTGAGCTGGACATTGAGCATGGCGCCCTGGATCTGGCTCGCCTTCATGTTGATGCCGGGCAGAAGCGGTTCATTGGCGTTGTCGAGATGGCCGCGGAACACCGAGCCGATGTCGTGATACATGCGGGCGCGGGCGAAGAAGTGATCGTCATTGGTGACGATTGCTCCGCCTTCACCGATGCTGATGTTCTTGAACTGATTGAAGCTGAAGGCGCCGATATCGCCGATGGTGCCGGCGCGCCTGCCCTTGTAGCTGAGGCCGACCGCCTGGCAGGCGTCCTCTATCACCAGAAGACCGTGTTCGCGGGCGATCCGCATGATGCTGTCCATGTCGCAGACCATGTTGGCCATGTGAACGGGGATGATGGCGCGGGTGTTGGGAGTGATCTTGCGCAGGATATCGGCAGGGTCGATCGTCAGCGTCTGGTCGATTTCGACGAGGACGGGGACCGCGCCGACGGCAAGCGGCGCGGCGGCCGATGCGATCCATGTATAGGCCGGAACCAGAACCTCGTCGCCCGGGCCGATGCCGGCGGCAACCAGCGCCGCAATCAAGGCACCGGTTCCGCTGCTGGTCGTCAGCACATGCTTCACGCCGAAGCTTTCCGAAAAGGCCGTCTCGAAGCGTGTAAGAGGGCCGCCATCGCCGTTGCCGTAACGGGAAAGCCTGCCGGAAGCGATGACCGGTGCTATCGCCAGCCATTCCCTTAAGCCAACACGTGCCATGACCCCCTCCATCGACGCGCAGTTTTCCAATATCCCCAGAGCCTAAGCGCTCTTTCCAGACGTTTCAAAACGGACATCCGGCTTAGGGTCCGGTGGTTGCTTACGCCTCGGTTCCGACGGAATGGGTATGTTCGGATCCGTCGCTACCCACATTGGCCAAGTTCCGGAAAACGGCCAGTTTGCTACCAATTGAAGGCCACCATGAGGGGACATCAGGGCGTGGCAAAGGGGTGCAGTATGAGTGTGCGTGATCTGCGAACCGCTCCGCGGGATACTCTGCTTTATGCCGATGTCGCCATCATCGGCGCCGGACCGGCAGGGCTGGCCATCGCCCGGGAACTCGCGAACACCTCCATCAAGGTGCTGCTGATCGAAAGCGGCGGCTTTGAACTCGACGGCGAGACGCAATCGCTCAATCGCGTCGAGAACGTCGGCCAACCCTCGCGCAACGAGGCGTCCGAGCGGCTGGGGCGCGGTTACACCGGCAGCCTTGCCTGGCTCAACGATATTCCCGCTTTCGAATTGCGCAATCGCTGCCTTGGCGGCAGCACCCACACATGGGTCGGCAAATGCGCCGCCTTTGACGAGGTCGATTTCCGGCAGCGAGCCTGGCTGCCCGGCTCGGGATGGCCGTTCCCCCGCCAGAGCTTGGACGCGGCGCTCGAACGGGCCGCGGACTTGCTCAATCTCGGGCCGAATTTGTATGATGAGCGCCTCAACGGCCTCCTGCGTTCTCCTCCGCGAGACAGTGGTGTCGATCACCACCTGCTGCGTTCGTTCTTCTGGCAATTCAGCCATCAGCGCACGGTGCGGGGCGAGCCTATGCGTTTCGTGGACGTCGCGCGCGACCTCAAGGCGCCGAACATCGATATCCTCACCTATGGCACGGTGACGCGGATCAATGTCGAGCCGTCGGGGCGGCGGGTGACTTCGCTCGATGTCCGCAGCCTTGGCGACAACAAGGCTTCCATTCACGCCCGCACCGTCGTGCTCTGCTCCGGCGGGGTGGAAAATGCGCGTCTGCTGCTCGCCTCCAATTCGGTCATGCCGAACGGTATCGGCAACGGTGCGGATGTCGTCGGACGGTATCTCGCGGATCACCCGCGCACAGTCATCGCCCGCTTCAAAGGCCCGGATATCGACCGTGTTGCGGAGCATTTCGGTTTCTTCGGCCTCACCCACAAGGGCCGTTCGCATTTCTACCTGCATGGCATGTCGCTCAGTCCGGAACTGCAGGAGCGGGAAAGGCTGACGAACTGCGCCACCTATCCCGTCCAGACCTTCGCGTCCGACGATCCCTGGGCCGCGGTGAAGCGCATTTCCAAAGGTTCGAGTTCGCGTCTGCCGGGCGATATCGCCACCGTTCTGCAGTCGCCGGGGTTGGTAGCCGGGGGGCTTTACAACAGGCTTATCCGCAAGCGCGGCCTGCCGCGCAAAGCCGACGAGCTGCGCTTCGACGTGATGGTCGAGCAGCCGCCGAACCCGGACAGTCGGGTAACGCTCTCGCGCATGAGCGACCGGTTCGGCACGCCGCTTCCGAAGGTGGACTGGAAGATTGGCCCGACCGAGCGGGAAAGCGTCAAGCGGTTGGCGCAAATGATGGCCAGCGAGTTTACCCGCGTCGGCCTGCCGAAGCCGGCACTGGCCGACTGGATTGCTCATGATGGCGACGGAGAAGGGGTCTTCATGGACATGGCCCATCCGTCCGGCACGACACGGATGGGAACCGATCCGGCAACCAGCGTTGTCGATGCCGATGGCATGGTGCATGGCGTGGACGGGCTGTTCATTGCCGGCAGTTCGGTCTTCCCGACCGGGGGGCATGCCAATCCCACGCTGATGATCCTGGCGCTGGCGATCCGGCTGGCGGATCATCTCAAGGCCCGCAATCACAAGACTGCGGCGCCCGAGCATGACGATGCGAGAGAGGGCAGCGCCTTCAGCGGCGCCACTTCCTGAAATCTCGCATTGCGTCGATCGTTATCAGCCGAGCGACGCCAGCGTTTCCCGCAGTTCCGCGAGCAGCGATTTCTGGACCGGAACACCGAGTTCCCGGTTGCGGGCACGGGCCTCGTAGCGGCGCTGCGACGGCAGCCGGGCGCCCTGGCCGGTGATGGCGTCGAACATCTTTTCCGCCCGCTGCATGTTTTCGGCCATCGCTCCGCCGAGGAACACCTTCGGATCGAGCGCGATGATCAGTTCGCCATGGCAGGGGGTGACGCCTGCGCCATCGTCGAAAGCCATGGATTCGGCGCTGGTCATGTCGGCGATCAATGGGCCGGCCATCAGTTCGATCATGGCCGAGAGGGCGGATCCCTTGTGGCCGCCGAAGGTCAGCATTGCGCCCTTCAGGGCTTCCGTCGGGTCGGTGGTGTCGTTACCCTCGCTATCGATGCCCCAGCCGAGCGGAATGGTCTTGCCGGCGCGGCGATGCAGTTCGATCTCGCCGCGGGCTGCCGCACTGGTAGCGAAATCGAAGACGAATGGATTGGGACCGGGACGCGGCCAGCCGAAGGCCAGCGGATTGGTGCCGAAAACCGGCTTCTTGCCGCCGGCCGGAGCCACCCAGCTATGGCTCGGCGTCATGACCAGCGACACCAGCCCGGCGGCGGCGATGTCCTCCACTTCCGGCCACAGCGCGGAGAAGTGGTAGCAATTGTTGATCGCCATGGCCGCGATGCCGAGCGTGTTGGCCTTCTCGACGAGATGCGGCAGGCCTTCACGGAAAGCGAGCAGCGAATAGCCGTAGCGGGCATCGACCTTGACTACGCCGGGGGCGGAGGCATCCACCTCGGGCACGGCATTCAGGCTGACCTTGCCCTTGCGGGTGGTCGGTACGAAACCGAGCAGGCGCCAGAGACCATGGGAATAGCATTCGTCGCGCTGGGCAGTGACGACCGATCTGGCGATCGCTTCGGCATGGCCGGCGGACAGGCCGAGGCCGAGAAGAATCCCGGTCGCGAGCTTCGTTGCGTCTTCCACGGGAATGAATTCGATTTCTGCTGACATTGCTGCTGTTCCTGTCGTTCTGTCTGTCTGTCTTGGCTCTGCGGCAAGGTCCGAATATCAGGCTGCCGTCGAAACGAGAATGGGCCGCCGGCGAAAAACGCGGGACGACCCATTTCCGCCAATAGGGTGCCGGCAGTTGTCAGGCGAAGGGCTCAGTGGGGCCTTTCGCCGGTAGGGTGAACCATTCAGGACCGGTGGCGGTCATGTGGATGTGGTCCTCGAGCCGCACGCCGAAGCTGCCGGGAACGACGATCATCGGCTCGTTGGAGAAGCACATGCCTTCCGCGAGCGCCGTGCGATTGCCGCGCACGATGAAGGGCTCCTCATGGATTTCGAGGCCGAGGCCGTGGCCGGCGCGATGGGGCAGGCCGGGCAGGCGGTAGTCGGGGCCAAGACCGTGGCGGGCGAGCACGGCGCGCGCCGCATCGTCGAGGCTTTCGCAGGGCGCGCCGATCTTTGCGGCTTCGAACACGGCCTGCTGTGCCTCGCGTTCCATTGCCCAGATGCGGGTGAATTCCTCTGTCGGCTCATCGAGCATGTAGGTGCGGGTCAGGTCGGAATGATAGCCGTCGATGCGGCAGCCGGTATCGACCAGAACGACATCGCCGGATTGCAGCACCTGATCGCCATCCGCGCCGTGCGGCAGGGAGGTCGCCTCGCCGAAGGAGACGATGCAGAAGCTGGAGCCGCCTTCGCCGCCGCGCGCGCGATGTTCGTCATCGATGAAGCGGACGACTTCGGAGGCGCGAATACCCGGTTTCAGGATGCCGTGGGCGCGCTTGTGCACATCGAGCGTGAGGTCCATCGCATACTGGATGATGGCGATTTCGGCAGGGGATTTCCGCAGACGCTGGTTACGGATGATCGGACCGCCATCGACAAGTCGGTCTGCGCCAAGTTCGCGAGCCAGTGCATGATAGACGAAGAGCGCGACGGCATCGTCGACGGCGAGGCTCTTGCCGGTGCCGAGAAGCGAGGCGACGAGTGCGGCGCTGCTTTCTTCTTCCTGCCAGACACAGATTTCACCCGGCAGGTGCGGCAGGCTTTCGACCCGGCTCTGCTCGAAACCGGGGACGATGTAATAGAGCGCCGTTGGCGTGACCAGTGCGCCGAGAAGACGCTCGCTTGCATGCCAGACGAGACCGGTGAAATAGCGCAGGCTTTCCGTCGGTCCGAGCAATACGCCGCCAAGGCCCGCCTCCTCGATGGCGGAGCGCAGGCGGAAGAGCCTTGCCAGTCTTTCTTCGTCGGAAATACGCGGCGCTGGAGTGTTCGGCGTCATCTTGGGTTCCTTTGTATCATGATCGTGTCGGAGCGGTGGTTCCGGGCTGATCTGGCCGCATGGCAGAGCGCCGAACGGCCGAATGTCAGTTGAAGCGGTCCGGACGGAAGGGGGTGAGCGACATGCCGGTGGCGCGGCCCGCGACGAGATCGGAAATGAGCTTTCCGGTGGCCGCCGATTGCGTCAGCCCCAGATGTCCGTGACCGAAGGCATAGACGACCGAACGGCTTGCCTTCGAATAGCCGATGACCGGCAGGCAATCGGGCAGCGACGGGCGGAAGCCCATCCATTCCGTTCCGCCGCGCGTATCCAGTTCGGGCAGGAAGCGGCCGGCCTTGGCCAGCAGGTTCTTCGACCGGTTGTAGTTGGGGGCGAGATCGAGGCCCCCGAGTTCGACAGCGCCGCCGACCCGGATGCCATGCGCAAGCGGCGTCACGACGAAGGCGTGATCGTTGAAATAAAGCTGGCGTTTTAAATTGAAGGACTGGGCCGGCAGCGTCGTGTTGTAGCCTCGTTCCGTATCCAGGGGGACACTGTCGCCCAGCCTTGCGGCGAGTTTCTTCGACCAGGCGCCGCCGGCCAGCACTACTGTTCCGGCTGCAATGCTTTCACCGTTCGCGAGCGTGATGGTCGCGCCGTCGCCTGTCGCGGCAATGTCGGTAACGTCGGCGGTCCGCAAGGCGGCACCGGCAGCTTCCGCCTGCGCGCATACCGCCCGGGTGAACTCCTTGGGGTCGTTGATCTGCACGCCGGAAACGGAATACATCGCATGCTGGAAATGGGGGGCGAGGCCCGGCTGCAATTCCTCGATTTCCTTGCGGTTCACGCGCCGGAACTCGAAACCGGCTTTCTCTTTCTCGCGCCAGTCATGGGCTGCCGCGTCGAAGCTCTCCTCGCTGTCATAGAGGTCCAGCGTGCCGGTATTGTCGAAGAAGGTGGCAAGCTCCGGAATGGCGCGGATGCGGGCCATTTCGACGGCGGCAAGCTCCATCATTGCGGCTTGTGTCACGATGCCCTGCTCGAAGGTCTTGCGTGAGCTGGCACGCCAGAAATGCCAGAGCCAGGGTGCAATCTTCAGCGCATAGGCCGGCCGGATGCTGAGCGGGCCGAGCGGGTCGAGGAGCCATTTCGGTGCCTTGAACATGACGCCGGGAGACGGGATGGGGATGATCTCCGGAAAAGCCAGAATGCCGGCGTTTCCCGCACTTGCACCGGCGGCGGGCCCTGTGCGGTCGAGAATCACGACGTTGCGGCCCTGTTGTTGAAGATGGAGGGCCGACATGGCGCCGACAATTCCGGCGCCGATGACGACGACATCGGCTTTCGTTTGAACAGGCATCGGAGAATTCTCTTGCGGTTGGATTGATCTGGTTTCGGGTGAGGTGAAATGGCTCAGAGGTTGCCGATCGATACGGCGTGGTTCATGTCGCGCGCGATGTATTCCTGGATCTGGCGCACGATCTGTTCCGCATGGGCGATGGCGAGACGGTCGGAGCGCTCGACGTCTCCTGCCTCGATTGCGGCGATCATGTCCTCATGCTCCTGTACATATTGCAGCGGCAGGCGGTCGTCGAAGGTCGAGTAATAGAGCCGGAGAATGCGTCGGCCTTCGTCCAGAAGACGGGCAAAGAAGGTGGTGTAGTAGGGATTGCCGCCCAGTTCGGCGATGGCGACGTGGAATTCTCGGTTCGCCTCGATCATCGCATAGGCGTCCTGCGCCTTCACTGCCGCTTCGAACTCGTTCTGGTGCTTGCGGATGGTGGCCATGATGGCCGGATTCCTGTGCGCCGCTGCAGCGCGGGTCGTGACGCGATACATCAGCGTCAGTGCATCGAAATAGGTGGGCAGCGTGGCGAAATCGATGGTGGAGACGATGGTATTGCGGTTCGGAAGCGTGGTGACCAAGCCGTCGGAGGCTAGACGGAGCAGGGCTTCGCGGATCGGGGTGCGAGACATGCCGAAGCGATCCGAGAGCCGCACCTCGTCGAGGGGACTGCCGGGCGGCAGTGTCATCGCCAGAATTTCCTGGCGCAGCGCGGCATATACAGTTTGCGTGCCGGAGCCACGGGAGCGTGGCGTCTCGATCGTTTCGTCCGAGGTCGTAGGTGCGGGCATCGTGACAGCCGATCCGTTTGCGCTGAAATATATGTAGACATACTGTCGACACTTGTCCGATGCAAGTTGTTTATGGCCCTGCGACCTTGTGGCGAACCGCTGTTCACCGCTGAATGAAGGCGCATCGTCCGGTGCGCGGTGAAAGGGCATGAATGGTGATGTTTGCTGCTGTGAACATAAGAAAATTCGAAATTTGCCTTGTTTGACACCACCTCCTGCCCGGGAATTCGGCAATTGCATGCATCATGAATCTGTGTAACAAAATACGCGTGGTTGAGTTGGGGAGAGCCGGCCACATTTGGGAGCAGAAATATATCCAATGAATATGCGGAGCGGAGTGGAGACGCTTCGTTATCCAGACAGGGAATATTTTTGGGAGGAAAGCCATGTCGCGGGCAGAACTGTCCGTATCGTCGCTTTCGATCAAGTCGGCGCTGGTGATCGATGATCACCCGCTTTATTGCGATGCTCTTGCGACGACGATGGAGAGCATTTTCAATACCCGTCGGGTTCGAACAGCGACTACGCTAGGCGAGGCACTGCATCAAATACGCATGCGGTTTTCGCCGGATCTCGTCATTCTGGATCTCAACCTGCCTGATGCGTCGGGCCTGAGCGGTTTCCTGAAGATAAAGGAAAAGATGCCGGATGTTCCGGTGATCGTCATTTCGGCGATCACGACGGAAGGCGTCGTGCAATCCGTGATTGCCGCCGGCGCGGCGGGGTTCATACCGAAAGAAACCGGGCGGCAGGTGTTCCAGGAGGCCATGACGGATATCTGGAATGGCAAGACCTATGTGCCGCCGGGTTATGCCATGCCGGCCCGTCCGAAGGAGGGTGATCGTTCCGTCGAGACGATCTCGCGCAAGATCGCCCATCTCTCGCAGCAACAGACGCGCATTCTCAGCCTGATCTGCGAGGGCATGCCGAACAAGCTGATCGCTTACGAGATGCAACTCGCGGAAGCGACCGTCAAGGCGCATATCACTGCGCTCTTGCGGCGGCTCGGCGTGCACAACCGCACGCAGGCGGCGATGCTGGTGAGGGAGGTTTCCATCCGCCATAACCTTCAATAGGAGGCCATGGCGGCGGCAAACCACCTTACCCGTGAGGACAGCCAGCGGAGGATGGCAGGCGGGTGACGGCGCTACGGGAGGCTCTTGATAACAGACCCGCGAAAGCGGTGCGTATTGCCGTGTCGCATGCCGGCGATACCACGGAGGCTGTCCGCGATATCCGCCGCCAGTTGTCGAGTGCGCGGCCGAGCTTTGTCCTGCTTTTCCTGCCCTGTCGGCTGGCGACGGATGCGTTGCCAGCCGCACTTGTCGATATCATGCCGGAGACGGTGGTGTTCGGCTGCACGACTGCCGGCCAGATAACCCCGCGCGGATATGACAGTGATGCGCTGATCGCCATTGCATTCGAGCGCAGTCATTTCCGCGTGGCGTCGGCTCTGTTTTCCCCAGTTTCGCCGCTGTCCATCGCCGATGTGGTTTCCCAGGCCGAACGGCTCTCCGCCCAGTTCGGCAGCACGCCGGGGCGTCATCGTCTGGCGCTGATCTTTGCGGACGGTCTGTCGAAACAGGAGGATATCCTCGTTGCCACGCTGGAGGCGGGGCTTGCGGATATCCCGGTCTTCGGCGGATCCGCCGGCGACGGGCTGCGTTTCCAGCAGACCAAGGTTCTGCGCGACGGCCAGTTTCACAGCAATGCGGCGCTTCTTCTGTTGCTGGAAACGGACCTCGATTTCCGCGGCCTCGGTTTCGATCACTTCCAGCCGACGGAAAGCCGCATGGTCGTGACCCGCGCGGTTCCGGAGGAGCGACTGGTTCTGGAGATCAACGGTTCCCCGGCGGCGGAGGAATATGCGCGTCTTGTCGGCGTTTCGGTCGAGGAACTTTCTCCCGCCATTTTTGCGGAAAACCCCGTGCTGGTGCGCAATCGCGACCTTTATCATGTCCGCGCCATCCAGCAGATTCACGGTGAGAATGGTCTGACCTTCCTGTCGGCGATCGATGACGGACTGCTCCTGACACTGGGGCGTGGCAAGGAAATCATCCGCACCCTCGACAGCGGACTGACGGTGACCGACGACCAGGGCGCCGAGCCCGACTTCATCCTTGGTTTCGACTGTTATCTCAGGAAGCTGGAGATCGAACGCAAGGGATTGGCCGACGAAGCATCGGAACGGTTTCGCCAGCACCGGGTGGTCGGTTTCAGCACCTATGGCGAGCAGCATCTCGGCGTGCATGTGAACCAGACCTTCGTCGGCGTCGCCTTCTTCCGGCCGAGAAGGGGGGCGGTGCCGTGATCGATCCGAGCGATCCTCCCGAAGTCCAGATCGCCAAGCAGGCGCGGATCATCGAGGCGCTGATCAACCGCGCCGAGCGTGGTCATGAGGTGGGCGGCACGGCCTATTCACTGTTCCAGTCGGCCATCACGCTACAGGCCAAGGTGTGGGAGAAGACCAAGGATCTGGAAAAGGCGCTGGACACGCTGGGTCGGGCGTCGAGCGAGCTGGAAATCGCCTACCAGACCCAGGAGCGGATGCAGCGCAACCTTGCCGATGCCATGGTTGCCATGGAGGGAGGTTTCGCTCTTTTCTCCGAGGACCGGCTGCAGGTCTGCAACACACAGTTCCGGCGGCTTCTTCCTGACGTGGAGCCCCTGATCAAACCAGGCCTCGCCTTCGACGATTATCTCAGGGCCGTCGAAGCCAGCAAGTCGCTGGCAAGCGAGGAGGATGCGGGTGTGAAGGCCGTGCGGCGGTCGCCGGTGAGCGGGTTGCCGGAAGTGCCGGGCCATGGCTTTTCCTCCTTTGTCATAGCACTGCGCAATGACCGCTGGTTCCAGATTTCCTGCCGCCAGACCACCTCCGGCAACATCGCGGTTCTGCAGACGGAAATTACCGATCTCGTGCGGGAAAACCGGCGGGAGAAGGACCGCCTGATCGACCAGCAGGCGCATCTGCTGCAGGCCGCTTTCGACCACATGTCGCTCGGGGTCTGCACCTTCTCGTCGGATGGTGAACTCCTCGTGCATAACGAACGCTTCAGCGCGCTGCTTGGCCTGCCTTTGCCCCTCCTGAAAAAGGGTGCGTCGTTCCAGCGGATTCTCGAACATATCGAGCGCCACGAGATCGTCGACCGGAAGTCGCGTCGGCCGGAACTTGCGCGCTGGTTCAAGGCGTTGCGGCGGGGAGAGACCGTGCAACA
The DNA here is from genome assembly GCA_002600635.1 of Rhizobium sp. ACO-34A. Lineage (NCBI taxonomy): Bacteria > Pseudomonadati > Pseudomonadota > Alphaproteobacteria > Hyphomicrobiales > Rhizobiaceae > Rhizobium > Rhizobium sp. ACO-34A. Next base: position 3,837,125 of record CP021371.1, on the reverse strand, counting down.
GCATTTTCGCAGGCGCGACGGCATGCGGCTCGACATGCGGCTGCACAGCCTGCCGGACGATGGCTTTATCGTCTCCCTGATGGACGTAACGGCGGAAACGGAGGCCGCGGCCCTGCTCGAGCGGCGGGTCGCGGAGCGCACGACCGAGCTGACCGAGGCGAACCGGCAATTGCAGGTGCATGCCGCGGAGCAGACGAAGATCGAGGGAGCCCTGCGGCTTGCCAAGGAGGCGGCGGAGGCAGCGCACGTGTCCAAGACGCGGTTCCTGGCGGCGGCCAGCCACGATCTTCTGCAGCCGATCAATGCCGCCAAGCTCTATCTCTCGACTCTGACGGAGAGGGTCGAGGAAGGGGATGCGAGGGAGGTCGTCAATCGTCTCAATCGCTCCTTCACCTCGATCGAAACCCTGCTGCAGGCGCTGCTCGATATTTCCCGGCTGGACAGTTCCGGTGCCGATTTCAACATCACCTCCTTTTCCGTTGGAAACATGCTGCAGGGGCTCAGCGAGGATCTGGCGCCGCTTGCCGCGGAAAAAGGCATCGAGCTCTGTATCGTGCCGTCAAGCCGCTGGGTGACGAGCGACCAGCGCTATCTGATGCGCTCCGTGCAGAACCTCGTGGTCAACGCGATCCAGTATACCGAGCGTGGCAAGGTGTTGGTCGGCTGCCGGCTTGCGGGCACGCGCCTGCGCATCGAGGTATGGGACACCGGGATCGGCATATCGGAGGCGGATCAGGCGCGGGTGTTCAAGGAATTCACCCGTGGCGGTGGAGGCAAGGGCACCGGCATGGGACTGGGGCTTTCGATCGTGGAGAGGGCCTGCCGTCATCTCGATCATCCGGTTCGGCTGGTGTCGCGTCCGGGAGTGGGCTCCATGTTCTCGATCGAAGTGCCTCTTGCCGCGCCCGGCCATGTCACAGTCTATGAAAACCCTGTGGTGGAGGCGGCTCCCACGGGCGATCTGGACCTGATCGTCATGGTGGTGGAAAACGATGCGGACGAATTGCATGCGATGACGCAGAAGCTCGAGGGCTGGGGCGCGAGCGTGCTTGCGGCCGGCTCGACGCTCGAAGCGATCTCCCTGATGCAGGAGATCGGCACGCCGCCTGACATCGTACTTGCCGACTACCAGCTCGATGAGGACGACAATGGCATCGAGACGATCCGCACGCTCAGGGCGCTTGCCGGTTGCGAAATCCCGGCCATCATCATTTCCGCCAACCGGCATCGCGATTTTCAGGCGCAGGGGGATGAAATGTCCTTCGCCGTGCTGACCAAGCCGGTGCAGCTCGTGCGGCTGAGGGCGCTGATCGACTGGAAGACCCGGGCGCGGGTGGCGTGACTGCGATCACGGGCTCACATCCATATGGCCCCCAATACCGACCAATGTCTGCGGTGACGGGACAATCTCGGCGGCATTAGGCTCTTCAAAAAAGGGAGGCTTGCAATGCGTCTTTTCGTGCTTCTTCTCGCGATGCTCGGCTCTGCCGCGACAGCATCGGCGGCCGGAACCTATGATCTTCTCTTTCACAAGGGCGGGCTTTCCGGCCTTCACGTTCCGGCCCCTGTGAGTGCCGGAAAAGAGCCGCCGGATGCCCTGCTTTACGATCGGGTGCTTTTGTCGGGAAAGAAGGGCGAGGCGCCCGATAACGACAATATCGGCCTGCAACTCTCCGCCGACGACAATGTCGCGCTGATCCTGCGGCAAGGACCCCGGATGCGGTCGCTCGGCAATTTCCCGGCTTCGGTGGGCAATCCGCTCATCATGTATTTCCTCGAAAGCACATTGTCGGATGTCGCCGCGCAGTCCGGCGGAAGCCCTTATTACATCCGTAACCGGATCAAGGAGGCCTTGATGAAGGATGCGGAGATCGTGCCGGTTTCCGTGCATCTCGGTGATCGCGACATTGCCGCACAGAAGGTAACGCTGCGTCCGCTCGAAAAGGACAAGGCGCGCAGCAAGATGGGCCGTTTTGCCGAGCTGGCGCTCTCCGTCACCGTTTCGGAACAGGTGCCCGGCTGGCTCTATTCGCTGGAGGCAAACGTTCCAGAGGGGCAGGGGCCGGAGGATGCAGCTTATCGCAACGTGATCACGCTGACGGACAAGGGCGAGGCCCGGCCATGAAGTGGCTGGCCGCCTGCCTTCTCCTGGTGTCGGCTTTCGCTGTGCCCGCGGCGGGGCAAAGCCTACCCGAGCGGCTGAACGACTATCCGACGGAGGCGCGCGCCGATTACGTCTTCGGCTGTATGGCCGCCAACGGGCAGAACCGTAACGTTCTCAGGCAATGCGCCTGTTCCATCGATGTGATCGCATCCATCCTGCCCTACGAGAAATATGTCGAGGCCGAGACCGTGCTGACCTTGCAGCAGGGTGCGGGCGAGCAGCTTTCGATGTTCAAGAGCGCCGTCGTTCCGCGCGGGATGGTCACGGAACTGAGGCGGGCGCAGGCCGAGGCGGAGATGCGTTGCTTCTAGCTAAGTCGCTTGTCAGGCCGGCGGGCGCTTCGGCAGGACGCGGTCGAAGACGTTTCCCTCTGTGTCCACGGCGTGAATGGTAAGTTCCGGCGAACCGTCATCGATATAGGTAAAGCGGAAAGTCGGGTTTTCGCTGATCGATATGCCGCCCCGCAGAGAGAACAGCAGGTCCTTGCCCTGCCGCACCTCCAGTTCGGTGATGAAGTGGGCGCCGATGAAAAGCTGGGTCATCTGGTTCCGCTGCAGGCCCGAATAATTCGGATGCCGGATCATGATCTGCGCTTCCCGCGGAACGGCGGGTGCCGCATTCCCCGTGTCGAAGCTTCTCAGCCGCATCTCGCCCATGCCCTTCAGCGCGGCTGCCGGGTCCTTGGTCGCCGGGGCCGAGCAGCCGCCGGACGCCTTGACGAAACGACCGGTCATGTAACTGGCGTTCGGCGTATTGGCGATGACGCGAACGTTGGAATACTGGTTGACGCGCACCCGGGTCTCGAATTTCAGCGGCATCATCGCCGGTCCGAAACGGATTTCGGCCGCGACGGGTGACGGGTTTTCGTCGATCACCAGCTTGATCGACGAAATGGGAACGTCTTTCACGCCCGTCTGTTCGATGGTGATCGGCACGGTTGCCGCATCATCGGCGCGATAGGGGGCGGTCAGGGTGATGAGGCTTTCGCCGTCAACGACATGAGCGTCACCCACGATGTCGCCGCGAATGTCATTCCAGGTGGCACTCTCCACGATCGGATTGATAGGCGCATCCTCGCCGAGGGCGACGCCGGCCGAGAGCAGGAATGTGAGAGCTGCAAGTGCTTGTTTCATGGGTGCGATGTCCCCCCTCAATGTTGGTGACGCAATACCCGGGCACTCATGCGCGGTATCATATGTCATGTCGGATGCGTGAAAAACCGAGCCTTTCGGATGTGTTGTGAGGCTGTCGACAAGGACGCAGGGTTTGAGGGAAACCTGTGTCGTGAAGCGGGAATGGCCGATGTTCGAGGCTTTCGTTTCCCTGTGTCTGATGGCTGCCGTGGAGACGACAGGCGCGGCCTCCGCCGAAGAACTATGCCGCATGGCCTTGCTGCCGGGACATGCGGCGGAGAGAAAGGCGGAATGCGAGGAAAGCCTCAAGCACCGGCCGGCGTCATGGCTTTCCGGCTTTTCGCTTGCCGAGCCCTTTTGCGCATCGCGCCCCGGGTCCAAACTGGAATTCACGGAAGTCGCACCCGGCCTGTTTGTCCATCGCGGAGTGGTGGCGGAGCCCGATGGGGAGAATGTCGGCGATGTCTCCAACATCGTGTTTATCGTGGGGAGGCAAAGCGTCGCCGTCATCGATGCCGGCGGTTCCCGGCAGGTGGGCGAGGAGGTCTATCTCGCGGTTCGCGAACGGACCCCTTTGCCGATCTCCTATCTGATCCTCACGCACATGCATCCCGATCATGTCTTCGGGGCCGAAGCCTTGCGCGATGCCGGAGCTACGATCATCGGGCAGCAGAACCTGCCGCGCGCGCTGGAGGAGCGCTCTTCCAGTTACCGGAGCAGTTACTCGGATCTCATCGGAGCGCGGGCCTTCCTCGGAAGCCGGATCCCGGGGATTGACCGGGTAGTGTCCGATATGGAGACGATCGACCTCGGAGAACGGGAGATCGACCTGAAGGCCTGGCCGACAGGCCATACCTCCAACGATCTCACGGTTTTCGACAGGCAGACTGCGACGCTGATCGCGGGAGACCTGCTGTTCGATGAGCATGCTCCGGCACTCGACGGTTCGCTGAAGGGCTGGCGCTCGGTGCTGGATGCGCTGGCCCGGATCAAGGCCGTCCGCGCCGTGCCCGGTCATGGCGGTCCGGTGCTTGACTGGCCAGGCGGCGCGAAAGCATTGGCGCATTATCTGGAGGTGCTTGAGGAGGAGACGCGTGCCGCCATCCGCCTGGGTGTTCCTCTCGGGGAAGCCTCCCGCAGCATCGGTCATGGCGAAGCGGGGAAGTGGGCGCTTTTCGATCTCTACAATCCGCGCAATGCGACGGCGGCCTATACCGAACTCGAATGGGAATAGGGACCCGCTTCGTAAGCGGCCTTGAGTCAGTGCGGAACCTGCCTCAGTAAAAGCTGGGCGATGGCATAGGCGCGCTTCTCGATGATGACGGGCGTTTCACAGACATAGGTCAGCGCCTGAGACCGATCCTTGTAGATGCGTTCGTCCCAGTCGATCTGTTCTTCCAGCTTGTCGATACGGTCGAAGTCCTGGCTGTTTTCGGAGGTCAGCTTCGCCATTTCGGTGCGGCTGTCGTCGATCTTCTTCGACAGGGCGATCTGGTTGCGGGAATAGCGCGCGATGCCGGTGATCAGGTGATGCCGGTCGTCGGCGAGCTTGTCGAAGGCATCATAGAAGATGTTGCCGAGCAATTGCGCATCGGCGGCGGGGGTCTTTTCGATGAAGGTGCGAACCTGCGTTTCCGCGTCTTCGAGGCTCACCCGGCGGAGCGCCAGCATGGAAGCGAGATCTGCTGCTTCCAGAGGCAGGGTCGTTCTGGTCACGGGGTTCGGCCACATCAGCCCCGGCGACAGGTTCTCGACCTTGCGCTGGATGCAGGGCCAGTCCGGATCGGAAAAATCCGCGGCTCCGGCGATAGCCGGCACGAGCGCCAGAAACAGCGCAAGGCGTGCGATCTTCATTGACGATGTCCTCCCTGACGAAGGTCAGTATAGGACTACCAACGGCGATGCCAAAAGGGCCGATACACACACTAAGGTCGCAATTGTCACTGCGCTTGGCCCGTTTGTAATCTGCACCCAAGGCCGGAGAAGGTCGGCATCATACAAGCATTCGGGAGGCAATCCATGCGCACACGCGCTGCTCTGGCTGTTCAGGCCGGAAAACCCTTGGTCGTGACTGAAGTGGAGCTCGAAGGCCCCCGTGCGGGCGAGGTTTTGATCGAGGTGAAGGCGACGGGGATCTGCCATACCGACGATTTCACGCTGTCGGGCGCGGATCCGGAAGGCCTGTTCCCGGCGATCCTCGGCCATGAAGGCGCCGGTATCGTCGTCGACGTCGGACCGGGCGTCACCTCGGTCAAGAAGGGCGACCATGTCATTCCGCTCTACACCCCGGAATGCCGCGAATGCTATTCCTGCACCTCGCGCAAGACCAATCTCTGCACCTCGATCCGTGCAACGCAGGGTCAGGGCCTGATGCCCGACGGCACCTCGCGCTTTTCCATCGGCAAGGACAAGATCCATCACTACATGGGTTGCTCGACGTTTTCGAACTTCACCGTCCTGCCTGAGATCGCGGTTGCCAGGATCAACCCCGACGCGCCCTTCGACAAGGTCTGCTACATCGGCTGCGGCGTCACCACCGGCATCGGCGCGGTGATCAACACCGCCAAGGTCGAGATCGGCTCGACGGCCATCGTCTTCGGTCTCGGCGGTATCGGTCTGAACGTTCTGCAGGGCCTGCGCCTTGCCGGGGCCGACATGATCATCGGCGTCGACATCAACCCGGACCGCAAGGAATGGGGCGAGAAGTTCGGCATGACGCATTTCGTCAACCCGAAGGAAGTCGGCGACGACATCGTGCCCTATCTGGTCAACATGACCAAGCGTCATGGCGATCTGATCGGCGGCGCGGACTACACCTTCGACTGCACCGGCAACACCAAGGTGATGCGTCAGGCGCTGGAAGCCTCGCATCGCGGCTGGGGCAAGTCCGTGATCATCGGGGTTGCCGGCGCCGGTCAGGAAATCTCGACGCGTCCGTTCCAGCTGGTCACCGGCCGCAACTGGATGGGCACGGCCTTCGGCGGCGCGCGCGGCCGCACCGACGTGCCGAAGATCGTCGACTGGTACATGGAAGGCAAGATCCAGATCGATCCGATGATCACCCACACCATGCCGCTCGAAGACATCAACCATGGCTTCGAACTCATGCACAAGGGTGAATCCATCCGCGGCGTCGTCGTCTATTGAGGTGCCTGATGGAACTCGTGTCGCAAAGCCAGAGTTTCGGAGAAACACAGTCGGTCTACCGGCACAAGTCCGAAGTCTGCGCTGCGGAAATGACATTCGGCGTCTACCTGCCGCCTGCGGCAAGGGTTCGTCCGGTGCCGTTGCTCTGGTATCTCTCGGGGCTGACCTGCACCCATGAGAACGCCATGATCAAGGCGGGCCTGCAGAAGTATGCGGCGGAACACGACATTGCCGTCGTGTTTCCAGATACTTCGCCGCGAGGTGAAGGCGTCGCGGACGATCAGGCCTATGACCTGGGACAGGGCGCGGGTTTTTATGTGAATGCGACGCAGAAGCCATGGTCGCGGCATTTCCGGATGTACGACTACGTCGTTTCCGAACTGCCGGCCCTGCTGCAGAAGGAGCTGCCGCTCAATGGTGTCTATGGCATCACCGGCCACTCGATGGGCGGCCATGGCGCGCTGACGATCGCGTTTCGCAACCCGGAGAAATTCCGGTCGCTTTCGGCCTTCGCGCCGATCGTCAACCCGACGCGCTCGGACTGGGGACGCAAGCAGTTCTCCGCCTATCTCGGCGACGACGAGGCGCATTGGACGAAGCATGATGCCTGCCTGTTGCTGGCCGATCTCGGATGGGCCGGAGATATCCTGATCGATCAGGGCTCGTCCGACCAGTTTCTCGAGCAGCTTCGGCCCGAGGCGATGGCGCGGCTGATGGCGGAGAAGCGCCAGCCCGGCGTGCTGCGCATGCAGGCGGGATACGACCACAGCTACTACTTCGTGGCGAGTTTCGCCGAGGACCATGTGCGTTGGCACGCGGAGCGGCTGAAGGCCGCCTGAGGGAGAGGACAGGCATGATTTCACGACAGACTTTGATTTTTGCATTGATGGGCACGCTTGCAACGGGTCTTGCCGCACCGGTTTCTGCGATGGAAGGACTGACCGGTGACGCCGGTGCGGGAGAAAAGGTTTTCCGCAAGTGTCAGGCCTGCCATGCGATCGGCCCCGGCGCCGTCAGCAAGACGGGACCGCTGCTGACTGGTGTCGTCGGGCGCCCGGCGGGCAGCATCGCCGAGTACTCCTATTCCCCGGTGATGACCAAGGCCGCGGGTGAAGGGCTGGTCTGGGCGCCTGAAAAGATTTCGGAGTTTCTGACCAATCCGAAGGCGTTTCTGCCCGGAACCAAGATGGCCTTCGCCGGTATCCGCAAGGATCAGGAGCGGGCCGATCTGATCGCGTATCTATCGACGTTCAACCAATAGAAAGGAGCTACGGAACTGTTTTGAGCATGGACCGGAGCGTCTGCGGAGGTGGGCGCGAGAGGTCATGAGGCACTTCGCAGGCCGATGCCGGGATTGAGGAGACCCGAGGGGTTTTCCCGGCGCGAAGAGGGTGGAGGAACCCTGATCGGTGATATCCAACGGGAGGATAGCATGAAGAGATTGCTCACAGTGCTCGCCGTGTTCGCGTTAGGCTGCTCGCAAGTCGCCTTCGCCAATTCGGATCTGCAGAAACAGATAGACGACCCCAACCAGTGGGTTCTCCAGACGGGCGACTACGCCAACCAGCGTTATTCGAAGCTCGACCAGATCAACAAGGAAAACGTCGGAAAGATGCAGGTCTCCTGGACCTTCTCGACGGGCGTCCTGCGCGGCCATGAAGGCTCGCCGCTGGTCGTCGGCAACATGATGTATGTGCATGCGCCGTTCCCCAACACGGTCTTTGCGCTCGACCTCGACAAGGAAGGGCAGATCGTCTGGAGATACGAGCCCAAGCAGGATCCGGACGTCATTCCGGTGATGTGCTGCGATACCGTCAACCGCGGCGTCGCCTATGCGGACGGCAAGATCTTCCTGCACCAGGCCGACACCACCGTCGTCGCGCTCGACGCGAAGACCGGCAAGGTGATCTGGAGCGTCAAGAACGGCGATCCGAAGAAGGGCGAAACCAACACCGCGACCGTGCTGCCGGTGAAGGACAAGGTCATCGTCGGCATTTCCGGTGGTGAGTTCGGCGTTCGCGGCTCGGTCACGGCCTATTCGATGGCCGATGGCAAGCTCCTGTGGCGCGGTTACTCGATGGGTCCCGATAGCGATACGCTGATCGATCCGGAGAAAACCACCCATCTCGGCAAGCCGGTCGGCAAGGACTCCGGCCTGACGACCTGGGAAGGCGATCAGTGGAAGATCGGCGGCGGTACGACCTGGGGCTGGTATTCCTACGATGCCGAAGAGAACCTGATCTATTACGGCTCGGGCAACCCCTCGACCTGGAACCCCAGCCAGCGTCCGGGTGACAACCGCTGGTCGATGACCATTTTCGCCCGCGATGTCGATACCGGCATGACGAAATGGGTCTACCAGATGACGCCCCATGACGAATGGGACTATGACGGCGTCAACGAGATGATCCTGACCGAGCAGACGCTCGACGGCAAGGACCGCAAGCTGCTCACCCACTTCGACCGTAACGGCTTCGGCTACACGCTGGACCGTCTCTCGGGCGAACTGCTGGTGGCCGAGAAATACGATCCCGCCGTCAACTGGGCGACCGAGGTCGTGATGGACCCGAAGTCCGAACAGTATGGCCGTCCGCAGGTCGTGGCTCAGTACTCGACCGAACAGAACGGCGAAGACACGAACTCGACCGGCATCTGCCCCGCCGCTCTCGGCACCAAGGACCAGCAGCCGGCCGCCTATTCGCCGAAAACCGAACTGTTCTACGTGCCGACCAACCATGTGTGCATGGACTATGAACCGTTCCGCGTCAGCTACACCGCCGGCCAGCCCTATGTGGGTGCGACACTGTCGATGTATCCGGCTCCGGGCAGCCATGGCGGCATGGGCAACTTCATTGCCTGGGACAACAAGGAAGGCAAGATCAAGTGGTCTCTGCCCGAGAAGTTCTCGGTCTGGTCCGGCGCTCTCGCCACCGCGGGCAATGTCGTCTTCTACGGCACGCTGGAAGGCTATCTGAAGGCGGTCGACGCCGACACGGGCAAGGAGCTCTATCGCTTCAAGACGCCGTCCGGGGTCATCGGCAACGTCATGACCTATAGCCATGGCGGCAAGCAGTATGTGGCCGTGCTTTCGGGCGTCGGCGGCTGGGCCGGTATCGGTCTCGCAGCCGGCCTGACCAACCCGAACGAAGGTCTCGGTGCGGTCGGTGGTTACGCGGCACTCAGCGATTATACCGCGCTCGGCGGCACGCTTACCGTGTTCTCGCTGCCGAACTGACGGCGGCAATCGTCCAGGGAACTGGCGCGGGAGAAACCCCGCGCCAGTTTGCTCTCAAGGCTCACAAGGACACAAGATGAACAGTTTTGCAAAAGTCTTGCCGATCGCGTTTGCCGCATCGCTGCTTGCCGGATCCGTCTCGTCGCAGGATGCCGAAAATAAGGTCGACAATATTACCGCGGTCACCAGCGAGGACGGCCGCTACTACACGGCAGACGGCGTGCCGACCTACAAGATTGCGCCCGACGGGACGATCGACTGGCTGACCTATTCCGGGTTCCGGCGCTACCATTCGGAATGTCACGTCTGTCACGGGCCGGAAGGCGAGGGTTCTTCCTACGCTCCGGCGCTGAAGAATTCCGCCGTCAATATGGATTATTACGCTTTCGTCGAGGTGGTCACCAACGGCCGCAAGAAGGTGGATGCATCCCACAATTCGGTGATGCCGGCCTTCGGCGATAACGTCAACGTCATGTGCTATCTCGATGACATCTACGTCTACCTGAAGGCGCGCGGTACGGATGCGCTGCCGCGCGGTCGACCGGGCAAGAGAGAGGACAAAAGCGATGCGATCCGTCAAGCGGAGGCAGACTGCCTTGGCCACTAGGCCTGCGGCAGCGCTGCTTGCCCTCGGGCTTGCAACCATTAGCCCAGCACCGGTCTTCGCCCAGACATCCGATCTGGTGTCGAAGACGGCGTTTCGCGTCTGTGCCGATCCGGCGAACCTGCCGATGTCGGATCGTGCCGGCGCAGGCTTTGAAAACCGGATCGCCGAGCTTTTCGCCGCGGAATTGAAGATGCCGCTGGAATACACATGGTTTCCCATGGCGACCGGTTTCATCCGCAGGACGCTGCAGGCCAACAAATGCGATGTCGTCATCGGCTATGCCCAGGGCGATGAGATGGTGCTCAACACCAATCACTACTACACCTCCGGCTATGTGCTGATCGTGCCGGCGACAAGCCCGCTCGCTTCGGTCTCGGCGATTGGCGATCCTGTTCTCAGGGACAAGCGCATCGGTGTCGTGGCGGGCAGTCCGCCGGCAACGCAGATGGCGCATTACGGTCTGGCCGCCAAGGCCAAGGGCTACGACCTGATGGTCGACCGGCGTTATGAGAACCCGGCGGGGGAAATGCTCTCCGACCTGAAGGCCGGAACGATCGACGCCGCCATCCTCTGGGGTCCCATCGGCGGTCCCATGGTCAAGCAGGGTTATCCCGACTTCAAGCTGATCCCGCTTCTGTCGGAGACCACGCCGCCGAAGCTCTTCTATCGCATCACCATGGGTGTGCGGCAGGGCGAAAAGGTATGGGAGCGCAAGCTCAATTCGCTGATCCGTCGGAACCAGGACAAGATCAACGCCATTCTCATCGATGCCGGCGTGCCGCTGTTGAATGACATGGGTACGGGACCGCTGGAGGCGAAGAAATGACCGCGCGCATGGTTGTCCTGCCGCTCCTGCTCGCCGTTGGGCTCGCCGCTCCGGCGGTGGCCGACGAGGTGTCTGCGCCGAAGGCGGTGGTCGAGGAACCACAGGACTATCGGCAGGACGAATACCGGGCGCCGGTTCCGGCAACGCTTTCCGGCGCGACCGTGGTCTCGACCGAACAGGCTCACGCGCTGTGGGAAAATGGTGGCGTCGCGTTCGTGGACGTTCTGCCGCGTCCGCCAAAACCCGATAACCTGCCAGCAGGCACTGTCTGGAAAGAGAAGCCGCGGATATCGGTCAAGGGCGCGCTTTGGCTTCCGAATACCGGCTACGGCAAGCTTGCCGATGTGACGCTGGACTATTTCCGCAAGGGGCTGGAGAAGGCATCGGGCGGAGAGAAGAATCATCCCTTGCTGTTCTTCTGCCTGCCGGATTGCTGGATGTCGTGGAATGCTGCCCGGCGTGCGATCGAACTCGGTTATTCCAAGGTCTACTGGTATCCGCAAGGCAGCGAAGGCTGGGCGACTGCGGGTTTTCCCACCGAGCAGTTGACGCCGGAGCCCGGCGGCTCCTGATCAGTTTCCGGCCCCTGCGGTGGTCTGTCGATGTTCGGGACCGCTCGCGAGAAACTTGCCGAAGGCCCGAGGACCGTCGCCGGTGGCGATTTCCCCTGTCACCTCAAGCTTTTCAGTGTCGATCAATGACACGGTGTTGGATGCCCAATTGGCAACGACGACGAACCTTCCGTCAGCCGTCGTGTCGATGCCCTCGGGATATTCTCCAACGGATATGACGGTGACGGGGGCATAGGTCGCGGCATCGAAGATGCTGACGCTATCGTCATACTGGTTGGTGACAAAGCCGTGTTCCCCGGCAAAGGCGACGCCATAGGGGCGTTCCCGTGTTTTGACCTTGCCAAGAACCTTGCCGTCTTCCGGATCGACCACGGTTACCGTGTTGCTGCCGACGTCAGCGGTGAAAATCCTTCCATCCGGGGAAAATGCTATGCCGAAGGGGCGCTCACCGACCGTGATGCGGCGGTGGAGTTCAAGCGTATCCGCAGCGAAGATGGAGACCTGATTGGAATCCCGGTCCGCCGTGGCGAGCCATTCCCCATCCGGTGAAAGGGCAAGGCCGGCCGGTGCGCTTCCGGTCCTGAGCGTGGTCCTGAGTTCGAGGGTGTCTGAGGCGAGAACCCAGACGCGGGCATTGTACCAGTCGGAGACGAAGACACGCTGGCGTTTGTCATCGACGGCTATTCCCATCGGGCCGCCGTCGAGATGGCGTTCGGCTTCCGGTACCTCAGGCATCAGGCCGTAGCGCCGCACGGTCTTGCTTTCCGGGCTTACGGTAAAGACGGATTTCAGGCCCTGAGAGACCGCCACGCCGGCGGGCTGGCCGGGCACGGCGAGACGTTCGACCTCGATTCCCCGGTCGAGATCGATCACGCTCAGATCGCTGGAGGACTGGTTCGTCACATAGGCATAATCGGCCTGAGCCGGCTGCGGCGCCAGAAACGCCGCAGCCAGAACCAGTGCCAGCGGGATGCTATTTGCCGAACTTCTTTTCCAGCGCATCGAGCCCAGCCTTGTAAACGGCGGTGACGGCGGCAATCGCCGCTGCGTCGTTCAGGTTTTCCGGCGGATCGTTGTTCGGATAGCCGCGGTAGAACGCGCCGCGCCATTCGATATGCGAGCCGCCGGCAGCGTTCGGCGTCACGGTGAGGTGCGAGGAGTAGTTGGTGACGGGCAGGACCGCGACATCCACCTCGTTGATCCGGTAGGAATAGGACATCCTGGCCGCGTCGTATTTGTAGAGCACCTCCGAAATGGTCGGGCCGCCCTCCTTCTCCAGCGTCAGAACGCGGGTGGCGTCGATGGCATTGCCGCCTTCGCCCTTCGTCGAGAAAATCGCGGGATGCCAGCTCATGTCCTGGAAATTGCCGATCACGGCCCAGACGGCATCGGGCGCGGCGGCCACGTCGACCGCGAGGGTGAGTTTCTGACGGGTCGGTCCGTGCGCAAGGGCAATACCCGGAATGAGCAACAGAAACGTCAGTATCAGGTTACGGATATAGGGCATGCTTCCTCCTCAGGACTTAAAGAAATGGTTTTTCAGGATGTAATCGAGCCCGCGCAGCCAGCTCACATCGGTGTTGGAGCGGATGTCGACGGCGAGCGCCCGCAGCGCCTCGCCGGCTTTTACCTCGCGCAGCACGAGGTTCATGGAGAGGATCAGGTTGGAAACCTTCTGCACTTCTCCCACCAGCACGTAATCGGCGCCAAGGCGCTCCGCCATGCGCAGTTCGCAGCCGTAGCAATCGGCGGGGTTGACGGTATTGGCGAGTTCTTCCGCAATCGGGCCGTTGTCGAGGACGATGAAACCCTTTTCCGCAAAACGCTTGTGGGTGGTGTCTTCAAGCAGACGGATACGAGCGGTCTGGTCCGGGCGTTCGCCGTTATAAGCGCCTTCGGTGGACGTATCGATGAAGGTTATCCCGAGAAAGGCGATTCTTGCATCGGGTTTCAGCGGCTTGTCCAGGTTCGACAGGGCAAGCGCGGGCATCAGGATCAGGATGAGCGATAACAGGATGCGCAGCATGCGGATGAGCGTAGCATAGCGAAATTGCGACACCACGATCCATAAGTATCGGTTTCGCTACACAACCCTGACTGTTATCCTCACCTTCAGGACGGTCAGGAAGATTGGGAGGTCATTCCGACAATGTCTAAGTCGCAGCTTACGCTTGCCACCCTTTGCCTTGCGCTTTTTGCGGCACCTGCTTCGTGGGCGCTTGAGGTGAAGGTTGCCCTGCTTCGCGTCGACAAAGCCATGCCGCCGCCGATTTCGCGGCTCGACGTGCCGCCTGCGGATCTGGGGCTTGCCGGCGCCAACCTCGGCAATGAGGACAATCGCACCACCGGCGCCTTCACCGGCACGGACTACAAGCTGACCACGAAGACGGTTGCGCCGGCGGAAGCCCTTGCTGCACTGGATGCCCTGAAAGCCGAAGGTATCGGCCTCATTGCGGTGATTTCCGATGGCGAGACGCTGAAGCAGCTCGCGGATCGTGCCGGTCCCGACACGTTGATCCTCAATGCCGGAGCCCGAGACGATGCGCTGCGCGATGCCGAGTGCAGGGCGAATGTCCTGCATGTCTCGCCCAGCCGTTCGATGCTGACCGATAGCGTCGTGCAGTTCCTGATGTGGAAGAAATGGGCGCGGATCCTGCTGATCTACGGCTCCCATCCCCAGGACAAGCTGCTTGCCGATAGCTATCGCAAGTCAGCCGCGAAGTTCGGTGCGAAGATCGTAGAAGAGCGCGAATTCGTCGATACCGGCGGCGCGCGGCGAACCGACACCGGCCATGTGCAGGTCCAGCGGCAGATTCCGGTTTTCACTCAGGAGGCCAAGGAACACGACGTCACCATCGCCGCCGACGAGACGGACGTTTTCGCGGCCTATCTGCCTTATCATTCCTGGGATCCGAGGCCGGTCGCCGGCTCGGCGGGTTTGATGCCGCTATCCTGGCATCCGGCCCATGAATCCTGGGGTGCTACCCAGTTCCAGCGCCGCTTCGAAAAGCTCGCCGGCCGCAGCATGCACGAAGAGGATTACCAGGCCTGGCTTGCCATGCGGGTGGTGGGCGAAGCCGTCACGCGCTCCGGCAAGGCGGATGCGAAGTCGATCCGGGATTATGCTCTGTCCAAGGATTTCGACCTTGCCGCCTTCAAGGGGCAGAAACTGACATTCCGCACATGGAACGGCCAGATGCGCCAGCCGATCCTGCTCGGAGACGGACGCATCACCGTCTCCGTCTCGCCGCAGGACGGTTATCTGCACCAGTTCTCCCCGCTCGATACGCTGGGGATCGACGCGCCCGAAACCGCCTGCCACGCTTTTGGAGGATAAGCATGTTGAAACCTGCCTTCGTGATCCTGCCTGTTGCGCTGCTGATGAGCGGACCGGCGCTCGCCAACAGGGTGTTCGTCACCAACGAGCGCGGCAACAGCGTCACGGTGCTCGACAGCACGACCTGGGAGAAAATCGCCGAGTTTCCGGCGGGAAACCGCCCGCGTGGCATCACCATCAGCCCCGATGGCAAGGAACTCTATGTCTGTGCCTCGGATGACGACACGGTCAGGGTGTTCGACCCGGAAACCTACAAGGAACTGCACACGCTGCCGTCCGGCCCCGATCCGGAACTCTTTGCGCTGCATCCCTCCGGCAACCCTCTGTATATTGCCAACGAGGACGACAATCTGGTGACCGTGGTGGACACCAAAACGCATCAGGTGCTCGCCGAAATCCCCGTCGGCGTCGAGCCGGAAGGCGTGGCCGTCAGCCCCGATGCCAAGACGCTGATCAACACGTCCGAAACCACCAACATGGCGCATTTCATCGACACCTCGACCTACGAGATCGTGCACAACGTGCTGGTCGACCAGCGGCCGCGCTACGCCGAATTCACCGCCGACGGAAAGAAGCTCTATGTCAGCGCCGAGATCGGCGGCACCGTCTCCGTCATCAATCTCGGCGGCGAGGGCGAGCCGAAGGTCGACAAGAAGATCACCTTCGTGGTTGCGGGCGTCCTGCATGAGTGGCTGCAGCCCGTCGGCATCCGGGCGACCCGCGACGGCTCGCGCGTGTTCGTGGCGCTCGGGCCGGCGAACCGGGTTGCCGTTGTCGATGCGGCGACGGACGAGGTGCTCGATTATCTGCTGGTAGGGCAGCGGGTCTGGCAGATGGCCTTCACCCCCAAGGAGGATTTCCTCGTCGTCACCAACGGCAATTCCAACGACGTCAGCATCATCGACGTGAAGGCGCAGAAGGTCATTCGTTCCGTACCGGTCGGCGAACAGCCATGGGGTGTGGTGGTGGCGCCGGACTGATTCTTGGCAGGCAATTTCATTGGGAGGGTTTCGAATATGCATAAGGCGTTGATCGCGGCATTTGCCGCATTACTGACAGTCCCGGCGACGGGAATGCTCATGAGTTCGCCGGCCTTCGCCGCGCCGCTCTGCGACAAGCTCGGTTTCGCCGGACTGCTCGCCAAATGCAATCGCGGAGAGCCGATCGAGCTGACGCTGGCATCCGGAAAACCGCTCGGCGCAGGTGAGGTGAAGCTGCAATCCGGCGCCTATTACGAATTGAAGATCACAGCGGACGGTTCGGCCGAGCTGGCGATCACCGGGCCGGAATTCTTCCGGGCGATCTGGATGAACGAGATCGTCATCAACGGCATCGAGGTGCGGCCGATGGCGATCGACAGCCTCGAATTCGACAAGGCCGGTCTCGCGACCCTTTCCTTCATCGCCATCAAGCCCGGCAGCTACGAGGTTCGGATCCCGAACACTGCGAGCGACAGCCAGAAGATCAAGATTGCCATTCAATAATTCTGTTCAGGAGGACCAGGGACATGACCAAGCATTTGATGACGATCGCCTTTCTCTCAGCCGTTTTCGCCATGCCGCTCAGCGCCGCCGCCGAGGAAGTGCCGGCCGACAAGCAGGCGGCGATCCTCGACATGCTGAAGACGATGCAGTGCGAGGTCGATCCGGCCAATATCGAGGTGGAAGACGGCGGGTTCGAACTGGATGACGTGTTCTGCGCCGACGGCCAGTACGACATGAAGCTGAATGCCGATCTGAGCGTCGCCGACAAGCGCAAGGAATAGCGCTTCGCGCGTTTCCTGCCGGGCCGGAGAATCGTGTAGAAACGCGACGGTGACCGGATCGGCGGGAGACGGCGGTTCCGGGGAGGTCGGGAATGATGAAGATATCCAAGGGAATTCTGTCGGGCGTTCTGGCGGGATGTCTGCTGGCGGTCGGCTTTACGCAGGCGATTGCCGAGGAGTTGCCGAAGCTGCGCGCCGCCATGCTGGCATCCGGCACGGTCAACTGGGAAATCACCACGATCAAGGCCAATGGCTTCGACCGGAAGAACGGTTTCGAGATGGCCGTGCAGGATTATGCCGACAACGGCGCGACCCGCGTGGCCTTCGAAGGCGGCGAGGCCGATACCATGGTGGCCGACTGGATCTGGGTCGCCTATCAGCGGGCGGCGGGCAAGGATTATGTGTTCATTCCCTATTCGCGCGCGGTCGGTGGGCTGGTCGTCAAGGACGACAGCCCGGTCAAGACCCTGCCGGATCTTGCGGGACAGAAGATCGGCATTGCCGGCGGGCCACTCGACAAGAGCTGGCTGATCCTTCGGGCCTACGCGAAAAAGAAATACGACATGGATCTGGCGGGTGGCACGGAACAGGTGTTCGCGGCGCCGCCGCTGATCTTCAAGTCGGCTCTTTCGGGCGAAACCGCTGCCGCCGTCAACTTCTGGCATTTCCTCGCCAAGATGAAGGCGAAGGGCATGCATGATCTGGTGACCGTTGCCGACGCTGCCACCGAACTCGGGCTCGATCCCGATACACCGCTTCTCGGCTATGTGTTGAAGGGCGACTATGTCGCCTCTCATCCCGAGATCGCGCAGGGGCTTTACAAGGCTTCGCTTGCCGCCAAGGAATTGCTGCGCACGGACGATGCCGCCTGGGAGGCGTTGCGTGGCCAGATGAATGCCGCCGATGACAAGGAATTCTCGGCGCTTCGCGATGGCTATCGCGCCGGCATTCCGAGCGGCAAGCCCATCGATGAGGCGGCGGCCGACAGGTTCCTGAAGATCATGGCCGAACTCGGCGGCGAGGAACTGGTCGGCAAGGCCACCTCACTGCCGGAAGGAGTGTTCCTCCGCCTTGAATGATGCCCTTCGAAATCCGGTGGTGGTCCGCTCCGTTTCGCTCGGTCTGATCCTGCTCGTCTGGATCGTTGCCGCAGGGCTGACCTCCGACGCGACCGTGCTGCCGCAGCCGTGGACACTGCTCGAACCGTTCGTCCGCGCCGTCGGCTCGGGAGCGCTGCCCTATCATCTCGGGATGACGCTGTTTCGGGTCGTCTGCGCCTTCGTTCCTGCCATGCTGATCGGCGCGGCCATCGGCTTCCTGATGGGGCGCTTTCCGGCCGTCGATCGCTGGCTCGATCCCTGGCTGGTGGTGTTTCTCAACCTGCCTGCGCTGGTGCTGATCGTGCTTTGCTATCTGTGGATCGGCCTTAACGAAACGGCGGCGATCCTGGCGGTGGTGCTCAACAAGATCCCGAACGTTGCCACATTGGTGAGAGAGGGAGCGCGGGCACTCGATCCCGATCTCGATGCCATGGCGAAGGTTTACCGCATGAAAGGTCTGGCCTGGTTGCGCCATGTCGTGCTGCCGCAGCTAGCGCCCTTTCTTGCGGGTGCTGCGCGTTCCGGCATTGCGGTGATCTGGAAGATCGTGCTGGTAGTCGAGTTTCTGGGCCGTTCCAGCGGCATCGGCTTCCAGATCCATTTCTATTTCCAGCTTTTCGATGTCACCATGGTATTGGTCTATGCCTTGACCTTCATTGCCGTGATGCTCGTGGTCGAAGCCCTGCTGTTGCAGCCGGTGGAACGTCGGGCGCGGCGCTGGAGGACGGCATGATCACGGTCGATATCCGCCGCAAGGCCTTCGGAGACAATGTCATCTTGAAGGATATCAGCTTCGAAATGGCAACCGGGGAAACCGTTGCCATTTTGGGGTCGTCGGGTATCGGCAAGTCGACGCTGCTCCGACTGATCACCGGCATCGATCCGGCCTTTGAAGGATCGGTCCAGCTCCCGGCCAACATCGCCATGGTGTTTCAGGAGCCGGTATTGCTGCCGTGGCGAAGCGTCCTGCAGAACCTGACGATCGTGCATCCCGGGCTTGGCGATGAAGCAGCCCTTTCGGCACTTCATCGTATCGGCATAGCCGACAAGGCCGGGCTTTTCCCCGGGCAGCTCTCGCTCGGCCAGCAGCGGCGGCTGGCTCTGGCGCGGGCATTCGCCGGAAAGCCGGAACTGCTGGTGATGGACGAGCCCTATGTTTCGCTCGATCCCGAAACCGCGGAAGAGATGCTGGAACTCACCGAAGCGCTGGTTGCCGAGACGCGACCGGCCGTCATTCTGGTGACCCATTCTGAAAGGGAGGCGGAACGCCTCGCCGGTCGCCGGCTTCGGCTGGCCGGACACCCGGCGACGATCACGGATCGCGGCGGTGATGCGGTTTCCAAACGGGGGACAGCGCAATGAAGGGGCTGGATATCCGCCATGTCAGCTATCGCTACGGCGAACGCAGGGCGCTTGATGATGTCAGCTTCGCCGTGACGCCCGGGCGCTTCTGCGCCTTGCTCGGACCGAACGGTGCCGGCAAGTCCACGCTTTTCGCGCTGCTGACGCGGCTGATCGTGGCGGACGAGGGAACGATCGGCGTCGCCGGTTTCGACATCGCCCGCTCGCCGCGATCCGCGCTCGCCCGTATCGGCGTCGTTTTCCAGCAGCCGACGCTCGACCTCGACATGACGGTCCGGCGGAACATGCGCTATTTCACAGGCCTGCATGGTCTCTCGGGGCGGGAGGCTGCGGATGCCATCGAGCGTTCCTTGGCACAGCTTGGCATGGCCCAGCGCGCCGACGAGCAGGTGAGGGCGCTCAATGGCGGCCATCGCCGGCGCATGGAGATCGCCCGCGCGCTGGTGCATCGTCCTGACATTCTCCTGCTCGACGAGCCGACGGTCGGGCTCGATGCCGCGTCACGGCAGGCGATCACCGATCATGTGCATCGGTTGGCGGAAGGCGGCCTTGCCGTGCTCTGGGCGACCCATCTGGTGGACGAGATCGACCTGTCGGATCAGGTCGTGGTGCTGCATCGGGGAAAGGTGCTGAGCGACGGCGTCGCCTCCGATCTTGCGGGCGGGCAGGGGCTGGCGAAGGCTTTCCTTGCCATGACAGCCGAGGGTAGCGAGGCAAGCTCATGAAACCCTGGCTGACCGCGCTTCTTGCCATCATCACCCGCGAAAACCTGCGTTTCGTCCGCCAGCGCGGGCGATTTCTTGCGGCGCTGGTGCGGCCTCTCGTCTGGCTTCTGGTCTTTGCCGCCGGTTTTCGCGCCGCTCTCGGCGTTTCGATCATCCCGCCATACCAGACCTATATCACCTATGAGGTCTATATCGTGCCGGGGCTTTGCGGCATGATCCAGCTGTTCAACGGCATGCAGTCGTCGCTGTCTCTGGTCTACGATCAGGAAATGGGATCGATGCGGCTTTTGCTGACGTCGCCGCTGCCGCGCTGGTGGCTGCTGTTTTCCAAGCTGCTTGCCGGCGTCATCGTTTCCATCCTGCAGGTCATGGTTTTTCTGGGTATCGCTGCGCTGACCGGCATCGAGCTGCCGCCCCTCGGTTATATCGCGGTGCTGCCGGCCCTGCTTCTGAGCGGCCTGATGCTCGGGGCTTTCGGTCTCCTGATCTCGTCGACCATCCGGCAGCTCGAGAATTTCGCCGGTGTCATGAACTTCGTGATCTTTCCGATGTTCTTCCTGTCCTCGGCGCTCTATCCGCTGTGGAAGATGGCGGAAAGCTCTCCACTGCTGCGTGATATCTGCGCCTACAACCCTTTCACCCATGCCGTCGAGCTCATCCGCTTTGCCCTTTACGGCGAACTCAATCTGGAAGCTCTCTCCTGGGTGGTCGGTTGTTTCGCAGTGTTCATGCTGGCGGCGCTCTGGGGCTACGATCCCGCCCGCGCCATGCTGCGTTCCCGCGGGCGCTGAGACCTCCGCCGCGCGAAAAACCGACACTTTCCGCTATATTGTCGCGAGACCTTTTTGCCCCGATCCTGTCCTTGAAATGATGACGCTGGAGGCGTCAAAACCCGAGGAGGAGGACCCCATGATCAAGCTGCATCCGTCCATCGACAATGGCTGGCCGCCAGCAACGGCCGGCTTTTCCGGCGGCACCTTGAAGTGCAAGTGTGCAAGCAATCCGGTGACCGTATCGATCGGCTCACAGACGGCGCACAACCATGCCTGCGGTTGCACCAAATGCTGGAAGCCGAAGGGCGCCATCTTTGCCCAGATCGCCGTCGTGTCGCGCGACAAGGTCAAGGTTACCTCGGGTGAGGAAAAGCTCTACGTCGTCGATTCCGGTGCCACGATCCAGCGCCACGCCTGCAAGGATTGCGGCACCCACATGTATGGCCGCATCGAAAACACCAAGCATCCCTTCTACGGGCTCGATTTCGTCCATACGGAACTCAGCGACGAGACCGGCTGGTCGCCGCCGGAATTCGCGGCTTTCGTCTCCTCCGTCATCGAAAGCGGGGTCAGCCCGGACTTGATGCCGGAGATCCGGGCGCGCCTCAACGAGCTGGGCCTGCCGCCCTATGATGCGCTTTCACCGGCACTGATGGATGCCATCGCCACACACATTGCCAAGCAGTCGGGTGCACTGGCCGCATAAACCGGGATGACGAAAGGCCGTCTGGCCTCGATCCCGATATGGTCATGTCCAGGGAAGATGGGGGCGGAACTCTCGACCAACTCCGCCCGCATCGTCCCGCATCCCGTGCCAGCGAGGCCAAGCCAGCCGCCTCCCGCAACCGCCCGCTCCTTTGCATATCTTGCAGAGGACGGGCGGGGCTTGGGAGGCTTTGTCGTGAAATGTCTGTGGCGGCCCGTATCGGTTTTCATGCCGCAAGTTACGTTCCCAGGTCGATAACCGGAGACAAGGAGTCAGAACGTCGTGCGTCCGGAAGGAAGCACGACGTTCCGGATTGCGGTATCGTGTTGTATCTCAGTCTCAGGAATGAACCGTCACCGAAGACCAGTCGTCGGCCGGGCTGCCGGCTTTCCACTTGATCGAGCAGCCAATGGAGGGCTGCTGCACGGCGGGTCCCTGTCCGGTCCGGGCAATCTGGATCATCGCCGCGAGGAGGTCGCGTCGCAGGTCGCCGGCTTCCTTTTCCTTGCGTGATGCATCGAGGCGGCCGCGATATTGCAGTTCCAGTCCATTGTTGAAGCCGAAGAAATCCGGTGTGCAGACAGCACCGTAGGTGCGGGCGACAGCCTGATCCCCATCGTGGAGATAGGGGAACGGAAGAAGGTGTTCCTCGGCGAAACGCTTCATGTTCTCGAAGGAATCGTCGGGATAGGCGCTGGCATCGTTGGAGTTGATCGCCACGAAGCCGATACCGTGCTTTTCGAGTTCGAGGGCATCCTCGACGATGCGCTCGATCACGGCCTTCACATAGGGGCAATGATTGCAGATGAAGGCGACGACAAGCCCGTTCGGGCCGGCGAGATCGTGGATCGAAAAGGCCCGTCCCTCGGTCCCGATGAGGCGGGCATCCACGGCTTTCCAGCCAAAATCGCAAATCGGTGCTGTCGCTGCCATTGTCTTCCCCCTTTTGCTGGTTTCAGGCGGCTTCGCGAACCCTTTCCGATGCCTTGCGCAATGCGGAAATGTTGTCCGCGTAGGCCTGTTCGCCGCCCTTGAAGATCGCCGAGCCTGCAACGAGTATATCGGCTCCTGCGGACACTACCAGCGGCGCCGTCTGTGGCGTAACGCCGCCGTCGATTTCGATCATGATCGGCCTCTTGCCGATCATCGATTTCACCCGCCGGACCTTTTCCACCACCGAAGGGATGAAGGCCTGACCGCCGAATCCGGGGTTCACGGTCATCATCAGCACGAGGTCGACGCGATCAAGTGAATATTCGATGACGTTTTCCGGCGTCGAGGGATTGAGCGAGACGCCGGCCTTGCAGCCGAGATCGCGGATCGCCTGAAGCGAGCGGTCGAGATGGGTGCAGGCCTCGGCATGGACGGTGATGTAGTCGCAGCCGGCTTCCGCGAAGGCCGCGAGATAGGGATCGGCCGGCTCGATCATCAGGTGGCAGTCGAACACCTTGTCGGTGCGGCTACGGATGGCCTTGATGACCGGAGGTCCGAAGGTGATGTTCGGCACGAAATGACCGTCCATCACATCGAGATGGATCCAGTCGGCCCCGGCGCGGCAGACGGCCTCGACCTCTTCACCGAGGCGTGAGAAATCGGCCGACAGCACCGACGGCGCGATGATGATGTCGGTTGTCGTCTTGGGTGTCATCTCGGTTATCATGGCGATACCTCCCGGGGCTGGCCTGGCATGGTGAAGACACGGCTGGCGGCGATGTCTCGGTCGATGATGGTGGAGAGCTGCTCGGCGTTGACGGGGCCTTTCGTCTCCTCGAACAGCCGGTTGGCCTGTCGCAGCCGCGCCCGGTCGAGCGCGTTGCGGATGGAGCGGGCATTGGCGAAATGCGGCTGGCCGCGCCGGCGGGCGATATAGTCTGCCATCACTGTCACCGCCCCCCGGTCGAGGTGATAGCCCTGCCGGTCCAGCATGCTTTCGGCGATGGAGAGCAGTTCTCCGTCGTCATAATCCGGGAAGTCGATGTGGTGGGCGATGCGCGAGCGGAAACCGGGATTGCTTTCGAAGAAGCGGTCCATCCGGTCGGAATAGCCGGCAAGGATCACCACGAGGTCGTCGCGGTTGTTTTCCATGACCTGCAGCAGGATTTCGATTGCTTCCTGGCCGTAGTCGCGCTCGTTGTCGGGGCGATAGAGATAGTAGGCCTCGTCGATGAATAGCACGCCGCCCATGGCCTTCTTCAGGATCTCCTTGGTCTTCGGCGCCGTGTGTCCGATATACTGGCCCACCAGATCGTCGCGGGTCACCGAGACCAGATGGCCCTTGCGGATATAGCCCAGCCGGTGGAGCAGGTCGGCCATGCGCAGTGCCACCGTGGTCTTGCCGGTGCCGGGATTGCCGGTGAAGCTCATGTGCAGGGAGGGAGGCTCGTGGGAAAGCCCCATGGCGCGGCGTGCCCGCTCGACCAGAAGCAGTGCCGCTGTCTCGCGGATCCGCTGCTTCACCGGTTTCAGGCCGACGAGCTGGCGGTCCAGCTCGTCGAGAATGTCGCTCACACCGGAGGTGCGATATTCCTCCCTGAGATCGACGGTTTCAGGAGGACCTTCTTCCTCCGGGATCTTCTCTGGAATGCCCATTGTCCTTCCTCCCTCTCATGTTCCCGGTCCGATCAGCGCGCCGTCGCCCACGAGTAGTTCTGCGACCGGCTGCGCACATCGGTCCGGGTCATTGCCAGTTCCGGCTCGTTTTCCGGGCGGTTGACGATGAAGGACATGGTCACCGTTTCGAAGCCGCGGGAGGAATCGAAGGCGTTGAGCCGGATGTAGTGCTGGGGATAGGCCTTGCGGCAATCGTCGAGCTCCATCGTCACGCCCTTGGCGTCCTTCAGGTCGAACATCGGGTGGCCCCACATTTCCCAATAGGTGTTCCGCGGATGGGGGTCGTCGGTATGTTCGATGCCGATGGCCCAGCCCCTGCGCAGGCAGTATTCCACCTGTGCGGTGATCTGTTCGTCCGTGAGGTCGGGCAGGAACGAGAAGCAGCCCTGGGTGATACGCATTTCCGTTCTCCTTATTCTGTTCTGACGTCAGGCCACGCTGACGCTCGGAACGAAGTCCGACGTGTCGGTGGGGGTGTAGTTGAAGCTGATATTGCCCCAGGTATCGAGCGCGGCCTCGAGCGGCTTGCACCACCTGGCGGCGGCGCGCAGGATTTCCGGCCCTTCATTGGCGATGTCGCGCCCCTCGTTGCGTGCGAGCACCATGGCTTCGAGCGCAACGCGGTTTGCGGTGGCGCCCGCCTGAATGCCCATCGGATGGCCGATGGTGCCGCCGCCGAACTGGAGCACCACATCGTCGCCGAAGAGGTCGAGCAACTGGTGCATCTGGCCGGCATGGATGCCGCCCGAAGCGACCGGCATGACCTTCTTCAGGTCCGCCCAGTCCTGTTCGAAGAAGAGACCGCGCGGCAGGTCCACCTCGTTCTTCATCTCGCGGCAAACGTTGTAGTAGCCCTGCACGGTCGGCGGATCGCCTTCGAGCTTGCCGACGGCGGTGCCGGCATGAAGATGGTCGACGCCCGCAAGCCGCAGCCATTTGGCGATGACGCGGAAGGAAATGCCGTGGTTCTTCTGACGGGTATAGGTGCCGTGTCCGGCCCGGTGCATGTGCAGGATCATGTCGTTCTGGCGGCACCATTCGGACATGGACTGGATCGCTGTCCAGCCGATAATGAGGTCGACCATGACGATGACGGAACCGAGTTCCTTGGCGAATTCGGCGCGGCGGTACATTTCCTCCATCGTGCCGGCGGTGACGTTGAGGTAATGGCCCTTGATCTCGCCGGTGACGGCAGAGGCGTGGTTCACGGCCTCCATGCAGTAGAGGAAACGGTCGCGCCAATGCATGAAGGGCTGCGAGTTGATGTTCTCGTCGTCCTTCATGAAATCGAGGCCGCCCTTCAGGCCTTCATAGACGACGCGGCCGTAGTTCTTGCCGGAAAGGCCGAGCTTCGGCTTGGTCGTTGCGCCGAGCAGCGGCTTGCCGAACTTGTCCAGCCGTTCGCGTTCCACCACGATGCCGGTCGGCGGGCCCTTGTAGGTCTTGATGTAGGCGACGGGGAGCCGCATGTCTTCGAGGCGTGCGGCCTTCAGCGGCTTGAACGAGAAGACGTTGCCGATGATCGAGGCCGTCAGGTTGGCGATCGAGCCTTCCTCGAACAGGATCAGATCATAGGCGACGTAGCAGAAGTATTGCCCCGGCGCGCCGGGCACGGGATCGACCCTGTAGGCCTTGGCGCGGTACTGGTCGCAGGCGGTCAGCCTGTCGGTCCACACGACGGTCCAGGTGGCGGTCGAGCTTTCGCCGGCAACGGCGGCCGCCGCCTCGATCGGATCGACGCCATCCTGCGGCGTGATGCGGAAAAGCGCGATCAGATCGGTGTCCTTCGGCACGTAGTCGCCGTTCCAGTAGCCCATCTGTGCATATTTCAGCACGCCCGCCCGGTAACGTTCCTTGCCCTTGATTTCGGTTTTTGCATCGGCGTTCATGGCTCTGTCCTTTCCTGTTTTCGGTGGGGGATCAGGCGGCTTGCGACCGCGCCGTCTGGGGTTTCAGGCTCCCGCTCGCATAGCGTTTCGCCATGTCGCTCATCGGGATGACCTTGATGCGGGAGGCATTGCCCGCCGTGCCGAAGGCCTCGAAGCGCGCCTTGCAGACGGCGGCCATGGCATCCATCGCGGGTTTGAGGAATTTGCGCGGGTCGAATTCGTCCCGGCGCGTGTCGGCGACGCGGCGAAATTCCGCTGCCGCCGCAAGGCGAAGATCGGTGTCGATGTTGACCTTGCGGACGCCGAAGCGGATGCCTCGGACAATCTCTTCCACCGGCACGCCATAGGTCTCGCGCATCGCGCCGCCATGGGCGTTGAAAACGTCCTGCCACTCCTCGGGCACGGAGGAAGAGCCGTGCATGACGATGTGGGTATCGGGCAGGCGGCGATGGATCTTCTCGATGACATCCATGGCGAGAACCTCGCCCGTCGGCTTGCGGGTGAACTTGTAGGCGCCGTGCGAGGTGCCGATTGCGACTGCCAGCGCATCGACGCCGGTCTCGGCGACGAAGCGGGCGGCTTCATCCGGGTCGGTCAGCAGTTGCGAGCGGTCAAGCGCCCCTTCGAAACCGTGGCCGTCTTCGGCTTCGCCATGACCGGTTTCCAGCGAGCCGAGGCAGCCGAGTTCGCCCTCGACCGAGACGCCGACCATGTGAGCGAGGCGGGCGACCTCTGCGGTGATCCCTGCATTATAGGCGTAGTCCGCCGGCGTCCTGGCGTCCTCCTTCAGCGAGCCGTCCATCATCACCGAGGTAAAGCCGTGCTGGATCGCCGAGAGGCAGGTGGAGACGGTATTGCCGTGATCCTGATGAATGCAGATCGGGATGTCGGGATACATCAGCTCCAGCGCCTCCATCATCTTGGCGAGCATGATGTCGTTGGCGTAGGACCGGGCGCCGCGGGAGGCCTGCAGGATGACAGGCGCATCGCAGGCCTTGGCCGCTTCCAGGATGGCGAGCCCCTGTTCCATGTTGTTGATGTTGAAGGCGGGCACGCCGTAACCGCGCTCTGCGGCATGGTCCAGCAATTGACGAAGCGTGATGCGGGCCATGTCAGGCCTCCTTTCCGGGTTGATGGTTGAATGGGGTGTGCCTGCGGGTCATCGCTGGCGTTCCTTCCGGCCGCGGCTGATGAGATGCAGCGCTTCCGCCGCGACGTGCTCCGGGGTGATGCCGAAATGCCGGTAGAGTTCGCCGGCCGGGGCGGAGGCTCCGAAGCCCTGCATGCCGATGAAGGTGCCATGGGGGCCGATCCAGCGGTCCCAGCCCAGCCGCCCGGCGGCTTCGACGGCAATGCGTGGTGCGCCGCCCAGTATCCGTCTCTGGTAGGCGTCGGTCTGGGTCTCGAACTTTTCCCATGAGGGCATGGAAACGACCGCGGCCTCGACGCCGTTTTCGGCGCGCAACTTGTCGGCGGCCTGGACGGCGATTTCCACTTCCGAACCGGTGGCGAGCAACGTGATGTCGCGCGGCCCCTTCGCTTCCCGCAGGATATAGGCTCCCCGTGCGGAGAGGTTTTCCTGGGTGTCCGTTGCTCGCAGCATCGGCAGGGCCTGCCGCGACAGCGCGAGCGCGCTCGGGGTCGATTTTTCGGTGAGGGCCAGTTCCCAGCATTCGGCCGTCTCGATGATGTCGGCAGGCCGGAAGACGTTGATATTAGGCGTCGCCCTCAGCATGGCGAGATGCTCGACCGGCTGGTGGGTCGGGCCGTCCTCGCCGAGCCCGATGGAATCGTGGGTCAGCACATAGACGACCGGCAGTCCCATGAGAGCGGAAAGACGGATCGCGCCGCGGGCATAATCGGCGAACACAAGGAAGGTGCCGCCATAGGGAACGAAGCCGCCATGCAAAGCGATGCCGTTCATCGCCGCCGCCATGGCATGTTCGCGAATGCCGTAATGCAGGTAACGGCCACGGAAGCTACCGGCGACGATGGGTTGCGTCTGAGAGGTCATGGTGAGGTTGGAGCCGGTCAGGTCCGCCGAGCCGCCGATGGTTAGGTCGGTTGCGCCGTTGATGACTTCCAGCGCCATCTGGGAAGCCTGCCGGGTCGCGACTTTGGTGGCCTTTTCCCGGTGTTCGTTGCGGAATCTGGCAAGCCGGCGTGCAATTTCAGGACCGATATCCCTGTTGATGGTACGTTCATAGCGTGCCTTCGAACGGGTGGCGTCCCGGCGGATTTCCCAGGTTTCGCGTGCCGCACGTCCACGGACCGCCACGCCCTCCCAAGCAGACTTGATCTGCGGCGGCACGAAGAAGGGCGGGTGGGGCCAGTCGAGCTTTTCGCGGGTGGCGGTGATCTCCTTGTCGCCGAGAGCAGCACCATGGGTCTTGTGGGAACCTTCCATGCTGGCCGCTCCCTTGCCGATCAGCGTGCGGCAGGCGACCAGCGAGGGCTTGCGGCTCTTGCGGGCGCGGTCGATGGCCTTGGCCACGGCTTCGGGATCGTGGCCATCGACGGCCTGAGCGTTCCAGCCGGCAGCGCGAAAGCGCGCCAGCTGGTCCATCGACGTGGACAGGGAGGTCGCCCCGTCGATGGAAATACGGTTGTCGTCCCAGAGTACGATGAGCTTGCGCAGCTTCAGATGGCCGGCAAGGTCGATCGCCTCGTGGCTGATGCCTTCCTGAAGGCAGCCGTCCCCGGCAACGACATAGGTGAAGTGATTGCAGAGCGACGAGCCGAAGCGGGCCGCCATCATCTGTTCGGCGATCGCCATGCCGACTGCGGTGGAGATGCCCTGTCCGAGCGGACCGGTGGTCGTCTCGATGCCAAGCGCGTGGCCGTATTCGGGATGCCCCGCCGTCTTCGCGCCGAACTGGCGGAAAGAGGAAAGCTCGGACATCGGCATGTCGGCAAAGCCGATCAGGTGGTGGATCGCATAGAGCAGCATCGAGCCATGCCCTGCCGACAGCACGAAGCGGTCGCGGTCGGGCCAGTCCGGCATGGACGGATCGATCCGGATGAAGCGGTTGAACAGCACCGTCACCGCATCCGCCATGCCCATCGGCATGCCGGGGTGGCCGGAATTGGCTTTCTGCACGGCATCCATCGCCAGGAAACGGATGGCATTGGCCATGTCCTTCTCGGCAATGGCGGCGGAACTGGTTGCTTTCTGGGAGATGTTCATGGGCGTCCTCCTCAAGACATGCGATGCTTGCGTTCGAGCAGTTTGTGGATGAGCGGCGTGAAAATGAGCTGCATGGCCAGATCGAGCTTGTCGCCGGGAACGACGATCGAATTGGCGCGTGACATGAAGCTGTTCTGCAGCATCGACAGCAGGTAGGGAAAATCGATCCCGCGCGGATTGGCGAAGCGGATCACCAGCATGGATTCGGCGGGTGTCGGGATCCATCGCGTGATGAACGGATTGGACGTGTCGACGATCGGCACGCGCTGGAAGTTGATGTCCGTCAGCGAGAATTGCGGGCAGATGTAATGCACATAGTCGGGCATGCGCCGGAGGATCGTGTCGGTGACGGCTTCGGTGGAATAGCCGCGGGTCGCCTTGTCGCGATGGATCTTCTGGATCCATTCGAGATTGATGACCGGAACGACGCCGATCTTCAGGTCGCAATGCTGGGCGAGATTGGCATTTTCGGTGACGGCGCAGCCATGCAGGCCTTCGTAGAATAGAAGGTCGCTGTCGCGGAATTCCTCCCATTCGGTGAAGGTTCCGGGCGCGGTGCCGTATTTCGCGGCCTCGCCGTCGTCGTGGATATAATGGCGGGTGCGGCCGACGCCACGGCGACCATATTCCGAAAACACGCTTTCGAGGATTTCGAGTTCGTTGGCCTCGGCTGCGAAATGAGTGAAGTCGACGCCCTTGGCCTTTTCCTCGGCGATCTTTGCCTTCATCGCTTCGCGGTCATAGCGGTGGAAGGCATCGCCCTCGATGAAGGAGGCGGAGATATTCTCGCGCTTGAAGATCTTCTCGAAGGTGTCCTTTACGGTGGTGGTGCCGGCGCCGGACGAGCCCGTAATGGAAATGATCGGGTATTTTGCGGACATTCTTTTCTCCTCAGGCCCGGAACAGACCGCGCTTGCCGAACAGGGGCGCGCGTTCACCGATCATCGCGGGGTCGACATGGTAGCGGGCGACGCGGGTCACCTCGCGGCGGGAACCGAAGACCAGCGGCACGCGCTGGTGCAGGCTTTCCGGTTCGAGATCGAGAATGCGGGTGACGCTGTCGGTCGCCGCACCTGAAGCGTTCTCGATGAGGAAGGCGATGGGGTTGGCTTCGTAGACGAGCCGCAGCCGGCCGTGGGAATAGCCTTTCCGGCCGTCGGAGGGGTAAAGGAAGATGCCGCCACGTACGAGGATGCGGTAGGCTTCCGTCACCAGCGAGGCGATCCAGCGCATGTTGAAATCCCGCTCGCGCGGGCCTTCCGCACCGGCGAGGCAATCGTCGACATAAAGCCTGATCGCTTCTTCCCAATGCCGGTAGTTCGAGGTGTTGATGGCGAATTCGTGCGCACGGTCCGGAATGGCAACCGACTTGTAGGCCTGCACGAAGCAGCCGAGGCGGCTTGAAAAAATGAAGATCTCCGTGCCCTTGCCGAGCGACAGGACCAGCGCGGTCTGCGGTCCGTAGATGAAGAAACCGGCGGCAAGCTGCCGGTGTCCCGGCTGCAGGAAGGTTGCGGTTGCATCCGCCTCGGCATTCTTCAGGGCCGGCAGAATTGAAAATATGGTGCCGATCGAGACGTTGGTGTCGATGTTCGACGAGCCGTCGAGTGGATCGATGGCAACCGCCAGACGGGCGGCGGGATCGAGCAGGATCGGGTTTTCCAGCTCCTCCGAGGCGTAATAGGCCACCGGTGCTCCGTGCAGGCAGGACAGGAACAGGTCGTCGCAGATGACGTCCAGTTCCTTCTGGATATCGCCGTCCGTGTTGGAGCTGTCGCGCAGCCCGTGGAACGTGTCGTTGAGCGCCCCTTGCCCAACCAGCTTGCGGATTTCGAGTGCGGCCATTGCCAGCCGCTGAATGATTACGGCTACGTCGCGGCCCGCTTCGCCGCGCTCTGCCATGCATGAAACGAGGTAGGCCTCCAGTGTTGCGCCCGACATGATGTCTCCTCCCATAGACGGTCGAGGGCAAGGATGAAGCAATCGGTAAGTTTGTAAAATTTATTATGTTGACTATCGAAATTAGAAATATTTACTTTATAGCATGCGCAACGTCACCATCCGCCAGCTCCGTACGATCGAAGCCGTCTGCCGGCTGGGCAAGATCAATCTTGCCGCAGCCGAATTGGGTCTGACCGGGCCAGCGCTCACGCTGCAGATCCAGCAGCTCGAGCGGGACGCGGGTGTAGCGCTCTTCGACCGCGGACGGGAGGGCATGGTGCCGACCGGGTTCGGTCTCGCGTTTCTGGAGGCGGCGCGTTCGGTGGAGGACAGTCTTTCCGCGCTCGATGAATCCATCAGTGCGATGAAGGGCTTGCGCACAGGCAGGCTGCGGCTGGGCGTGGTATCGACTGGCAAGTATTTCGCCCCGCAGCTGATCGCCGCCTTTCGAAAGCACGCGCCATCGATCGAGATCAACCTCTTCATCGGTAACCGCGCCGAGATCATCCAGAAGCTTCGCGACCATGAGTTCGACATCGCCCTGATGGGGCGTCCCCCGCGAGATTTCGAGGTTCGCTCGCAGGTCTTCGGCGATCATCCGCTGGTCTTCATCGCCCCGGCCGACCATCCGTTGGCGAATGTTCTCGACATCTCCCGGGAGCGGATCGCGGAAGAGCAGTTCCTCGTGCGCGAGAGAGGGTCGGGTACGAGGATATCGCTCGAAATCTTCCTGAGCGCGGTTCCCCGTCGCCTTGAGGAACTCGGAACGGAAATGGGATCGAACGAGACGATCAAGCAGGCGGTCATCGCCGGGCTCGGCATTGCCTTCATCTCGGCCCATACCATCGAGCAGGAGGTCAAGCTCGGTCGGCTCGTCATTCTCGACGTGGTGGACACGCCGATCCGCCGGCAATGGTTCAGCGTGTCGCGCCGCGACCGGTCCTTCAACCCTGCCATGCAGGCTTTCGAACGCTTTCTGCTGACGGAAGGAGCACGCCATCTGCCGGTGGTGGCAAAGCCTTATCCGGCAAACGCTTTCGGCTGAGCGAAGAGCGTCGAAAGAAGGACGGCGCGCGCCTCCGGTTCAGTATCCGGCTTCGAGAATGTCTTCGCTATACTGTGGGGGAATTACGGAAGAACTTGCGACTGCTTCCATCAAGGAATCCATGATTGCCTTGCGAAGAGCGTATGTGTTCACCGTCGTTTGCTTGCGATCCAGTCGCTGGGCGGCAACGACAAGATTGACGCCCTGCTGCAACACGATCTGCTGTGCCCGATTTAACGCCCAGGCCTCAAGATTTGATTGCTGATTCATTTCAGCTCCTGCGGCTAAGTCATTCAGCTGTCAAAGACCGGTTCGAATCGATCTCTTAATCAATAATATTATTAATTTCCCATTTTCGTAGGTTCGCTGAAGCTTGCGCGAAGCTTTTGACTGCTTGGCCCAAATTTAGTCAGCTATTTCGGTCGTGAAAATGCCCTTGGAGAGTATAGTCGAGGTGTCGCTGCCTATTTGCGGGCCGCGTCGCCGGATCCTCGACCGAGCGCCGTTGCGATCAGAATGGCAATGTCGCCGGCAAAAGATCGCCGGTCCATGTATTGCCGGTCCGCTGCCGCCAGTCTTGCTGGCTCGGACATGTCGATGCCGGCAAGCTGGGCGCTGCCGGTGATGCCGGGGCGGATGGAAAATACGCCCTGCTTGCGCCGTTCGCTGATCATTTCCGCCTGGCTTGGCAGGCAGGGGCGAGGGCCGACGAGGCTCATCTCTCCCCTGATCACGTTGATAAGCTGGGGCAGTTCATCGAGCTTGTAGGCGCGCAGCGACCGTCCGACCGGGGTAATCCAGGCGGTGGACGCGTGATGGGAGGCGACGTCCGGGGTGCCGGCGGCCATGGTGCGGAACTTGTAACACTGGAAAGGCACTTCATTGCGCCCCACCCGCGTCTGGATGAAGAGCGCCGGTCCCGGCGAGGTACGGCGAATGATTATGGCGACGATCACCAGGACCGGGCTGGTCAGGATCAGTCCGACCAGCGCGGCGGAAAAGTCGAACAGGCGTTTCATCATCTGGGACCGGTGGCCTCTGGGCTTGTCTTGCTCAGGAAAGATATGGCGAACACGGCGGCAGCCATGACCATGAAGAACGACTCCCCGAGCGCCAGCCGATTATTCGAATTGCTGAAAAGTGTCACCATGAAAAAGACGGTCAGGACATAGGCGCACATCAGTGTGCTGTGGCTGATGGCCTTTCGCCGGTAGGCTTCGCTCAGCCGGCGCCACGAGATGACGATACTGACGCCGAGGAGCGTCAGGCCGAAGAAACCATGACGAACCAGGATCTCAAGGTAACCGTTGTGCAGGAGCACGTAACGGGTGCCGCCATAGGTCGTCTGACGCCAGAGGCGCAGCCAATCGTTGCCGTGGCCGAAAAGCGGAGCCATGGTGATTAGTTCCAGTGCATTCGACCATAATTCGAGGCGCTCGCGCATGGGATCGGGTGTTTCGGGCGCTTCGATCGCCGAATGCATCGCACCCGTAATACTCGGTGCCTCCAGTGCGGTTTCCGATAGGTTTATGGCGGCATCGTAGGTTGGTCCCGCAAACTCCGCGATGTTGTCCTGCACGGTGTAAAGGCCGACGGCCAGGACTGCGAAAGCGCCGACGACAATCGGCACGAGGTAACGCCTGTGCTGGTGCAGGAACGATGTTGCCGCCATCACCACGACGGTGAAGATCAGCGCCAGCCAGACGCCCTTGGACTTGGCGCCATAAATATTGAAGAGACCAAGTGCGACGATCAGGCAGCCGGCGACAGGTATCGCGTGCCGTTTCCAGCCGACGAGTCTTCCGATTTCCGCAGCCTCGAGCATCCAGTAGAATGCGCCGATCACGATCAGTCCGCAGCCTATGGCGCTGTGGATCGGGTTGTTGTGAAAAAGCGGGAAGGTTCGCTCTCCCGCCAATATGCCCGAATAGTTGGTTGATAGCAGCAACGCAGCCAAAGCTATCGCCATGAACAGGCTGATGGCCGGGAACACGTATTGGCGGCTGGAATAGAGTGCGATGCCCAGGCCCGGAAAGAAGATCGGAAAGACATAGAGCCATTCCGATGTGCCCTTTTCGTCCAGCACGAAAACGCCGTAGGCAAAACGGAAGAAGGCGTAGATGCCCCACGCGATACAGAGATAGGCGAAATAGTCGCCCTTCAGCAAGCGATAATTCTGCCTGAAGAAGAGATAGCCGACAGCAACCAGTGCCAGAGAGGTATAGCGATAGGTGTCGCTTTCGAGGATCGGAGCGGAAATCATTCCCACCCAGAGAAGCATAAGCAGATAGGGCGACCAGCTCCAGTGACGGAGTTTCTCGATGAACGCGTTGCTGGTCATAAGGCGTACCTGATCCGGCGAGCGTATTCGACGGCGCGCATGAGATGCGTGATGGCTCTGCGCGGTCCCTTGAATTTTCGCTTCCTGTAGTCGGCACGGGTGCCGATTTCCGTCATCTTGCTGGTGGTGGGACTGAGACGGGCAATATTGTCCTTTACCGTGAAAACCTTCACGCCGTTATGCCAGCCGCGTTCCAGTGCGATATCCAGTGGGTAACTCATGACCCTGATGCTGCGCAGCAGCTTTTCAGCACCCTTGCGGGTGACGAGATAGCAGGCGGCAGAGCCTTGTGGTCCATGCAGGCAGCGTCCTACCTGATCTCCCATCTGTGAGGTTGCTCGCGGGCGAAACCAGTGAGAGCGATGGTTGAGCAGCTTGACCAGTTCCGCATCAGGAACAGCGTCTAGGATGGCTTCCGCGCGCTCGATGAGTTTCGGCGGAACCTCGATATCGTCCTCTATGATGATCGCCGCGTCATTGTCGCTTTCAAGGAAGGTCGACAAGGCTTTCAGGTGGCTGCGGTAGCAGCCATATTCTCCGGCCAGCATCAGCCGTCCGTTCTGACGCAGGAAAGCGCGCTCGTCGATCTCTGTCCGTTGTTCGGCAGGTATGGCGGCCCCGTCAACACCAGAAACACGCAAAAATTGCATGCCGAATTGTGCTGCCTGGGCGGTCAGACATCGCCACCGCTCGATGGAGCGATCGAGATTTATAACGTAGGCGCCAATTTTCATTTATCTGCCAATTCTTTAGATCGAGCGCCAGCCTGTCCCTGAACAAGATCTCTTATATGAGCGGTTGCGTTCAGGCAACGAAAATGGAAGCAAGATGTCCAGTCCCACTTTCGGGTGACTTGAGCGAAACATGTGTCCTTTCAACCTTTGCTGTTGCAGACGCCCATGCGGAGGGAGTTAATAACTTGCAATGGATTGACTGCGGTGTCAGGGATGGAAACGTGGTTATCCTCCTTTTTTTACAGAGTCTGGTTGGAAATTCCTGATGGTCTGGGAGCGTTACATACCGGCAGTTCTCGCTTTTCCCCGCTGGGTAAAGCGCTTGCTGGCCCTGACCGTCGATGCGGCACTTTGCGTTCTCACCCTCTGGTTCGCCTTCTGCCTTCGGCTTGACTACTGGGGTCCGCTGGCCGGCATACAACTCATCACGATCCCGGTTTGCCTCGTCGTCGCCTTGCCGATCTTCATTCGTTTCGGCCTGTACCGCGCGATTTTCCGCTTCATTGGCTGGGACGCCTATCTGGCCATCATCAAGGCCATTTCCCTCTATGGCCTGATTTTCATGACGGTGTTCACCGTCATCAGCGTTCCCGGCATTCCGCGTACGGTCGGTATCATGCAGCCGTTGCTGCTGCTGATCGCGGTCGGCATGTCACGTTTGGTCACCCGCTACCTGCTCGGTGGCACATACCGGAATATTCTGCGGGAAAAGAGCCAGTCGAACGTGCTGATTTACGGGGCCGGATCGATGGGGCGGCAGTTGGGTACAGCGCTTGGAAACGGCACCGAACTGAACGTCGTCGGTTATCTGGATGACGACCAGACGCTTTATGGATCCTATATCGGCGGCATCAGGGTCTATGATCCCCGCGACCTCAAGAAGCTTGTGGTGAAGTTGAACGTGAGGACCGTTCTGCTTGCCATGCCGGGCATCGATTCCAAGCGGCGTAACGAGGTCATCGAGAGCCTGCGCGGCGCGCGTGTCGCGGTGCGTCTGCTGCCCAATGTCAGTGAACTGGCGCAGGGTCTCGTCAGACTGTCTGATTTCCAGGAACTTGCCATCGAGGATCTGCTCGGGCGCCAGTCGGTCGCGCCGGACAAGGCGCTTCTGGCCCGCAACATCCTTGGCAAGGTGGTCATGGTCACCGGAGCCGGTGGTTCCATCGGTAGCGAACTCTGTCGCCAGATCATGAAGATCGGGCCGGAATGCCTGCTGCTGGTCGATCAGAACGAATACGGTCTCTACTCCATCCATGCGGAACTGACGCGCGATGGTCGCGATGGCGAGCGCTCGATCATTCCGCTTCTCGGGTCCGTGCGTGATGAGCGGCGCATGCGGGAGATCATGACGACGTTCCGGCCGCATGCCATCTATCATGCGGCGGCCTACAAACATGTGCCGCTGGTCGAGCACAATCCGATCGAGGGTATCAGCAACAACATCTTCGGAACGCTGGTGGTGGCCAAGGCTGCGATCGAGGTCGGGGTGCCGTCCTTCGTCCTGATTTCCACCGACAAGGCGGTGAGGCCGACCAACATCATGGGGGCCAGCAAACGCGTCGCCGAACTGGTTCTCCAGGCGCTTGCCGCACAAGGCGGCTCTACCGTGTTCTCTATGGTGCGTTTCGGCAATGTCTTGGGTTCGTCGGGTTCCGTCGTGCCGCTTTTCCGCCAGCAGATCGAGCAGGGCGGCCCGATCACGCTGACCCATCCGGAGATGACGCGCTTCTTCATGACGATCCCCGAAGCGTCGCAGCTGGTCATTCAGGCCGGCGCCATGGCGGAAGGCGGCGACGTCTTCCTTCTCGACATGGGCGAGCCGGTGAAAATCATCGATCTGGCGCGCCGCATGGTCGAGCTTTCGGGCCTTACCGTGAAGGACGAAGAAAACCCGGATGGCGACATCGCCTTCGAGATGACCGGTCTGCGACCTGCGGAAAAACTCTATGAGGAACTGCTGATCAGCGATAATCCGGAGCCGACGGCGCATTCGCTGATCATGAAGGCGCATGAGGATTTCCTGCCCTGGCCTGCACTGGAAAAGTCGCTCAGGGCTCTTCAGCAGGCGATGGAGCGCAGCGATCTGGTTGCGACGCGCGATCTCATGGGCAAGCTGGTTTCCGGTTACCGCCCCGGTGCCGATATCGTCGACTTCGTGACGCTGCGACAGATGGAGCGGACGGATCGTTTCGGGCCTCTGACAGAGGACGAGAGTTCCGATTTCGGTGGAATGACCCGATGATTCTCATCACAGGTGGAAGCGGTTTCGTCGGCCGGGCGCTGACAGGGGAGCTTTCCCGGCGTGGTCTGGTCTTCCGAACGGCAGGGCGTCGTGCAGGAACGTGCGATGTCGTCGTCGGCGAAATCGATGGCTCCACCGACTGGTCTCAGGCGCTTGCCGGTGTCGATCTGGTCATTCATCTCGCCGCGCGCGTGCATGTGATGAATGACAAGGCGGTCGATCCTCTCGCGGCTTTCCGTGCGAGCAACACGGATGGCACGCTAAATCTGGCGCGTCAGGCTGCGGCTTGCGGCGTCAAGCGCTTCGTCTTCATCAGCACGTTGAAGGTCAATGGCGAGGAGACCCGGCCGGGGCATCCTTTTCGTGCCGGCGACGCGCCACAGCCGCTTGATCCCTATGGCGTTTCCAAGCGGGAAGCCGAAGATGGCCTGTCCAGGATTGCGGCCGAGACGGGCATGGAGGTGGTGTGCATCCGGCCGCCGCTCGTCTATGGCCCCGGTGTGAAAGCCAATTTCGCGGCCCTTCATAAACTGGCATCGGGTGGTTTGCCGCTGCCCTTCCTGTCGATCCGCAACAGGCGGTCGATGGTCTATGTCGGCAATCTCGTGGATTTCGTCCTGCGCTGCGCCGAGCATCCGGCCGCAGCGAACCGTACTTTTCTCGTCAGCGATGGCGATGATGTTTCCCTGCCGGTGCTGATCTCGCGGATCAGGGCCTCGCTCGACAAACCTGCGCGGCTTTTCCCGGTGCCGACCTTCGTGTTCACGCTTGCCGCAAGGCTGCTCGGGAAACAGGATTTCACCCAGCGTCTTCTCGGCTCGCTGGAGGCTGATATAGCGGAGAGCCGGGCGGTGCTCGGCTGGACGCCGCCCTTCACGATAGCAGACGGCCTGAAGGCGATGGTGTCGGAAGCTGGACCGCCTTCCGGGCAAAAATAAAGCCGGACAGCCATTTCTGGCTCCCCGGCTCAGCGGATATGTTGGAAGCGTTCAGCTTCCCTTGAAGTCCCAAGCCTTAGCCGAGACGAACCTTGCTGAAATCCTCGGGCTTGATGCCGAGCGCACGCAGGTCATGGCGGTTGGGAGTACGGTGAGCTTCGACAGCGGCGGCTGCGGCATTTGCTGCGCTGAATACTGCGATGGCGCGGCCAAGGAAGCCCATGCGAATTGCGCCAGTAAGGACAGACATCTTCTTTGCCTTCATCTTCGTTTGTTCACAATCAGAAGATGGGCTTTGTTAGCGCATTCTACAATGGCGTTTCAAACAGTGCTGCCATGCAATAAAGAAGGGCCAGCTCCCTTGGGGAACCGGCCCTTCATAACTTCCGTCAAATCCGACGGCCTCAGTCTTCGCTGGCAGCCAGATGTGAGAGCACCTCGCCCTTGCCGCGTGCCCGCATGATGAGCGGCAGGATCAGCGCGACGGCGGCGATCGCAAGCAGCACGGCCGCGATCGGTGACGTCACGAGGACCGTCACGTCGCCCTGGCTGATCGCCAGGGCGCGGCGAAGCTGCTGCTCGGCCAGCGGTCCGAGGATCAGGCCGACGACCACGGGGGCGATCGGATAACCGAAGACGCGCATGGCGTAGCCCATCAGGCCGAAGGCCAGCAGCATGCCCAGCTCGAACACGGAGGGGTTGGCCCCGATGGTGCCGAGCGTGGCGAACAGCAGGATGCCCGCATAGAGCCAGGGCTTCGGGATCGTCAGCAGGCGGACCCAGAGACCGATCAGCGGCAGGTTGAGCACCAGCAGCATGAAGTTGGCGATCAACAGGCTGGCGATCAGGCCCCAGACGAGCTGCGGATTGGTCGCAAACAGCAATGGTCCCGGCTGCAGGCCGTATTGCTGGAAGCCGGCGAGCATGATGGCCGCGGTTGCCGTGGTCGGCAGGCCGAGGGTCAGCAGCGGCACCAGCGTACCGGCGGCCGAAGCGTTATTGGCGGCCTCCGGACCGGCAACGCCTTCGATTGCGCCGTTGCCGAATTCTTCCGGATGCTTGGTCAGGCGCTTTTCGGCGGCATAGGAAAGGAAGGTACCGATTTCGGCGCCGCCCGCCGGCATCGCGCCGATCGGGAAGCCGATCAACGTGCCGCGCAGCCAGGGCTTCCACGAACGGGCCCAGTCGGTCGCGGTCATCCAGATCGAGCCCTTGACGGCCTCGACCTTGTCGGGACCACGGTCGCCTTGAGCGGCGAGGAACAGGCTTTCGCCGATGGCGAACATCGCGACGGCGAGCGTCGTCACCTCGATACCATCGAGCAGGTCCGGCACACCGAAGCTCATGCGGGTCTGGCCGGTCAGCTGGTCGATGCCGACGGTTGCGAGCGCCAGGCCGATGAAAAGCGAGGTGAGGCCGCGCAGGGTGGAATCGCCGAATGCCGAGGACACAGTGACAAAGGCCACGACCATCAGGGCGAAGTATTCACGAGGTCCGAAGACCAGCGCAAGCTTGACGATGTAAGGCGCGATCAGCGCCAGCGCGAGGGTGGCGATCAGGCCGGCGACGAAGGAGCCGATGGCGGCGGTGGCAAGGGCCGGGCCGCCGCGACCGGCGCGCGCCATCTTGTTGCCTTCCAGCGCGGTGACGATCGAGGCGCTTTCACCCGGCGTGTTGAGCAGGATGGAGGTGGTCGATCCGCCATACATGCCGCCGTAATAGATGCCGGCGAACATGATCAGCGATCCGGCGGGATCGAGCTTGAAGGTGACGGGCAGAAGCAGGGCGACGGTCAGCGCAGGCCCGATGCCCGGAAGCACGCCGACGGCGGTGCCGAGCGTCACGCCGATCAGGGCATAGAGAAGGTTCGCCGGCTGTGCGGCGATTGCGAGGCCCTGCAGGAGAAAATCGAAGGTGTTCATGCGGGGCTACTCCTCAGAGGAAAAGGTGCTCGAGCGGCCCTGCCGGCAGCGAAAGCTGCAGCAGTCCGGCAAAGACCAGCCAGATCGCGAGACAGATGGCGATGCCGACCGGAAGCGAGATCCAGAGTTTCCTTTTGCCGAAAGCGAAAGCCGTGGCGGCGAAGAGGACGCCGGTTGCGATCGAGAACCCGGCCGTCTTCAGGAGCAGCATCTGTCCGGCCAGTCCGCCGACGATCCAGAGAACGGGAGAGATTTCCTGATGCTCGCGCTCGGGAAAATCGCGACGAAAGGCGGCGATTGCGGTCCAGACGGCAAGGCCTGCCAGGCAGACGGCGATCCATTTCGGTACGGTTGCCGGGCCGACGGGAGAATAGCCGGTGACCTCGCCAAGGCGTGCGACGTCCCAGAAGATCAGGCCGGCCAGGGCGGCGAGGAAGAGGGCGATGAAAAGCGCCGCCCCATCGGGGCGGCGTGTCTCATGCTTCGGGTTCGATCCGGTGCTCATTTCACCAGTCCGATGTCCTTGAGGACGCCTTCGGTGGCGGCGACGTCCTTGTCGAGCTGCGCCTTGAAGGCATCGCCGGAGAGGTAGGAGTCCTGCCAGCCCTTGGTCTTCAGAATTTCCTGCCAGCTAGCGGACTTGGCCAGCTTCTCGACGTCCGCGGAAACGGCGGCTTCCTGTTCGGGGGTTAGGCCGGGGGCCGCCGCGACCATGCGCCAGTTTTCAACCACCACGTCGATGCCGCTTTCCTTCAGCGTCGGAGCTTCCACGCCGGCAAGGCGTTCGGCGCTGGTGACGGCGAGCAGACGCAGTGTGCCGGACTTGACCTGCGATTCGAATTCGCCATAGCCGGAAATGCCGGCCGTGACCTGGCTGCCGAGGATCGCGGCCAGCGCTTCACCACCGCCGGAGAAGGCGATATAGTTGATCTTGGTCGGGTCGACGCCGGCTGCCTTGGCGATCAGGCCGACTGCGATGTGGTCGGTGCCGCCGGCCGAGCCGCCGCCCCAGGATACCGAACCCGGATCCTTCTTCAGGGCGTCGACGAGGTCGCCGATGGTCTGGAGAGGTGAGGATGCCGGAACGACGATTGCTTCATATTCGCCGGTGAGGCGGGCGATCGGGGTAACA
Source organism: Rhizobium sp. ACO-34A (assembly GCA_002600635.1). NCBI lineage: Bacteria > Pseudomonadati > Pseudomonadota > Alphaproteobacteria > Hyphomicrobiales > Rhizobiaceae > Rhizobium > Rhizobium sp. ACO-34A. The sequence goes on along the minus strand of CP021371.1, from coordinate 3,795,692 downwards.
TCCTTGAGGGTGACGGGAGCGTTGTTGGTCAGGATCGCGCCGACCATGACGTAGCCGCCGACGATCAGCGAATTCGCATTGCCCTTGTTCTGGTTGGCGAACTGGGCAAGGCCGATGGTGCCGCCGGCGCCGGGAACGTTCTGGACCTGCACGTTGGAGGAAATGTCCTCCTGCTGCATGGCGGTCTGCATTGAACGGGCTGTCTGGTCCCAGCCGCCGCCCGGGTTGGCGGGCGCGATGATGGTGTAGTCGGCGGCATATGCCGGAAGCGCCACGGCGCCGGCGAGAATGGATGCGAGGAAGAAGTGTTTCACGATGTGTCCTCCGTCAGGTGCTGCTCTTGCAGCCCGTTTGTTTTGCTTGTGCCGGGGGAGAACGGTCGCCACCGCTGGTGCAGTGGCCTAAAATGCACATTGTGCCGAAGCTCCTCCCGAGCCTTGGTCTCCGCCTCCACGGATTCCAATGACGTCAACGCACCACAGAAAGCTGTCATCTAGCTGACGCTGGTCAAAAATCGTGTGGGTTGGCGGCTTGCTCAGCCTAATACCAAGGATCGATAATAGAAACCCATAGGACCGGCTCGCTCGGGTTTCCGGCTAGGCACGGTGCGCAGAACGATGCTGACGCATCGGTCAAGGGCCTCGACAACGCCGGAAAGCCCGAGAAGCCGGCCTGCGGTGACTTTATACTGGTCTCTGGCGTCGTTACGATGCTTGTCCGATGCGAAAGCATCGCCCTGCGCACCGTGCCTAGCCAGAAACCAGTATAAAGTCATCCTATGGATTTCTATTATCGATCCTTGGTATTGCCCATTTACTGGAGGCGCAAAACCTCGTTCCACCGGTCGATCAGCCGGGCGCGTTTCACCTGATCGAGGTAGACCATGAGGCCGGGGCTGACGGGAACCGGGCGAAGCTGTGCGCCGAGAAGTTCCCGCATGGTGTTGGCGGTGTTCTCGCCGTTCACTTCGGGGCTGACCGCGGCGATCTGGAGCTTGCGCGCCATCAGGGTCTGGCCCTCCTTCGACATGAAGAATTCGAGGTAGGCGCGGCCGAGATCGGGCGAGGCCGCGGCCTGTGGAACCAGCCCGATGCGCGACATCACGACGGTATAGTCCTTGGGCAGGACGATGCCGACATCGGGATGGCGCGAGGCCCAGTCGGCCGCATAGGAACCGATGATGTTGTAACCGAGGACGAAACGCCCGTCGGCTATGCGCTCCAGAATCGCGGAACTGGTCGAGTAAAGCTTGACGCCGGCGGCGCCCATGGTGCGGATGACCGACCAGATGTCGTCGAACTGTTCCTGGTCGCGGGCCATGAACAGAAAACCGACGCTCGAGCGCTCGATGTCGTAGGTGCCGATGCGCCCGTAGACCTCGTTGCCCTTGCGTTTGAGGTAGTCCACGAATTCCGCGCGGGTCGCCGGTGGGTTCTCGTTGACGAAGCTCGGCTTGTGATAGACGAAGACGGCCGGCTCGAAGGTGAGCGCATAGGCGGTGTTGCGCCAGTTGGCCCAACTCGGCCAGCGGTCGCTCATCGGCAGGTCGCTGCGCTGGGCATAGCCGTCATTGCTGAGTTTCACCTGCAGGTCCATCGCGGACGAAAAGGCGAAATCGGCGGTCTTGCCGCCGGCGTCGGTTTCCTTGACGATCCGGTCGTAGATCTCGCCCGTCAGCATGTCCTCGTAGCGCACCGAAATATCGGGGTGCGCTTTCTGGAAGGCGACGATCATCTGTTCGGCGATGGGTTCGTCGAGTGAGGAATAGACGACAAGTTCGCGCGCCGCCGGATTTCCCGAAGGGGCGGGAAAGACCACGGGCTCCGCCCACGCGAGCGTGGTCGGCGTCAAGGTCAGCAGCAGGGCAATGAAACTCCTCATGAATTCATATTGCAGAAGCCGAGGGGCGTTCACAAGTGCCGCCCGGCTCTGTAGTTTGGGTGTTCAACGCGCGTGGAGGAGGTCCGTATTGCGCATTCTGCTGGTGGAAGACAACACGGCGCTCGCCGATGGCCTGTCCGCGCTCCTGCGCGGCAGCGGCTATGCCGTCGATGTCGTGCGCGACGGCGCCTCCGCCGAGGCGGTGACCGCCACGGAAAGCTTCGATCTCGTCATCCTCGATCTCAACCTTCCCGATATGGGCGGGCTGGATGTGCTGAAGGGCATGCGCGCCCGCCAGAGCAAGGCGGCCGTGCTGATCCTCACGGCACGCGGAGCAACGGAAGAGCGCGTTCGCGGCCTCGATCTCGGTGCCGACGACTATATGAGCAAGCCGTTCGATGTCAGCGAACTGGAGGCGCGGGTCCGGGTTCTTCTGAGGCGGCAGGCGGGTTTGCGTTCGTCGGCGGTTCACTACGGCAAGGTTTCACTGGATCTCAATTCCCGCAGCTTTTCGGCGGATGGCGCGCCGATAGATCTGCCGGCCCGCGAACTCGGCCTGCTGGAACTCTTGTTCCTGCGCGCCGGCAAGGTGGTCTCCAAGGAAGCGATCATGCAGTCGCTCGCCGCCTTCGACGACGATCTGAGCGCCAATGCCATCGAGCAATATGTCAGCCGATTGCGCCGGCGGCTCGCGCCCTACGGGCTGACGGTCAAGACGGCGCGCGGCATCGGCTATTATCTCGACAGGCCGACGGAACCCGCATGACGGTGTCGGTCTATTCGCTTCGGCGTCAATTGCTCGGATGGCTGCTTCTCGCCACGCTTATCATGGGCATCCTTGCGCTGATCGATACCTATCGCGACGCCGTGCGGACGGCGGATGCGGTGTCCGACCGGGTGCTTGCGGGGTCCGCCATGGCGATTGCCGAGCGCGTGATCGTGTCCGAGGATGGCGAGCTGCAGGTCGACATTCCCTATGTCGCGCTGGAAATGCTGACGTCGGCGGCGCAGGACCGGGTGTTCTATCGCGTCGACGGGCCTCCGGGAGAGTTCATCACCGGCTACCAGAACCTGCCGACCTTCGCCGATCTCCGGGGACAGCCGGCCTTCTACACGGATGCGATCTTTCGCGGCGAACAGATCCGCATCGCCGTGCTGCAACGTTCCGCCTCGACCGGCATCAACTCGGTTCCGTTTTCCGTGACGGTGGCGGAAACCACCATTGCGCGCCGCCATCTTGCCCGTTCGATCCTGATCAACTCGGCGGCGCGCCTCGGTCTGATGATTGCCGTTGCCGCAGCGATCGTCTGGATTGCGGTCACCTTTTCGCTGAGGCCGCTCTACCGGCTCAGCGATGCGATCTCGGAGCGCAGCCCGGATGATCTGCATCCGATCGAACAGTCCGTGCCGAGCGAGGTGCAAGGGCTGGTCGATACCGTCAATTCCTTCATGACGCGGCTCGCCTCGGCGCTGGCGGCGATGCGTAACTTCACCGGCAACGCCAGCCACCAGCTTCGAACGCCGCTTGCCATCGTGCGCACCCAGCTTGAACTTGCCCAGAGGGCAACGACTCTCGAAGAGGCTCGCGCTGCGGCAAAGGAGGGCGACAAGGCGGTGGTGCATGCCGAGCGCGTGCTGGCGCAACTGCTGCTGATGGCCAAGATCGATTCCGTGGAGCCGGAAGCGCGGCAGATGCCGCAGCCTATCGACCTCGTGGCGCTCGCCCGCCAGATCACCGCCGACAAGGTGCCTTCCGCGGCGAAAGCTTCCGTCGATCTCGGTTTCGAGGGCGAGGGGAGTGCATGGGTGGCGGCCGAGCCTCTTCTGGTCGGAGAGCTTCTCGGCAACCTGATCGGAAACGCCATCGCCTATGCCGGCTGCAATGCGGAGGTGACGGTTCGTGTCAGCCAGCAGGACGATTGCGTTCGGCTGGAGGTCGAGGACGACGGGCCGGGTATTCCGGCCTCGCGCATGGAAAGCCTGAAACAGCGTTTCGTGCGCGGGGAGCGCGGCGAGGGCCTTGGCCTCGGCCTCGCTATCGTTGAGGAAATCGCCCGGCTTTTCGGCGGCACGCTCCAGCTTTTGCAGGGCCGGAACGGGCGAGGACTGCTTGCTGTTGTGACGTTTCCGGTAGCGGCCGCCCCGTAAGGCTGATGAAGGCCTGCGGGGCGTCGATATCTAGCGAAGGAAGGCCCGGAAGCGGCCAAGCGCGAAGGTGAAGAGCACAGTTCCGATGGCCGTGAGCCACAGGAATTGTGGCCAGACCACATCCAGTCCCGCTCCGCGGAAGAGGATCGACTGCGCCAGCGAGATGAAGTGCGTATTCGGCGCGAAGGACATGATGAGCTGGATGATCTCGGGCATGCTTTCGCGCGGGGTCATGCCGCCGGAGAGTACCTGCAGCGGCAAGAGGACCAGCATCAGCAACAGGCCGAACTGTGGCATGGAGCCGGCAACGGTCGCCAGGAAGATGCCGAGCGAGGTTGCCGCGAAGAGCTGGAGCGCCGTGCCGGCCACGAATAGCGGCACGGAGCCCTGAAGCGGTACGTCGAGCAGGTAATGCACCACGAAGATCAGAGAGAAGGTCGAGGCGACGAGCACCACAAGACTCATCGCAAGAACCTTGCTGATCATGATTTCCAGCGCAGTGACCGGCATGACCAGCAGATGTTCGATCGTGCCGTGTTCGCGCTCGCGGATGAGGGCGGCACCCGTCAGGATGATCGACAGCATCGTGATGTTGGTGATGATGTTGTTGATGGCGCCGAACCAGGTGTTGTCGAGCTGCGGATTGAAGCGGGCCCGGAGCGCCAGTTCCACCGGCACGGCGGTCGTGCCGCGGTAGCGGTTGACGAACTCGCTGATCTCGCTGTCGACGATGTTCTGGATGTAGCCCGCGCCGGTGAAGGCCTGCGTCATGCGGGTCGCGTCGACGTTGAGCTGCAGGGCCGGTGCGCGCCCTGCCAGCACGTCCTGCTGGAAGTTGACCGGAATGTTGAGGGCAAAGGTTGCCTGCCCGGAATCCATCCGCTTGTCCATTTCCGCGGCCGTGATCAGCTCGGGCTTGGTGAAATATGGCGGATAGAAAGCATCGGTCAGACGCGTGGAAAGCTGCGATCGATCCTCGTCGACGATGGCGATTGCCGCCATGTTGAGAACCTGCGGCAAAGCGCGCGCCTCGGTGTAGATCGACAGCGTGAACGAATACAGGATGAAGGCGAAGAGCATGCGATCCTGCATCAGGCCGCGCAATTCCTTCAGGATCAGATTGCCGATATGACGGATGCGCATGGGCTACTTCTCCTGCTTCTTGAGGAAAATCGCCGTCAGCCCGATGAGAACCGGGATCGAGACGAGGAGATACAGGATTTCTTTCTGCACGTCGGCAAGGCCGAGCGCCTTGGAAAAGGCGCCGCGTGCGACCGTGACGAAATGGGTGGTCGGGTAGTAGGTGCCGATGATCTGTCCCGCACCCTTCAGCGACGAGACGGGATCGATGATACCGCCATACTGCACCGCCGGGATCATGGTCAGCAGCGCGGTGCCCAGGAGGGCGGCGATCTGGCTCGACACGAAGGTCGAAATCAGCATGCCCAGTGCCGTCGTGCAGATCACGTAGAGCAGGGCGGCGAGCGCGAAGGCGCCGAAACTGCCGGTGAAGGGAACTTGGAAGACCACGATTGCGAAGGCCGTCAGCAGCAGGAAGTTCATCATCGCCAGCGCGATGTAGGGCAATTGCTTGCCGAGCAGGAATTCCAGCCGGGTCGTCGGCGTCACGTAGAAGTTGATGATCGAGCCGAGTTCCTTTTCTCGCACAACGCTGAGCGCCGCGAGAATGGCCGGGATGATCAGCAAGAGCAGCGGAATGACGGCGGGCGCCATGGCGACGAGGCTCTTGACGTCAGGGTTGTAGCGATAGCGCGTTTCCAGCGAATAGTTGCCGGTTGCGGCGGCATCGCCATAGGCTTCGCGGATCTTCTCGGTGAGCCAGTGGGCGTGTACCCCCTGAACGTAACCGCTGAGGGTCTCGGCCCGCGTCGGCATCGCGCCGTCGATCCACGCTCCGATCTGCGGTGTAGCGCCTCGCAGCGCATCACGGCCGAAATTCGGTGGTATCTCGATGGCCAGGCTGATCTCGCCGCTGCGCATGCGCTGGTCGAGATCGGCATAGTCGGTGATCGGCGGCTTCTCGATGAAATAGCGGGAGCCGGAGAGCTGCTGGATATAGTCGTCGCTGATCGTGGTGCGGTCATGGTCGAGAACCGCGAAGCTCAGGTCGTCGACATCCAGATTGATGCCGTAACCGATCACGAACATCAGGATGACGCTGCCGAAGACGGCAAGCGTTCCGCGGATCGGATCGCGTTGCAGTTCCAGCATTTCGCGGCGCGAATAGCTGAGCATGCGCATGAAAATCGAAGAAGCGCGATGTCTGCGGGCCTGAGCCGGGGCGGTGGTGGTTTCCGCCGGAGCCTCGATTACCGACGCGGTCTGAGCAGGTGCCGCAGTCTCTGCGCCGCCGGCCTTGGCGATGGCATCCTCGAGGTAGGCGATGAAGGCTTCCTCAAGCGTTGCCGCGCCCCGCTTGGCGACGATTTCCGCTGGCTTGTCGCTGATCAGCACCGTGCCGGCATGCATCAGCGAGATACGGTCGCAGCGTTCCGCCTCGTTCATTGAAAATGGGTGGAGACGAAAATCGTCACGCCGTCCTTGCGGGAGAGGTCGGCAAGAATCTGCCAGAAATTGTCACGCGCAATCGGGTCCACGCCGGAGGTCGGCTCGTCGAGGATCAGGATTTCCGGCGCATGCACCATTGGCGACGCGAGCGACAGACGCTGGCGGATGCCGAGCGCAACGCCTCCGCAGCGTGTCCATGATGTCTGTCAGGTCGAAGCGCTCGGCCATTGTCGCGAATGCCGGGCTTCTATCTTGTCCGATGGAAGCTCGAAGAGCTTGGCATGCAGTTCAAGGTTCTGGCGCACCGTCAGCTCGGTAATAGAGCGAGAAGGCCTTGGCTCATGTAGCCGATGCGCTGGCGGGCCGCGAGGTCGGAGCTTTCTAGCTCCTTGCCGAAGAGCTTCGCCGTGCCTTCCGATGCCTGCAGGAGGCCGGTCAGCATCTTCATCGTGGTGGTCTTGCCGCAGCCGTTCGATCCGAGAAGCCGAAGATTTCCCCGCGCTCGATTCCGGAAGCTGACGTCGTTGACCGGCGGTGAAATCGCCGAAAACGCATCGAAAGATGCTCCGCCTCGATGGCGATCTCGCCATCCATGGCGGGGTGCCCGGGGGCGGATGACCAGCGCGCCGTGGCCGCTGCGCTTGTCTTCGGCAGAGAAGGGCGATGAAGGCGTCGTCGACGTTCGACGTGCCGGTGCGTTCCAGCAGTTCCTGCGGTGTGCCGGTCGCAAGCAGCCGGCCGTCGTCCATGGCACAAGCCAGTCGAAGCGGGCGCTTCCTCCATATAGGCGGTTGCGACGATGACGGCCATGCCCGGCCGCCGGCCCGGATGCGGTCGATCAGTTCCCAGAAACTGCCGGCGCGACAGGGGTCGACGCCGGTCGTCGGCTCGTCGAGGATCAGGAGGTCCGGGTCGTGGATCAGCGAGCAGCAAAGGCTGAGCTTCTGCTTCATGCCGCCCGAAAGCTTGCCGCGGGCGGTCGGCGAAGGGCGCAAGCCGGTGCTTTCCAGGAGCTCGGCGATGCGGCGTTCACGCTCCTTGCGGCTTGTGCCGAAGAGCTGGCCGAAGAAGTCGATGTTTTCGAAGACCGAAAGCGTCGGATAGAGGTTCTTGCCGAGCCCCTGCGGCATGTAGGCGATGCGCGGGCAGGTTCTCGCCCGGTGCCCCGCATCGGCCATGCTGCCACCCAGCACCTCGACCTCGCCGCCCTGAATGGCACGGGCGCCGGCGATCAGCGAAAGCAGGCTCGACTTGCCGACGCCGTCAGGGCCGACAAGCCGACCAGCCCGTCACCGGGAATGGTCGACGTGATGGCATCGAGCGCCTTCGTCTTGCCGTAGCTCAGCCGAAACATTGCGCAGGCTGGCGACGAAGGACGACGCGCTCGCCATGATGGAAGATCGGGGCTCATTGGACGAGCTTGCCCTCCAGATCGGCAGGCCAGGCGTGTCGGCATCGACGCGGACATAGGCCATGCCGGGCACGCCGGTCTTCACGAGCTGGATGTATTTCTGCAGAAGTTCAGGCTTTGATCTTGGCCTTGACCCGGAACATCAGCTTTTCGCGCTCGACCGCCGTTTCAACCGATTTCGGGGGAACTGGGGCGACGCTCGCGACATAGGAAACCGTGGCGGGGATCAGGTAATCCGGAAGGGCATCGAGCTTCAGGCGGACCTCCGAACCGATCGCCAGCCGGCCGGCATAATCCGTCGCAGGAAGAAGCTCATGTAGACGTCGCCGAGATCGACGAGGTTCACCACACGACCGCCGCCGCAACGATGTTCGCCGGGCTGAGCAACGCGAAACTGCACGCGACCGTCGCGGGGTGCCGTCAGCAGGCTGTCCTCGATCTGCGTCTTGATGGTGTCGATGGCGGCTTTCGCGGCATCGGCTGCGGCCTTTGCATCGACGACCTGCGCATTGGCCGAGCTGATGCCGGCATCGGTGGCGGCCGATTCGGCTTCGGCTGCGGCAACCGCGGCGCGGGCGCCTTCCACGGCAAAGCGCGCGTCTTCGAGCTGCTGGGTGGAAATGGTGCTCGACTTCGCCAGCTGCTCGGCGCGTACCTGCTGGTTGATGGCGCTATCGAGCTGAACCTTGCGCTGGGCGATCGCAGCTTCGGCCGCGCGCTTTTCCGCGTTGCGCTGGACGACCTGCGCATTGGCGGTTTCGATGCCGATATCGGCCCGGCGTGCCTGCGCCTCGGCCTGCTTGAGCTGGGTGTCCAGTTCGCGGGTGTCGATCTGGGCGATCTTGTCGCCGGCTTTGACGAAGTCGCCTTCGTCCACGAAGATCTCGCTGATACGTCCGGCAAACTTGGCGGCCACGTCAACCTCGACGGCCTCGATGCGCCCATTGCCGCTCGCGATTCCTGCCGGGAGCTCGGCAGAAGCAATCGACTGCCATACGTAGTAGCCGCCGCCTGCGGCAGCCGCCACCACGATTGCCAGAATGATGCCGTTCAGTTTGGGAAGTTTCACCGGTAGCCCTCGTGTCGAAAAGCGTCTTCCTCTTTCGCAAAGAGTTAAGCGCCGTGTCTAATCATTTGATTAAAACAACATGGTTTTCGCAGATGCAATAGCGTCCGGGTAACAGTCTCCAAGAAACTGGAGACTTCGTCTAGTGGAATGAATTTGACATTTGATACCCATCTGCCGCGATCTCGAGGATCAAATGTCAAATTCGAAAATTCCACTAGGAAAAAATAGTTGCTAGTGGTCTTCATGATTTTGACATTTGCGCTCGAGGGTTCCTCAAGCGGTAGCAAATGTCAAAATCAGACCACTAGGTTGAATTCGCGTTCCTTGCGAGAAAGAGGGAAACGCCTGCTGCGGAGAGTGCTTCGGCAATATCGGGCGACGGCGCCCGGTCCGTCGCGAGTTCGCCGATATCGGCAAAGTCGCAAACCTTGACCAGTCCCTGGCGGCCGAACTTGGTGTGATCCGTGACGACCAGCGTCCTTTTGCCGCGGGAAAGCACGGTCCGGGCAAACTCCGCCTCTTCGAGGTCGTAATCCATGATGCCGCTTGCCGCATCGACGGCCCCGGCGGAGATGACCGCGTGGGTGACGTTGAAACGGCTGACGAATTCGATCGCGGAAATGCCGAAGGCTGCGGCATTGTCGCTGCGCAGCTCGCCGCCGGCCATGTAGACCTTGTTGTCGTTGACCGTCGCCAGTGTACGGGCGATGTCCGAGGAATTGGTCACCACGGTCAGGCGGCGGTGGCCCAGCAGTTCGCGGGCGAGAAAGCTCGTCGTCGTGCCGGTGTCGAGCATGATGGAATCGCCATCGCGGATCGTAAGCGCGACCGCCTGGGCGATGGCCTTCTTGGCCGCAGCATTTTCCCTCATCCGCTTTTCGAAGGGTGCTTCACCGACAGAGCTGGGCAGCGCAATCGCGCCGTGCATGCGAACGACCGCTCCGTTTTCGGCGAGCGGCTTTATGTCACGGCGTACGGTTTCGAGTGAGACGCGTAAGCGGCGGGCAAGGTCGGAAATCGAAAGCGTTCCGTCCTGTTGCAGAAACCGCAAAATCTCCCTGTGGCGCTTCGGTTCGTTCATGGCTCCCCACCCAATCGCTGTCGCCAGTTGATAGCGATGCTTCGCCGTCATGAAAATGTAAAGTCGCAAAATCGGGCATAAAGCCACAAAATGCCACATCAATCGCATTGACAGGTGCCCGATTCCTGGCAGAGATTGCCGTTGATGCCCGTTGCGCTTCACGACAAGAATAACGCGGGAACGGCGTGCGGGATCGGCCTGATAGATTTCATGCGTTCGACCGGGAGGAAACTGCATGCTTGTCCCTCTGTCCGTACCACTGCCTTCCCATGGCCCCTGCCTGTTCTCGGGCAGGGTGTTGCGATGAACGGGTCTTCGATATCTGAATTCATCATCCCGAAAGCAACGGAAGACCGCATCCGGGCCTTGCCCTGCTGGGACGGCATCGTCGAGATCTCGCGGTTGAAGGGCGGTATCAGCAACGAGAGCTATGTGGTGCGGGATGCCCGTGGGCCGCACGTCGTGCGGTTTGGCAGCGACTATCCGTTTCATCACGTCTTCCGGGATCGCGAGCTCATGACCGCGCAAGCCGCGTACGCCGCCGGTTTCGGCCCCGATATCCACTATGCAGAACCGGGCGTGATGGTGAGCGGGCTCATCAGGGGCAAGACGTTTTCCGCGGAAGACGTGATTGCCGAGCGGGAGCGGGTCGCCCGGATGCTCCGGACCTTTCATGATACCATGCCGCGTTTCGTGCGCGGCGCGGCCTTCCTGTTCTGGCCTTTTCACGTCATTCGGGATTACGCCTACACGCTGGAAAAGGGCAAGAGCCGCCTGACGGCGGAGCTGCCCGGCTATCTGGCGATTGCCGACGAGCTGGAGAAGGCGCAATGGCCGCTGCCGATCGTCTTCGGCCACAACGATCTCCTGCCCGCCAACATCATGGACGACGGCGAGCGTCTCTGGCTGATCGATTACGAATATGCCGGCTTCTCGACGGCGATGTTCGATCTTGCCGGCGCAACCTCGAATGCGGGGCTTTCCGCGGATCAGTCGGAGGAATTTCTTGCCGCCTATCTCGGGACAACGCCCGATCCCGAAATCCGCCGTTCGCTCGCCGCCATGCAATGCGCATCCCTGCTGCGCGAGGCGATGTGGAGCATGGTGTCGGAACTGCATCTGTCAGCGCCGGGCGCGGATTACGTCGCCTACACGGAAGAAAATCTCGAGCGGCTTGCCGCTGCCCTCGACCATTATCATACCCTTTACGGAAAGACCTTTTCATGACCACGCTTCCTTCCCATGCACAGATCGTCGTCATCGGCGGCGGCATCATCGGCTGCTCGACAGCCTATCACCTGGCTCGCGACCACAAGGCGGATGTGGTGCTGCTGGAGCAGGGCACGCTGACCTCCGGCTCCACCTGGCATGCGGCGGGTCTCGTCGGGCAATTGCGGTCGTCGGCCTCCATCACTCGTGTGCTGAAATATTCGGTCGACCTCTACAAGGGGCTGGAAGCGGAGACCGGTCTTGCGACCGGCTGGAAGATGACCGGCTGTCTGCGGCTCGCCACCAATCAGGATCGCTGGACGGAATTTCGTCGTCTCGCTACCACCGCCGGCAGTTTCGGCATGGAGATGCATCTCGTCTCGCCGGAAGAGGTCAAGCGGATGTGGCCGTTGATGAATGTCGGTGATCTCGTCGGCGCAAGCTGGTTGCCGACGGACGGTCAGGCCAGCCCCTCCGACATCACCCAGTCGTTGGCCAAGGGCGCGCGCATGCATGGCGCGAAGATCGTCGAGAACGTCCGGGTGACGGGCTTCGACATGAAGGACGGTCGCATCGTCGCGGTGAAGACCACGCTTGGCGATATCACCTGCGAAAAGGTAGTGAACTGTGCGGGACAGTGGGCAAGACAGGTCGGCGCCATGGCCGGCATCAACGTGCCGCTGCAGCCGGTTAAGCACCAGTACATCATCACTGAGAAGATCGACGGGCTCGCCACCGATGCGCCGACGATCCGCGATCCGGACCGCCTTACCTATTTCAAGGAGGAGGTCGGCGGACTGGTGATGGGCGGCTATGAGCCCAATCCTCAACCCTGGACGACCGGTGATGTGCCGGACGAATGGGCCTTCCGTCTGTTCGACGACGATTTCGATCATTTCGAGCAGCACATGGTGCAGGCCATCGAGCGCATTCCGGCGCTGGAAAAGGCCGGCGTCAAGCAGATGATCAACGGTCCCGAGAGCTTCACTCCGGACGGCAACTTCATTCTCGGCGTCGCGCCGGAATGCAGCAACATGTTCGTCGGCGCGGGCTTCAATGCCTTCGGTATCGCATCCGGGGGCGGCGCGGGCTGGGTACTGGCGCAGTGGGTCGTGGATGGCGAAGCGCCGCTCGATCTCTGGGTGGTCGATATCCGCCGGTTCTCCGGCATGCATCGCGACCGCCAATGGGTGCTCGACCGCACGCTGGAGGCCTATGGCAAGCACTACACCGTCGCCTTTCCGCATGAGGAATATGAAAGCGGCCGGCCGCGGCTTACCTCGCCGCTGTATGAACGACTGAAGGCCCATGGGGCGGTATTCGGATCGAAGCTCGGCTGGGAGCGGCCGAACTGGTTTGCCCCTGAGGGCACGGAAGGGCGAGATGTCTATTCGATGGGCCGGCAGAACTGGTTCGATGCGGTCGGTGTCGAGCATGCCCATGTGCGCGAGGCTGTCGGCATCTTCGACCAGTCCTCCTTCGCCAAATACGAAGTGACCGGTCCCGACGCCCTGAAAGTCCTCGACCACATCTGCGCTAACGACGTCACAAAACCGGTCGGTCGCCTGACTTATACCCAGCTTCTCAACACGCGCGGCGGCATCGAGGCCGACCTGACGGTCGCGCGGCTTGGCGAAGACAGGTTCTACATCGTGACGGGCACCGGCTTCCGCACCCATGATTTCGGCTGGATCGCCGACCATGTTCCGGCCGGCGCGAAGGTGGAGATGGCCGATGTCACGGAGGACTGGGGCACGCTGTCGCTGATGGGGCCGAAGGCGCGGGACGTGCTGGCCGCCGTGACGGCGGCGGATGTTTCGAACGTTGCATTCCCCTTCGGCCATGCGCGGGAAATCACCATCGCCGGCAGTGTGATGCGGGCCTTGCGCATTACCTATGTCGGCGAGCTTGGCTGGGAACTGCATGTGCCCATCGCTGCCATCGGCGAGGTCTTCGACGCCCTGATGGCAGCGGGACAGCGGTTCGGCGTCAAGCCGGTCGGCTATCGGGCTCTGGAATCGCTCAGGCTGGAAAAAGGCTATCGCGCCTGGGGCTCGGATATCACGCCGAACGATACGCCGCTCGAAGCGGGGCTCGGCTTCGCCGTCAAGCTCAGGCGTAACGCCGATTTCCTCGGTCGCTCCGCGCTGCAGGCCGTAGCCGGCGAACCGTTGAAGAAGCGGCTGACGGGGTTCACCGCCGGTCCCGATGTCGTCCTGCTCGGACGCGAGACGATCCTGCGCAATGGCGAGCCGGTCGGCTATCTCACCAGCGGCGGCTATGGCTACACGCTCGGCAAGGCGATCGGCTACGGCTATGTCCGCAATGCGGGAGGCGTCAGCGACGACTACCTGACGAGCGGTTCCTACGAACTCGTCGTTGCGATGGAAAAGGTTCCCGCCGAAATCCATCTCGGACCGATGTTCGATCCCGGGATGGAGCGGATCAAGGCCTGAGTGGTCGGGGTAGGCGAGCCTTGTCCTCGCGTATGTTTCCGCCGCGCTTGCCCCTCATCCGGCTGCCGCCACCTTCTCCCCGCAGGCGGGGAGAAGGGATATGCCGCACCATTTTCGCCTGTCTCTGCCGCTTGCGCACGAGAGATGCGCCATGCCGTGTGTTGTCATGACGCGAGGTGTCCGGTTCGTTCCTTCTCCCCGTTTACGGGGAGAAGGTCCCGGCAGGGGGATGAGGGGCAGAGCCAACCAAAGCCGCAATCTCAAGCCGCAGCCTCAAGCCACCGGCGGCTTCGGCCAGTTGGTCACGCCGCCGGTCCAGGTTTCGAACAGTTTCGACAGTTTCAGCACGCGCATGTCATCGAAGCGCGGGCCGACGATCTGCAGGCCGATGGGCATGCCTGTCTTGGAGAAGCCGCAGTTGATCGAGGCCGCCGGCTGTTCCGACATGTTCCACGGAACGGTGAAGGCGATATGTTCGAAGGGCTGTTCCGGATCGTTGGTCGGGGAGGCCCAGTCCGCCGGATAGGAGACGATCGGATTGGTCGGCGAGAGCACCGCATCGACGGTGGTGAAGAGCCGTCCGCAGGTCTTGCGCATCTCGATGGTCTGGCCGAAGCCCTGCACCGCCTCGACGCCGGAGACATCCGCGCCCTTCTCGGCCCATTGGTAGATGTAAGGCAGGATCTTGGCGCGGCGCTCGGCGCTGAGGTTGCGGATATCCCCCCAGAACTTGGCCCGCCAGAACATGTCGAGACCGTCGAGCATCCGGCGCGTCAGAACCGGCGCGACCTCGACGACGACAGCGCCGGCATCCTCGAAACGCTTCGCGGCGGCGAGCACCGCGTCGCGGATTTCCATGTCGACCGCAAGGCCGCAGCCGGCATCCAGCATCACCCCGATCTTCATGCCGCGCACATCGATCTCGTGGTCCATCCAGTCGAAATCATTGGGCGGCAGGCTGGTGCCGTCGCGCCAGTCGGGGCGCGAAAGCGTCGCCATCGAGAAGGCTGCATCATCGACGCATCGTGTCATCGGACCGGCGCAGCGACCGACATAATAGGGATCGACCGGAATGCGCCCGTGGCTGGGCTTGAAGCCGAAGAGGCCGGTCCAGCCAGCGGGCAGGCGCACCGAGCCGCCGATATCCGTGCCGATATGCAAGGGGCCGTAACCCGCCGCACCGGCCGCAGCCGCGCCCGCGCTCGATCCGCCGGGGTTCTGCGTCACGTCCCAGGGATTGCGCGACAGCGGATGGAAGCTCGACAGGCCGGAGGAGAGCATGCCGTAGTCGGGGCAGGTGGTCTTGGCGAAGATCACCGCGCCGTCTTCCTTCATGCGCGCGGCGATCGGCGCGTCTTCCTCGGCGGGGAGAAGGTCGACGGCGGCGGTGCCGAGCGGAACCGGCTGTCCCTTGGTGGCGATCAGCTCCTTCAGCGAGACGGGGATGCCGTCGAGGGGGCCGAGCGGTTCATCCCGCAGCCAGCGTTCGGTGGAGGCCTTCGCCTGTTCGCGCGCGCCTTGCGGGTCATAGGCGTAAAGCGCTGCCACATGCGGTTCGAAGGCCTCGATACGGGCTTCGACCGCCAGCCAGTATTCGTGCGGGGAGAGGGTTTTCGCGCGGTAACCGGCGACAAGGTCCTTGATGGTCAAATCGAGCAAATCAGTCATTTTGGGTAATGCCTTCTGCTTTCAAAAATCGTCTGGTGGTTCAGTTTCCGTTTCCGGCCATATCCTCCGCCCCCATATCCTCCGCACGGTGGCAGGCGGCTTGCCGTCCCGGCGCGATCGCGCGCAGTTCCGGCCGCTCGGCGGCGCAGCGGGCAATCGCCAGAGGACAGCGGTTGCGAAAGGCGCAGCCGCCTGTATCGGCGGAGCCAGGTGCCGGGGGCGAGCGCTCTGAGGCTGCCGGCCGGCCAAACCGCTCGATGCTCGGCTCGGCCTCGGCCAAAACCCTCGTATAGGGATGAAATGGCCGTTCGAAGACATCATGCGCCGGCCCGGTTTCCACCAGCCGGCCGCGATGCATGACGCCGACCCGGTCGGCGATGCAGTCGACCACGGCGAGGTTGTGAGTGATGAACAGGAAGCTCACGCCGCGCCTTTCGCGCAGGTCCATCAGCAGGTTCAGCACCTGCGCCTGCACCGAGAGGTCGAGTGCCGAGACCGCCTCGTCGGCGATCACCAGTTTCGGCTCGGTGACAAGGGCGCGGGCAATCGCGATGCGCTGGCGCTGGCCACCTGAGAATTCATGCGGATAACGCCCGGCATGGGCGGCCTGCAGTCCGACGCTTTCCAGCATGTCGGCCACCTTCTCGCGGATTTCCGCGCGGCTCGGCCGCCTTGCCAGAACATGCAGCGGTTCGGCGACGATGCGCTCGACCTTCTGGCGCGGATCGAGCGAGCCGAACGGGTCCTGAAACACCATCTGGAAATTCTCGCGCTTGCGCATGAGGTCTCGCGGGCGAAGCGAAAACAGGTCATCGCCATCGAAGAGCACATGGCCGGAGGTCGGCCTGTCGAGCGCCGCCACCAGCCGGGCAAGCGTCGATTTCCCGCAACCGCTTTCGCCGACAATGCCGAAAATCTCGCCGCCATCGACCGCAAGCGACACCTCGTCCAGCGCCCTCGTGCTGTGGGATGCGCCGACCAGCGAATGGCCGACATAATCGCGGGAAAGCGCGCGGATATCGAGGAGGGGAGACTTGCTCATGGGAGGCCTCCGTTCGTGCTGGAAGCAGAGCCCGTTTTAGAGCGTTGTGGTGCGTGGCCACCCCCCTCTGGCCTGCCGGTGTTCGTCGTTGCAATCGATTCGCCGGATCGATTGCTCCGCTGCGCGGACCACTCCTCACCCCCCTCAAGGGGGGAGATCGGCTGAACGGACGCCGCTCGCCATCCGCTAGACTCCTTGGGCGAGGAAAGCGCATGCTTGGTAGCTTTATATCCGCAAATACTGTTGGTTTCCGGGAATTGAGCGGATGCAGCGCGCCGATCTCCCCCCTTGAGGGGGAGATGCCCGGCAGGGCAGAGGGGGGTGCTGTCAGGGGGGCAAAGCATCCGGTGTGTCATCGACCGTCACCCTCCATAGCCCGGATGCAGCGGACGCCGCGGTTGCCGTCGAAGAGCGTCCAGCCGGGTTCGGCAGTGTGACAGGCGTCGATGCGCTCGGGACAGCGGTCGGAAAAGACGCAGCCGGCGGGCAGTTTGTTGAAACCGGGCACGGTGCCGCGAATGGTCTGGAGGCGGCCGCCATCGGTCACCCGTCTCGGAATGGCGCGGATCAGCCCGCGGGTATAGGGATTGCGGGGTTCGGTCAGCACCTCGCGCGTGCCGCCTTCCTCCATCCGGCGGCCGGCATACATGACGATGGTGCGCCGGCACATGCGGGCGATGACACCGAGGTCGTGGCTGACGAGGATCAGCGCCATGCCATGCTCGCGGGCGAGATCGTCGAGAATATCGAGCACTTCCGCCTGCACGGTGACATCGAGCGCCGTCGTCGGCTCGTCGGCGATCATCAGCGCCGGCTTCAGCGCAAGCGCGATGGCGATGCCGACCCTCTGGCGCTGCCCGCCGGACATTTCGTGTGGATAGGTCTTGGCGCGCCGCGCGGCATCGGGAATGCGCACCTGATCGAGCAGGTCGATGGCTTGGCCGCGGGCGTCGCGCCATGACATGCCTCGGTGCCAGACAAGGCCCTCGGCGATCTGGTCGCCGATGGTCATGGCGGGATTGAGCGCGGTCATCGGCTCCTGGAATATCATGCCGATGCGGTTGCCCCTGATATGGCAGAGGCGGTCTTCCGATGTCGTCAGCAGGTTTTCGCCTTCGAACGCGATGGTGCCCGTCGCTTCCGCAACGCCCGGCAAAAGGCCCATGATGGCGAGCGACAGGAGCGACTTGCCCGAGCCGCTTTCGCCGACCACGCCAAGGCTTTCGCCGGCCTTAAGGTCGAAGGCGACATCCGTCACGATGGGGGTCAGGCTGCCATTGGCCATGCGGATGGAAACGGCGAGATCGCGGACGGAGAGAAGCGGAGCCCGGGTCATGCGCGCCCCTTTTCGCGAGGGTCGAGAAGATCCCGCAATCCGTCGCCCAGCATGTTGAAGCCGAAGACGGAAAGCGCAATCGCCAGACCCGGCATGATGGCAAGCCAGGGAGCGGTGGCCAGATAGGTCTGGGCATCCGCCAGCATGCGGCCCCAGGTCGGGGCAGGCGGCGGCATGCCGAGGCCGAGGAAGCTCAGGCCCGCTTCGGTGAGGATCGCCAGACCAAGCTGGATCGTCACCTGCACGATGATCTGGTTGGAGATATTCGGCAGCACATGTTCGACGGTGATGAGAACACCGCCCTTGCCGGCCCCGCGTGCGGCGAGCACGTAGTCGCGCGACCAGATCTGCAGGGCGGCACCCGCTGTCACACGGGCGAAGACCGGAACCATGAAGACGGCAATCGCGATGATCGCGGTGAACCGCCCTGTGCCGATCAGCGCGCCGAGCATCATGGCGGAGAGGATCGGCGGCACGGCGAAGATAACGTCGCTCACGCGCATCACGAAAGCTTCCGTCAGGCCGCGCCGTGCGGCGGCGATGACGCCGAGGAGCGTGCCGAGCGAAGCGCCGATGGCGACGGCCGCGGCCGAGGTCGACAGTGAGTTCCACGCGCCGACCATCAGCATGGAGGCGATGTCGCGGCCGAACTGGTCGGTACCGGCGAGGCCGTGGACGAGCGGTGCTTTCAGCTTGTGGACGATCTGCATCTTCGCCGGCGGCAGCGGCGTCCAGACGAGGGAGACGAGGGCGATGGCCACGAGAAGCACGATGATCGTCGCGCCGATCGTCAGGTTCGGACGGCGAAAGGCGAGCCAGGGGCGAGGGCGGGCGGAGGCTGGCGTCGAGACGGTCATCGGCTGCGTCCCGCAGGCGAGGGTCGAGCAGCAGATAGGAAAGATCGACCAGGAAATTCATGACGATGACGAGGGCGGCGAAGAACAGGACCACATCCTGCAGCACGATGATGTCCCGCTGGGAGAGCGCCTGAAGCGCCAGCCTTCCGAGCCCCGGCAGGTTGAAGACGTTCTCGATCAGTACGGCTCCGGCGATCAGGAAGGTGAATTGCAGCCCGAGAATGGTCGCGACCGGCACCAGCGCGTTGCGCACCGCATGGCGCCAGAGGGCGGCGCGGCGGGAGAGGCCCTTGGCGCGCGCCGTACGGACGAAATCCTCGTTGAGGACTTCCAGCACCGAGGAGCGGGTGACGCGGGTGAGAACGCCGGCCTGTTGCAGCGCCAGCGCCACGGCGGGCAGGAGAAGGGCTTCAAGGCCGGCGACGAGCCCCGCCTGCCAGCCGGGAAAGCCGCCGGCGGGCAGCCAGCCGAGGCTCATCGAGAAGGCGAGGATCAGCAGCAGCGCCACCCAGAAGCCGGGAACGGCGATGAAAAGCTGGGAGACGAAACCGCCGGCATAATCGACCGCGGAGTTGCGCCGGCTGGCGGAGACCACACCGAGCGGAATGGCGATGGCAACCGAGATCAGGATCGCCATCAGCGCCAGCGGCAGCGTCACGGCAAGCCGTTCGGCAATCAGGCCGGCAACCGGGACGCCATAGGTGTAGGACTTGCCGAGATCGCCTGTCGCCACGCCGGCCAGCCATTGCAGATAGCGGATGACGAGCGGCTGATCGAGGCCGAGTTCATGGCGCAGCGCCGCCAGCGTATCGGGACTTGCCGACATGCCCAGCATGATCGAGGCCGGGTCCCCGGGCAGGATATCCATGACGACAAAGATCAGGGCCGAAACGGCAAGAAGCGTCACAACGAGGCCGGCGACGCGGCGGGCAAGAAGCGTCAGCATGGGAGAGTGCTCCCGTCATGCTGTCGTTCACTTCTATCGGTTCGCTTTTCCCGACTTGCCAACCCACCCCCCTCTGCCCTGCCGGTGTTCGTCGTTGCAATCGATTCGCTGGATCGATTGCTCCGCTGCGCGGACCACTCCTCACCCCCCTCGAGGGGGAGATCGGGAGTGGCTCCCGCAGGCTATGCCGATTGAAGTCGGATCGGGTGGAAAAGCCACGCTTCCGGCAGCCGACGGACAGCCGATCCGCGGCGCCGGCCGTATCACATGCGGGATAGCCACGCGCGATCTCCCCCCTTGAGGGGGAGATGCCCGGCAGGGCAGAGGGGGGTAGCATGCTCATGGCCTGTCTCGTAAGAAGCCCGAGGATTGGAGAGCGGTGAGCTTCAGTGCTCACTCTTCCCAATAAACCTCGGTCAGCACGTTGGACGGGATTGGCTCGTTTTCCCACAGACCCTTCAGCTTCTTGTCCCAGATGCCGAGCTTCGGCATGACGAAGAGGAAGAGTGCCGGAACATCGTCGGCGAGGATCTTCTGGGCCTCGCCGTAGAGCTTGTCCTGTTCGATGGTGTCGGAGGTCGCCTCGACCTTCTTCAGGATGTCGTTGAAGGCCGGGTTCTTGTAGTTGAAGTAGTAGGGATCGCGGGCATAGATATCGATGTCCATCGGTTCTGCATGGGCGACGATGGTCATCTCGTAATCGCGGCCCTTCAGCACGTCCTGCACCCATTTGGCCGGGAATTCGGTCGGCTCGATGTTCATCGTCACGCCGATCTCGGCGAACATCGCCTGCATGACCTGGGCGCTGCGCGGGGCGTAAGCCATCTGTGGCGTCTTGATGGTGAAGCTGAAGCCGTTCGGATAGCCGGCCTCGGCCAGCAGGGCCTTGGCCTTTTCCGGATCGTAAGGATAGTTGCCGGTGAGATCCACATAGCCGCGGTCGTTGGGCGTATAGTGGCTGCCGATCGGCGTGCCGTAGCCGGACCAGGCGCCCTCGACGATGACGGAGCGGTCAAGCGCCATCATCAGCGCCTGACGCACGCGCTTGTCGTCAAACGGCTTGCGGGCGTTGTTCATGCCGGCCACGACCTTGAGTTCGGTGTTGCCGATCACGGTCGCAAGCTTTGCGTCGTCCTTGAAGGTCTCCACCAGTTCCGGTGCGCCGAATTCCGGGAAGGCGTCGACATCGCCGGATTTCAGCGCGGCGGCCTGTGCCTGCGGATCGGAGATGAAGCGGAAGGTGACCTTGTCCAGCTTCACCGCGACATCCTTGTTCCAGTAGTCCGGATTGGCCGCGAGTTCGACCTTGTCGCCCTTCGCCCAGTTGACGAACTTGAACGGGCCGGTGCCGATCGGTGTGGTCTTGTCGTCGGCGGCGCTCTTGGTGCCGACGATGGAGGACGACGGCCAGCCGAGCCAGTAGAGCAGGCTTCCGGCCGGCTCCTTCAGCTTCAGGACGAGCGTTGTCGCATCGGGCGTCTCGATGGCGTCGATGGCGGCGAAGAAGCGCTTTTGCGGATTGACGCTGTCGGCGCCGCGGGCGCGTTCCAGCGAGGCCTTGGCGACGGAGGAATCGAAGGCTTCGCCATCGTGGAACTTCACGCCTTCGGCAAGGTGAAAGGTATAGGTCAGTCCATCCGCCGAAATGTCCCAGCTGGTGGCGAGCTGCGGCTGCACCTTGCCGTCGCGGTCGATGGTGACGAGCCCCTCGAAAATGTTCTGCCATGTCACCTGGCCGATGGCGACGGGGGCCGCAATCGTTGGGTCGAGACCGGTCGGCTCGATGGTCATGCCGAGCGTCAGGTCCTTCTGTGCCGCAAGGGCGGAGCCGGAAAATACGATGGCCGCCGTGGCGGCAAGACCGAGAGCGAAGCTTCGGAAGGTTTTCCGTCCGGCAACGACCCTTACGGCAAGCAAAGCATTGGTCATGAAATTCCCCTCATCCTGGCGCTCGTTCTGTTTCGGTAGCTTAGCCGATGGCGCGGTGCAAAAAATACTGGCATCTCACTTGCGCGCACACAATGCGATTTTTTGTGTTCTCCGTGTATCGAAAATCGCTACACTCCCTCATGTGCTGTAGGGGTGCCCGCAGCTCGGGGCATGACCTCGCGCATGAAGCGGTCTATGGCGTCGAGCAGCTTTGTCGCGGCGAAGGAAAGCTGGCGGTCAGAAGCGACGCAAAGCTCGATTGGCGTCCGGATGCCCCTGTTTCCGGCAATCGGGATCACCACAAGCTGTCCGGCACGGCATTCGCGCAGCACGGTCAGCGCCGGCAGCAGGGTCACGGCGGCACCGCGCAATACCAGTTCCTTCTGCATCTCCAGCGAGCTGGTGACGAAGACCGGATCGAGCGTGACGCCAGCCGATTTGAACAGCGTGTCGAAGGCGAGCCGCGCGCCGAAGGAACGGTCCGGCACCGCGAGCGGATAGGCGGCCAGTTGCGGAACCGTCAGTTCGGCATGGCCCGCCGCCGGATGGCCTGCGGCTGCGATGACGTCATAGACGATCTCGGCGCGCAGACGCACCCTGGTTCCCGGTTCGGGCTCGGAAAACAGTGTTACGGCGATGTCGGCATCGGCATTGGCGACGGCTTCGATGGCCGCGCGGGCGGATGCGATGGTCACGGAAAAACGGATTTTCGGGAATTTCAGGCTGAAATCGGCAAGCGCCGGGGCGAGCAGGTTGGCGACCGTGGCGCCGCTTGCGAAGATGTTGACGTGGCCGCGCTTCAATCCTTCCAGATCGTCGATCAGCTGGCGGACGTGATCCAGTTCCCTCAGTGTCTTGCCGGCGCGGGCGGCGAGCAGTTCTCCGGCGGATGTCAGGCGTACCCCGCGGCTGGAGCGCTCGATGAGCGGCGTTCCGAAGTAATGTTCGAGCTGGTCGATCTGGCGGGCGAGAGCGGTGGGCTGGATGTTGAGCTTGTCGGCGGCGGCGCGGATCGAGCGGGCGCGCACCAGTTCGTCGAAATAGATCAGAGCCCGGATCTGCATGTCAGGATTTGCCGCCCTCGTTTCCACTGGCGGGTTGGTGTCTACCGCCAGTGGAATTCGTAGGGGCTCGTTCGCGCGGAGACAAGCCCCGGCTCCGGTCCCTGTTGCGGGTCGTCAGGCGTGTGGCTTCATGCGGTGATTGTTTCCGGTTTCCGGCAATATGCTTTCATCCAGCAGACCCGCCTTGCGGGCTGCTTCGATGAAGGTCTTGCGGGCAATGTCGGCCGCCTTGTCCGTTTCCAGGGCCATGCCGCACCAGCGTCTGGCGCGTTGATAGGCGGCTCCATGGCGGACAGGCCATTCCTCCTCAAGGAAATAGAGAGCGTCACAGGCTTCCTTGAAGCTTCTCGTCAGGCCGCATTGCAGTTTCAGTTCGACGGGTTCGTTCCAGGTGGGCGTCGTGTAGGTCATCGCATACTCCATTGCGAAAGCCCGAACACCCGAGACCGGGCAAGGTTCCATCGAAACGGAAAAATTTCTGAAGCGGTTTCCTCAGGGCGTGCTTTCGGCCTCGGCGGTCGCCGCATCACGGTT
Organism: Rhizobium sp. ACO-34A; assembly: GCA_002600635.1. Classification (NCBI taxonomy): domain Bacteria; kingdom Pseudomonadati; phylum Pseudomonadota; class Alphaproteobacteria; order Hyphomicrobiales; family Rhizobiaceae; genus Rhizobium; species Rhizobium sp. ACO-34A. The sequence continues at coordinate 3,772,532 of CP021371.1, read as the reverse complement.
GCGCAGCCAGTCCGCGGTTCTTTCGCAGGCGGAGGCGGCGGCATCGGTGATCGGCATGCCGTTCAGGAGTTCATGAAGCAGTGCGCCGCTGAAGCTGTCGCCCGCGCCGATGGTATCGGCGGTCACGACTTTCTCATGCACGCCGATGCGCGTTTCGCTGCGCCCGTCATAGACGCAGATTTCATTCGGGCCATCGGTCAGCATCAGGTCTTTCAGACGGTCGCCGGCAATTGCACGGGCCGCCTGCCAGATGTCGGTGAGGCTCAGGCCCGGAAAATCGGCTCTGGAACCGACTATGATATCGGCGGGCCGCGGCGTCGGGTTCCGCAGCGGAAATTGCGAAACGACCAGCGCTGCCTTGTCGAGCGAGGCGACCACGGTGTCCGCAAGCTGCATGCCGTTGACATAGAAGGCTCTCGCCCGGAGCGGCCGGTCCAGCGTGAAGCTGCGGGTGGTGCGCTTGGTGCTGCCGAGGATCGTGCGTTCGCCGGCCGGGTCGAGGAAGATCTCGGCGAACTCCGTTTCGCCGTCGCGCATCGTGATATGGTCGGTTCCGAAACCCGCCTTCTGAAGCTCTTCGAGCGCTTTTCGCCCATGCTCGTCATCGACAAGGGAGGAGATAAGCTCGACGTTGCGGCCAAGCGCAAGCAGCATGCTGCCGGTGTAATAGCCGCCTCCGCCGAGCCGCACATTGCGGTCGATCCAGGCGATGCGGCCGCCGGGGCGGAGCGGTTCCTTCAAGCGCCAGACACGGTCATGGTTGATGTGGCCGATGACGACGACCGGATCGCTGCCGGCGAATGGTTCTGGCTGCATGTGCCCGTATTTACCTGCCCGGTTCTATGGTGGCGGCGGTTGCTTACCGCTCTCCCGTCAAAGGATGGCGGGAAGCCGTCGCCTCTTCAAGAGTGGCGTTTGCGGAGGTCAATTCGCCGTTTCGATAAGCCATTGCCGGATGCCGGATGCCGCGGCCTTGCCGGTGGCGAGGCAGGCGGTCAGCAGATAACCTCCGGTCGGGGCCTCCCAGTCGAGCATCTCGCCGGAAACGAAACTTCCGGGCAGCGCCTTCAGCATGAAACGATCATCGATGCTGTCGAAGGCAATGCCGCCGGCCGATGAGATGGCCTTGGCGATGGGGCGTGGCGACGCGATGGGCAAGGGCAGTGCCTTGATGAGATGGGCCAGCGCCTCCGCATCGAGACGATTGGCGTCGGAGACGAGTTCCCGCAACAGGGCGGCCTTGACGCCGTCGAGGCCGGTGGCCTTGCGCAGCCGGTTGGAAAAGCTCGCCTTGGTGTCCTGTCTTGCCAGATCGCGCGCAAGTCTTTCAATGGTGCGGCCGGGGGCGAGATCGAGAACGAGGCTTGCCTTGCCGGTGGCGGCCAGCGCGTCGCGCAGCGCTGCGGCATGGGCATAGACGAGGCTACCCTCGATGCCGTGGCGGCTGATGACGAATTCGCCGGGAATGGTGCCCGCCGCACTCGTCGCGGTCACGGATTTCAGCGGTTCGCCGGCGAAGCGTTCGAGGAAGGTTTGCGAGAATGCGCAGTCGAAGCCGCAATTGGCCGGCCGGAAGTCATGGATGTCGACGTTCCTTTCGCGCAGCCACGCCGTCCATCCGGCATCGGAGCCAAGCTTCGGCCAGCTTGCGCCGCCCAGCGCCAGCAGCACGGCATCGGCCTCGATCCGCTTTTCGCCGTCCGGTGTCTCGATGCGATAAGCATCCCCGTCGAAGCCTGTCCAGCGATGTCTCGTCAGGATTGAAACGCCCTGCGCTTCCAGCCGTTTCAGCCAGGCGCGCAGCAGCGGCGAGGCTTTCATCGCCTTTGGAAAGACGCGGCCCGAGGTGCCGACGAAGGTTTCCGTGCCGAGTGCGTCGGCCCAGTTGCGGATGTCATCCGGGGTGAAGGCATCCAGCGCCGGCCGGAGCCTTTCGCCCGCCGTGCCGAAGCGGGTGACGAAACGCTCGTAAGGTTCGGCATGGGTGATGTTGAGGCCGGATTTGCCCGCGAGCAGGAATTTCCGGCCAACGGTCGGCATCGCCTCATAAACGGTGACGGCATGGCCGGCGCGGGAGAGCTCGTCCGCCGCCATCAGCCCTGCCGGCCCGCCGCCGATGATCGCGATGCGTTTCGTGGTCATCCTTCATCCCTTTGTTCTGACGCAATTCCAGCAAAACCGCTTCACACTTTTGCTGGAATTGCTTTAGTCAAGCCGGAAGCCGGAGAGGCGATCCGTCAGGGCTTCGATCGTTGCCGAGTCCGCATTGGCGAAAGCAAAGCGCAGATAGCCTTCCTGTGCCTCGCCGAAATAGGCTCCGGGAATGCAGACGACGCCGGCCTCGCGGGCGAGCTTCTCTGCCACCAGCGCGGAAGGCTTGCCTTCGAAGGGGTGGCGGATGAAGGCGAAATAGGCGCCGAGCGAATCCATCTGCCATTCCGGCAGCTTCGCCATGACGGACTTAAGCGTATCCGCGCGTTTCAGGATTTCCTTGCGATTGGCGTTGCGCCAGTCGCGCAGCGCCGGAATGGCACGGGCGACGGCGGCCTGCGGCGCGCGCGGTGCGCAGATTTGCAGGTTGTCCATCACCTTGGCGATTTCCGCGACGGCCTTCGGACCGGCGGTCACGGCGCCGAGACGATGACCCGGAATGCAGAAGGACTTGGAGAAAGAGTAGAGCAGGATCAGGTTGTCCTCCCAGCCGGGAATGGACAGGAGTTCATGCGGCTTGTCGCCTTCCGGCAGGAAGTCCCGGTAGGTCTCGTCGAGGATCAGCCAGACGCCGGCCTGACGGCAGGCTTCGAAGATTTCCCGCAGAAGGCCGGCCGGATAGATCGCGCCGGTCGGATTGTTCGGCGAGACGAGCGCGATGGCCTTGATGCCCTTCGCCAGCGCCGTGCGCACCGCATCGAGATCCGGCACGAAACCCTTTGCCGGATCGAGCGGCACCAGCACCCGCTCGATGTCCATCATGGCAAGCGTGGTTTCCTGGTTGAAGTAGAAGGGCTCGGTCAGCGCCACCTTGTCGCCCGGACCGGCTATCGCCATGGCGACAGCCATGAAGGCCTGATTGCAGCCGGAGGTGATGTGGATGTTCTGCGCTTCGACCGGTGCGCCATAGATTTCGGCAGCATCCGCCGCATAGACCTTGCGCAGGTCGGTTTCGCCCTCGATCGGGCCGTAGCCGGCAAAGCCGCGCGAGGATGCAGCCTCTCCGAGCCATGCAAGCAGGTCCGGATGCGGCGGATAGCCGGGCACGGCCTGCGACAGGTCGATCAGCGGACCGCGGCTGCCGTCATAGGCGCGCGCCCAGGCAAAGACGGAGGGCACCGGCGGAGGGGAGAGGCGGGAAACGAGAGAATTGAACGATGCGGATGGCATGATGATTTCGGTAGTCCTGATGCTTTGTTCGGTTGGTTCAAGCCTTGGTGGCGGTCTTTCTTGCAGAGGCGGATGTCGCCTTGCGTGTTCGTGACAGGGTGGTGGCGTTTTCCGGCTTTACCGTGCCTGTCGCCGTGCCGGTATTCGCGGCTCGAATGTTGCGCGCTCTGTGAGCGGGGCGGGGCAGGGGCAACGGCTGCGAGCCCTGCTCGCTTTCGAGCGTTTCGAAGAGCCAGTCGATGAAGACGCGGGCGATCGGGGCAGCGCGCACCTCGTTCCGCGTGGCGACATAGAAGGCGTTGGTGCCGGGCACCGAGAGATCGAAGGGAATGATCAGCTCGCCCGAGGCGATCAGGCTGGAAGCCGTGATGTTGTCGCCAAGCGCGATGCCCTGACCGTGGCGCGCGGCTTCGGTGGAAAGCCTCGCATCGCTCATGAAATGCTCGCGGTGGCGGGGCATGTCGAGCTGGTCGGCGGCGGCAAGCCAGGTATTCCATTCCTGCCCGTTGTCGCCGTGCAGCAGCACGTGGTCGCGCAGGTCCCGCACGGATCTCAGCGGCCGCGAGTTCAGCAGAGAGGGCGAGGCGACGGGGAAAAGGTCCAGCGTGCTCCACAGCCGCGTCCAGCAGTCCCGCCAGCTTCCCGGTCCGTAGAGAATGGCGATGTCGATGTCGGGCGAATGGATGAGGCTCGCGTCATTGCTGGAGGTCAGCGTCAGGCTGATGTCCGGATACTGCTCGCTGAAACTGCCCATGCGCGGCACCAGCCAGAGGGAGAGCAGGGCGGGCACGCAGGAAATCCTGAGATTGCCGCTGGTGGTCGGCCGGTTCATCAGTGCCGTGGCGGCGGCGATGCCGTCGAAGGCCGAGGAAACCGCCGGCAGCAGCAGGGCTCCCTGCGGCGTCAGCTTCAGCCGCTTGCCGCCACGCTCGAAAAGCTGCGTCTTCAGCGTTTCCTCAAGCGTCTTGATCTGGTGGCTGACCGCGCCATGGGTGACGTTCAGCTCGCGGGCCGCCGCTGAAATCGATCCGCGTCGGGCGGCGGCCTCGAAGGCGCGCAGCGGATTGAGCGGTGGCAGGCGATGGGACATGGTCTCGGTGCTTGTTAGTTTTTCTCACAGCGATTGCTATAACATCGTGAATTGCTTTTCTACCCCCATGCGGCTTAATGCTTACAATAGAGGCAGGCGCCGGAACTGCCGTTTAAACAGTCGTCCGCGACGGGAACTCCTGTTTCGCAGGGCATCGGCAAGAAGGGTGAAAGACGAAATGACTTTCGACGAAAAGCGACTTCAGGAACTGCGCGCCAAATATGGTGACGACAATGCAGGCGAAATCTTCGACGAGAAGTTCGCCAAGGTCGGCGAGAAGATCTTCTCCAACGGCACCCGCGCCGCGCCTTATGCCGGCATTCCGACCTTCCTGTCCGCGCCGCATCGCCCGATCGATCCGGCAGCGCCCGACTTCGGCGACCTGCAGGTGGGGATCGTCGGTGTGCCGATGGACCTCGGCGTGTCCAACCGTCCGGGTTCGCGTTTCGGACCCCGCGCGCTGCGCGCCATCGACCGCATCGGCCCGTACAACCACGTTCTGGAATGCGCGCCGATCTTCGATCTCAAGGTTGCCGATATCGGCGACGTGCCGTTCTCCAGCCGCTACCGGCTGGAACTCAGCCATGAGGACATCGAGAAGCATCACACCAGGATCGTCGAAGCCGGCTTGCTGCCGCTTTCCGTCGGCGGCGACCACTCGGTCACCCATCCGATCCTGAAGGCTGTTGCCAAGAAGCACGGTCCGGTCGGCCTGATCCATATCGATGCCCATTGCGATACCGGCGGCGCCTTCGACCAGACCAAGTTCCACCATGGCGGTCCGTTCCGCAACGCCGTGCTGGACGGCGTGCTCGATCCGACCCGCACCATCCAGATCGGCATTCGCGGCCCGGCCGAATATCTGTGGGAGTTCTCCTACGATTCCGGCATGACCGTCATCCATGCCGAGGAAGTGACCGGGCTCGGCATTCCGGCAATCATCGAGAAGGCGAAGAAGATCATCGGCGACGGCCCGACCTATCTCTCCTTCGATGTCGACAGCCTCGATCCGAGCATTGCGCCCGGCACCGGCACGCCGGAAGTCGGCGGCCTTTCCTCGCGTGAAGTGCTCGAACTCATCCGCGGTCTCAAGGGCATCAATCTGGTCGGCGGCGACGTCGTCGAGGTTGCTCCTCAGTATGATGCCACCAACAATACCGCCCATGCGGGCGCTCAGGTTCTCTTCGAAATCCTGAGCCTCATGGTCTATAGTCCGGCAATCAAGGGCCGTTGAGAAACTGGCATTTAACCCGGGACGGCGCTATCAGGCGTCCCGGGCTCGACTTCACGATAACCAACCAAGACATAAGCAACGAAGACAAGGGAACAGGACCATGAAAAACATCCTCAACGCTTCCGTCAGCCGCCGCGGCGTGCTGGCCGGCTCGCTTGCCGGCGCCGGCATGCTCGCCATGCCCTCGATCCTGCGCGCCCAGGACAAGTCGCTGAAGGTCGGCGTCTATGGTGGCTACTTCAAGGATTCCTTCGACAAGAACATCTTTGCCGAGTTCACCAAGGCAACCGGCATCGCCGTCGAATCCGTGGCCGAACCGACCGGCGAAGCATGGCTGGTGCAGCTCGAGCAGGCCGCAAAGGCCGGCCAGGCTCCCGCCGACGTTTCGATGATCTCGCAGGTTTCCATGCTCAAGGGTCAATCCACGGAACTGTGGACGCCGCTCGACATGGACAAGATCAAGAACGCTTCCGGCCTGATCGACCGTTTCGTCAACAAGTATCCGGACGGCCGCGTTGCCGGCATCGGCGCCGTTGCGTGGTACATCACGCTCGTCACCAACACGGACGTCTACAAGGAAGCTCCGACCTCCTGGTCCGCTCTGTGGGATCCGGCAAACGAAGACAAGCTCGGCCTGCTGGCGCTGGTCTCCAACTCCTTCCTGCTGGAAGTTACGGCCAAGACCCACTTCGGCGGCACCAATGCGCTCGACACAGAGGAAGGCATCCTGAAGGCCTTCGAAAAGCTCGCCGAGGTCAAGCCGAACGTTCGCCTGTGGTATCGCGACGAAGCCCAGTTCGAACAGGCGCTGAAGTCGGGCGAAATCCCGATGGGCCAGTACTACCACGACGTCACCGGCCTTGCTGCCGCTGACGGCAATCCGGTCCGTTCCACCTTCCCGAAGGAAGGCGGCATTCAGGATTCCGGTTGCTGGGCCCTGTCGCGCGCATCGACCAAGGTCGAGGAAGCACATATCTTCATCGACTACATGTGCCAGCCTTCGATCCAGGCAACGCTGTCGCGCAAGGTCGGCACGGCTCCGACCGTCAAGCGCGAGCTGCTCGACCTGACGGCAGAAGAATTCGCTTCCGTGTCTTCCGACATCGAGCCGATCACCCCGCGCTACGACCTCTATCAGACCAAGTCCGACTGGTTGAACCAGAAGTGGACCGAACTGATCGTCGGTTGATCTCCGAATGCGTCCTGTTGGCAGGCGCGTTGGCAAGCCATCGAGGGAGGGTAATCGTGGTCACCCCCCTCTGCCCTGCCGGGCATCTCCCCCTCTAGGGGGGAGATCCACTTCGTGGCATTCCTTCTGCCTTTCCCATTTGTGATTGTCTTCCCCTTGCGTAGAATGCCGAGGGCGGCGGCTCCGGCCGATTTCCCCCCTTGAGGGGGAGATGCCCGGCAGGGCAGAGGGGGGTACTCGTAACGACCAAATCTATTCGCGGAGACATGATGTCCGGACTGTCGCTCAACGATGTCACGAAACAATTCGGCCCCTTCACGGCGGTCGACAACGTGCAATTGAACGTACCGCACGGTACTTTTGTCTGCATGCTCGGCCCGTCCGGCTGCGGCAAGACCACGCTGCTCAGGATGATTGCCGGGCTCGATCTTCCGACCGGCGGATCGATCGTGCTGGATGGCGAGGACATCACGCAGGTCCCGACGCACAAGCGTAATCTCGGCATGGTCTTCCAGTCGCTGGCGCTGTTTCCGCACCTCACCGTCGGAGAGAACATCGCCTATCCGCTGCGTATCCGCGGTATCGGTCGCGAGGAGCAGGTGAAGCGCGTCGAGGAACTGCTCGCCATGATCCACCTGCCGGGTTATGCCGACCGTCCCGTGACCAAGCTTTCCGGCGGCCAGAGGCAGCGCGTGGCGATTGCCCGGGCGCTCGCCATCTCGCCCAAGCTCTTCCTGCTCGACGAGCCTCTTTCCGCTCTCGACGCCAAGCTGCGCGAGGCCATGCAGGTGGAACTGCGCAAGCTGCAGCAGCAGCTCGGCATCACCACCATCGTCGTGACCCACGACCAGCGCGAAGCCATGACCATGGCCGATACCGTCGTGGTGATGAATGGCGGCAAGATCCGCCAGGCGGCAAGCCCCATCGAGATCTACCGCAAGCCGGCCGACCGCTTCGTTGCGGACTTCATCGGCTCCACCAATCTTCTGCCGCTGACCATCGAAAGCGGCCGCACGCTCGTGCTCGGCCAGCCGGTCGAAGGTATCGCGGCCAGTGGCCAGAGCGCCTGCAGTCTTTCGGTTCGTCCCGAAGACGTCCGTCTTTCCGCTCCGGGCGAGGGGCGTCTTTCCGGTCGCGTCACCTTCATCCGCGATCTCGGCGGCACCATCGAGACATTCATCGACGTTCGCGGTTCGGAAGTGATCGCGGTTTCCACGCCGCGCGAGCGGCCTGTGGTCAGCGTCGGTCAGGAAGTCGGCGTGGTGATCGATCCGCAGACGGCCGTGGTGCTGCCGGCATGAGGCGCGAACCCCCGCAGAAAGCGCTCGACTATGCGCCGCTCGCCTTTCCGGCGGGCATGCTGATCCTGTTCTTCGTCGTGCCCTTCGGCACGATGATCGCCGTCAGTTTCTTTAAGCGTCAGCAGGGTGGTTTTTACGAGCCGGCCTTCGTGTTCGACAACTACGCCCGCTTCATAAGCCCGTTTTTCGCCGGCGTTCTCGGTTTCTCGCTGATGCTGGCGATCTCGGTCGCGGTGGTCTGCGTCGTGCTCGGCATACCCTTCACCTATCTCCTGACGCGCATGTCGCGACGTGCGCAGGTCGTATGGCTGGTCGCGCTGCTGTCGATCCTGTCGCTTTCGGAAGTCATCATCGGCTTTGCCTGGTCGACGCTGTTTTCCCGTACCGCCGGCATCACCAACCTGCTGGTCATGATCGGCCTCATGGAAAAGCCCATGGCGCTGATGCCGAATTTCGGCGCGGTGCTGACCGGTATGACCTATCAGGCGTTTCCCTATACGGTGCTGGTTCTCTATCCCGCGCTCGTGCGGCTCGATCCGACGCTGACGGAAGCCGCGCGGACACTCGGCGCGTCGCCGATCCGCGCCTTCTTTACCGTCGTTGTGCCGGCGCTGCGCAACACCATCGTCGCGACGCTCATCATGGTCTTCATCTTCGCGCTCGGCTCCTATCTTTTGCCGCAGATCCTCGGCCGGCCGCAGCACTGGACGCTGTCGGTGCTGATCACCGATCAGGCGATCTACCAGTCCAACATGCCGTTTGCCGCGGCCATGGCAGTGTTCCTGGTGCTTGTCACGCTTGGCATGGTGGCGCTCACGTTCTTCATCGGACGCAAGGGAGAGGCAGCATGAACAAGGTGCTGACGCGGATCTATTTCGTCCTGATCGCGATCTTCCTCGCCGCTCCGATCGTCGTCGTCGCTGGTGTGTCGGTCAACGAGAAGCAGAGCCTGACCTTCCCGCCGCAGGGCTTTTCGCTCGCGTGGTATGGAGCGATCTTCGCCGATGCCGGCTGGCGTTCGGCCTTCTTTGCCTCGCTCGGGCTGGCGCTCGCGTCCGCGGCGCTTGCGGTCGTCATCGCGCTTCCGCTGGCATGGTTCCTGTGGCGCCGGCTCGCGCCCTGGGCCAACATCTTCCAGATCCTCGGCATTGCCCCGTTCACCCTGCCGCCCGTGATCACGGCGCTCGGTCTCCTGACCTTCTGGGCGACGACGGGTTTCTACGGGCAGCCATGGACGGCGGTGATCGGCCACGCGATCTTCTTCGTGACATTGCCGCTGGTCACCCTGTCGCTCGGCTTTTCGGCCATCGACCGTTCGCTGGTCGAGGCCGCCTCGACCATGGGCGCCGACGACAAGACGGTGTTCCGCACCGTCGTCCTGCCGCTGATCCGGCCTTATCTTGTGTCCGGCTACGCCTTTGCCTTCGTGCTGTCTCTCAACGAATACATCGTCGCCTACATGACGGTCGGCTTCACCATGGAGACGCTGCCGATCAAGATCTTCAACGCGCTGCGTTACGGTTACACGCCGACGATGGCTTCCGTGACGATCCTCTTCGTCGTGGTCGCGGCGCTGATCTTCGGTCTCGTCGCGCGATTCGGCGACCTGCCGAAGCTTCTCGGTGCGATGGCGGCCGACGACCGCTGATCGATGGCTTGTTTCGACTGCCGGCGGTGCGAATTGTCGCCGGTTGTCGTTTATCCTGCGGAAACCAAGAATTTTATCAGCATTTTATCAATTCGTTCAGAATTGCGGCCTAACCCTTTTGTCGTTCCGGGACGGGACTCCGCGCATGAAGTTGCGGATGGTGACAAATGGGGAATGGGGCACATGACGTGCGCAGGACAAACCGCGTTCATCGCGGATGCAAGCGGATCCATGGATCCGTGGCCGGATACCGGCCGAAAGTCCCTGCAGGGCAGGGATATGACAGTTTTCGCCATGCGCCGGGAGCGCAGGCCTTCTCAATTCCATATCGGACGGTTCACTGGCCTTTCGGCGCTGCTTGACGCATGCAGCGGACGCGGCCTGCGATCCAGCCGACAGCCCATCGCCGCGTGGTGAGGTTTCGATAGACGTGATCGGTTCCCTGTTTTCAGGGAACTGGTACGGCATCTATCGATACCGTTTCGCACCGCATGGCGAACGGCCTCTGGCCACGGTAGATGCCGTGGGAGGAATCTGGCGCCCCCACCCCCCTAGTCGGGTTCCTCCCATCCTTATTCGAATGGTACGGCCGGTATGAGAAGTCTCAGCCGGCCGTATTTGTTCCGTGACGATCAGCCCCGCAGCATCTCGATGATGGCGGAGAAATCCCGGCCGCCATTTCCCTGCTTGGCGAAGAGGTCGAACAGTTGCGCCGCTTCGGCTCCGAGCGGGGTCGCGGCGCCGCAGCCTAGCGCTGCTTCCTGCGCGAGCTTCAGGTCCTTCAGCATCAGGGCCGCCGCAAAGCCCGGTCTGTATTCGTTGTTGGCGGGAGAGGTCGGAACGGGGCCGGGGACCGGGCAATAGGTGTTGATCGACCAGCACTGGCCCGACGACGTCGAGGCGACATCGAATAGCGCCTGATGGGAGAGGCCGAGCTTTTCGCCGAGCGCGAAGGCCTCGCACACCCCGATCATCGAAATGCCGAGGATCATGTTGTTGCAGATCTTGGCCGCCTGTCCAGCGCCGCTTCCACCGCAATGGACGATCTTCTTGCCCATGGCTTCGAGGAGGGGAAGGGCATTGGCAAATGCGCCGTCGCTGCCGCCGGCCATGAAGGTGAGGGTGCCGGCCGCCGCGCCGCCGGTGCCGCCGGAGACAGGGGCATCGAGCGATATGCAGTCGGCCGCTGCCGCCAGTTCATGGGCACGGCGGGCGCTGTCCACGTCGATGGTCGAGCAGTCGATCAGCAGGGTGCCGGGCTTCACCGCCTTCACGAGATCGCCCCAGACCGAGAGGACGTGAACGCCCTTCGGCAGCATGGTGACGACGGCCTCGGCATCGGCGGTCGCCTCATCGATCGATGTCGCCGGTGCAACGCCATGGCCGGCTGCCACCAGAAGAATTTCCGACGACAAGTCGAAGCCCTTCACCTTGTGGCCTGCCTTGACCAGATTTGCGGCCATCGGACCACCCATGTTGCCGAGACCGATGAATGCGATGTTCGTCATTTCGTGTTTCCTTCCTTCGCGGGATCAGCGGTTGTCCGCCAGGATCATTTCGGCCGCCTTTTCGGCGATCATGATTGTTGGTGAATTGGTGTTGCCGGAGGTGATGGTCGGCATGATCGAGGCATCCGCGATCCTGAGCCGTTTCAGCGCCCGCATCCTGAGGCGCGGGTCGACCACGCTTTGCTCGTCGGAGCCCATGCGGCAGGTGCCGACCGGATGGAAGATGGTCGTGCCGATATCGCCCGCGGCATGGGCCAGTTCCTCGTCGGTTCCGTAGCGGGCACCGGGCTTGAATTCCTCGGGGCGATAGCGGGCAAACGACGGTTGCTCGGCAATCCGCCGCGTCAGCCTGATGGCCCTGACCGCGATGTCGCGGTCGGCGGGGGCGGAGAGATAATGCGGCGCGATCACCGGCTTGGCGGCGAAGTCCGGGGCGCTCAGATGCACCGAGCCCCGGCTTTCCGGGCGAAGATTGCACACGCTTGCGGTGATCGCCGGGAAGGGGTGCACCGGCTCGCCGAACTTTTCCAGCGTCACCGGCTGGACGTGATATTGCAGGTCCGGCGTTTCCTTGTCGGGGCCGGAGCGGGTGAAGATGCCGAGCTGGCTCGGCGCCATGGCCATGGGACCGGATCGCTTCAGCAGATATTCCAGCCCGATCGCGGCCTTGCCATAGAGGCTTGACGCCTTTTCGTTGAGCGTCGGAACACCGGTGACCTTGAAGGCCATTCGGAGCTGCAGGTGGTCCTGCAGGTTTTCGCCGACGTCGCGAACCTCTTTCACCACGTCGATCCCTGCCTGCTGCAGCACGTCGCCCCGGCCGATACCGGAGAGTTCGAGGATCTGCGGCGACCCGATGGCGCCGGCGGAGAGCACCGTCTCGCGGCGGGCCATGAAGTGTTTCGCGACGCCGTCATGATGCACCTCGACGCCGGTGACTGCGCCGTCCTCGATCAGCAGACGCATGACATGCGCCTTGGTCAGCACCGTCAGGTTGCCGCGCTTGACGGCGGGACGCAGGAAGGCCTTGGCAGTGTTCCAGCGGATGCCGGAGCGCTGGTTGACGTCGAAATAGCCGGAGCCCTCATTGGTGCCGCGGTTGAAGTCAGCGGTTTCGGGAATGCCGGCCTCCTTCGCCGCCTGCTGGAAGGCTTCGAGCACCGCCCAGCGGACGCGGGCCTTTTCGACGCGCCATTCGCCGCCGGCGCCATGCATCTCGTCGCCGCCCTTGTAGAAATCCTCGGATTTGCGGAAGAGGGGCAGCACGTCGTCCCAGCCCCAGCCGTCGCAGCCCATCTGCCGCCACTGGTCGTAGTCGCGGGTCTGACCGCGCATGTAAATCATGCCGTTGATCGACGAGCAGCCGCCGAGCACCTTGCCGCGCGGATAGCTGAGCGAACGGCCGTTCAGGCCTTCCTCCTTCGCCGTGGTGAAGCACCAGTCAGTTCGCGGATTGTTGATACAATAGAGATATCCGACGGGAATATGGATCCAGTGGTAATTGTCGGATCCGCCGGCTTCCAGCAGCAGCACGCGGGTGTTCCGGTCGGCGGACAGCCGGTTGGCCAGGACGCATCCCGCCGAGCCGGCGCCGATGACGATGTAATCGTAACTCTCCATGTTTCACTCCGCATCAGCCTTGGGGCCGACTTGTTATTGACGTAGACGGCGGGTTCTGAAGCACCCCCCTCTGCCCTGCCGGGCATCTCCCCCTCAAGGGGGGAGATCCGATGGGGTGGCGTCCCAGTTTCCTCCTCCTCCCGCCGGGGAGAAGGTGGCCCGAAGGCCCGGATAAGGGGCATGCAGGCAAAGCATAGGCCTCCCCCTTTGCGCCTTGCCTCTTGCCGATCTCCCCCCTTGAGGGGGAGATGCCCGGCAGGGCAGAGGGGGGTGTTGTTTCCGCTTCCGCTTGCTGTTTCGTTGTTATCGCCGGTATTCGAAGCCGAGTTTCCGGCCGATCCGGGATGCATAGAACTCGCCGACGATGCCGCGCCGGAAGAGCAGTACGCAGACCATGAAGACGATGCCGGTGATGATGGTGACCGGGAAGCCTGTGGTCGCGAGATAGTTGCCGAGCGTCACCACGAGGCCGGCGCCGACCAGCGGGCCGATCAGCGTGCCGATGCCGCCGAGAAGCGTCATCAGGATCACCTCGCCGGACATCTGCCAGGTCACGTCGGTCAGCGTGGCGAACTGGAAGACCAGCGATTTCACCGCACCGGCAAGGCCCGCCAGCGCCGCCGACATGACGAAGGCACCGAGCTTGTAACGGGCGACGGAGTAGCCGAGCGAGATGGCGCGCGCCTCGTTTTCACGGATCGACTTCAGGATCATGCCGAAGGGCGAATTGATGAAACGCCAGATGATGAGGAGGCCGATGATGAAGACCGCCAGCACCAGATAGTACATGTTCAGCGACTGCGAGAGATCGATGAAGCCGAACAGGTGGCCGCGCGGCACGGACTGGATGCCGTCCTCGCCATGGGTGAATTCCGCCTGCAGGCAGAAGAAGAAGAACATCTGCGAGAGCGCCAGCGTGATCATGGCGAAGTAGATGCCCTGCCGGCGGATGGCGAAGAAGCCCATGATGAGGCCGAGAACGGCAGCACCCAGGACGCCGGTCAGAATGCCGAGCTCCGGCGAGAACCCCCATTCCTTCACCGCATGGGCGGTGAAATAAGCCGCGCCGCCGAAGAAGGTGGCATGGCCGAAGGAGAGGAGGCCGGTATAGCCGAGCAGCAGGTTGAACGCGCAGGCAAACAGCGCGAAGCACAGGATCTTCATCAGGAAGACCGGATAGAGGAAGAAGGGTGCGACGATCAGCAGGATAAGCCCGATGGCAAGCAGCACAGTGCGTGCGACCGCTGCCGTGCCGCTGGCCGCAGCTGCTGATGGTGCGGGGGTGGTTGTCGTTGTTGTCGAATGAGCCATGTCACGCATCCCGACCGAAGAGGCCCGCGGGCCTGATGAGAAGAACGATCGCCATGATGACGAAGATCACGATGTTGGAGGCTTCCGGGTAGAATACCTTTGTCAGGCCTTCCGCGATACCCAGCATGTAGCCGGTGAGGATGGCGCCCATGATCGAGCCCATGCCGCCGACCACGACCACCGCGAAGACGACGATGATGATGTTGGACCCCATCAGCGGCGAGACCTGGTAGACCGGAGCGGCCAGCACGCCGGCAAAGGCGGCGAGCGCCACGCCGAGACCATAGGTGAAGGTCAGGAGCACCGGCACGTTGACGCCGAAGGCCTGCACCAGCGTCGAGTTTTCCGTCGCAGCGCGCAGATAGGCGCCGAGCTTGGTCTTTTCGATCAGGAGCCATGTGCCGATGCAGACGATCAGCGAGACGACGACCACCCAGCCGCGATAGATCGGCATGAACATGAAGCCGAGATTGGTGCCGCCGGAAAGGGCCGGCGGCGTGGCGTATGGCTGGCCGGAGGAACCGTAGAGATAGCGGAAGGTGCCTTCGATGGTCAGCGCCAGGCCGAAGGTGAAGAGCAGGCCGTAGAGCGGATCGAGGGCGTAGAGCCGCCGCAGGAACAGCCGCTCGACGACCGCGCCGAGAATGCCGACGATCAGCGGCGCAAGGACCAGCGCCAGCCAGTAGCCGATGCCGAGAAAGGTCAAGAGCAGATAGGCCGCGAATGCGCCCAGCATGTACTGCGCGCCATGGGCGAAGTTGATCATCCTGAGCAGGCCGAAGATGATCGCCAGCCCGAGCGACAGGAGCGCATAGAAGGAACCGTTGATCAGGCCGATCAGCAATTGCCCGAGCAGGGCCTGGAGGGGAACGCCGAATATCATGGTCATCGCGCTGACCTCCTGTGAGCGGCTGGGCGACGTGCGCGCCCCTCATCCGGCTGCCGCCACCTTCTCCCCGTGAACGGGGAGAAGGCACTACGTGGCACCTGGAGAGTATCGGGAAGGGCTCGTTCCCTCTCCCCGCTTGCGGGGAGAGGGCTAGGGTGAGGGGCGGGGCTCAAATCGCGTCGCGATATTGCAGCATGAGTACCTTTGGTGATCGTCATCGGACTTACACTCCCAGAACCTTGTGGAGCATGTCCATGCGTTCGGGCAGCTCGCCCACCTTGAACTCGGCCACCATCTGGCCGTGCTCCATCAGGTAGAAGCGGTCGGCGACGCGGCTTGCGAAGCGGAAATTCTGTTCGACCAGAAGCACGGTCATGCCTCTCTGCTTGAGTGTCTTCAGCACTTCGCCGATGCGCTGCACGATGACGGGGGCGAGGCCTTCCGTCGGTTCGTCGAGCAGCAGCAGGCGGGTGCCGGTGCGCAGGATGCGGGCGATGGCGAGCATCTGCTGTTCGCCGCCGGAAAGGCGCGTGCCCGGGCTGTTCCTGCGTTCGTGAAGATTGGGGAAGAGTTCGAAGATCTCGTCCAGCGTCATGCCGCCCCTGGCGACTTCCGGCGGCAGCATCAGGTTTTCGAGCACGTTGAGCGTCGAGAAGATGCCACGTTCTTCCGGCACGAAGCCGATGCCGTGATGGGCGGTGCGGTGCAGCGGCACCTGCATCATGTCCTTGCCGGCGAAACGGATTTCGCCCTTGCGAGCCCGGACGATGCCGGTGACGGTGCGCAGCGTCGTCGTCTTGCCGACGCCGTTGCGGCCGAGAATGGTGACGGTCTCGCCTTCGCCGACATTCATGTCGACGCCATGCAGGATGTGGCTTTCGCCGTACCAGGAATTGAGGTTTCGGACTTCCAGAAGTGCCGTCATGTCAGGCCTCCTCCGTGCCCATATAGGCCACGCGGACGCGCGGATCGTTGCTGACCGTCTCGTAATTGCCCTCGGCGAGGATCTCGCCCCGCTGCAGCACCGTCACGTGATGGCAGATGTTGGCGACGACCGAGAGATTGTGCTCGACCATCAGGACGGCACGGCTTCTCGCGACTTCACGGATCAGGTCCGCAATGACGCTGACGTCTTCCTGCCCCATGCCGGCCATCGGTTCGTCCAGCAGCAGGACCTTCGGATCGAGCGCGAGCGTGGTCGCAATCTCCAGGACGCGCTTGCGGCCGTAGGAGAGGTCCGCCGCGACGATGTCGCGCTCTTTCGCAAGGCCGACGCTGGCCAGCAGTTGTTCGGCCCGCTCGTTCAGCGTGTCGAGTGCCGCAAGCGGCCGCCAGAACTGATGGGCAAGGCCGTTCGGCCGCTGCAATGCCACGCGGACATTGTCGAGCACGCTGAGGTGCGGGAAGACCGCCGAAATCTGGAAGGAACGGACGAGACCCATGCGCGCCACCTTGTCGGGCGGTGTCCGGGTGATGTCGGTGCCGAGCAGATTGATCGTTCCGGCCGAGGGCTGGAGGAACTTGGTCAGCAGGTTGAACACGGTCGTCTTGCCGGCCCCGTTCGGGCCGATCAGTGCGTGGACCCGCGCGTGATGGACGTCGAGATCGACATCGCGCACGGCGGTGAAGCCGCCGAAGTCGCGGCGGAGACCGCGGGCGGACAAGACCACCCGCGACTCCTCATTGATATGTGCCGTAGCGTTCGTCATCGCGACCGGCCGGGCTTACTTGACCAGCTCGCAACCGCTCTTGGCGGGATCGATATAGGCCTCCTTGCCCGGAATGGTGGCGAGCACGTTGAAGTAATCCCAGGGTTCCTTGCTGTCGCCGGGCTTCTTCACTTCGAGCAGGTACATGTCGTGGAACATGCGGCCGTTCGGGCCGACGCTGCCGCCCTTGGCGAAGACGTCGTCCACCGGCAGTTCATGCAGCTGCTTGGCAACTGCTTCCGTCTCGTCGGTGCCGGCCTTGTCGATCGCCTTCAGGTACTGCAACACGGCCGAATAGGTGCCGGTGTGGATCATGTTCGGCATCTTGCCGGTGCGCTCGAAGAAGCGCTTGCCGAACTTCTGGCTCTCCTCGTCGCGGTTCCAGTAGAAGCCTTCCGTCAGCGTCAGGCCCTGGGCCGCCTCGAGGCCGAGGCCGTGCACTTCGGCAAGCGTGAAGAGAAGGGCGGCAAGACGCTGGCCGCCCTGGGTGATGCCGAATTCGGCGGCCTGCTTGATGGCGTTCTGGGTGTCTGCGCCGGCATTGGCGAGGCCGATCACCTTGGCGCCGGAGGACTGGGCCTGCAGCAGGAAGGACGAGAAGTCGGTGGTCGCCAGCGGATGGCGAACCGATCCCACCACGTTACCGCCTGCGGACTTCACGAAGTCGCCGGTCTGCTGTTCGAGCGAGTAGCCGAAGGCGTAGTCGGCGGTCAGGAAGAACCAGCTGTCGCCGCCCTGCTTCACGAGCGCGCCGCCGGTACCGACTGCAAGCGCATGGGTGTCATAGGCCCAGTGGAAGCCGTAGGGGCTGCACTGCTTGCCGGTGAGTTCGGTGGTGGCCGCGCCGGTAACGATATCGATCTTCTTCTTTTCCTTGGCGATAGCCTGAACGGCCAGCGCGACGGAAGAGGTGGTCAGTTCCATGATCGCATCGACCTGGTCGGTGTCGAACCACTGGCGGGCGATGTTGGAGGCGATGTCGGCCTTGTTCTGGTGGTCGGCATCAACGATCTCGACGGGAACGCCGAGCACCTTGCCGCCGAAATCCTCGACCGCCATCCTGGCTGCTTCGACGGACGACTTGCCGCCGAAGTCGGCATAGACGCCGGACTGGTCGTTCAGGATGCCGATCTTCACCTTGCCATCGGAAGCATCGGCAAGCGCTGCCGTGCTGCTTGCCAAAAGAATAGCCATAGACGCGATGAGCTTGTTTCGCATTTGATCTCCTCCCAGAGTGCAGGTCGCGAACCTGTTCAAAAATTGACCAGCCCTTCTCCTCAAAACGGCGGATCATTACGGCATGATCCGGGAAAGTGCCGGTTGACGCAAGCGCCGGGTTTATCTAATTGCAAACAGGGTCTGTTCGTTTTTGAACAGACGGGAGGGGCGATGAGCAGCGGGCATTTTACCTGGGACGACCTGCAGTTCTTCCTCGCCGTTGCCCGGACGGGCCAGCTTTCGACGGCGGCCCGGCAGCTCAGGACCAGCCATGCGACGGTGTCTCGCCGGATCGACCGGCTGGAGTTCGCGCTGAAGGTGAAGCTCTTCGAGCGCAATCCGCGCGGCTATGTGCTGACCGGCATGGGCCAGCGCTTCGTCGAGACGGCGGAGAAGATCGAGCAGGAGACGGAGCGGCTGCAGGCCGAGCTTGCCGGCGGCGCAACCGCACAGCGCGGCGTTGTCAGGCTTTCCGCGCCGGAGGGTTTTTCCAACTTCTTCTTCAGCCACACGCTGACCGACTTTTCCGTCCGCCATCCCAACATCTCGCTGGAACTGGTGACGATCCAGCAGATCATGGCCTTGTCGCGCAAGGAGGCCGATCTCGCGGTCGTTCTCGATCCGCCGAAGGCCGGTCCCTATTTCTCCGAGAAGCTTACGGACTATCATTTGCAGATCTATGGGACGCGGGGTTATCTGGAGGCGCGGGGGGTGCCGAAGACCCGCGACGATCTCCTCGACCATGCCTTCATCGGCTATGTGCAGGACATGATCTTTGCGCCGGGACTGGACTATCTCGGGGACATCCATCCGAAGATCAGGCCGAATTTCCAGAGTTCCAGCATCTTCTCGCAGCTGACCGCGACCCGAAGCGGGCTCGGGCTTTGCGTGCTGCCGCTCTTCATCGCCCAGCGCTATCCGGAGCTACAGGTGGTGCTGGAGGACGAGGTGGACCTGCTGCGCCACTACTGGATCGCCTGCCATCACGACCTCAGGCAGGTGGCCCGCATCCGCACCGTGATCGAATTCCTGCGGGAATCGGTTCAGGCGAATGTGAGCGGGTTCATCGGGAATTCGGAGGTGAGGGCGGTGGCTCGGGGGTAGCGTCGGGTTCTTGCGTGTGATGGCGTCGCGTTGCTTGGCACCCCCCTCTGCCCTGCCGGGCATCTCCCCCTCAAGGGGGGAGATCGGCAGAACGGCTGGCCTTTTTCCATCTCAACGTCTCTTCCCGGGAGCCGAAAATACCTGGGTTTGAGAGGGGGCGAGGGGCGTCGGCTATCCGATCTCCCCTTGAGGGGGAGATGCCTGGCAAGGCAGAGGGGGGTGCCAGGAACGCTGTCGTTTCGGGTGCTGCGAGCGGAGCCACAGGCGTCACTTCGCATCGCGGTTGATATATGTTTCCGGGAACGCCGTTTCAGGACTTTCCCGGAACCCTCATCGTCAATCGTTGCGCAGGCGGCCTTCGACGAGGTCGAGGACGGAGCGGGCGGCGTCCATGACGTTGGTGCCGGGGCCGAAGACGGCGGAGACGCCGTGTTCCAGCAGGTAGTCGTAGTCCTGCCGCGGGATGACGCCGCCGACGACGACGATGACATCTTGCGCGCCCTTGGCCTTCAGGGCTTCGACGAGCTGCGGCGCCAGCGTCTTGTGGCCGGCCGCGAGCGACGACATGCCGACCACCTGAACCTTTCCGGCGACCGCGAGGTCGGCGGCCTCGTCCGGCGTCTGGAAGAGCGGGCCGGCGACGACATCGAAGCCGATGTCGCCGAAGGCGGACGCGATCACCTTGGCGCCGCGGTCGTGGCCGTCCTGCCCGAGCTTGGCGACAAGAATGCGGGGAGCCGCGCCCTTGGCCTTCCTGTAGCTGTCGAGCCGGTCGGAGAGGATCGAGAGTTCCGGATCGCCCTCATAGGCTTTACCGTAGATGTTGCGCACGACCTTCGGTACGGCGGCATGGTCGCCGAAGACGGCACGCATGGCGTCCGAGATTTCGCCGACGGTGGCGCGCTCGCGGGCTGCATCGACGGCCGCTTCGAGAATGTTGCCCTCGCCGGTGCGGGCAACTTCGGTGAGGCGGGCCAGAGCCTGCTCGACCTTCTTCGTATCGCGGCGGCGCTTGGTTTCCTCGATGCGCTTGATCTGGGAAGCGCGAACCGCGGAATTGTCGATTTCCAGAATGTCGATCGGCTCTTCGTTCTCCAGACGGAACTTGTTGACGCCGACGATGACTTCCTCGGCCTTGTCCACGGCGGCCTGACGGCGGGTCGCGGCTTCCTCGATCAGGCGCTTGGGCAGGCCGTCGTCGACAGCCTTGGTCATGCCGCCCAGGGCCTCGACTTCCTCGATCAGCGCCCAGGCCTTGGTCGCCAGTTCATCTGTGAGGCTTTCGACGTAATAGGAGCCGGCAAGCGGATCGACGACCCTGGTGACGCCCGTCTCGTTCTGCAGGATGAGCTGGGTGTTGCGAGCGATGCGAGCGGAGAACTCGGTCGGCAGCGCGATGGCTTCATCCAGTGCATTGGTGTGCAGCGACTGGGTGCCGCCGAGCGCTGCGGACAGTGCCTCATAGGCCGTGCGGATGACGTTGTTGTAGGGGTCCTGTTCCTGCAACGAGACGCCGGAGGTCTGACAATGGGTGCGCAGCATCAGGGACGAAGCCTTCTTCGGCTCGAATTCCTGCATGATGCGGGTCCAGAGCAGGCGGGCGGCGCGCAGCTTGGCGGCCTCCATGAAGAAGTTCATGCCGATGGCGAAGAAGAAGGACAGGCGACCG
This sequence comes from Rhizobium sp. ACO-34A, assembly GCA_002600635.1. NCBI lineage: Bacteria > Pseudomonadati > Pseudomonadota > Alphaproteobacteria > Hyphomicrobiales > Rhizobiaceae > Rhizobium > Rhizobium sp. ACO-34A. The sequence continues at coordinate 3,751,661 of CP021371.1, read as the reverse complement.
GCGAACTCGTCGACGTTCAGGCCCTTCTTCAGCGCGGCGCGAACGTATTCGCGGCCATCGGCCAGCGTGAAGGCCAGCTCCTGCACCAGCGTCGCGCCGGCTTCCTGCATGTGATAGCCGGAAATCGAGATGGAGTTGAACTTCGGCATTTCCTTTGCCGTGTACTCGATGATATCGGCAATGATGCGCATCGAGGGTTCCGGCGGGTAGATGTAGGTGTTGCGGACCATGAACTCCTTGAGAATGTCGTTCTGGATGGTGCCGGAAAGCTTGTCGCGGGAGACGCCCTGTTCCTCGCCGGTGACGATGAAGTTGGCGAGGATCGGGATGACCGCGCCGTTCATGGTCATGGAAACGGAGATGTTTTCGAGCGGAATGCCGTCGAACAGGATCTTCATGTCCTCGACGCTATCGATCGCCACGCCGGCCTTGCCGACATCGCCTTCGACGCGCGGATGGTTCGAGTCGTAGCCGCGATGGGTGGCGAGGTCGAAGGCAACGGAGACGCCCTGCTGGCCGGCGGCGAGCGCCTTGCGATAGAAGGCGTTGGAGGCTTCCGCCGTCGAGAAGCCGGCATACTGGCGGATCGTCCAGGGACGGCCGGCATACATGGTGGCGCGGGGACCGCGAACGAAAGGCGCAAAGCCCGGCAGGGATTTCAGGTGGTCGATGCCTTCGAGGTCCTCAGCCGTGTAGAGCGGCTTGACGTCGATGCCCTCGGGCGTGTGCCAGGTCAGTGCTTCGGCCGGACGCTTCAGCTCCTTCTCGGCCAGCGCTTCCCAGTCCTTGATGGTCTTCTCGCTCGACATCCATTTTCCTCCTGCGCCTTTAACCACGCGCGCGGGGCCGTGGCTTTGGAAACTCTGTCTTGTCGCATGTCGTTGCCGCAAAACCGCTCAACACTTTTGCGCAACATGCTTTAAGTCGGACGGGGAGCCGGAGCTGCCTCGTTTTGTGTATAAAAGGTGGCACCTTCCGGCACCCCGTTCAGCGGTTTTTGCCCGCAAACCGGTTCCTCGTGCGGACTGGAATCGGCTCGTCCCGATTCCGCGTCCGGCAGTCAAGGCCGCGTCTGGCAGCCTTCTTGCCGGGTTTCACAGGGCGCCGGGGTTTCACCGGCTGCCGCCCGCCTTTGTACCGCAACGGCACGTCGCTTTCTCAGCGAGAGGACCCAATTCCACGAACCCCCGATACGGCTCTTGCGTCTTATCCCCGCACCGGGCGCCGGTTGCCTCTCGCCGCGACGCCTCGCAGTGTATCCGATGAAGCAACGGCGCCATGGTGACATGACGCAATCGGCCGGGGACGAATGGTGGGGGGTGAGGTTGAAAACAAAGAGGAAGTTCTGATTTCTTTCCCCGTTTTCCGATGAGCTTGCGCCCCTCATCCGCCTGCGTCCTGCGGACCCTTCTCCCCGCAAGCGGGGAGAAGGGGATCCTGTCGTGCCGCCCCGACCATTTCCTGCCGCCACAGGCGGGGAGAAGGGGCTTGCGGCACCGCCCCGGCCGTTCCCTCTCCCTGCTTGCGGGGAGAGGGTCAGGGTGAGGGGCAAATTCGCTGGCCTATTCGAACTCCATGATCAGTTCGTCGACGGCGAGGCTCTGGCCGGCCTTGACGGCGACCTTCTTCACCACGCCGCGCTTTTCCGCCTTGAGGATGTTTTCCATCTTCATGGCTTCGACGGTGGCGAGCGCCTGACCGGCCTCGACCTGATCGCCTTCCTTGACGGCGACCGAGGTGATGACACCCGGCATCGGGCAAAGCAGCATCCTCGACGTATCGGGGGGCAGCTTTTCCGGCATCAGGGTGGCGAGCGCCGCGACGCGCGGCGAGCGGACGCGGGCGGTGACATCCATGCCGCGCCAGCGCAGGCGGATCGCGGCACCGGCGAGGTTGATCTTCACGCCGACGGCTTCGCCATCGACATGGAAGACCGTGTGGCTCTGGCCGGGGAGCCAGCCGCCGGTGACCGAGCACTTGCCGTCATCGGCGAAAGCGATGGCGGTGCCATCCGTGCCGGTCGTAACCGTCAGCGGGAAGGAATAGCCGGCGAGCGCGACCACCCAATCCCTGCCGACCTTGCGGGGGTGATTGCCGATGGTGCCGGAAATCTGGACGGCGCGGTCCTGCAGCGTCTGGTTGATGACGGCGGCGATGGCCGCCAGCTTGCGGGCGGACTTCTCGTCCGGAGCGACGCCGGTGAAGCCGTCCTTGAACTCCTCGGCGATATAGGCCGTGGTCAGCTTGCCGGAGCGGAAGCGCTCCTGCTGCATCACCGCGGAGAGGAAGGGCAGGTTGTGGCCGATGCCCTCGACCTCGAAATTGTCGAGCGCCTTCGACATGGCGTCGATCGCGGTCAGGCGGTCGGGCGCCCAGGTGCAGAGCTTGGCGATCATCGGGTCGTAATACATCGAGATCTCGCCGCCTTCGTAGACGCCGGTATCGTTGCGGACGATGGTGCCGTCATCCTCCTTACCTTCGACCGGCGGACGGTAACGCGTCAGGCGGCCGATGGAGGGCAGGAAGTTGCGGTAGGGGTCTTCGGCGTAAAGGCGGCTTTCGATCGCCCAGCCGTTGAGCTTGACGTCCGTCTGGCCGAAGGAAAGCTTTTCGCCGGATGCGACGCGGATCATCTGCTCGACGAGGTCGAGGCCGGTGATGAGCTCGGTGACCGGGTGTTCCACCTGCAGGCGGGTGTTCATTTCGAGGAAGTAGAACTTGTTCTGCTTGCCATCGACGATGAATTCCACCGTGCCGGCGGAGTGGTAGCCCACGGCCTTGGCGAGCGCCACGGCCTGTTCACCCATGGCCTTGCGCGTGGCTTCGTCGAGGAAGGGCGACGGGGCCTCCTCGATGACCTTCTGGTTACGCCGCTGGATCGAGCATTCGCGTTCGCCGAGATAGAGCACGGTGCCGTGCTTGTCGCCGAGCACCTGGATTTCGATGTGGCGCGGCTCGGTGACGAACTTCTCGATGAAGATGCGGTCGTCGCCGAAGGAGTTCTTGGCCTCGTTTCTGGACGACTGGAAGCCTTCGCGGGCTTCCTCGGCGTTCCAGGCGATGCGCATGCCCTTGCCGCCGCCGCCGGCGGATGCCTTGATCATCACCGGGTAGCCGATCTGGTCGGAGATCTTCACGGCCTCGTCGGCATCCTCGATCAGGCCCATATGGCCCGGAACCGTGGAGACGCCGGCTTCGGCCGCGAGCTTCTTGGAGGTGATCTTGTCGCCCATGGCCTGGATCGCGCCGACCGGCGGGCCGACGAAGGTAATGCCTTCATTGGCGAGCGCATCGGCGAAGACGGCGTTTTCCGACAGGAAACCATAGCCCGGGTGAACGGCATCGGCGCCGGTCTTGCGGATTGCCTCGAGGATCTTCTCGATGACGATATAGGATTGGTTGGACGGAGCCGGGCCGATATGGACGGCCTCGTCAGCCATCTTCACATGCAGCGCGTCACGGTCGGCATCGGAATAGACGGCGACGGTCTGGATGCCCATCTTCTTCGCGGTCTTGATGACCCGGCAGGCGATTTCGCCACGGTTGGCAATGAGGAGTTTCTTGATCATGCTTGTTCTCCGTCAGACGGGAATGAGATGTAGCTGGCCGGAACGGCATCGGTCAGCCAAACGCTGTTATCGGTGAAGTAGAACTTCTGGCCGTCGGCAAACATTCGGCCGGTGTTGATGGTCAACACGACCGGCTTGCCGTGCCTCTGGCCAACGTTCCGGGCGGTGGCGACGTCGTTCGAAAGATGAACCTGCTGGCGGCTCCCGGATACGAGGCCCTGCGTCTTGATGCTTTCGAGAAAGCGTGTCGCGGTTCCATGGTAAAGGGTATCCGGCGGCTGACTGGACTGGAGGCCGAGGTCGACGTTGACCGAATGGCCCTGAGCGGCGCGGATACGCTTCCCATCCTCGGAAATCGTGAACCGCTTCTTGTCGCTTTCGGCCACGATGCGCTGAAGGCTGGCGAGATCCAGTGCGTGACCGTCGAGGCGGGCCCTTTCGAGCAATTCGCTGATCTCCGCCCAACCTTGCTGGTCGAGAGAAAGGCCAATGCTCTCCGGCGCGTGGCGCAGGACATAGCTCAGAAATTTACTCGTCTGCGTCGACATCCCGTCCTCCGTCAGGGTTGACCGTGATGCCGCTTACAGCGGGCTCGAGTCGTGTTTCGCCGAGTGCGAACCGAACTGTTTGCCGCGCAACGAGGCGATGAGGATTTTCTTGATGGTCACCGTCACACCTCGAATACGTCGTCAAATGATTCCGGGAAGTTCTGCCGGGCGATCTTTTCGTTGATCACCAGCATGGACTCGTAGGAAAGCGGATCGAAATCCTTGTCGGCCGGAAGGACTTCACGGCCGAAAAGAAGGTTCAGTCTGGCGGCATCCAGGTTGCCACGCTCGAAGGGCTCGTCGCCGAAATGGTGCCAGAGGGCATGCAGGAAGGCCGCGTCGATGCGGTGTTCCTTGGTGCCCGGGCGGGCCTTGCGAGGCAGGGCCTTGAGCGGGGTCACGCCCTTCGGATTGGCGCGGCGGATCGTGAACTGCACGCCGGTGCCGGGCATCCCGGAGGGGAAGCCCTTGTGCTTGGTCATGTCGGGAAGGTCGGCCATCGGTCTCTCCCTTACAACGGGATCGTGTCGTGCTTCTTCCAGTGCGTGCCGAGCTGCTTGTTGCGCAGCGAGGCGAAGGCACGGGCGATGCGGCGGCGCGAGGAATGCGGCATGATGACTTCGTCGATGAAGCCGCGTTCGGCGGCGACGAAGGGGTTGGCGAAGCGTTCCTCGTATTCCTTCGTGCGGGCGGCGATCTTTTCGGGATCGTTCAGCTCGGAGCGATAGAGGATTTCGGTCGCGCCCTTGGCGCCCATGACGGCGATCTCGGCGGTCGGCCATGCATAGTTGATGTCGGCGCCGATGTGCTTGGAGGCCATGACGTCGTAGGCGCCGCCATAGGCCTTGCGGGTGATCAGCGTCACCATCGGAACAGTGGCCTGGCTATAGGCGAAGAGCAGCTTCGCGCCATGCTTGATGACGCCGCCATATTCCTGGCTGGTGCCGGGCAGGAAGCCGGGAACATCGACCAGCGTCAGGATCGGAATGTTGAAGGCGTCGCAGAAGCGGACGAAGCGGGCGGCCTTGCGCGAACTGTCGATATCGAGGCAGCCGGCGAGCACCATCGGCTGGTTGGCGACGACGCCGACCGTCTGGCCTTCCAGCCGGAGGAAGCCGGTGATGATGTTCCGGGCGAAGGCTTCCTGGATCTCGAAGAAATCGCCCTCGTCGGCCAGAGCGTAGATCAGCTCCTTCATGTCGTAGGGCTTGTTGGAACTGTCCGGGATCAGGGTGTCGAGGCGGTTCTCGATGCGGGCCGGGTCGTCATGGAAGGGACGAAGCGGCGGCTTTTCGCGGTTGTTGAGCGGCAGGAAATCGAACAGCAGGCGAACCTGTTCCAGCGCCTCGATGTCGTTTTCATAGGCGCCATCGGCAACCGACGACTTCTTGGTGTGGGTCGATGCGCCGCCAAGCTCCTCGGCCGTGACGATCTCGTTCGTCACCGTTTTCACGACGTCGGGACCGGTCACGAACATGTAGGAGCTGTCGCGCACCATGAAGATGAAATCGGTCATGGCAGGCGAATAGACCGCGCCGCCGGCGCAGGGGCCCATGATGACGGAGATCTGCGGCACGACGCCGGAGGCATCGACATTGCGCTTGAACACATCGGCATAGCCGGCGAGCGAGGCGACGCCTTCCTGGATGCGGGCGCCGCCCGAATCGTTGAGGCCGATCACCGGAGCGCCGTTCTTCATCGCCATGTCCATGATCTTGCAGATCTTCTGGGCATGGGTCTCGGACAGCGAGCCGCCGAGGACGGTGAAATCCTGGGAGAAGACATAGACCTGACGGCCGTTGATCGTGCCCCAGCCGGTGACGACGCCGTCGCCGGCGACCTTCTGGTTTTCCATGCCGAAATCGGTGCAGCGATGGGTGACATACATGTCGTATTCTTCGAAGGAGCCCTCATCGAGCAGAACCTCGATGCGCTCGCGCGCCGTCAGCTTGCCCTTGGCGTGCTGGGCGTCGATGCGGCGCTGGCCGCCGCCGAGATGCGCCTCGGCGCGACGCGCCTCGAGCTGTTCCAATACCGTTCGCATGCTGCCTCCCGACATATTCATGAAGCTTTTCAGGATGATTTGTGCCCTTAAACGTCTGGCGAGGCAAAGAAAATGATTGAACAGGTGCAATTGTGGATTTATAAATTTGCAAACTGAAAAATGCGAAATTGCAAATGGCGATCGGCAAGCTCTTCATCGGCCGCAAGGTCCGCGAAATCAGGCAGGCGAGTGGCAACACGCAGGCCCAGTTTGCCGACATGATCGGTATCTCGACCAGCTATCTCAACCAGATCGAAAACAACCAGCGGCCGGTTTCGGCCTCGGTGCTTCTGGCGCTCGCGGAGAAATTCGGGATCGATATCACCGAGCTTTCCTCCGGCCAGAACGACCGCCTGCTTTCGGCGCTGACGGAGGCGCTTTCGGATCCGCTGTTCGAAACCTATTCGCCGAGCCTGCAGGAACTGAAGCTCATCACCCAGAACGCGCCGGGTTTCGCCCATGCGCTGATCAACTGTCACCAGGCCTATCGGCGAAACGGCGAGCAGCTGGCGAGCTATGCCGACCGCGCGGGTGCCGCGACGGCCAACGAGACGACTTCCTACGAGGAGGTGCGGGACTTCTTTCACTTCGTCGATAACTACATCCATGACATCGACCAGATGGCCGAAGGACTGGCGGCGGAACTCAAGCTCGGCGAGGGCGAGAATTACGCGGCGATGACCGGCTTCCTCGAAAGCCGCTACGGGGTTCGCGTGGTGCGCGGCGATGCCGGCGACGAAGCGATCCGCCGCTACGATCCGAAATCGCGCATTCTCACGCTCAGCCGCTATGCTTCCGCGCCGACGCGGGACTTCCAGATCGCCACGCAGACCGCCCAGCTTCATGCGGAAACGAAGATCGATCAGGTGCTGAAGTCGGCGGGGTTCCGCACCGAGGAAGCGGTGGAGATCTGTCGCATCGGGCTGCACAACTATTTCGCCGGTGCGCTGATCCTGCCCTATCGCAACTTCCTGCAGGCGGCGCGGGAACTGCGCCACGATATCGAATTGCTGGCGGCCCGTTTCGGGGCGTCGCTGGAGCAGGTCTGTCACCGGCTGTCGACGCTGCAGCGTCCGGGGCAGAAGGGAGTGCCGATCTTTTTCGCCCGTATCGACCGGGCCGGCAACATCACCAAGCGGCATAGCGCCGCCCGCCTGCAGTTCGCCCGCTTTGGTGCTGCCTGTCCGCTGTGGAATGCGCATCAGGCCTTCGAGGCGCCGGGCCGCATCATCCGCCAGCTCGCGGAGACGCCTGACGGCGTGCGCTATCTCTGCATCGCCACGCAGGTGAACAAGGGTACGCTCGGCTTCCGGGCGGCGCAGCCGCGTTACGCGCTGGCGCTCGGCTGCGAGGTTTCCTACGCCGACCAGTTCGTCTATGCCGACGATCTCGATCTTTCCAACCGGGCGGGGTTCGATCCGATCGGCATTTCCTGCCGGATCTGCGAGCGGGTGAAATGCACCAGCCGCGCCGTGCCGCCGCTCAAGCACCGGCTGGTGGTGGATCACAAGGTTCGCAACGCCAACCCCTACGAGATCGAGTGAGCGCCGGATCGCGCCGTTATCAGCTCGAAATCAGGGACGCAGCTCTTCCGTCATCAGGTCGATGAAACGTCTGACGCGGGGTTCCAGCAGGCGTTTGTCGGGATAGAGCGCGACGATGTTGACGTCGCCGGACTGGAGCTCGGGAAGCACCTGCCGCAGGCGGCCTTCGGCGAGATCCCTTGCCACGAGGAAATCGGGAAGAAGGGCGATACCGAGCCCCGCGACGGCGGCATCCCTGAGCGCTTCCCCGCTGTCCAGCCGCAGGCGGCTGCGACCGGGTGCCTTGATCCAGCCGCCATCCTTGCCGGGAAAGCGCCAGCCCTGTCGCCGGTTCCGGCTGGTGAAGATCAGGCAGTCATGGCTGGTGAGATCGTCGACATCTTCAGGCTCACCGCGCTCGGCGAGATAAGAGGGCGCGGCGCAGAGCAGCGCCCTGAAACGGGCGACGACGCGGGACACCATGCGGGAATCGGAGGTCGTGACGCCGATCCGGATGGCGAGGTCGAAGCCTTCCTCGACGATATCCTCGACACGATCGGTGAAACTCACCTCCACCTGCACTTCGGGCCATGCCTCCAGATATCTGCGGATGAGGGGAAGCAGGACCAGCCGCCCGAAAGCGTCGGGTACTGTCAGCCGCAGCACTCCGCGCGGGGTGCCGGTGGTTCCGGCGATGCTTGCTTCGGCCTCGTCGACGGTGGCGAAGATCCGTAGTCCGTGCTGGTAGAATATCCGGCCTTCGTCGGTCAGGCTGAGCGTGCGTGTGGTGCGGTTGAGGAGGCGCGTTCCGAGGCGCTCTTCAAGGCGGAGAACCGCCTTTCCCGCTGCCGAGCGGGACAGCCCCATGGCCTTGCCTCCGGCAACGAAGCTTCCGGCATCGACGACGGCCATGAAGACCTGGATATCGCTCAGATTGGCGCGCAGCATGAACCCTCCGATGGTTCGCTTCTGTGTCGTCGTCCGTTCGTCAATCGACCGGCTATAGCAATCCCGTCCGGCGCAGGCCGCGAGATGACCCGCCGATGACGACAGGAAGGAACGGAGACATGACACAAACCCTTGGCCGTTTGAACCCGCCGACGCTGCCCGATGCGGGTGCGCTGGGTTATTCGCAGATTACCACCGTGGAGCCGGGGCGGCTTGCCTTCATCTCGGGGCAGGTGGCATGGCAGACGGGCGGCGAGCGCGCGCCGGAAGACCTTGCCGAACAGGCGCGACTGGTCGTCGCAAATGCAAAGTCGGCGCTCGATGCGGTCGGGGCGACGCCCGGCGACATCGTCATGGTGCGGCTTTACGTCACCGACCTGACACCGGAACGGGTCGGAGAAGCGATGCCGGTCGTGCTCGCTTTTCTGGATGGCGCGAAGCCAAGCCTGACCGGCATCGGCGTTGCCGCGCTTGCCGGACCGGATCTCCAGATGGAAATGGAGATGGTGGTTCGCCTGCCGACCTGAGTTCAGCCGAACAAGGGCTGCGGGTGCGGCTGGAAGAAGGGCTCGACGATGCCGGGGCCGATGGCGTCGAGGCTCGGCGGCGACCACTTCGGATTGCGGTCCTTGTCGATGATGGCGGCGCGGATGCCCTCGTAGAAGTCCGGCGTGTGCAGGATCCGGGCGGTTGCGGCGAATTCGCGTTCAAGACAGGTTCTGAGGTCGGTCGATTTGCGCGCAGCTCTCAGGAGCGCCAGCGTCACCTTCAAGCTGGTCGGCGATTTCACCATCATGGCGGAGCGGATCTTTTCCGCAAACGGGTTCGCCTCCGCCGCAAGGGCGGCCTCGATCTCCTCGACGGTGTCGAAACAGAAGCACCGATCGATCAGTGCCCGGTTATCGGCGAAGTCGCCTTTCGGCGGCGGAGTTGCGGCTGCGTCCACCAGCAGGGAAACGTCCTTGTGGGTCGTGCCGGGCAGAAGGATTGTCAGCTTCTCGGCAAGATCGGCAAGCGCTGTGGCCGGCACGAACCAGTCGGCGAAGCAGGCTTCGATGGCATCGGCCGCACCGATCGCCTCGCCAGTCAGGCCCATCAGCGTGCCGAGTTCGCCCGGCGCTTTCGCCAGAAGCCATGTAGCGCCGATGTCGGGAAAGAAGCCGATGCCGGTTTCCGGCATGGCGAGCTTCGTCGTGTCGGTCACGATGCGGTGGCTTCCGTGGCTGGATACGCCGACGCCTCCGCCCATGGTGATGCCTTCCATGAAGACCACATAGGGTTTCGAATAGGAGGCGATATGGGCATTCATGCGGTATTCCGCCCGCAGGAAATCGGCCGCGCGTCCGTCACCGGCCTTGCCGCTTTCATAGAAGCTGCGGATGTCTCCACCGGCGCAAAGGCCGCGTTCGCCTTCGCCAGTCATCAGAACGGCGGCGATTTCGGGGTCCTTTTCGAAACGGTCCAGCGCGGTCTCGATGGCCTTCACCATGTCGAGCGACAGGCTGTTCAGCACCCGTGGGCGGTTGAGCAGGATCAGGCCGAGGCTGCCCTGCCGTCCCGTCAGCACATCCTCGCCCGTCATTTCCGCCGAAAGATAGCGCATGTTCCGTCTCCCCCTGAGTGTGCTGGCCTTTATCTTCCAAGAATGGAGCGGGCGACGATCACCCGCATGATCTCGTTGGTCCCCTCGAGGATCTGGTGCACACGCAGATCCCTGATGATCTTTTCAATGCCGTATTCAGCGAGATAGCCATAGCCGCCATGCAGCTGCAAGGCCTGGTTGGCAACCGTGAAGCACCGGTCGGTCACCAACCGCTTGGCCATTGCGCAGAGAACGGTGGCGTCTGACGCCTTGTCATCGAGCGCGGTTGCGGCGCGCCAGAGGAAGGTGCGTGCCGCTTCCAGGTCGATTGCCATATCGGCAAGCGTGAATTGCAGGGACTGGAAATCGGCAAGCGCATGGCCGAAAGCCTTGCGTTCCTGAACATAGGTCGTCGCCTTCCTGAACGCTGCGCGCGCCCCGCCGAGCGAGGCCGCTGCAATGTTGAGGCGGCCGCCGTCGAGCCCGGACATGGCGATGCGGAAGCCTTCGCCCTCGGCGCCGAGCCGCTGGCTTGCGGGCACCCGCACGCCATCCAGCATGACGGCGCGGGTGGGCTGGGCGTTCCAGCCCATCTTCTTCTCGTTGGCGCCGAAGGTGAGACCTTTTGCGTCGCCTGATACGAGGAAGGCGGAGATCCCCTTCGGCCCGTCCTCGCCGGTGCGGGCCATGACGATGTAAAGGGCGCTTGTTCCGGCGCCGGAGATGAACTGCTTCTGGCCGGTCAGCACGTAATCGTCGCCATCGCGCACGGCGCGGGTTTTGAGCGCCGCCGCATCCGAGCCGCAGCCGGGCTCCGTCAGGCAGTAGCTCGCCAGCGCGTCCATTGTGGCAAGGGCGGGCAGATGTTCCTCGCGCTGCTCGGGCGTGCCGTAGCGGTCGATCATCGTCGCGCACATGTTATGGATGGAGATATAGGCGGCGACCGTCGGGCAGCCGGTGGCGAGCGCTTCGATGATGAGAGCGGTGTCCAGCCGTCCGAGACCGGAGCCGCCGACATCGTCCGCCACGCAAATCGCACCGAGGCCGAGGCCTCCCGCCTTTCTCAGCGTGTCGATGGGGAAGTGCTTCTTCTGGTCCCACTCCAGCGCAAAGGGCGCCAGTTCATCGTCGGCGAATTCCGTCGCCATGTCGACGAAGGCCTGCTGCTGATCGCTCAGGTTGAAATCCATGCTACTCCTCCGCATTCCGCCGTTTCTCCCGAACGGCGTTCGCTCAAAGGCTTAGCATGATCCGGCCGGGGCGATCATCCCGGCCGAAAGTCGGAGACGGGTGGTGCGGCGCAAGCACGCCATGCACGCTACACGTCAACTAGCGTTTAGCCAAGGCCACCCGGCCGGTCTTCATGGTCTCATAGAGTTTGGCTTTGATCCGTTCGAAGAGTTCAGGCGGGACCATTCCATAATCATAACGGTTCGGATCCGACGGCAGCGCCCTAAGATGGATACCGGGCCACTCGAATCTATTGACCTCGCTCACTCGAATCCAGTTGGCATCATCGTCCAAGCCGAGCTGGCTAGACAGTTCTGCCGGAACCTCAATCGAGAGGTCTTCTTCGCCAAGTTCGGGTGGAGAGTGCGTGATCGGCACAACGATCGTATCGCTGGTGCGGGAATGGTAGACGACAATAGCACAAGGCCTATCCTTGCTTCCCAAGGAAAATCCTTCGCTTTTTTCCTTGTGCCATAAGTAGTTGTACCGAATGACGAGGCCTGCGACCGGAGTCGGGTAACTCACTCGGAGACTTTGCCGTATTCAGAGTTCATAATCAACGCCATGGTTTCGTCATCCATTTCGCTGACACGGATTACCTGGCGTTCACGCTTTTTCATGTCATGATAGTGATTGAGTTCGGTGGCAGACAGGAAGCCTCCAATCGTGCGGTCATGAGCTGTGACCTCAATGACACCTGCCGACTGTACCCGTTCCCTGTATGTTGTAAATTTGCGGGCGAACTCGGTTGCCGGTACTCTCAGAACCTGAGCCATGACTGCCAATCTCCTTTTTGTGTAAAATGCGAGTTTTACACATTTTGTCAAGGGTTCGAGAAGTCAACTCATGCGCTTGCGTATGCGAGGTAAATCGCATCTGACCTGTGGGACCGCTTCTTACAGTGCGCAGGCGAACCTGAGGCATGGATTGCCCCGAATAAAGAAATCTATGGTTGCAACTGCTTAGAGCGCTGTTCGATCTGATTGAATCAGATCGGCGCTCTAAATTCTTTTGTTTGAAGCATAATCTTGTCGATCCTCGTTTCACTCCGGTCGGATTATGCTCTAATGCCTACTGGACCGGTGACATTCGTTATCCGGTTGGGCTTTCGGGCTGCCCCCCGCCCGTTTGCGGGGAGAGGGGCAATGAAACCGGATGGCGCGAAAAGACACCGGGCAGCTTCCCGAAATCCTCAGATCACCGCGCAGACGGTTTTCATTTCCAGATAGTTGTCGAGGCCGGGGGCGCCGTTTTCGTAGCCCCAGCCGGATTGCTTGTGGCCGCCTTTGGGCAGTTCCGGCGAGAAATAGGAGTGGCAGTTGATCCAGATAGTGCCGGCCTTCACCCGGGCGGCGAGCCGGTGGGCGGAGGACAGATCCTGCGTCCACACGCTGCCGGCAAGGCCGTAGGGGCTGTCATTGGCATAGGTAATCGCCTCTTCCGGATCGTCGAAGGGGGTGACGGCGACGACGGGGCCGAAGATTTCTTCCCTCATCATGCGCATGTCGGGGCGAACCGAGGTGACGACGGTCGGTTCGAAGAAGGTGCCGAATTCGCCCGTCTGATTGCCGCCGGAGGTGATCTCCACGCCTTCCGACCTGCCTTCCGCGATGAAGCCCGCCACGCGGTCGGCCTGCTTGCGGTTGACCAGCGGGCCAAGATCGGTGCCGGCGTCGAGGCCGTGGCCAAGGGTGAGGGCGGCGGCCGCCTTAGACAGGCCTTCGACCACCTCGTCATAGACCGAACGGTGGGCATAGACACGGGAGCCGGCGACGCAGACCTGTCCGGAATTGGAGAAGATGCCGCGGGCGACGCCGGGGATGGCGAGCGCCATGTCGGCATCCGGCATGACGATGGCAGGCGACTTGCCGCCGAGTTCGAGCGTCAGTTTCTTCAGGTTTCCCTGTGCGGCTGACACGATCAGCTTGCCGACCTCGGTCGAGCCAGTGAAGGCGACCTTGTCGACATCGGGATGGGCGGTGAGGGCCGCGCCGACGACCTCGCCGAAACCGGTGACGAGGTTGACGACGCCCTTCGGGAGGCCTGCCTCCAGCATCAGTTCGACGAGGCGGATGGCGGTGAGCGAGGTTTCCTCCGCAGGTTTCAGAACGACGGTGCAGCCGGCAGCCAGCGCCGGCGCGAGCTTCATCGCCGCCATCAGCATGGGCGAGTTCCACGGCGTGATCGCGGCGACGACGCCGACCGGTTCGCGCGTGGTGTAGGCGAAGATCTCCCTGCCTTCCGGCTGGTAGGCGATCGACGTCGGGATCGTCGTGCCGAGGATCTTGGTGCAGAAGCCGGCGAAATAGCGGAACTGTTCAGCGGATGCGGGGATTTCCCCGAAGCGGCCGGTCTTGAAGCTCTTGCCCTGATCGAGCGTTTCCAGTTCGGCCAGTTCCTCGACATGGGCGTCGATCAGTTCGGCGATCTTCCACAGAAGCTTGCCGCGCGCCGATGGCGTCATGCCTTTCCATTCCTTCGAGGTCAGCGCGGCGCGGGCGCTGGCGACGGCTTCATCGACATCCGATGCGGTTGCCTCGGCGAGTTCGGCGAGCAGCCTGCCGGATGCCGGATCGAAGGTTTCGAAGCGCTTGCCGGAGCCTGCCTCCCGCCAGACGCCGTCGATGAGGATCTGCTTTTGCCGGCGGGCGAGAAAGGCCCTCGCGCCTTCGTTGCGGGGTTCGGGCGTCTTGATGGTGATGGTCATGTCAGTCTCCGATGGCGAGCGACTGCTCGCGAATGCGGCGGGCGGCATTGAGCGCGCCGCGAATGATCGAGTGATAGCCGGTGCAACGACAGATATTGCCTTCCAGTCCGGCCCGGATTTCCTCTTCGCCTGCATCGGGATTTTCCGTGAGCAAAGCGGTCAAGGCAATGGAAAAGCCCGGTGCGCAATAGCCGCACTGGAAGGCATTTTCCTCCTCCAGCCCGGCGCGGATGACGGGGCCAAGCGGATGGGCATCGAGGCCTTCGACGGTGACGATATCGGCGTCCTCGATCTGCCAGGCCATGATGAGGCAGCCGTTCACGGCCTTGCCGCCGACGAGCACGGTGCAGGCGCCGCAGCGGCCGACGGAACAGGCGATCTTGGTGCCGGTCAGCGTCAGCCGGTCGCGCAGGATATCGGCGAGACGGGTTTCCGGCTGGCAATCGACCGTGACCGGCTTGCCGTTGAGGGTGAAAGTGGCGGTCATGGTCATGCGGGCAACTCCAGGACCGCGAGGATGGAGGCGGGCGGTACGGGCGTGGTGACCGGCCAGTGGCCGATGGCGGCGGCGACCGCGTTGGCGATGGCCGGGGTGACCGCGCCGATGCCGAGTTCGCCGGAGCCGCGAGGCCCGAGATCGTCACCGGGATCGAGGCCTTCCAGCGCAAAGATCCGCATGGTCTTCGGCGCATCCTGTATGCCGGGCAGCATGTAGGTATCGAGATTGGCGGTGAGGTAGAAACAGTCCCGCATCGGCGCATCCTCGGTGAGCGTGAAGCCGAGGCCCTGCACCGCGCCGCCTTCGAGCTGGCCGAGATAGGCGGCAAGGTCCATCACCGGGCCGGCGGCGGAATGCTGGTGCAGGTCGAGCACGCGGATTTCGCCGGTGACGCGGCTTACCGCCACGCGGGCGAGCGCTGCGCCGAAGGCGAAGATGTAGCGGGCATTGGCGGCGGAATAGTCGGTCTTCGGAAACTCGTAAGCGACGGTGACGCTCGGCAGGTCCGCTTCGGGAATGTTGTCGGCAAGGTCGCGGTAGGAGATCAGGATCTCGCCGCTGTTGGAGCCGCGTTCGGCAAGGCCGCCGGGGGCGAAGGCGAGGGTTTCGGGGTCGCGGCCCAGGATCTCGCCGGCGGCGGCGCGGATCTTTGCCGAGAATTCGGGGGCGGCCTTCTTCGCCGAAGCCCAGACGACATAGGTGCCGCGCGACGCGGTGGTGGAGCCGGATTCGGGTGCAAGCCGGGTATCGCCGATCAGCGGCTTCACGTCGTTGCGGGCGCAGCCGAGTTCGGCCGAGACGGTGGCCTGAATGAGCGGGAGGAGGCCCTGTCCCATCTCGTCGAGGCCGTAGGCTCCTTCGATGAAACCGTCCTTCGTCAGCGCGAGGCGGCCGCCGGCAGGGTCGGGGATGACGGAGCCGAGGCCGTTGCCCTGATAGTTCATCGCCATGCCGGTGCCGGTGATCCACTCGCCGTCATCGGAGATGCCCTGCGGTTTCGTCCAGATATCGGAGGCTCGGGCGGCGGCGAGCATTTCGACGACGCGCTCGGATTTCGACACTTCCTGACCGAGATAGCCGGGGGTGCCCGGCACACGCATGTTGCGGGCGCGGATTTCGAAGGGCGAGAGGCCGCAGAGCTTCGCCAGCCGGTCCATCTGGCATTCCACGGCATAGGTCATCTGGTTGGCACCGAAGCCGCGGAAGGCACCGCAATTGCCGTTATTGGTGTAGACGAGGCGGCCATGGGTGGAGATGTGCGGGGCTTCATAAGGGCCGGTCGCATGTTCCATCGCGGTTTCCAGCACGCCGGGGCCGAGCGAGGCATAGGCGCCCGCATCGGCCAGCACCTCGACCTCCTGCGCGATCAGCATTCCATCGGCGTCGCAGGCCGTCCTCATGCGGATCGTCATGGGATTGCGCTTCTGGCCCGCCAATACAGATTCGGCGCGGGAAAGCTGGAGGCGGACAGGCTTTCCGGCCTTCAACGCGAGCAGCGCCAGCGCCGGCTGAATGGAAAGCTCGTCCTTGCCGCCGAAGGCACCGCCGGTCGGAGAGGTGACGACGCGGATCTTTTCCTCGGGAAGATCGAGGATGCGGGATAGTTGCAGCCGGTCGCGACCGCCATGCTGGCCGCCGGCAAAGACGTTCAGCGTGCCATCGGGTTCCACGAAGGCGTAACCGCCCTCGGTTTCCATGAAGCCGTGCATCTGGCGCGGGGTGACGTAGGTATCCTCGATGATGTGGGTGGCGGCGGCGAAGCCCTGTTCGATGTCGCCGCGATGGAAGAAGAGCTCGCGCTGGAGATTGCCCTGTTCGTGGACCAGCGGGGTCTCGGCGGCGAGCGCCTTTTCCATGTCGTCGACCGGCGGCAGCGGTTTGTAATCGACGCGGATCAGGGAGAGCGCCTTTTCGGCGGTTTCGGCATCGACTGCCGCGACGGCTGCAACCGTGTCGCCGCGATAGCGTACCTTGTCGCGGCACATGGCCGGCTGGTCCTGCACGACGATGCCGAAGCCGTTGAGGCCCTTCACGTCCCGGTGGGTGACGACTGCCGCGACACCGGGCAGCGCTTCCGCCGCGCTGGTGTCGATGGAGAGGATCTTCGCATGGGGAATGCCGGCGCGCAGGATGCGGCCGACGAGCATGTCGTCTTCCCGCCGGTCGGTGAGATAGGCCATCTCGCCCCGGATTTTTGGCCGGGCATCCGGGCGGACATGCCAGCGCGCGGGTTCCAGAGCATGGGAGAGTTCGGTTTCGTCGGCGAGACCTTCCGCTGGTTCCAGCGGGCGGGCGGCGGGAAACAGGCTGCGTCCCGGCAGCCGGCCGCCGAGGCCGTGAACGATGGCGTTGGCGGCGACACGGCGGCGATAGGCGCCGGTGCGGAAGTCGTCATCGGGAGCGATGATCGTGTCGAGAAGGCAGGCGTGCAGGGCGGTCCAGTCGATATGGGCGAGCGGTTGGCCGCTCAGCAGGGTTTCGGCGGTCTTCAGGCGGGCGGGCGGAACGACGCCGCCGCCGACTGCAAGGCGTGCCTGCGAGACGACGCCGTTTGCAACGGTCAGCCGGGCGGCGGCGTTGATGACGCTCGGCGTGAAGGCGGCGCGAAGGCCGGTCTTGCGGAAGACGTGGCGGTCGGCGGCATCCTGCGGGGCGATATGCACGGCGGCGAGGAAGGCAAGCGGGTCGGCGGGGCGGGCGAGCCAGTCTTCAAGGGAGAGAATTGCCGGACCCGACGGTGTCGCGATTTCCAGTCCGGCATCGAGCGTGAGAAGGGCGGGCAGCAGGCATCCGGTGCGGCCGGCGATGTTGCCGCCGATGGTGGCGAGATTGCGCACCGAGGGACCGGCGACGACCTTGAGGGCCGCATGCAGCAGGGGGAGGCCGGATGCGATGGCGGGAGCGGCGATCAGGTTGTTCAGGCTGGCAAGCGCGCCGATGCGGATGCCTTGCGGGCTGGTCTCGATGCCGCTCATGCCGGGAAGGCGCGAGAGGTTTATCATCGCTTCCGGTTTCGGCAGGCCCTTTGCCCATTCGAGCTGGAGTGCCGTGCCGCCGGCGACGAAGCGGAAGGTGCCGGGATGGGAGGCGGCGAGGGAGAGGGCTTGTTCGGGGGAGGCGGGCGTCAGGATGCGCATGCTGATCTCTCCCGATGGAGATTGCGGTTAGGCCTCTCTGTCCGGTGTCTCCCTCTCCCCGCTTGCGGGGAGAGGGTTGGGGTGAGGGGCTCTCCCTCTCCGTCGATCAATGCCATGTGACGTGCGTGCAGCCCCTCATCCGGCTGCCGCCACCTTCTCCCCGCAAGCGGGGAGAAGGACGATGGGGGCGACCTTTTCATCACGCCGCCCCGGCGGTGGTTCCGAAGCGGACGCCTTTTTCCTTCAGCCAGCGGCGATAGGCGATGGAGGATGAATCGGCGCGGGTGGGGATTTCGGCGCGCGGTTCGAGCGGCAGCAGCAGGGGGCGCTGGTTTTCCACGATGATGCGGTCCTGCAGGAAGATGACCTGTTCGAAGTTCAGGAGCGCCTTGTGGGATGATGTGCTGTCGACCAGATACATCACCGGCTGCGCCCGGCAGAGGCCTTCCTCCATCGGCTGGATGAAGAGGGCGATGGCGTCCAGCCGGTTCGGCGAGGTCGGGCAGACGCGGTAGAGCATGACGACGAAGGGGGAGGGCACCCGGTAGGTCAGGTGCACGAAGTCGCCCTTGTCTTCGGTGGCGGCGATGCGCGGCTGGAAGAAGGTGCAGTTGGTGGCCCAGACCTCGTCCACCTCGCGGCGGATTTCGCTCTGGTAGGTCGGGACTTCGGTATGGGGTTCGGAGCCGAGAATATCGGTGTGGACGAAGGGGAAATGCGCCATGTCGAGGAAATTCTCGACCACGCGCAGACCCGAGGCGCGCATGGTGACCCAGCCGCAGGGAACGAAGCGGCGGTCTTCCTCTTCCGCTTCCTCGATGTGGACGATGTCCTTCACCGGGGTGCCGAGCGAGGTGAAGAGACAGCCATAGCGAACCTGCACCGGAAGAGCCGGGCCGCGCGCGCCGTCATCGAGAATTTCGCGCACCAGCGGCGAGCCGCTTTCCGCGATCCGGTATTCGATATCCTGCCCGAGCAGGCGGGTCGTGACGGGTTGAGCCGTCAGTTCGCTCGCGGTCGCGATGGCATACCAGTCGTTGAGCGCGACCTGATCGGTGGTCTTCATGCCGCGGCCCCTTCCTTCTTGGTCCATTGCATGGTGCCGCCCTGGTTTTCCGCAAGCCATTCGGCGCGACGGGCGAAATGGCCGGGGGCCAGCTTGTGGATGTCGCCGATGATGGTGTGGATGTCGGCGGTTTCGAGTTCGCCGTCTTCCACGATGATCTGGCCGTCGACCATGGTCATGGAGACATCGCCGCCGCGCACGGCATGGACCAGATTGTGCTGCAGGTTGAAGTAGGGGCCTTCGCCGAAGAGTGGCGTCATGCGCGGCGTGTCGGTCCGGACGGCGATGATGTCGGCCCGCTTGCCGGCCTCAAGGGAGCCGATCTCGTGATCGAGGCCGATGGCCTTCGCGCCGAGGATGGTGGCCATGCGCAGGCACTGCCAGCTGTCCATCGCGGCGGCGTCACGATGACGGAGCTTGCCGAGCAGCGAGGCGGTCTTCATTTCCTCGAACATGTCGAAGTTGTTGTTTTCCTTCTCGCCATCGGTGCCGAGGCCGACAGGCACGCCAAGCGCCAGCATGTCGGCGATGGGCGCGATGCCCGAGGCGAGCTTCATGTTGGAAACGGGATTGTGGGCGATGGAGACACGATGCCGGGCAATCAGCTCGACCTCGGAAGGATCGAGCCAGACAGCGTGGGCGAGCATGGTGCGCGGGGTTTCGAAGAAGCCGAGATCCTTCAGGGCGAACATCGGGCGCTTGCCGTATCGCTCGATGAATTCGGCGACCTCGATTTCGGCTTCCGAGCAATGAGTGTGGAAACCGGTATTGTGGCGGTTCGCCATTTCGATGGCGCGGCTCTGGCCATCCTTGTCGGCGTAGAAGAGATGTTCCAGCCCGACCCAGACATTGATCCGGCCATTGGCCTTGCGATGCCACTTCTCGATCATGGCTTCGTTCATGTCGAGCGTGTCGAAATAATCGTAGTCGGGGTGTTCTCCGACATAGGGGACGGCGACGAGGCGCGTGCCGATGGCTTCGGCGGCGCGGGCGCTGCCATCCATGTAGCGCCACATGTCGACGACCGTCGTGGTGCCGGCGAGTGCGGATTCGGCGTAGCAGAGGAAGGAGGCAGCCTCCGCCTCACGCGGTTGCAGCATGCGGTGCATGGGGTTGATATGCATGGTCAGCCAGTCCCACACCGCCATGTGTTCGGCGGTCCCGCGCAGGAAGCCGGAATGGGCATGGGCGTTGATGAGGCCCGGCATGAGAACGGTGTTTTCCAGCCGTTTCAGCGCAAAGGCCGGATAGGCGGCGCTGATCTCGTCCAGCGGGCCGACGGCGAGGATGCGGCCGTCTTCAATCGCCACGGCACCCTTGGTGATGACGCTGTTTTCGTCATCCATGGTGAGAAGATAGTCACCAGCCAGGATCATTCCGCTCGAAGTCATGTCATCTCCGTTTTCTTCCGCGCCATCGCGGAACGAAAGCAAGTTTCAGGCCGCTTCCATCAGGAAGGCGGCGGCGCGTTCACCGATCATGGTGACGGGGGCGTGGGTGTTGCAGGTCGGGATCACCGGGATCACCGAGGCATCCGAGATCGTCAGGCCTTCCAATCCGTGGACCTTCAGGCGGGCATCGACGACGGCCATGTCGTCCTTGCCCATCTTTGCCGTTCCCGATGTATGGAAGAAGGTCGAGCAACCGTTACGGACGAACTCGACGGCTTCCTTGCGGGAGAGCTTGCGGTCCGGTGCGGCAAATCCGGCGAAGAGATCGGCGAAGGCAGAGGTCTGGGCGAGGTCCATGATGGTGTAGACCGCCGAGACGAGCGCCTCGAGATCGGAAGCTTCGGCGAGATAGTTGGGCTGGATGTCCAGCGGGCCGAAGGGATCGGCGGAGAGCATCTTCAGGTAGCCGACGCTTTTCGAATGCATCAGGCCCGCGCCGAGCGAGAAGACGTCTCCCGACATGTCGTAGAGTTCGCGCAGGCGCGGTTCGGCGCTGTTGCCCTGAACGGGGAAGGAATGGACGTCGGGCTGGACGAGATCCGGCCGCGATTTCCAGTTCAGCATGGTGCCGCCGCCATTGTCGAGCTTTTCGCCCATGGGCACCTTCGAGCGGAAGACGCAGGCCTGCACCAGCGGGTGATCCTGCAGGTTTCGGCCGACGCCGGGAAGGGCATGAACGAGCGGAATGCCAAGGCGTTTCAGTTCGGCCGGATCGCCGATGCCGGAGAGCATCAGCAGGCGCGGCGTGTCGATGGCGCCTGCCGCCAGCACGACCTGTGTCGTGGCGCGGGTTTCGACGGGCTTGCCGTCGATGAGATGGCGCACGCCGGTGCAGCGGCCGCCTTCGACGACAAGGCCGATGGCATGGGAACCGGTGAGCACGGTCAGGCGCTTGTTGTCCAGAACGGGCAGGAGATAGCCGTTCGCCGAACTCCAGCGCTTGCCGTCGACGATGTTGAAGTTGGAGGGGCAGGCGCCCTCGTTGGTCTCGCCATTCGGATCGGCGATCACCGGAATGCCGAGTTCGGGCGAGCCGTCGAGCATGGCCTGTGCGACGGGGTGCAGCTTCCGGCTGGTGGTGATCCGGAGCGGACCGCCGGTGCCGCGAAGGGCGGTCTCGCCGCCTTCCCAGTCCTCGGCCTTCCTGAAGAAAGGCAGGCAGTCGGCAAAGGACCAGCCGTCGCAACCGGCCTGTTGCCAAGCGTCGTAATCGAGCGGATTGCCGCGATACCACATGAGGGCATTGATGGCGGACGAGCCGCCGAGCGCCTTGCCGCGAGGGATGCCGATGGTCCGGCCGTTGACGCGGGGCGTGGGGGTATAGCTGTAACCCCAGTCCCAGCGGCTCCGCCCAAGCGGTACCCATTCGCGTGGGTCGTCGATCTCCGCGACGCCGATACCGGGTTCTCCGGCTTCGATCAGCAGCACGGTGGCGTCCGTGCCGTCGATCAGGCGGCGCACCACCGGCGAACCGCCGGAGCCTGAGCCTATGACGATGTAGTCATAGGATCTGGCGAGGGGTTTTGAGTTCAGAATATTCATGCTCGACCGTGCCCCTCATCCCCCTGCCGGGACCTTCTCCCCGCAGGCGGGGAGAAGGACGATTGCCGCGCAACGCTTCCGTTCCCTCTCCCCGCCTGCGGGGAGAGGGTCAGGGTGAGGGGCCGTTTTCCCCTGCAAGAGCTGCGGGCCTGCAAGTTCATCATTCCACTCAGTTGTGCT
Source organism: Rhizobium sp. ACO-34A (assembly GCA_002600635.1). NCBI lineage: Bacteria > Pseudomonadati > Pseudomonadota > Alphaproteobacteria > Hyphomicrobiales > Rhizobiaceae > Rhizobium > Rhizobium sp. ACO-34A. The sequence goes on along the minus strand of CP021371.1, from coordinate 3,729,635 downwards.
CGCTCGGCCCCATGATGACGATGCCTTCGGTGGCTTCGACATGGCGGACGAAGATGTACTTGTCCTCGCGGCCGTCCGAATGCTTGCGCTTGATATCGGGCTGGACGGTGCCGGCGACCTTGGCGACGACGATGTAGGGAACATCGGCTTTCAGGCCGGCCTCGCAATGGGCTTCGAATTCCTCGAGCGTGCGGGCGGTATAGGCATTGTCGACGCCGGCGCCGCGGGCGATCGCGGCGATATCGACGCGGCCGAAGGCGGTGTGGGTCGGCGGGCCGCCGATCGACTGGTAGCACTCGTTATCCCAGACGACGACGAAGAGGTTCTTCGGCTGTTCGTTGCCGAGAGTAGCGAGGATACCGAGATTGAACATCATGCCGCCGTCGGTATCGAGCGAGACGATGCGGCGATGGGGAAGGCCTGCAGCGAGGCCGAAGGCCTGCGGCGTGACGCAGCCGAGCTGCTGCTGGAACAGGCTCGCCGCGCGCATGTGGGGCGCTGCGTTGTACCATTCATCGACGGAGGCGCCGAGCGAGAGGATGACCAGTTCGTCCTTCAGGCGCTCTGCGAGAAGCTTCATGCAGTCGAAACGTTTCATCGGACGATGCTCCCCCGAGCGCGATGGCCGAGTGGTAATAGGCGTTGTAGGACCAGTTGTAGGCGTCGACGATCGACTGCTCGATCTGCTCTTCCTCGCGCACGACCCGGTAGGGGATGCGCAGTGCGTCGAGCACCGGTTCCATGGTGATGCCGTGGGGAATGGCCCACCAGTTGTTTTCGCCGAGTTCGCCGCGATAGCTCATCAGCATGACGACCGGGATGCCGGCGCCGAGGCCCATGCGGGCGAGCGGCTCGACGGAAGCCCGGAGGCCGGAGTTTTCCATGATCAGCGCCGCGCGCTTGCCGGAAAGGAAGACGCCGCCGCAGATCGCGGCTCCTTCGCCTTCGTTGGTCACGCGGATTGTGCGGATATCGGGATCGGCGTCGAGCGCCGGGTAAAGTTCCTTGAACAGGGAATCGGGGAGATAGCAGACGATGCTGACGCCCGCCTTCTTGAGGCCGCGGATCACGGCGTCAACGGATGATTGTTTCATGGCTTGCCCTCATTTCGAGGTGAGGTTCGCAAAACCGAGATGTTTCGAATAGACGGCAATTTTTGACGATATCGTTGCGTTGAATGCAACATCTACGATGCCGGAGTAGGGGCGGGCGCATGAACCATGCGGTCAATCGCCTGTTCCAGCAGCTTTCCGAGAGCGGACGCCGCATCCGACATTTCCTTTTCCGAGCGGGACAGCAGCATGAGCTTGCGCGGCGGCAGGCGGCTATCGACCAGCGGCACGAATTTCAGGGTTCCCTCGCTAAGTTCCTGTTCGACGCCGACGCGGGTCTGCAACACCCTGCCGAGATTGCGCTTGGCGAGATCGACCATCAGGCCGATGGAATTGGTGCGCGAGCGGCGGGAAAGATCGACCAGCGAGCGATTGAAGGCCTCTTCCACGGAGGAGCCGAGCGTCAGGCTGGAGTCGGACAGGATGACGCGCTCGTTGGCGAGGTCGAACAGCTTGAGTTCGGTGCGTTTCGCCATCTCGCCGCCGGGTAGGGCCAGGACGCCGAGCGGAAGCGATGCCGTTGCGATACGGCGCACGGTGCGCGGCACGCGGATGTCGAAGACGACGGCAAGGTCGCATTCTCCGTCGGACACGGCGTTGGCGGCCTGCTGCGATCCCATGACCTTGATATCGACGGTGATCGCCGGATGACGGTTCCAGAAGGCCTCGAGCGCTGACGGCATCAGGCCACGGGCCACGCTTTCGACGATGGCGACGGAAACCGTGCCGCGATGCAGGCCGTGGAGATCGTTGATCTCGTTGCAGGCGCGGTTGAGTTCGGAGAGCGAAATGCGGGCGTGGTAGAGAAGGAGTTCGCCCGCGCTCGTCAGCTTGAGGCGCTGGCGAACGCGTTCGAAGAGTGGCGTGCCGAGCTCCTCCTCCAGCTGCCGGAGAATGCGGCTGACGGAGGAGGGGGCGACGTTCAGCGCCAAGGCCGCCTGGCGGATCGATCCAAGCCGCGCCACGAGCTGGAAATAGTGGATGCGGGTGGCGACCAGTCCGAGGCGGTAGGGGTCCATGGTCCTCAGTCCTCCGGGCTCTCGAACAGCGGCACGATTTCCATCTGCGGCACGGTGACGAGGCCCATGTCGGTGATGCGGATTTCCGGGATGACCGAAAGCGGGATCAGGTTGAAGCCCATGTAGGGAATGGTGCAGCCGGCCTTTTCCCATTCGACCTTGAGCGCCTGCACTTCCTTTGCCACCTCATGCACCCGCTTGTCGGAGAGGAGGCCGGCGATCGGCAGCGGCACGATGGCCGTGACCTTGCCGTCCTGCACGACGCAGGCGCCACCCTGATGCTCCTCGATGGCGCGCAGCGCCACCTGCATATCCGCTTCGTTGGTACCGGCGATGATGATGTTGTGGCTGTCATGACCGACGGAAGAGCCGACCGCGCCGCTCTTCAGGGCGAAGTTGGAGAGCAGGCCATAGGCGACGTTTCCGGCCGACTTGCCGTGACGCTCGATCACGGTGACGAAGCAGAGGCCGTGACGTTCGAAATGGGTCTGCCAGTCATTGGCGGGTTCCAGTTCAACCTTCACATGGCCGAGGATGATGCCCGGCAGTTCGGTCTTGATCGTGTTGGCGACGACCTTTTCGGTCGGCAGTTCCGGCGTCAGCCTTACGGCCTTCGGCAGCTTGACCGTGTGATAGGCGGCTTCCGGGTAGCGCCACGGCCTGGACAGGGTTTCGTCGAGCAGCGGCGTGATCTTCTTCTGGTCGACGACGAGTTCGCCGCCATACCAGGTGCTGACCGGCTTCAGGTCGTCGTCGAGCATGACGAGGTCGGCGCGGCGGCTGCCGCCCATGCCGCCGATCTCGTTTTCCATGCCGAAGCGAGTGGCGCCATGCAGCGAGCCCATGGCCCAGGCCTGTTCGGGCGTCATGCCGGCCTTGCGGGCTTCGCGCACCACCCAGTCGAGGCCGAAGTTCAGGAGGTCGTCGGCGTCGCGGTCGTCGGTGCACACCGCTATACGCTTGTGGGAAGAGCCGAGTTCGGTCACCGTTTTGATGGCTTCCGGCAGCGAGTGCCAGGGCGTGGTCGGCGGGCCGCCGCGCAGGAAGAGCCATATGCCTGCTTCCAGCATGTCGTCGGCGATATCGCGGTCGATGGCCTCATGGGTATCGGTCACGCCCGATGCAGCATAGGCGGAGACGAATTCACGGCCGTAGACATGGCCGGAGACGGGCCGTCCGCGCGAAAGGGCGGCGGCCAGAATGGCGTGCGAACGTTCATCGCCCATGGTGACCGGCACGAAGTCCATCTTTTCGCCCAGCGCCACGGCTTCCGGCCACTTGTCGAACAGGGCCGCGATCTTTTCCGGCGTCAGGTCGCCGCCGGCGGTTTCGAGTTCCGGCGAGGTGGCCGGGACGGTCGAGGGCACGGTGAGGAAGATCGAAAGCGGCGCATGGCGGGCGTCTTCCAGCATGGCCTCGACGCCGGCGACGTCCATGACGTTGCCGATCTCGTGGCTGTCGCAGAAGATGGTGGTGGTGCCGTTCAGGAGTGCGGCTTCCGCATAGGCGCAGGCCGTCACCATGCTCGATTCGATGTGGATGTGCGGATCGACGAGACTGGGAGCGATGATGCCGCCCCTGGCGTCATAGAGTTTCGCGGAGCCGTTCCGGTAAGTGCCGACCGGCTTGACGGCAGCGATGCGGCCGCCGGAAATCCAGACTTCGCGGTCGGGCAGGATGCGCTCGGAATAGGTGGAAAGCACCCGGGCGCCGGTGATGACGAGATCGGGAGAAACGCGGCCGGACGCGACGTCTGCAAGCTTGCGGGTCATCGTCGCAAGCGGGGCGACGGAGAAGCGGGTGATGGGTGGCATGTGTGTTTCCTCGTTGTGGTTTGTTATTTCAAGCGAGCGTCGGTCTGAATGAATCAGGCCGACGTTCTAAAGTCTTTCTTTTGAAGCATAATCCCACCGATCCTCATTGCACTTCGGTTGGATTATGCTCTGGCGTCCATTGCGGACGGTCGTGCGGTAGCACCCCCCTCTGCCCTGCCGGGCATCTCCCCCTCAAGGGGGGAGATCGGCAAGCGGTCCGCTCCCAATCCCCATCTTCTGTCGAGGTGGGCAGGACGGTGGCTCCAATTGATCTCCCTCCTTGAGGGGGAGATGCCCGGCAGGGCAGAGGGGGGTATCATCTGCACTCGGTCTTGATCGTGTCCCTCAGTGGTAGTCGGGAATGCCCGGCATGGTCTTGAATCCGGGCAGGGTGCGGAAGCGGCGGATCCAGCGGCGGAGCGCGGGGAATTCGTCGTGATCGATGCCGAAGTCGCGGGACAGCGCGAAGATCGGGAACAGCGTCAGGTCGGCGAGCGTCGGCGCGGTGCCGGCGAACCACTCGATGCCGTCGAACTGGCGAAGCGTCATGTGGTCGTCCATAATGCGGAAGGCGCGGCGGGCGGCGGCTTTCAGGGTCTCGAAATCGCCCGGCAGGCCGAACAGTGCGACCTTGCGCGCGGTGATCGCATCCGGCAGGACCGAGGCCGAGAAGGTCAGCCACTGCATGGTGGCGGCAAAGGTGGCGGTGTCAGCCGGGAGCCACGCACCCGAGGCGTCGTAAGCCCTGGCGAGATGGGAGAGGATTGCCTCCGTGCCGTAAAGCGTGAGGTCGCCGTCCGTCAGGACCGGCAGAGACCCAAGCGGGTTGAGCGCCAGCATGGCCGGGCCCTTTTCCTCATGGCCGGGAACCATGTCGACGGCGTAGGTCGTATAGTCCTTGCCGAGCATGGAAAGCAGCAGGCGGACGCGGTAGCAGCTGTCGTCGAGTTCGTAGTTGTAGAGCGTGATTGCGGACATCAGGCAACCTCCGCCATGAGCGCGCCGGGAGCCGATGCCTCCAGCGTGCCGCGCAAGGCTTCGGCCCAGCGGGCGACGGGCGCGCGCAGTGCCGCGGCCTTGCCGTCCGTGTCGTCGATCAGGATGTGAAGCGCCGTCTTCTCCACGCCAACGGTCTGTGCGGCGACGAGAAGTCGGGTGGTTCCGGCGGTCAGCGCCCAGCAATTGGCAGTGAGCTTTTCAAGAGAGGCAGGGGCGGGAGCGGAGCCGGCTTCGGGAAGCTCGGCCTTCTCCAGAGCCGACAGGGCGAATTCGAGGGAGCAGTCGGCATAGAGGCTGCGGACCGGCACGACGGGGCCGAGATCCGGAACGCCGGCGACATCGGCATCGGCTGCGAGCGCCGTCCAGATGAGACCGCTGTTTTCTTCCACGGCATAGGTGGGGATCTTGATGGTCTTGGGAACATCGAGATCGGGATGGGCCGGGATGTGCTGGCACTGGCCGGCGGTGTCATAGGCCCAGCCGTGATAGAGACAGGCGATATGATCGCCACGCACGAAGCCGAAGCTCATGCGCATGCCGCGATGGGGACAGCGGTCTTCCCAGACATGCGCCGCACCCTTGCTGTCACGCCATACGACGATTTCCGCGCCGTTTATCACCGCGCCGGCCGATGTGCCTGCTTCGATCGATGCGGAGAGCACCACCGGCACCCAACCCGTTTCCCTGACTGTTTCCTTGCTCATCTTCAAATCCCCTTCAAAAATCAATCCTGTCGAACCGGCGCCAGCCTGCTTTCGAAGCGGCTGACATCCAGAACGATGCAATCGTAAGGCCCGAGGCTGCAGGCCATCTCGAACATGTCGACCAGATCCTCCTGCCCGGCGACATGGACGGCGACCGCGCTCTCGCTGCAGTCATCGATGCGCATGTCGAGATCGAGCCGGCCGGCGCGATGGCGCACGAAGCCGATGAAGCTGTCACAGTCCAGCTGGCCCCTGAACACGAAATCCACGGCGCGGTTCATGCCGTGGTTCTGCCTGAACTGGGATGTGCGGGGCGAGTTTTCGCTCCCGATCCGGTTTCCTGTCTTTCGTGCAAGCTGCTCTGTTCCTCTGGTTGCCTTTTGTGCTTTTGCACAAATTGTATGCATGCCTCGTATTTCATCAATCTAGCCTTTGGCGCGATCAGGTTTCAAGCGGTTTTTTCGCCGCAGATGTTGCCTTTCACGCACCATGGTCTCCCTGTTTTTCCGACTATTCGGAACATCGGCAATTTGGAAAGGTCGGGAACAGAAGGCGGTTTCTCCGGTCGTACGGGAGATTTTCCGGGCTTTTCCCGAGGGTTGGCCGATGTCTGCCCCGGGACGGGCGGGATGGCTCCGGTTGACGATCGTCAAGGTTTCCGAGGGTGGGCTTTTCCCGGCATTCCGCATTGCAGGTCGTTTGGCCGATGCGGGTTCAGACTGGCACGGTTGTTGCGTTTCTGAACGGATGGCGTCCCGATGAGCGAATGGAAACCCGCTTTTCGTCATAGGCGCATTATAACCAAACCAAGGGGTTCACATGATCGACTTGCGTAATCTTTCCCGTCGCGGCTTCCTCAATATGGCCGCCGCCGGTAGTGCCTCGCTGATGCTTCCCGCTGGTCTCGTGCGTCCGGCCATGGCCGCCGCTCCGCTGCCGGCGATCAAGGAAGAAGACGCCATCGTCGGCTTCGGCCATGTCGGCCCGATCACGGACGAAGGCTGGACCTGGAGCCACCATCAGGGTCTGCTCGCAGTTCAGGAAAAGTTCCCGAAGCTGAAGAAGATCATCGAAGTCGAGAACGTTCCATACTCCGCCGACGCGACCCGCACCTACCGCCAGTTCGTGTCGGAAGGCGCGAACATGATCTTCGACACCTCTTCGACCGGCGACTTCCTGCATGAAGTCGTTCGCCGCGCGCCGGAAGTCGCCTTCCTGGAATGCAATGGCCACCAGACGATGGACAATCTCGGCTGGTACTACCTCGCCCACTGGTATCCGACCTATGTCATCGGCGTTGCCGCCGGCATGCTGTCGAAGACCGGCAAGCTCGGCTATGTCGCGTCCTTCCCGGTCGCCTCGGTCTATGCCTCGACCAACGCCTTCCTGATGGGGGCCCGCACCGTCAACCCGAACGCCACGCTGCAGACCATCGTCATCAACTCGTGGTTCGATCCGCAGGCCGCAAGCCAGGCCGGCACCGCGCTGGTCGACAACGGCTGTGACTTCCTGTTCGGCATCATGGACGAAGCCGCATACCTGCAGGTCGCCGAAAAGCGCGGCGTCTGGGCTGCCATGTGGAACACCGACATCCGTCGCTACGGCCCGAACTCCTACGTTTCCTCCGTCATCATCGACTTCAAGGACTTCTACGTCGATCAGGTCAAGAAGCGTCTCGCCGGCGAATGGTCGCCGTCCGAGACCCTGCTGGCCATGGGCTCCGGCGTCGACCGCGATACCTGGGGCGAGAAGGTTCCGGCCGAAGTCGGCAAGGCTGCGGACGCGGTTCGCGAGAAGATCGTCGGCGGCTGGTCGCCATTCGTCGGCGAGCTCAAGGATTCCAAGGGCAATGTGAAGGTCGCTACCGGCCAGAAGATGACCGAGATGGAACTCTACAACTGGGATTGGTCCGTCGAAGGCGTCACCGGCCTCTAAGCTGTCGCGACGGCGGGGAGGTCTGGCTCCTCCCCGCCGTCATGCTCGGGCCTGTCCCGAGGATCTGCTTCGCGCGCCGCTTGCTCGTCACCAGCGAACCTATCGTGCCTGTCCCGTGGCAGTGGATGCTCGGGACAAGCCCGAGCATGACGGCGGGGCGGATGGCAAGATATAGCCCGGGTCCTTCTCCATCAGCGCAAGGAACCGGTTCAACCCAAGTGAAAGGGGTTTTGCCCCTTCCTTCCAGCATCGTTCCATTTCTCGTTTGCGATAGGCCACATGTCAGAACCAACCCAAAGATACGTGGTGCCGCCCGGCACGGCCCCGCTGGTGCAACTGAAGGGGATCGCCAAATATTTCCCCGGCGTGATCGCCAACCAGGATGTCGACATCGAAGTCATGCCCGGCGAGATCCATGCGCTGCTGGGCGAAAACGGCGCCGGCAAATCGACGCTGATGAACATCCTCACGGGGATCTACCAGCCGGACGCCGGCGAGATCATCATTGACGGTTACGCGCAGCAATTCTCCTCGCCATTGCAGGCGATTGCCGCCGGTATCGGCATGGTGCACCAGCACTTCAAGCTGGTGAATGCCTTCACCGTTGCGGAAAACATCCATCTCGGCTGGAGCGAAACGCCGCGCCGTGCATCCGCCGCCGTCCTTGAGGCGCGCACCGCAGCGCTTGCCGAGAAATACAATCTTCAGGTTCGGCCATCGGCGCGGATCACCGAGCTTTCCACCGGCGAGCAGCAGCGCGTGGAAATCCTGCGCGTTCTGGCGCGGCAGGCGAAGGTGCTGATCCTCGACGAGCCGACCGCCGTCCTGACGCCGGCCGAGGCGCGGGAACTCTTCAAGGCGCTTCGGGATTTCGTCGCTGGCGGCAATGCCGTCATCTTCATTTCCCACAAGCTGGATGAGGTGCTGGAAATTTCCGACCGCGTCTCGATCCTGCGTGGCGGCCGAAAGATCGGCACGGAATTTTCGGCCGACTGTACGCCGGCAAAGCTTGCCCGCCTGATGGTCGGCCGCGATATCGTGCTGGCCGACATGCGCGGCCGGCCGGAAGGGGCCGCGCCGATTTCCGAAAAGCCGGTGATGAGCCTGCAGAATGTCTTCGCGCTCAACGACGGCGGGAGCGAAGCGCTGGAGGGCATCAACCTCGATATCCGCGCAGGCGAGATCGTCGGCGTCGCGGGCGTTGCCGGCAACGGGCAGCGCGAGCTTTCGCAGATCCTGACCGGCACACGAGCCATCTCCGCCGGGCGGATCGTCATCGACGGAGAAACCGTCACGCGGGCGGATGCGGCCGAATTCGTCGACCGCGGCATCGGCCATATTCCCGAAGACCGGTTGCACAGCGGTCTGGCACCGGGGCTTTCGATCACCGTCAACGCGGTGATGCGCGAATACCGCAAGCCGCCGGTGACATCGGGCGGGGTCTACAAGCCGGGTGCGGCCAACGCGCTTGCGCGCGAGATCGCATCCGTCGCGGAAGTCGCCATTCCCGATTTCGGCATGCCGATCCGCAACCTTTCCGGCGGCAACCAGCAGCGTCTCGTCGCGCGCCGCGAAATGCGGGTTGCCTCCAAGATCCTCGTCGCCGCCTATCCGAGCCGTGGTCTCGATGTCGGCGCGATCAACACCATGCTGCGCTACATCGTGGAGCTCAGGAACGCCGGCGCGGGGATCGTGCTGATCTCGGAAGAGCTGGAGGAATTGCTGAACCTCTCCGACCGTATCGCGGTGCTCTATGAAGGGAAGATCATGGGCATCGTCGAGAATGACAATGTCGACATCGAGGAAATCGGCCTGCTGATGGGTGGACGCACGCGCGGCGAAAAGGAGGCGGCCCATGGCTAACATTCGCCTCCAGCGCCTGCCTTCGGCGCATCCCGGCATGGCCATCGGCGCACGGTTCGCCGCCATTGCCATTGCTCTCGTTTTCGCAGGCCTCGTGTTGGCCTCGACCGGCAACGATCCGATCGGGCTTGCCGGACAGGTCATCGGCGCGTCCTTCGGCTCGACCTACGGCATGGAAGACCTCGGCCTCGTCGTCATTCCGCTGATCCTGACCGGCCTTGCGGTCACTGTCGGCCAGCAGATCGGTGCATGGAACATCGGTGCGGAAGGCCAGTTCTATGCCGGTGCCTTCGCGGCGACTGCCGTCGGCCTGTTCATTCCCGCATCGGAGCCGGTCAGTCTCGTCCTGATGTTTGCGGTCGGCCTTTTCGGCGGCGCGGTGTGGATCCTCATTCCGACGCTGGCGCGTGCCTATGCCAACGTCAACGAACTCATCACCACGCTGCTGCTCAACTTCGTCGCCGTGCTGATGGTCTATTATGTCTCGACCGATGTCTGGCGCGACCGTTCCGGCATGGCCAATTCGTCGACGCCGCGCATTCCCGCCGAAGTGCCGGAATTCTGGGGCCTCGTGCATTGGGGCCTGCCCATCGCCGTGCTTCTGGCAATCGGCATCTCGCTGCTGCTCGCGTTTTCGAAATGGGGTTACGAGGTGCGCCTCGTCGGCTCCAATCCGTCGGCCGGCAAATATGCGGGCATCAAGGCGAAGAAGCATCTGATCACGGTGATGCTGATATCCGGGGCCGTTGCCGGGCTTGCCGGCATGCTGGAAGTGGCCGGGACGGTGCATCGCCTGCAGGGCGGCATTTCCAACAACTTCGGCTATCTCGGCATCATGGTGGCAGTGCTGGCGCGCGGCTCCTGCATCGGCGTCATCTTCTCCGGTGCGCTGATGGGCTTCATCCTCAATTCCGGCATCATCCTGCAGACGCAGGGTCTCACCACCTCGGCGGTGCTGGCCATGACCGGCCTGATCCTGTTTCTGACGGCGATCGGCGACGAACTCGCGCATTACCGCTTCGTGCGGGACAAGGCGTAACGGGCGAAAGGACTGCTATCATGGATCTTCTGACCGGTCTTTTCACCACGGCCTTCCTTGCGGGCGGCGTTCTGGCACTTGCAGCCCTCGGCGAAGTGCTGGCCGAGCGCGTCGGCGTCGTCAATCTCGGCGTCGAGGGGCTGATGGCCATGGGTGCGATCACGGCAATCGCAACGGTTGCCGCCGTGCCATCGCCAACGCTCGGCTTTCTTGCCGCGCTTGCGGTGGGCGCGCTGTTCGGTGCGGTGTTTGCGGGGGCAACCGTCTTCCTCCGTGCCAACCAGGTGCTGTGCGGGCTGGCGCTGACGCTGATGGGCACGGGGCTCGCCTCGACTTTCGGCAAGGCCTATTCCGGTATGCCTGCGCGGGCGACGTTCGAGGGTATCGAGATCCCGCTGCTTTCGTCGCTGCCCATCTTCGGCAAGGCGTTCTTCAGCCAGAACATTCTCGTCTACCTGATCTACCTGATCCTGCCGATCGGCCTGTCCTACCTGATGTTCTACACGCGGCACGGCATGAACATGCGCGCTGTCGGCGAAAATCCGGCGGCGGCCGATGCCGCGGGTATTCCGGTCAACCTGATGCGCTTTGCCTATGTGACCGCCGGTTCGGCGCTTGCAGCCGGCGCCGGCGCGTACCTGACGCTCGCCTTCGTGCCGGGCTGGTCGGATGGCGTGATCGCGGGCCGCGGCTGGATCGCGGTGGCGCTGGTGATCTTCGCAGGCTACCGGCCGATCCCGGCCGTGCTGTCGGGCCTGCTGTTCGGCTTCATCACGGCGCTCGGCTTCGTCGGGCAGGCGAGGGGCTGGCCGATTGCGCCGGCATTCCTGTCGATGCTGCCCTATCTCGGCACCATCGCCTTCATCATCGTGCCGGTCATCGCCTGGCAGCGCATGCGCCGGCTGATGGCCGCGCCTGCGGCGCTTGGCGAGCCCTATTACCGCAGCGTTCGCTAAGGCGGGCCTCGGCACAACGGATCATTCTGGAAACGGAGCGAAAGTCATGGATACGGTTACGGCAAAACATATCGACAGGGCCTCGCTGCCGGTCATCGATATCAGTGGCCTCTCCTCGCCCGACGAGAAGGAACGCAAGGCCGTTGCAGCGGAACTGCGGGCCGCCTGCATCGACAAGGGGTTCTTCTACTGCGCCGGTCATGGCATTCCGCAGGGGCTGATCGACGCGGTATTCGACGAGACCAAAAGGTTCTTCGCCCAGTCTCCGGACACGAAGATGGAGCTGGAGAAATCCAAACGTTCCAGGTGCAATCGCGGCTATGAGGTGCTTGGCGGCCAGACGCTGGAAGCCGGCGCGCCGCCGGATCGCAAGGAAGGCTATTATATCGGTCAGGAACTGGCGGAGGATCACCCGAACGTGACGGGCGGCCTGTTCAATTGCGGGCCGAATGTCTGGCCGCTCGGCCTGCCGGGCTTCCGCCCGACCATGCTTGCCTATCAGGCGGCGATGCAGGAACTCGGCAACCGGCTGATGCACGGGATCGCGCTGTCGCTCGATCTGGATGAAGACTATTTCAAGGGCTACAATATCGAGCCGGTCTCGACGCTGCGCCTCCTGCACTATCCGCCGCAGGCGCCGGATTCCCCGAAGAACGAGCGCGGCGCGGGCGCCCATACGGACTGGGGTGCGATCACGCTCCTGATGCAGGACGATGTCGGCGGTCTTCAGGTCTTCGACAAGAACGATGAAGCCTGGATCCATGCGGAACCTGTGCCGGGCACCTTCGTCGTCAATCTCGGCGATGCCATGGCCCGCTGGACCAACGACCTCTACAAGTCGACCCTCCACCGGGTGATCAACACCTCCGGCCGGGAGCGCTATTCCATCCCGTTCTTCTACGACGGTGCGCCCGACTACAAGGTGGTCTGCATTCCGACCTGCCTGAAGCCCGGCGAGGAGCCGAAATACAAGCCGACGACGGTCGAGGGCCATCTTCGGGAAATGTACGCAAGGACCTATGCATGACAGACTGCCCGATGATCGTCGCTGTGATCGCCGAAAGCCGGAGGCTCGCGTGAGCACGAAGCTTGTCAGGAACATCGCCTATCTCGCGACCTTCGACGACGCTGCTCGCGAAATCGAGGACGGCGCGCTCTTCATCCGCGACAACGTGATCGAGAAGGTCGGGACGACGGCGGAGCTTGCCGGCGAAACGGCGGACGAGGTGATCGACCTTTCCGGCCATATCGTCATGCCGGGCATGGTGAACATCCATCACCACATGTACCAGAACCTGACGCGGGTGATGGTGCAGGACGATGAACTGCTGGTCTGGCTGAAGACGCTTTATCCGATCTGGTCGAACCTCGATGACGACGCGATAGGCACTTCGGCGCGGGTCGCCATGGCGGAACTGATCGCCTCCGGCTGCACCACGTCTTCCGACCATCTCTACATCCTGCCGAACAACTGCACGCTGGATGCGACCATCGATGCGGCGAAGGACATGGGCCTTCGCTTCCATGCGGCGCGGGGCGCGATGTCGCGCGGACAGAGCCAGGGCGGCCTGCCGCCGGACAATTGCGTCGAGAAGGAAGAAGACATCCTCAAGGATGCCGAACGGCTGATCTCGACCTATCACGACAATTCGCGGCACTCGATGAGCCGCATCATCCTTGCGCCGTGCTCGCCGTTTTCGGTGACGCCGGGGCTGATGAAGGATGCGGCCGCGCTTGCCCGCTCCCACAAGGGCGTGCACCTGCATTCACATCTGGCCGAAGACCTGTTCGAGGAGGTCTATTGCCACGACGTCTACAAGATGCGGTCGGTCGGTTTTGCGGAATCCGTCGGCTGGCTCGGACCTGATGTCTGGTTCGCTCATTCGATCTTCATGACATCAGAGGAAATCGATCTCTTCGCCTCGACGGGGACCGGCGTCGCGCATTGCCCCTCGGCCAACATGCGCTGCGGGCAGGGGATCGCGAAGATCCGCGAAATGCTGGACAAGGGCGTGAATGTCGGCCTCGGCGTCGATGGTTCGGCGTCCAACGATACCTCCAACATGTTCATGGAAGCGCGGCTCGCCATGATGCTGCAGCGGGTGGCGCCGAACAAATATCTCTCGGAAACGCCCGGCGGGCGTGGCGGCTTCGGCGGCACGCCGTCGGCGCTTTCCGCCCGCGAGGCGCTGACCATGGCGACGCGCGGCGGGGCGAAGATCCTCGGTCGCGACGATGTCGGTTATCTCGCACCCGGCATGAGCGCGGATTTCATTGCGATCAAATTGCGCCAGCTCGGGCTTTCCGGTACGCAGCGGGACCCGCTGGCGGCGCTCGTGATGTGCGGACCTTTCAAGGTCGATCACTCGTTCATCAATGGCCGCGCCATCATCGAAAACGGCGAATTCGTCTCCGCGGACATCGACAGCCTGCTGGAAAAGCATGAAGCTGTGATGGAACGGATCTATCAGCAATGAATTCGAAGACCTATTGCCCCTCATCCGCCTGCCGGCACCTTCTCCCCGCAAGCGGGGCGAAGGGACGCGCGGGAAGGTCTCTGTTCCCCCTCGCCCCGTTTACGGGGAGAGGGTGGCCGAGCGAAGCGGAGGCCGGGTGAGGGGCACCTGGAGACCACAATGAACTCTAACCCAGAGCAGCAAAGGACCATCCCATGAAGGCGACGGACAGGGCTTCTATCGACCAGTGGTATCCCATCGACACGGAAAAGGAGATCCCGTTCGGGACATCCGCGAACCGCCTGCTCGGAACGGATCTGACCGTCACCCGCACCGAGGACGGCGAAATCACCGTGAAGGCCGAGGGGCGCGACGAGGCGCTGCCGATCAAGCGCCGGTTCGGCTTCATCTGGACGACGATCGGCGAGCCGGAGAAGGACATCTTCCCCGTGCCGGAAGCCGACGAGCCCGATCGCCGCTATGTGCCCTGCGGCGCCGTCTCCGTGAAGGCGTCCGGGCTCAGGATCGTCGAGAACTTCCTCGATATGGCGCATTTCCCCTTCGTGCACACCGATATCCTCGGCTCCGAGCCGCATACGGAGGTGGAGCATTACAACGTCGAGATCCGTCGCGATGTCGATGAAGTCTGGGCGACCAACTGCCAGTTCTTCCAGCCGCAGGCGGCGCTTTCGGCCAAGGACGGCATCATGACCCAGTATATCTACCGGGTGATGACGCCGTTCACGACGCTGCTCTACAAGACCTGCCCGAACTCGGCCAATCGCTGGGACGTCATCTGCCTGTTCGTGCAGCCGCTCGACCCCGACCGCTGCCGCGCGCATCCGGTGATGTATCTAATCGACGACGTATCGACCACGACGGAACTCATCCACTTCCAGCAGCTCATCTTCCTGCAGGACCGTATCATTCTGGAAAACCAGCGCCCGGTGCTGTTGCCCATGGAACCGCGTTCGGAAATTCCGACGCGGGCGGATGCAAGCTCGATCGCCTATCGCCGCTGGCTGAAGGAAAAGGGCGTTACCTACGGCACGTCCGCGATGGCAGCCTGATACGCGATGATTTCAGGCGAAATGGAGAATGCCGGGCCGGATGTCGCCATCGTCAATGCGACGATCCTGCCGATGGGAGGGGCTGCCGCAATCGAACGGGGCAGCCTGACGATCCGGGGCGACAGTATTGTCGCCGTCGGGTCGACCAATGAGGTTGATGTCGCCGGCGCGCGCCGCGTGATCGACGCTCAGGGCCGGGTGGTGATGCCGGGCTTCGTCAACTGTCACACCCACATCGCCTCCAACATGCTGCTGCGTGGACTGCTGGAGGATGTGCAGCTGTTCGAATGGCTCGGCACGATGTGGAAGCTCAAGCGCAATTTCGATCCTGAGACGCTCTATTGGGCGAGCCTGATGGGTCTGGTCGAAATGGTGAAGTCGGGCATGACGTGCTTCAACGAGCATTTTGACGCCTATGCGGTGACGCCGCAGACGGAGGCGCTGAAGAAGGTGCCGTTGCGCGCCACGCTCGGTTACGGCTTCGCCGACCGCGGCGTCTATGCCGACGTCAAGGACTGGGCATGGCAGGCGCTCGACAGCTTCGGCGACAAGGTCGATGCTCACCACCGCAGCGGCAACGACCGGGTTCACGTCGCGCTTTCCCCGCATGCGCCCTATTCCTGCGGGCCGGAGATGTTTCGTCGCGTGCGCGAGGTGGCCGATGCCTATGGCCTCGTCATCCACACGCATCTGTCGGAAGGGTTGCAGGAAATCGCCTATGTGGCGGAGACCTATGGCACGCGGCCGGTGCAATGGCTCAACGATCTCGGATTCCTGAAACCCGACGTGACGGCGGCGCATTGCACGCAGCTCGACGATACCGACATTCGCATTCTTGCCGAGACTGGAACGAAGATCGCGCATTGCCCCTGCTGCAATGCCAAGCTCGATTCCGGCACGCTTCGGCTGCGCTCGGTGCGCGAGGCGGGCATTACCGTGGGACTGGCGACGGACGGACCGGCGAGCCACAACAGCCTCGACATGTTCCAGGAAATGAAGTTCGCGGGGATGATCCACAAGGACAGGAACCACGACGTGGAGTTCCTGAAGACCCGGGAATTGCTGGAAATGTCGACCTGCGAGGCGGCGAAGGCGATGAACCGGCCCGAGACGGGAACGCTCGCGCCCGGACAGAAGGCGGACGTGATCATCGTCGATCTCGACAAGCCCCATTGCCTGCCTGTCTATGACGTGGCCGCCGCACTGGTCTATTCCGCCCGTGCCGACGATGTGGTGACGACGATCTGCGATGGCCGCATCCTGATGGAAAACCGTGAGGTGGTGGGCGTCGACGAGGCGGAAATCAGGGCACGCTTTCGGGAACGGGCTCTGGTCCTGCGCGACCGCAGCCTGTAGGACGCGGCTCACGTCCGGTTTCCGATCCGGCTTTTCCTCGTCACAGGAGTTTTCATGGCAGACATGCGCGACAAGGTCCTTCTGGCCTCCGGCTTTCATGCGCCCGTCGCGGGCGAGGTCGATGTTCTGGAAGATGCGCTGATCGCGGTCGATGGCGAAGGGGCGATCCTGTCGGTCACGCGCCGTGGCGCAGCGGATTACGACGCGCTGAAGGCGCGGGCCGTTGCCGAGGGCCGACTGGAGCGGCTGCCGGAGGGCTCGTATCTTCTGCCGGGCTTTGTCGATTGCCATGTGCATGCGCCGCAGTATCCGCAGCTCGGCGGCGCGCTCGACGTGCCGCTGGAGGTCTGGCTGCAGAAATATACCTTCCCGCTGGAAGCCCGCTATGCCGATCTCGCTTTTGCAAAACGGGCCTATGGGCTGCTGGTCGAGGACCTGATCGCCAACGGCACGACGACAACGCTCTATTTCGCAACCGTGCATCAGGACGCGACGCGGGCGCTGGTGGACACCTGCCTCGAAAAGGGCCAGCGTGCGCTGATCGGCAAGGTGGCGATGGACAATGCCGAGAGCTGCCCGGACTATTACCGCGATGCGTCGGTCGATGCGGCGCTCGACGGCACGCGGGCGCTGATCGATTATGTCCGCATGCATCCGGATAACGCGGCGGGTCTGGTCAAGCCGGTCGTCACGCCGCGCTTCATACCGTCCTGCACCGATGCAACGCTGGAAGGGCTTGGCGCGATTGCCGGGGAATGCGGCTGCCATGTGCAGACCCATTGCTCGGAAAGCGACTGGGAGCATGGTTACGTGCTGTCCCGGCATGGCATGACGGATACGGAAAGCCTCGACCGTTTCGGCCTGCTCGGACGGCATACCATGCTCGCCCATTCCAATCTGCTGACCGCGAGCGACATGGAAAAGATCAGGGTGCGGGAGGCGGCCGTGGCCCATTGCCCGCTGTCCAACGCCTATTTCGCCGGCGCGGTTTTCCCGCTCAGGGCCGCGCTGGAAAAGGGGCTGCATGTCGGTCTAGGTACCGATATCTCGGGCGGGCCGAGCGCTTCCATGCTGGAAAACTGCCGCGCGGCGGTGACGGTGTCACGCTTGCTGGAGACGGGTGTGGACCCGGCGGTGGATGCGGCGACAAGGGCCAATGGCCAGCCGGCACGGATCGATTTCCGCCATGCCTTCCATGTGGCCACGGCCGGCGGTGGCAAGGCGCTCGACCTGCCGGTCGGGCAGTTTTCACCGGGATATCGGTTCGACGCCATCGTCATCGATACCACGGCGAAGGCGGGGTCGATGCGTCTGTGGGACGAGTTCGACAGCGGCGACGGCATTCTCCAGAAAATCGTCTTCACGGCATCGAAGGCGAATATCGCGACCGTGTGGGTCGATGGAAAGACGGTTTCCAGCCATTGATGACGGTGTCGTGACAACAAAAAACCTCCCCGCATCGGCGGGGAGGCCCTGTGCCCTGTTCATCAGGCGGCGTCAATGACGAATTGTCGTCGTGATAGCGTTTTGTCTTTACCGCATTGTCCGACGCCGAAGCGATCGCGCTTCGGCTGGAAATGCTCTAGTGACGGCCGAGCCAGGTGTCGATTTCGCGGTCGGCTTCTTCCTGGGTCTTGCCATAGGCTTCCTGGATCTTGCCCGAGAGCTGCTTCCGGTTACCGTTGATGACATCGAGGTCGTCGCCGGTGAGCTTGCCCCACTGGGCCTGCGCCTTGCCCTTGAACTGCTGCCAATTACCTTCGATCTGATTCCAGTTCATCTTCAGTCTCCTTGGGTTTGGTTCACTTTCAGAGGTCGCGATCTCCGAGGATCAACGCCTCAGGCCGGGTGAGGTTCCACTTCATAAATCGCAGCCCGAAAGCGCAGGTCCTGGAACATGGACAGATCCGCCTGCGTCTCATTTGTCTCTTGCCATCTCGGAAAAAGCAGATCTTTCTGGAACCGATCCGTGCCAATGGGTGTTCTATGGACCGGAACGATAAAACAAAGGAGATGTCAGATGGCTTCAGTATCGGGCACGGAAAAGGCAAACGGCCTTGCCGCCGAAGGTCGCGGCAAGGGTAATGGTGACGCCACGGTCGAGGATGTGCAGGCCGAACTCGAAAAGCTCAGGAACGATATCGCAGCACTCACCCAGACGCTGGCTTCGTTCGGAAACGGCAAGCTCAAGGAAGCGGGCGATCGCGCGAGCCAGCTTGGCGCCGATGTCGCGGAAGCTTCCGCGCAGTATGTCGATACCGCCCGCACCGGCCTTGCCGCTGCGGAACAGGATCTGGAAGCGCATATCCGCAGCCGTCCCTTCCAGTCGGTCGCCGTTGCCGCCGGCATCGGGTTCGTCGCAGCCCTGCTGACGCGGCGGTGAGCATGAACGGAATGATCGCACAGATACTGGGCCTCGCATTGGGGCAGGTCGACATGCGCTCGACGATCGTCGAAACGAAGCGCTCCGCCCTTGGCGGAGCGCTGATCGCGCTGTTCCTGCTCACGGCCTATGGGGCGCTGGTGACGGCGCTGGCACTCTGGGTTTCCGCGGAAGCCGGTCCGGTTGCCGCCGCTCTCGTGGTGGCCGCAGCGGCAGTCGCCGCGGCGCTGGTAACGCTTGCCGTGGTTGCAGTCTTGAACCGTCAGACGGAACAGGCGCGGATCGCCCGTCAGCTTGCGATGCGCAGCCAGGTGGATCCGCTGGCGAGCGGCCTGATGCGGGAGCTGCCCGAGATGGTGCGCCAGAGCCCCATCGCATCGACGGCGCTTGTTGCGGCCTTCGTCTATGTTCTGGCGAAAAGTCGGGGATTCGGACGGCCGCCCGCGAAATAGCGGCTGGCCGCCAGCTTCCAAGGGCAGGCGAGGGGGCGGTTTACGCCGCTATTCCTTGCTGCTTCGCTCCGCCTCGTCCAGACGCTCGAGAAGATCGAGAAAATGCGGCGGCGTGCCCTCCTCGATGATGCTGTCGTAGTAGCTGCGAAGCTTGGAGGCGATAAGGGCGTTGTCGTTCTGTTTTCTCGTTTCGGCGGTCCGGGGGCCATCCTTGCGGCCCGAATTCTTGCCTGCCATGATCCTGAAGTCCGTTGAGCGTGTCGGCGAAAATGAAATTAATACGGTAAGCAAATCCGGTGAAAAAAGTTCCTCAGGGAGGGAACTATTTTTGCCGGGGTACGTTCCCAGCCGAAGATATAATCATACCATGATCCTGATTGGAGGACTTGCATGTCACTGACTGCCCGCGTTGCTGCCCATCTGCCCTATCTTCGACGCTATGCCCGCGCCGTAACAGGGTCGCAGACATCCGGCGATGCCTATGTGGCGGCCGTTCTCGAAGCACTGATCGAGGATATATCCATCTTCCCGAAGTCGGGCGATGACCGCGTGTCACTCTACAGGCTTTTCGTTACGATTTTCGATTCGACTTCGGTCGAAATCCCGGAAGTCGTGTCGCCCTTTGCCTGGGAAAAGCGTGCCGCCGCCAACCTTTCCGCAGTCCCGACGCGGGCACGTCACGCCTTCCTGCTGATCACCGTCGAGGGTTTTACCCCGACGGAGGCTGCAGAGATCCTCGGCGTCAGTGACGAAGAGTTCAGCGCGCTGTTCAACGAGGCCTCCGTCGAGATTTCCCGACAGGTGGCGACCGATGTGATGATCATCGAGGACGAGCCATTGATCGCGCTCGATATCGAGCAGATGGTGGAAGATCTTGGTCACCGCGTCACCGGCATTGCCCGCACCCACGGAGAGGCGGTCGATCTCTACAATCGCACCAGCCCGAAGATGGTGCTGGCCGACATCCAGCTCGCGGATGGCAGTTCCGGCATCGACGCTGTGAACGATATCCTGAAGGTCGATTCGGTACCGGTGATTTTCATCACCGCCTTTCCGGAACGTCTGCTGACGGGCGAACGTCCGGAGCCGGCCTTCCTGGTCACCAAGCCGTTCAATCCGGACATGGTGAAGGCGTTGATCAGCCAGGCGCTGTTCTTCAACGAGCGGGTGGCCGAGCAAGCCTGAAAGTCCTGACAGAAGACAACGGTCCTGGAGGGTGACCTCTGCGACCGGCAACACGGGAACGCAGCCGGAAGTGGAAGCCGGGGGCGACGGAGTGGGAAGTTGGTCCATCGGTTGACATGGTTTGAACCTCGGCGTGGCGATGAGCAGTTGCGCGAGTTTTTCATAACCGCCCTGATCGATATGAGCGCCAGCCTTACCCTGCAGGATTGTCAGGGCAAGTATGTCTGCATCACGACTCTGCCGCCGCGCTGGTCTCTACCTGCCGGCACCGAGCCGAGCGACGAGGCAATCTTCGGGGCTGATATCGGTGCGCGCCTGGTGGAGTTGAAAGCGGGCCTGAACAAGCCCGGAGACCGGGCCGAACTGGAGATCGAATCCGGTGACGACACCTTCTTCGAATTCCGCTGTCGGCTGATCGAGATGTCGAACGGCAAGCTGCACATGATGACGATCGTTCTCGATCGCACCGAGGACCGCCGGCGCGAGCGGCTGCTGCGTGCTCTTCTGCGCGAGGTCAGCCATCGTTCCAAGAACCTGCTGGCGATCATCCAGAGCATTGCTTCGCAGACCGCGCGCTATTCCGGGACGCTGGAAATGTTCCTCGGCAAGTTCCGCGGGCGGCTGCATGCGCTTTCCCAGTCCCAGGACCTGATCACCGATTCCAGCTGGCGCGGCGCCTATTTCCGCGATCTGCTGAGGCAGCAGGTGGAACGCTATGTGCCGGATAATCGCGATCTCGTGCGTGCCACCGGCGAGGATATTCTTCTGACACCGAATGCCTCGCTGCATATCGGGCTTGCGCTGCACGAACTCATCGTCAACGCGGTCAGCCATGGCGACTTCGTCGCCCGCCGCAGACCGATCGAGGTGAGTTGCTCGCGGGTCGATGGCGAAAAGGGGCCGGAGATCCGCATCCTGTGGAAAGAACCTCTCGACAAGATGGATGGCGAAAGCGTGGAGGCTTCCCGCGCGGCCCGTTTCGGCAGTACGGTGCTGGAGCGCGTGGTGCCGTCTTCGGTGAACGGGTCGGCGGCTCACACGCTGGAGGCTGGCGAGGTCCGCTACGAACTCAGGTTCCCGCTCGAAGCCGTGGATTGAACGACGACAGGTCTCTTGTGCCTGCGGGTTTCGGTCTGCCAGGACGCAGTTTGAATCTCTTATTTCTCCCGAATGTGACGGAGCCCCGATGCGTCTATTCAGTTGCAGCAATTGCGCCAATGTCGTGCATTTCGACAATAATGCCTGTGTTACCTGCGGCATGGGGCTCGCCTATCGTCCCGGCCATTTCGACATGGTTGCCATTCAGGCCTTGCCGGATGGCGGGTGGGCCGATCCCTCCGAACCCGGGGTGCTGCTCCAACCCTGTGCGAATGCCGTCATGGGAGGATGCAACTGGCTGGTCGAGGATGGCGATCCTTCCGGCTTCTGCATCGCCTGCCGGCATAACCTGATGATCCCGGATCTCGACATTCCCGAGAACGTCGAGAACTGGCAGAAGATCGAGCTTGCCAAGCGCTACCTGTTCTATTCGCTGATGCGTTTCGGCCTGCCGCTCGTTACCCGGACTGCCGACCCTGTGGGCGGGCTAGGCTTCGAATTCCTGTCCGACGGCAGTGGAACCGCTGACGGTCCAGTGCTGACGGGACACGCGAGCGGTCTGATTACGCTTAACGTCGCGGAGGCATCGGATGCCGAACGCGAGGCGCGCAGGGTCTCTCTCGGTGAGCCGTTCCGCACGCTGATCGGACATTTCCGCCATGAGGTCGGTCACTACTTCTGGGAAAAGCTCGTCCGTGACCGGGGCGCTATCGATGGTTTTCGGGCGCTCTTCGGAGACGAGAGTGAAGACTATGGCGAAGCCCTGCAAAGGCATTACGTCAATGGGCCGGCGGCGGGCTGGGAACAGGGCTTCATCAGCGCCTATGCCGCAAGTCATCCATGGGAAGACTTCGCCGAGACCTGGGCGCACTACTTCCACATCGTCGATGCGCTCGATACCGCGGATGCCTTCGGCTTGAGGACCAGTCCGGAAACCAATGCCGATGGGCTGGCGCTGACCACCACGTTCGACAGCTATCGTGCAGTCAATGCTCAGGTTTTGATCGATGCATGGGTGCCGTTGACCATTGCGGTCAACAGTATCAACCGAAGCATGGGGCAAAGGGATCTTTACCCGTTCGTGCTTTCGGCGCCGGTTTTTGCAAAGCTCCAATATATTCACGAAATAATTCATTTGAATTAATTACAAGCAGTGGGTTGACGGCCTGCAATCCGCCATAAATCAATTTCGTGTTATAATAATACTTTGCGGAACTATCGGTTTTGTTTTGCGTTAAAGTCCCGTTCAGGGAGAACGCAAATGGATACGCTCGCAGCACTGATGATCCTCGTTGCATGCCATCCCGAGACCACGACTTGTCTCGATGAACCCGTTGCCGTGATCTCCTACCAGTCGACGGATGAGTGTCGCGCGGCCATGCCGGGTGAGATCGAGCGAGCGGAAAAACTCGCCGAGATCATCTATGGCAATTGTGTTCCCGTCGATCCGCAGCTTCTCGCCGGCCGACCGCAGATCCACCAGACCATCGATCCCGTAAAGCTTGCAGGTTTGTCGCATGGATCGACGCCTTCGGTGAATGCGCAGGCGCTTGCCGACAACCGGACCACGACGGATCCGTTCGCGCTGACGACACGCGCGCGTTGATCTTCGTCGTCTGATCTCCAGGGCAGAAGCATGCCCTGGAGATGATCGAATTCAACAACAACACTTCAAACGCAAAACGCCCCGCATCCGGACCGAAGATCCGGATGCGGGGCGTTTCGGGCTGTGCCGGTCACACTCTTCGGAAGAGACGTGCGGCAAGCGAGATCAGGAACAAGACGATAAAGACCAGGAACAGTATCTTGGCAATGCCGGCGGATGTGCCCGCAATACCGCCGAAGCCAAGCAGGCCGGCAACGAGGGCCACGACCAGAAAAACAAGTGCATAGTAAAGCATGACGTTCCTCCATTGATGCTGCGGGGAAACGCGGTTTCGATCGAAATGTTCCACGGCGTCATCAATCGAAAAAATGAAAACCCTTGGAACCTTAAGGGCTTTCCCGCCGTTAAGGCTCGCAAACGCAATCAGCCTGTTGGACTAGTATGACCAAGTCACCAGAATACTCATCGGCGGCGAGCTACGGCAAAGGCCCTGTCAGCGCGCATAACGGAATTTCCGACCAGCTTCGCGCCTTCTACCGTTCGGTGGAAGAGGAGGGGATCCCCGACCGCTTTCTCACTCTGCTGGAGAAGCTGGACATGGCGGAACGGCAGGTGAATAATGAATATAGTGTTGAGGACACCGCACGATGAAGGCTGAAGACCTCTCGAACGATCGCTCCTTCAAGCGGGAGATGCTTGCCGCTCTGCCGAACCTGCGTGCGTTTGCCGTTTCGCTGACCGGACGCCACCACATGGCCGACGATCTGGTGCAGGAAACGATCATGAAGGCGTGGGCCAAGCAGGATCATTTCGAACCGGGCACCAACATGAAAGCCTGGCTCTTCACGATCCTGCGCAACGAATTCTACTCGCAGATGCGCAAGCGTGGCCGTGAGGTATCCGATAGCGACGGCATTTTTACCGCGCAGCTCGCAACCCATCCCCAGCAATACGGTTCGCTCGATCTGCAGGACTTCAAGCGGGCGCTCGACCAGTTGCCGAGCGACCAGCGCGAAGCGATCATCCTGGTGGGGGCCTCCGGTTTTGCTTACGAAGAAGCGGCGGAAATCTGCGGCTGCGCTGTCGGTACGATCAAGAGCCGTATCAATCGCGCCCGCAACAGGCTGCAGGAAATCCTCGGCGTGAGCGGGCAGGGCGATTACGGCCCCGATGCCGACAGCTCTGCCGTCACGAAGCGCGCTTTCGCCGTCTGATCGCCGGCTCAGACCCGGCGACTGGCCGCCTCGCGAACGATCTCAACGAGATCGGCCGGGTCGAAAGGCTTTTCCAGTTTTGGAAGACCGGCGGTGGAGGGATCTTCCTCGGCGAAATCCTCATAGGACGAAAGCAGTACCGCGGCGGCTCCCGCCGCCCGGATCTGCTCGACGCGGGCGCGGTTCGTCGTCTTCGATGGGGCGGCGTCTATCAGGACCACATCATACGGGCCATCGCAGAGCGCGTCTTCATACCGGGCAAGCGTGGTGACGGTAACGTCGCATCCCAGCTGTTCCGTGAGGATGTATTCGATCTCCACCGCGATCAGGACCTGGCTCTCCACGACAAGAACACGAAGCAACGGGTTTTGCATGGCTTTTCCTTCCTGTGCCTCGCGACCTTGGCGGCCGTCCTCGGCGCGGTCATTTAAAAAAGACATGTCCCGGTAATGGATATCCTTCCCGATGGAACATTCGAGCGAATGGAACCCTTTTGCGGTAGAAAAGAGGACATTGCATGGCAAGCGACTTTCGCCAGAGTTCCGCCCGGGTGCGTTGCACCGCCTGTCCGCTTCGCGCGAAGGCGCATTTTCGCGCTTTCTCGGACGAGGAGCTTGATTTCGTTTCCCATTTCAAGCGTGGTGAACTGAACACCGATGCCGGGGCCACGGTGCTGGTGGAGGGAACCAACAGCGCGCATCTCTATACCGTGCTCGAAGGATGGGGCTTTCGCTACAAGATCCTCGAGGATGGCCGGCGTCAGATCCTCAATTATGTCGTGCCGGGCGACATGGTCGGCCTGCAGGGTGCGGTGATGGCCGAAATGCAGCATTCCGTCGAGGCGCTGACGCCGATGGCGCTCTGCATGTTCGAGCGCAGTCGCCTGTTCTCCCTGTTCGAAAAGCATGCAGGGCTTGCCTATGACCTGACCTGGCTTGCCGCCCGCGAGGAGTCGATCCTCGACGAACACCTGCTCAGCATCGGCCGGCGTACGGCGCTGGAAAGGGCGGCCTACCTGCTGGCCTTTCTCCATGAGCGCGGAAGGCTGGCGGGGCTGCTGGACGAGGACAGGCGCCATGTGCCGGTGACGCAGGCGCATGTTGCCGATACGCTCGGCCTGTCGGTGGTCCACACCAACAAGACGCTCAAGCGGCTGAGCGATCGGGGAATGATCCGCTGGCTCGATCGCGGCTGCGATATCCTCGACGTCCGCGCCCTGTGCGAGGTGGCAAACTGGCAGCCGGATGAGACACGTCAGCGTCCCTTCATCTGATCTTCTTCACCCGTTTGTGCCTGCAAAAGAAATCGGCCGGCTTGTGAGCCGGCCGACCGCGTGGGGAATCATGGCGGATAATCAGCGCGCGCCTCAGTTCCAGATAATCGGCTTGCGCCTCAGGCGACGATGATCACGCCTGTGAAAAGAGCGATGATAAGGATCACCAGAACGACAAAAATGAGGATCTTGGCGATGCCGGCGGAGGCGCCGGCGACACCGCGAAAGCCGAGCAGGCTTGCGACGGCGGCGATCAGCAGGAAAATCAGGATCCAGTGCAGCATTATCATCTCCTTTATTCTGAAAAACCGGGTAGTTAACAGGAGGAGGCGCGAATTGTTCCATTGACGCTGGTTGCGACATCAGGCGTGCCAAATCTGTCGCATCTGTGGAAACATTCGGTAATGGCAAAATGCCCCATTGGCAAAACCGAACACATAGGAGTTCATTTGGGCTGGACATATTACGGCGGTTCTGATCGTGTCCGCCGACTGAAAATTTCGACTTTTGGCCAAGGATTGGGAATATGGGATTGAAGATCGGTTCGCCAAAGGAGACTTTTGCCGGCGAAGCGCGCGTGGCCATGACGCCAGACAGTGCGCTTCAACTGCAGAAGCTCGGGTATGAATGTTTGATCGAGGCCGGTGCCGGCAAGGCTGCGGGCTTTTCCGACGACACGTATCGTGCTGCCGGTGTCACCGTCATCGAGAATGCGGAGGCGCTCTTTGCGCAGGCCGACGTCATCGCAAAGGTTCGCCCGCCGGAAACGGCAGAAGTCGAACGGTTGGCCGCCGGCAAGACACTGATCTCGTTCTTCTATCCGGGCCAGAACAAGGAACTCCTGGAGCAGGCCAAGGAGACCGGCGCGAACGTCATCGCCATGGACATGGTGCCGCGCATCAGCCGCGCCCAGAAGATGGACGCTCTTTCCTCCATGGCGAACATCGCGGGCTACCGCGCCGTCATCGAGGCAGGTAACAACTTCGGCCGCTTCTTCACCGGTCAGGTCACGGCCGCCGGCAAGGTTCCCCCGGCCAAGGTGCTGGTCATCGGTGCCGGCGTTGCCGGTCTTGCCGCCATCGGTACGGCGACCTCGCTCGGCGCTATCACCTACGCCTTCGACGTTCGCCCAGAAGTGGCCGAGCAGATCGAGTCGATGGGTGCCGAATTCGTCTTCCTCGATTTCGCCGAGCAGCAGGACGGCGCCGCGACGGGCGGCTATGCCGCGCCTTCCTCGCCGGAATTCCGCGAAAAGCAGCTGGCGAAGTTCCGTGAACTCGCTCCCGACATGGATATCGTCATTACCACGGCTCTCATTCCGGGCCGCGATGCACCGAAGCTGTGGCTTGCGGACATGGTTGCCGCGATGAAGCCGGGTTCGGTCGTGATCGACCTTGCCGCCGAGCGCGGCGGCAACTGCGACCTGACGGTCGCCGACCAGAAGGTCGTTTCCGACAACGGCGTCACCGTCATCGGCTACACGGACTTCCCGAGCCGCATGGCGACGCAGTCGTCGACCCTCTATTCGACCAACATCCGCCACATGATGACGGACCTGACGCCGGCCAAGGACGGCGTCCTCGTTCACAACATGGAAGACGACGTCATCCGCGGCGCGACCGTGACCTATCAGGGCGAGATTACCTTCCCGCCGCCGCCGCCGAAGGTCCAGGCCATCGCCGCGCAGAAGCCGAAGGAGAAGGTCAAGGAACCCACCCCGGAGGAGAAGCGCGCCAAGGAGGTCGCCGCCTTCAAGGCCCAGACCCGCAATCAGGCCGGTCTGCTTGCCATCGGCACGGCGCTGCTGCTGGTCGTCGGCGCCTATGCCCCGGCCAGCTTCATGAGCCATTTCATCGTTTTCGTGCTCGCCTGCTTCATCGGCTTCCAGGTCATCTGGAATGTCAGCCACTCGCTGCACACGCCGCTGATGGCGGTGACGAACGCCATTTCCGGCATCGTCATCCTGGGCGCACTCCTACAGATCGGGTCAGGCAACTGGCTGGTGGTGATCCTTGCCGCATTGTCGGTGCTGATTGCCACGGTCAACATCGTCGGTGGCTTCCTCGTCACCCGGCGCATGCTTGCCATGTTCCAGAAGTCCTGATCGGGGAAGGAATCTTATCATGACGATCGGTATCGTTTCCGCCGCCTACATTGCCGCGGCCGTTCTTTTCATCCTTTCCCTCGGTGGCCTCTCCGGCCAGGAAAGCGCCAAGCGCGCCGTCTGGTATGGCATCATCGGCATGGGCCTTGCCGTGGTGGCCACGGTCTTCGGACCGGGCGTCGGCAACTGGTTCATCATCCTGCTGATGATCGCCGGCGGTTCAGTGCTCGGCCATTACGTGGCAAGCCGCGTCCAGATGACCGAGATGCCGCAGCTCGTTGCAGCACTCCATTCCTTCGTCGGTCTGGCCGCCGTCTTTATCGGCTACAACGCCCATATCGAAGCATGGCGCGTGGCGACCATGGACGAAGCCGGCCGCGCGGCGCTCACCGGCTTTGCGGCAATCCTTGCCCACAAGGAGCCTGTCGAACTCGCCATCATGAAGATCGAGGTCTTCCTCGGCGTGTTCATCGGCGCGGTTACCTTCACCGGTTCGGTCATCGCCTTCGGCAAGCTGGCCGGCAAGGTCGATGGCAAGGCCAAGAAGCTGCCGGGAGGGCATATGCTCAATGCCGGCGCGGCGATCCTGTCACTGCTGCTGATGATTATGTACTTCAACGGCGCGGGCGTCTGGACGCTGATCCTGATGACGCTGCTCGCCTTCTTCATCGGCTACCACCTCATCATGGGCATCGGCGGCGCCGACATGCCGGTGGTGGTGTCGATGCTGAACAGCTATTCCGGCTGGGCTGCGGCGGCCATCGGCTTCACGCTCGGCAACGACCTTCTGATCGTTACCGGCGCGCTGGTCGGCTCGTCGGGTGCGATCCTGTCCTACATCATGTGCAAGGCGATGAACCGTTCCTTCGTCTCGGTCATCCTCGGCGGCTTCGGTGGCACCACCGGTCCGGCCATGGAAATCACCGGGGAACAGATCGCCATCGATGCCGAAGGTGTTGCCAATGCACTCAACGATGCCGACAGCGTCATCATCGTTCCGGGCTACGGCATGGCGGTCGCGCAGGCCCAGCAGGCGGTTTCCGAACTGACCCGCAAGCTGCGTGCAGCCGGCAAGGAAGTGCGCTTCGCCATCCATCCGGTCGCCGGTCGTCTGCCGGGTCACATGAACGTGCTGCTCGCCGAAGCCAAGGTGCCTTACGACATCGTTCTGGAAATGGATGAGATCAACGACGACTTCCCGAACACGGACGTGGTCATCGTCATCGGCTCGAACGACATCGTCAACCCGGCCGCCCAGGAAGACCCGAACTCGCCGATTGCCGGCATGCCGGTTCTGGAAGTGTGGAAGGCCAAGCAGGTCTTCGTTTCCAAGCGTGGCCAGGGCACCGGCTATTCCGGTATCGAGAACCCGCTGTTCTACAAGGAGAACACGCGCATGTTCTATGGCGATGCCAAGAAGTCCGTTTCCGAGCTTCTGCCGATGATCAAGTAAGATCACTGGTTGCAGATCGTGCGAAAGGCCGGGCGGAAACGCCCGGCCTTTTCTCGTTGTCAATACTGAATTTCGTCAACAAAATCATATGGTATATGCCATCTTATGGCGAGCATCATCTCAGTTGAAACTACTTATTGTCGAGTTAGTGATGTCTAATTTCCTGCTCCCTCATATTAAGGAAAATACAACCTGTGCTTCTGCACAGTGAGCGACGCCACAACGGGGTGCGCCATGTTTACAGTGTTGGAATGCGTAACGGTTCAGCATGATCGCCTTATGGTCGTCCTTGCTGCGAGTATCGCGCTTGCGGGCATGCTGGCCTTTTTCCTCCTGCTGGTCCGAGCCGACGAATGCAACGAAGAACGCCGGCGAAGCTGGATCGCGATAGCTGCCTTCGCCGGCGGGCTTTCCGTCTGGGCAACCCATTTCGTCGCCATGCTGGCCTATCGCGGGGGAATGCCGATCGAGTTCCAGCTCTGGTGGACATCGCTCTCGGCCGTTGCTGCCGTCCTTGGCTTCTGGGCCGCCCTTCGCGGCCTTCACCTGTCAGGCCGTGCGGTCACGATCCCGATTGCGTTGATCGTCACGCTTTCCGTCACGGTCATGCATTTCATCGGCATGGCCGGTCTCAACGTGGCAGCGACCCTTCGCTATGACTGGACACCGATCGTGATCGGCAGTCTGGTCGCGTGGCTGCTGTTTATCGGGGCGTTCTGGTCCTTCCGGCATATGCGCAGCTCCCTGCGCGTCATTCCATCGGCCGCCTTCGCCATCCTTGCGATCTGCGCGCTTCATTTCACCGCCGTATCGGCAACAGAACTCATTCCCGATCCGAGCCTCGCGGAGCCGCTGGGCAGCGGCCTTGGGAGGCTCTGGCTGATCGGTGTGGTGTCCATCGTGACGTTCTCGGTCGCTGTCATGACGGTGGTGGCCGTGTTCATCGACCGCTATCTTACCGACCTCAAGGGCTTTGCCGACTCCACTCTCGACGGGCTCGCCATCGTGCGCGACGGCCGGGTGGTGGAGGTCAACAGCCGGCTTGTCGCGCTGCTCGGCAAGACGGAGGAAGAGATCCTCGGTCATTCTCCGGATGCTTTTCTGACGGCCGTGGACGGCTTGAGCGTTGGCATGGCGCGGCCGGCAGCCGTCGAGGCAATGCCGCTCAGCGGCGCGCCCGGACGCACCTTCGAACTTGCGGTACATACGATCGAATATCGGGGGCGGCCTTGCGAGGTGATCGCTGCACGCGACCTGACCGAAAAGAAGGCCGTCCAAAGCAAGATCGAATACATGGCGCGCCATGATGCCCTGACGGACCTGCCGAACCGTACACTCTTCCGTGAGCGGCTGGAGCATGCGATCACGCGGGCAGGACAGATGGGCGAGACGGTCGCGGTCCTTGCGCTCGACCTCGACCGGTTCAAGGCGGTCAACGACCTGTTCGGCCACGCCGAGGGTGACCGGGTGCTGAAGGACGTCGCCGGCATTCTCAAGCGTTGCGTCAGGGCAAGCGACACGGTTGCCCGGCTCGGCGGCGATGAATTCATCATCCTGCAATCGGGTGTCGCCCAGCCGGACGGCGCGCGACTAACCGCCGAGCGGATCCTAGAGACCTTCCGTGTGGAGATGGATTGCTCGGTCGATCCGACCGCCGTCGGTGTCAGTATCGGCATCGCCGTTTTCCCCAAGGATGGAGCAAACGCGGAATATCTTCAGCATGCTGCGGATATTGCGCTTTACCGGGCCAAGACCTCCGGCAGGGGTATGGCGGCCTTCTACGATCTCGGCATGGACGAGGAGATCCGTGCCCGCCGCAGCATGGAAAACGACCTGCGCCAGGCCGTTTCCCGCGGCGAGATGCGGCTCGATTACCAGCCGCTGATGGTGGCCGAACGGGGCGAGCCGGCAGGCTATGAGGCCCTGTTGCGCTGGACGCATCCAGAGCGCGGCGAGCTTCCTCCCGATATCTTCATTCCAATTGCCGAGGAGACGGGAAGCATCATCAGCCTCGGCGAATGGGTGCTGAGAGAAGCTTGCCGCGCGGCTGCGCGCTGGCCGTCCGGCCTGTTCGTCGCGGTCAACGTGTCGCCGGTGCAGTTCAGGCTGGCAAACCTTGCTTCCGTGGTACGGGAGGTTCTGGGTGAAACCGGGTTGAAGCCGGAGCGTCTGGAAATCGAGATCACGGAAACAGCCCTGATGCGGGACCGCGCCACCACGCTTTCAACGCTCAGGCAGTTGAAGGCCATGGGCGTGCGGCTGGTCATGGACGATTTCGGAACCGGCTATTCGTCGCTCAGCAACCTGCAGAGCTTCCCGTTCGACAAGATCAAGATCGACCGCAGCTTCATTTCGGCCATCGGAAACGACGAGAGTGCGCGGGCAATCGTCCGGGCGATCGTCGGCCTTGGCCGCAGCCTCGACCTGCCTGTCACCGCCGAAGGGGTGGAGACCGATGCGCAATATCGCATGGTGGTGAACGAGGGCTGCGCCCAGGTTCAAGGCTTCCTGTTCGGGCGTCCCGGAGGCGCGCCGGATGGGCTGGTGTTGCCGCTTCAGCAGCGTGGCGGCCGCCGAAGATTGACGGTGGTCCAGGCTCCGCCGATTGCGGAGCCCGGAAACCTGTTGCCTCAGCCCTTGAACGTATAGTCCGCAATCGACTGCTGCTTCATCTCGATGGAGAAGCCCGGCAGCGACGGCGGCATGTAGGCCGCGTTCTCGATCCGGCAGGGATCGATGAAGTGTTCGTGCAGATGGTCGACGAACTCGATGACGCGGCCTTCCCTGGTACCGGAGACGGCGATGTAGTCGATCATCGAAAGGTGCTGGACGTATTCGCAAAGTCCGACGCCGCCGGCATGGGGCCAGACGGGGAGGTTATACTTCGTGGCCATCAGCAGGACGGCCAGCACTTCGTTCAGGCCGCCCATGCGGCAGCTGTCGATCTGCACGATGTCGATCGCGCCGCCGGCGATCATCTGCTTGAAGATGATGCGGTTCTGGCACATTTCGCCGGTCGCGACCTTGACCGGGGTTACCGCTTCGCGGATCGCCTTGTGGCCGGCCACGTCGTCCGGGCTGGTCGGCTCCTCGATGAAGAACGGCTTGTAGACCGAGAGTTCCTTCACCCAGTCGATGGCCTCGCCGACTTCCCAGACCTGGTTGGCGTCGATCATCATGTAGCGGTCGTCGCCGATGACCTCGCGGGCGATCCTGAGACGACGCTTGTCGTCTTCCAGATCGCGGCCGACCTTCATCTTGATGTGGGT
Source organism: Rhizobium sp. ACO-34A (assembly GCA_002600635.1). Taxonomy (NCBI): domain Bacteria; kingdom Pseudomonadati; phylum Pseudomonadota; class Alphaproteobacteria; order Hyphomicrobiales; family Rhizobiaceae; genus Rhizobium; species Rhizobium sp. ACO-34A. The sequence continues at coordinate 3,697,275 of CP021371.1, read as the reverse complement.
GAAGCCCTGATCGACGGCCTCCTGGCAGAGGCGGCGCAGCTTCTCGTCGGAATAGCCGAGCCAGCCGGCGGAAGTCGTGTAGCAGGGATAGCCTTCCTTCTCGAGGAGGGCGATGCGCTCGGCCTTTCCTTCCCCGGCTTTCTGCAGGATCGCCAGCGCCTCTTCCGGCGTGATGGCGTCCGTCAGGTAGCGGAAGTCGACGATGGAGAGGATTTCCTCTGGCGTCATCTCTGCGACGAGACGCCAGACCGGCTTGCCGGCCTGTTTGGCAAGGATATCCCAGACGGCGTTGACCACGGCGCCGGTGGCGAGATGCATGGCGCCCTTGTCCGGGCCGATCCAGCGCAGCTGGCTGTCGCTCGTCACATGCCGCCAGAAGCGGCCGGGATTGACCTTGACCCAATCGAGATCCAGTCCCACCACCAGATGCTTCATGGCGTCGATCGCGGCGCAGCAGATCTCGTTGCCGCGGCCGATCGTGAACGTCAGGCCGTGGCCTTCGAGGCCGGGCTGGTCGGTTTCGAGCACGACATAGGCCGCGGAGTAATCCGGATCCGGATTCATCGCGTCCGAGCCGTCGAGGCTCTGGGAGGTGGGAAAGCGCAGGTCGATGCTGCGCAGGCTGGTGATCTTGGTCATAGGTCAAGGCCCTGGGTCTTGAGTGAGGGGGATCAGGCGTCGGCTTTGAAGGTCTGCTTCTGGGTGCCGAGGCCTTCGATGCCGAGTTCGACGACGTCGCCGGCCTTCAGGAAGCGCTGCGGCTTCATGCCGAGGCCGACACCCGGCGGCGTGCCGGTGGAGATGACGTCGCCGGGATGCAGCGACATGAACTGGCTGAGATACGAGACGAGGTAGGCGACGCCGTAGACCATGGTCTTCGAGGAGCCGTTCTGCATCTTCTCGCCGTTGACCGTCAGCCACATCGAGAGGTTCTGCGGATCGGCGATCTCGTCCTTCGTCACCAGCCAGGGGCCGATGGGGCCGAAGGTGTCGCAGGACTTGCCCTTGGTCCACTGTCCCGCCCGTTCCGTCTGGAAGGCGCGTTCGGAAACGTCGTGGGAGACGCAGTAGCCGGCGACATAGTCCATGGCATCGGCTTCCGAGACGTATTTCGCGGTCTTGCCGATGACGACGCCCAGTTCGACTTCCCAGTCGGTCTTTTCCGAACCGCGCGGGATCAGAACATCATCGTCCGGGCCGACGATGGCCGAGGTCGCCTTCATGAAGATCACCGGCTCCGGCGGAACCTCAGCGCCGGTTTCGGCGGCGTGGTCGGAATAGTTGAGGCCGATGCAGATGAACTTGCCGGTGCCGGCGACGCAGGCGCCGATGCGATCGGCCGTCAGTTCCGGCAGCGAGGCAGGGTCGATTGCCGCAATCTTTGCAAGGCCTTCCGGGCCGATGGCCGCGCCGCCGATATCGGCGACGTGGGCGGAAAGATCACGGGTCTTGCCGTCCTTGTCGAGAAGGGCGGGCTTTTCCTGGCCGAGGGGGCCGACGCGCATGAGTTTCATCGGGTATTTCCTTTCAAATCCTGAGTGAGCGCCGTGATCTGACGCTCCTTGTTTTTCCCGCCGCAACGCTGGACGGAAAACCGCTTCACACTTTTCCTGGCGTTGCTCAGATGGTCCAGCCGCCGTCGATGGCGTAGGCCTGACCAGTGGTATAGGTCGCGGTTGCCAGATGCACCGCCAGATCGGCGATTTCCTCAGGCGTGCCGAGGCGGCCCATGGGCTGGCGGGCGATGAAGGCGGTGCGTGACGTCTCATAGTCGCCCTGAGCCTTCATGCGGTCCTGCAGGGAGGGGCTTTCGACTGTGCCGGGGCAGATGGCGTTGCAGCGGATGCCTTGGGCCACATAATCGGCGGCAACCGACTTGGTGAGGCCGATGACGGCGGCCTTGGTGACGGAATAGGCGCAGCGGTTCGGAACGCCCTTCATGGAGGAGGCGACCGAGGCCATGTTGATGATCGCGCCGCCGCCACGCTCCAGCATGGCGGGCAGCACGGCGCGGATGGTACGCACCATGGCGCGGACGTTGAGATCGAAGGCGAAGTCCAGATCCTTGTCGGGCATGTCGAGGATAGAGCCGGCATGGACGAAGCCGGCGCAGTTGAACAGCACGTCGAACGGGCCGGCCTCGGCAATGACGGAGGCGACGGCTTCGTCCTTCAGGACGTCGAGCACGCGGGTTTCGATGTTCGCTTCACCGGCAAGGCTCTTCAGCGCATCGGCATTGATGTCGGTGGCGACAACGGTTGCACCGGCGCGGGCGAAGGCGAGCGCGCTCGCCCGGCCAATGCCCTGGCCGGCGGCAGTGACCAGCGCGCGCTTGTTTTCGAGGGGGAGAGACATGGGTTTCTTCCTTTCCTTGAGTCGTCGGATCAGGCGGCCTTGGGCCGGCGCTCGACGATGTGGATGTGGTCGGCGGCGAGCACGACCTCGCCCTTCTGGTTGATGACTTCGGTGCGCTCGACGACGCGGCCGACTTCGGCGCGCTTCGGATCGTCTTCCCTGGAATGAATGGTGACACGGGTATGGATAGTGTCGCCGATAAAGACAGGGCGAATGAACCGCAGGCGGTCGTAGCCATAGGAGAAGGCGGCCGGATTGATGACGCTGGCGGTCAGGCCGACGCCGATGGAAAAGACCATCGTGCCATGGGCGATGCGCTGGCCGAACGGGGTGGTCTTGGCGAATTCGGCATCCATGTGATGGGGGAAGAAATCGCCGGTATGGCCGGCATGGACGATGAAATCCGTCTCGGTGATAGTGCGGCCCGTCGTCAGGCGCTGGGCGCCGAGCTCGTAGTCCTCGAAATATTTCAGCTGTTCCATCGTGATCTTCCTTACTGCGGTAGTGTCTCGAGCGCGGTCGCAGGCGCGGCGTTCGACTGGTAGAGCGCCTCGACAAGCGCCATGGTCTTCCAGGCATCCTCGACCGAGGAAACGAGTTCGGCATCTTCGCCGGAGGCAAAGCGCTGGAGGTTGGCCATGCGGCCGACGAAGGCATCGGGGAACCAGGTGCCTTCGAGCGGCACGGTCACCCAGTCGCTGCCGCCCTTCGGATAGATCTCCAGAATGTCCGGTTCGCCGCGCGGATAATCGAGGTTGACCCCGAGCTGGACATAGGCCGCACCTTCGGTGCCCGAGACGCGGAACTCGCAGGCCTGATGCTTGCGGCCGAACTTGTGGTCGTGGTTGATCGAGATGGCGCAGCGCACCCGGTCGCCGTAATCGAGGATCGCGGTAGTACGCGTCTGCGCCATCTTGTGATTGGGGTGGCCGATCGACTTCGCATGCACGTCCTTCGGATCACCCAGAACTTGACGGATGACGTCGAGGTAATGGATCGAGTGCATGGCGATCTCGATGCGCGGTAGGCCTTCGAGGAAGGCCCAGAGCTGCCACGGGGTATCGAGGGCCAGATAGACGTCGAAATCGACGACCTCGCCGAGCAGTCCCTTGGCGATGGCATCCTTCAGACCCAGCATCATCGGCGCGAAGCGCAGCTGGAAGTTCACGGCCGCCTTGAGGTTTTTCGCCCGGCAGATCTTCAGGATCTCGGTCGCGGCCGCCAGATCCGAACCCATCGGCTTCTGGATCAGCACCGGCGCGCCATCCGGCAGGGCGGAAAGTACCTTGGCGTGGGCTGCCGGCGGGGTGGCGAGATCGAAGATCGCGTTTTCCACGGCTGCCGCTTCCTCGACGGAGGCATAGGCCGCCACGCCCCATTTATCGGCAAGCGACCTGGCTTTTTCGTAATCGGGATCGTAGAGCCCGGCGATGGGGAAGCCGCCCTTGGCATAGGCCGGAAAATGCGCGTCGCTGACGATAGAGCCGGCGCCGAAGGTGACGATCGGGCGCGGCTTTGCGGGCATCGGCCAGGACTGGGAGAGGGATTTCGGGTCGAAGGTCATTGTGTCATCTCCGGCAGGGCAGCAAAGCCCCTCATCCGGCTGCCGCCACCTTCTCCCCGTAAACGGGGAGAAGGAAGCTGCCGACCGGCCTTTACGTCAGCATTCCCTCTCCCCGCGAGCGGGGAGAGGGGCAGGGTGAGGGGCAAACCGCAACGCATCGCAGAGGTCTCACGCATGGAAAAACACCTCCTCCATCGAGGCCCACCACTCGCCTTCTTTCCGGGTATCGAGGGGCTGCTGGCAGGGCATGCAGACGGCCCACCATTCCTGGGTCTTCGGGTCGGCGGCCATCCTGGCCATGTCGGCTTCGTAGTCGGTGCCGTGATATTCGAAGAAGGAGAAGAGCAGGTTCTCCGGCTCCTTCAGGAAGATCGAGTAGTTCTTGATGTTGCAGGCGGAAATCATCGCTAGTACGTCGGGCCAGACGGCCGCGTGCAGGCGTTTGTATTCCTCGAGCTTTTCCGGCCTCACGCCGATCACCATGCCGATGCGCTGCATAGTCGTTTCCTCCTCAGCGGATCTCGCGGTCGAATTCTGTGATCCGGCGGCCGTCGATGGCATCCCAGTCCCATTCGATGCCGAGGCCGGGCGTCTCGGGCGCGAGGGCCATGCCGTCCTTGATCCTCAGGCGCGAGGTGGTGATGTCGTCGAGCTGCGGGATGTATTCGACATACTTGCCGTTCGGCACGGCGCAGGTCAGGCTGACATGCAGTTCCATCAGGAAATGCGGGCAGACCGGCATGTCGAAGGCTTCGGCCGCATGCGCCACCTTGAGCCAGGGGGTGATGCCGCCGATACGGCCGGCATCCACCTGCACGATGGAGCATGCCCCCTTCTGCATGTATTCCCGGAAGTGGCGGATCGAATAGAGCGACTCGCCGACCGCGACGGGCGTTGCGGTCGAGCGATTGAGCCTGATGTGGCCGTCGATATCGTCGGCCGGGAGCGGCTCCTCCAGCCATGCAAGGTCTAGTTCCCTCAGACGCTCGGCGCGGCGGATCACCTCATCGACGGCGAAGCCCTGATTGGCATCCGTCATGATCTCGTAGGCGTCGCCGACGGCCTTGCGAACGGCCGAGAGGCGGGCGAAGTCCTCTGAACCGCTCGGCTTGCCGATCTTTACCTTGGAACCGCGAAAGCCCTTGGACTTTGCCTCCAGTGCATCCTCGACCAGCGCCTCGGTCGGAATATGCAGCCAGCCGCCTTCGGTGGTGTAGAGGGGGCAGCGATCCTTGGCGCCGCCTGCAAGCTTCCACAGCGGCAGGCTCTGCTTGCGGGCGCGGAGGTCCCAGAGCGCGGTGTCGATGGCGGCAAGCGCAATCGAGGTGATCGCGCCGATGGTGGTGGCGTGGGTGGCGAATTCCAGCTCATGCCAGATCGCCTCGATCATGTCCGCATCGCGGCCGATCAGGCGGGGGCTAAGATGATCGGCAAGAAGCCGCATGACGGAAGAGCCGCCGGTGCCGATGGTATAGCTGTAGCCGGTGCCGGTGGCGCCGTCGCTGTCGGTGATGACGACGAGCGGGGTTTCCTGGCTGACGAAGCTCTGGATCGCGTCGGTGCGTTCGACCTTCGGGCGAAGGTCGACCATCTTCAGCTCAATGCGTTCGATCTTCGCCATGGCTCAGCCCCTGAGCGTCCTGCCGGTTTCCCGGTCGAACATGTGAGCCTGCGAAAGGTCGAGCGAGAAGGAGAGGCCTTCGCCGCTCCTCAGCGCCCGCGGGTTCAGCATGCGGCTGACCCATTCGCTGGCGCCGAGTTCGGCGAAAACCAGCGTCTCGTTGCCGAGCGGTTCGGTGATCGTCACCTTGAGGTCAGTCTTGTGGACGGCGGTCTCCTCACCGGAATGGATGCCGTGGCCGGTCGGGTAGACGTCGTCGGGGCGTATGCCGAAGGTGACCTTCTGGCCGGCGGTGACGCGCGAGGCAAACTGCTGCGGAAGCGGCAGGCTGTCGCCGTTCGCGAAGACAACGCGGCCATCCGTAATCTCTGCGTCCTTGAGGTTCATCGGCGGCGAACCGATGAAGCCGGCGACGAACTTCGAATTCGGGCGGTGAAAGACATCCTCCGGCGTGCCGACCTGCTCGATGTAACCGTCCCGCATGATGACGATGCGGTCGGCGAGCGTCATGGCCTCGACCTGGTCATGGGTGACGTAGATCACGGTCGACCGCACCTTGGCGTGCAGCTTCTTGATCTCGGTGCGCATCTGGGTGCGCAACTTGGCGTCGAGGTTCGACAGCGGCTCGTCGAACAGGAAGACGTCGGGATGACGCACGATGGCGCGGCCCATGGCGACGCGCTGGCGCTGACCGCCCGAAAGCTGCGAGGGACGGCGGTCGAGCAGGTGAGTGAGGTCGAGGGTGCGGGCCGCTTCCTCGACGCGGGGGGCGATTTCCTCCGGCTTCTGGCCGGCGATCTTCAGCGAGAAGCCCATGTTCTCGCGCACGGTCATGTGCGGATAAAGCGCGTAGGACTGGAAGACCATGGCGAGGTTGCGGGCGCGCGGCGGCAGGTCGTTGACCACGCGGCCGCCGATCTTCAGGTCGCCGCCGGAGATCGGCTCGAGGCCGGCGATCATGCGGAGTGTGGTGGACTTGCCGCAGCCGGAGGGGCCGACGAGCGCGATGAATTCGCGGTCCGCCACTTCGAGGTCGATGCCGTGCACCACTTCGAGCGCGCCGTAGCGCTTGACCAGCTTTTCGAGGGAAACGGTTGCCATGGTCTATCCTTTGACTGCGCCGGAGGTGAGGCCGGATACGAGGTGTTTCTGCACGATGAAGGTCAGCACGAGGGCCGGGATGATCATCACGACGGCGAGCGCGCACATGCCGCGCCAGTCGATGGTGAATTCCGCGGTATAGTCGAGCAGGCCGACAGGCAGGGTCTTGGAGGTGACGGAACGGGTGAGCTGCGAGGCGAGCGCGAACTCGTTCCACGAGGTGAGGAAGGCGAAGATGCCGGCGGAGGCGATGCCGGGGCCGGCAAGCGGGAATTCCACCTGCCAGAAAGCCTGCCAGCGGGTGCAGCCGTCGATTTGTGCCGCTTCGGCGAGATCCTTCGGCACCTGGCGGAAGAAACCGTCGATCAGCCAGATGGTGAAGGGCACGTTCAGCGCCACATAGGCGAGGATCAGGCCGAAATGGCTGTCGATGATGCCGAGCTTCGAATAGACGAAGAACAGCGGCAGGGAGAGCGCAATGCCGGGCACGGTGCGGGTCAGCATCAGCCCGAGGAAGATGCCGGACTTGCCCTTGAAGCGGTAGCGGGCAAACGCATAGCCGCCGGCCATGCCGATGGCGAGCGAGATCACGGTCGAGGTGACCGAGATGATCAGCGAGTTGCGGAAGTATTCGATGACCGGAATGCCGCCCTGGCCGATGCCGGAGAACATGGCGATATAGGCATCGAAGGATAGGTCCTGCGGGATCCAGACCGGCGGCTTCGCCATGATTTCCACCGTCGGGCGGAAGGAGGCGAGCACGATCCAGAGACCCGGCAGGCAGATGATGGTCATCGCCACAAACAGGGTGATCTTGTGGGCGAGTGAAAGCAGCGTGGTCTTGATGCGGTGCTGTGCGTTCTCGTTCATCTCACCACTCCGCAGCGATCTGGGTGCGGGCTGCCGCCAGCTTCCGGTAGAAATAGACGGTGAAGAGGATCGACAGCAGGATGGCGAAATATGCCATGGCGTTGGCGAGCCCCATTCGGGCGTCGGAATAGGCGGTGCGGGCAACGAGCGTCCAGAGCAGCTCCGTGCGCTTGGCCGGGCCGCCATCGGTCATGATCTTGACGATGTCGTAGGCGCGGGCGACGTCCAGCGAACGGATCGTCATGGCGATATAGGCAAAGGGCATGATGAAGGGCCAGGTGACGTAACGGAAGGTCTGGAAGGGCGTGCAGCCATCGACGCGGGCGGCCTCGATCGGCTCTTTCGGCATGGCGAGCAGGCCGGCGAGGATGAGGATCGCGAAGACCGAGGTGGACGACCAGATTTCCGCGGTCAGGATCGCCCAGAAGGCAAGCTGTCCGTCGATCAGCCACGGGATCGCCTGATCGGTGAGGCCGAGCGACTGCAGCGCATTGTTGATCAGGCCGATATTGTCATTGAACATGAACTTGAACTGGAAGCCGACGAGGATCGGCGAGAACATCATCGGAAACATCATGATGGTTCTCAGGATACGCTGACCCCGCGTCGCCTTTTCGACCAGCATCGCAAGGCCGAGGCCGATCAGCATTTCGAGGTTGAGCGCCACCGTGAGCAGCAGGACGGTACGCCCGAAGGCGCTCCAGAACTCCAGATCGGTGAGGATGCGCTCGTAGTTGCGGAAGCCGACCAGCGTGTAAAGCGATGCCGGCTGGGTGAGCCGGAATGCCGTGAAGCTGGAATACAGCGAAAGTAGAAGAGGGATGATGACGACGGCTGCCAGGACGATGAATGCGGGCAGCAGAAGCAGGACGGGTGCCGGTGGTCTCCAGCCTTTCATGAAATGCCTCTCCTGTATGCTTTTCAAAAATGGTTTTCATGCAGTCGGTGGGACGCTCTCCCCGACGGAAGGTATCCACCGATTGCAAACTGCTTATTGAATGCGCTTGCCCCTCATTCGCCTGCCGGCACCTTACTCCCCGCAGGCGGAGAGTAAGGATAAGCCGCAGCCTGTCCGTTCCCTCTCCCCGCAAGCGGGGAGAGGGTCAGGGTGAGGGGCAAATCTGTTTGTCGTGAGCGCCTTACAGCGCGCCGGCGTCTTCGAGGATCTCGGTTGCCTTCTTCGCGGCTGCATCGAGGGCGTCCTTGGAGGACTTGTCGCCGAGGATGGCGGCCTGCAGTTCCGGATAGACGGCGTTGGAGATCTCGATCCACGACGGGGTCTGCGGAACGGCGAAGGCATGCCTGGCCGCTTCCTGGAAAGCGGTCAGAACTTCCTTCTTGTAAGGATCGTTCTCTGCCTGCTTGATGTCCCAATCCCAGACGGCGGTGCGTGTCGGCAGCGGGCCAGCGGCAGCCTCGAGCTTCTGGCTGTCCTCGTTGGTGAGGAACCAGACGAGCGATGCGGCGGCGTCCTTGCTGGCGCAGCTCTCGGTGACCGAGAAGCCGTGATGGCCGGACCAGCCGGTGCGCTTGCCGGACGAGCCGGCAGGCTGGACCTTCACGCCGACATTGCCGGCAACCTTGGAAGACTTCGGATCGTTGAAGAAGGTCGCCCAGCCAGGCCAGTCGAGATTGAGCGCGATGGTGCCGGAGGCGAAGCCCTGACCGAGGTCATCCCACAGATAGTTGGTGGTGCCGGCCGGAACGGCCTTGGCCTTGTAGAGATTGACGAACCAGTCGAGCGCGCGAACGCCGGCCTCCGAGTTGAAGGCGGGCTTGCCGTCCTTGTCGAGGTATTCGCCGCCTTCAGCCACCAGCATTTCGAAGAAGCGGCCGTTGATGGCTTCTTCCTTGCCGGCAAACTGCGTGCCGTAGAAATCCGGCGGGCTGGAGAAGAAGATCGCCTGATCGGTGACCTGCTGCCAGGTATCCGGCGGCGCGAGGTCGTAGCCGTATTTTTCCTTGAAGGCTTTCTGCTTGGCTTCGTCCTGATAGAGGCTCTTCTGGTAGTAGAGCGCCGAAACGTCGAACTGGGCGCGCGGCAGCATAACCAGCTTGCCATCGAGCGTCGAGGCCTTGATATTCGCCGGAACGAAGGCGTCGATCTCTTCCTTGGGCAGGAGCGCGGAGAGGTCGGTATAGATATCGGGATACTGGGGAGCGAAGGAGGAGTGGTTCGAACCCACGCACCAGGAAATGTTTCCGGTGGCGATGTCCGACTTGATCTCCTTGTCGAGCTCGAAATGGTTTTTCTTGGAAATGACGTTGACCTTGGCGCCCGTTGCCTTCTCCCATTCGGCAATGCGGGCATAAAGGGCTTCGTACTGCTGACCGCCGATCAGCTTGGCATCGATGGTGACGCCGTCGAACTTGCCGGGCAGGTCGGCCGCGAAGACTGCGCCCGCCCACGCGCATAAAATTGCGCCGGCTGCAACGCCGGTCAAAAGTTTTGACATTTTCTCCTCCCAATTGGCTTTCGCCTCAGCCCTCACCCATGAGAGCTTCATTCATATACAAACCATTTATTTATCTGACGTCAAGCCGAAAGTATTGCGGGGCCGTATTTCTGCGTATATGAATTGACCTATTCATTGGGGAGCGCGTGGTGACAGAAGACGACAACGACCGCTATCGCGCGCCGGCGCTGGACAAGGGACTGGATATTCTCGAACTTCTGGCCGCCGTCGATGGCGGGCTGACGCAGGCCGAAATCGCCAAGCGCCTCGACCGCAGCCCGAACGAATTCTACCGAATGCTCGACCGGCTGGTGAAGCGCGGCTACGTGACCCGCATCGACGGTGACCGTTTCGCATTGACGCTGAAGCTTTTCGGGCTGGCCCAGCTTCACGCGCCCGTGCGCCGGCTCGTTTCCTTCGCCGTGCCGCTGATGCGCGAGCTTGCCGAGGCGTCCCGTCAGGCGAACCAGCTCGTCGTCTTCGATCGGGGCTATCCGGTGGTCATCGCCCAGCAGGAAGCGCCGGGTTACTGGGGTATTTCCATCCGTGTCGGCTCGCGGATCAGTCTGTTCGATACGGGCTCCGGCCATGTGCTGCTCGCCTTCCATACGAAGGAAGAGCGTGAGATGATGATCGCCGAAAACCTCGGCAGCAGCGGCGACCACAACAAGGTCACGCCGGAATTCCTGTCGCGGCTCGACCAGATCCGTGCGCGCGGCTACGAGATGATGCCGAGCGCGCAGACGGCGGGCGTCATCAACCTGTCGGCACCCGTTCTGGGAGCGGACGGCAAGGTGATCGCGTCGCTGACGGTGCCCTATATCACGTTGATCAACACGCCCGGCGCGCCCGATATCACCAACACCATTCAGCTGCTGCTGGAGACCACCCGCAAGCTCTCGGAGATGACCGGCTCCGACTTCAAGGCCGAGGGGTGAAACCTCAAAAATTCGTATTTGAATAGCTGATTTTTATGTGGCAGGTTTCCTCGCGAATTCGAGGAGGAGACCCGAATGATCGTCGATACCCATCTGCACCTGATCTACAGGGGACAGCTTTCCTATCCGTGGCTTTCCGGTGTTCCGCCGCTCGATGCCGATTTCACCTACGATACCTACCTGCAGGAGGCGCGTCGCCTCGGGATTTCCGCGACCCTGCATATGGAAGTCGATGTGGCGGAGGCCGATATCGAGGCGGAAACGGCGATGATCGAGCGTCTTGCCGTCCTTGGGGCCGCGACCGAGGGAAGCCAGCTTGTCGGAGCGATTGCCGCCTGCCGGCCCGAATCAGCGGATTTCCCTGTTTATCTCGAGCGGGTGCTCGGCAACCGTTTCGTGCGAGGCTTCCGTCGCGTGCTGCATGTGATGCCGGACGATTTCTCCGAGGGGGCACTGTTTCGCGAAAATATCCGGCGTCTCGCCGGCACTGGGCTGGTCTTCGATATCTGCGTTCTGCCGCATCAGTTGAAAAAGGCTGCGGCGCTTGCCGATAGCGCTCCTGACGTTTCCTTCGTGCTCGACCATTGCGGCATACCGGATATCAAGAGCGGCGGCTTCGATGTGTGGAAGGGGCCGATGGCGGAAATCGCCCGGCGGCCGAATGTGACCGTCAAGCTTTCCGGTCTGCCGGCCTATGGAGCCGAGAACTGGACGCTGGAAGACCTGAAACCTTACTTCGCCCATGTGGCCGAAAACTTCGGCTTCGACCGCATGGTCTGGGGCAGCGACTGGCCTGTCTGCACGCTGGGCGGCGGGCTTTCGACCTGGGTGGGTGCGACCCATGCGCTGCTTTCCGGTGTCAGCCTCGATGATAAGACGCGGGTTCTCTCGGGGAATGCCCTGAAACTGTGGAGCATCTGACCCTGTCTGGCCGAAAATCCGCCCGAAATCCACTCAGGCGGCGCGAGGGGCGAAAAGGATGACGGCGGCACCTGCAAGCGCCAGCAGCGAGCCGGTGAAATCCCAGCGATCCGGCATTTGCCCCTCGACGAGCCACAGCCACACAAGAGAGGCGAGGATGTAGACGCCGCCATAGGCGGCATAGGCGCGGCCGGCGGCTTCGCTTGGCACGAGTGTGAGCAAGGCCGCGAAGGCGACGAGCAGGGCGGCACCCGGCGCCAGCCAGAAAATGGATTTCGACAGTTTCAGCCATGCCCAGAAGGCAAAGCAGCCGGCGATTTCGCAGAAGGCGGCAGCGGCATAAATGGCGCCGGTGGAAAATATGGGATGCATCAATGTCACCATGAAACGAATCTGTTCATGGTGACATTGATGATCTGGTCGATCCAGAGCGCGGCTCCGGGCTATCCCCGGAAACTCTTCACGAAGCCGTCATTCAGTTGCGCAATCGCCGTGTCGATGGAAATCGTGCCGGTGACGGCGTTGTTGACGATGTGGGACGCTTCTTCCTGGAACGGCATGTAGCCGTCATGCCGCGGGCGGAGCCATGCACCCTCCAGTGTGCGGCGAGTGGCGCGGTAGAAATCGAGCGTGGCGGCGTTCGCGCCATCGTCTTCCCATCCGGCGGCATGGCCAGGCTGGCCTCCGGAGCGCCAGTAGCTGTCAGCCTGCACGGGGCCTCCGGCGATCCAGTAGGCGAAATCGATTGCGGCCTGCCGGTTCTGCGAGAATGCCGAAACAGCGATGCCGGTGCCGCCAAGCGCCGAACCCTTGTACGCGCTGTCGCCAGCCAGCGGCATGTCGGCAAAGGCGATGCGGGCAGGGCGGAAACCGTCCAGCGAATAACTGACATAGCCGTAGATGAGTGGCGAGACTGCAACGGGTGAACTTGTGTCGCCCATGCTGTCGAGGACCGCGATGGGGTCCATCGTCAGGCAGGCCGGGTCGATCAGGCTCGCCAGTTCACGGATCATTTCCAGCGCGTTGCCGCCGGTCTCACGGTCTGCAAAGGGTGTGTCCCTGTCGACGGAACACGGGCGTCCGAGCTGGCCGCAAAGGGTGAAGAAGCTCATCAGCGAATGGGGCGGGCGCAGCGGCAGGAGGACCGCGCCGCGACGGGCCAGATGCAGCACGTCTTCCCATTCGGCCGGCGGAGCTTCCAGCCGGTCGGGCCGCCATGCAAGCACCTGCGTTGCAGCGTCGATGGGGAAGGCCCATTGATGACCCTGCCAGTTGTAGCTGGGAAAGGATGCACCGACGGTGCCCGCCGCCAGCGCCTCGAATTCGGTCTGTCGCTCGGGTTGTTCCAGCGGGGCGAGGCAGTTTTCCGCGGTGATCTGCCCGACATGGGGGTGATCGATGACGATCAGGTCGTAGTTGCGGGCAAGTTCCTCGACGGGAAAGCTCTCGAAATCCTGCAGGGAGCGCTTGTCCCACTCGACCGTCACACCGGTCTTTTCCAGCCAGTCGGCGGAGCAGGCCACCATCGGGTCGTAACCGCGGGGATGGCTCCAGGTCATGCCTTTCAGGGTGATGACCATTACGCGAACTCCGCCCTGATCTTTGCCGTGTGTTCTCCAACGAGCGGCGCGGCGCGGCCGCCATAGGGCCGCTTGCCATCGACACGAACGGGGCAGCGGGTGGTGCCGATCGCGACATCATCTTCGCGGGTGACGGTCTGCAGCATGTCGAGCAGGCGGAAGCCTTCGCTCTCCAGCAGTTCCGGCCATTCCATCACCTTCGAGCACCAGATGTCGGCAGGCTCCAGAATGGCGAGCCAGTGCTCGACAGTCTCGGTCGCGATGCGGTCGGCGATGATCTTCTTGATTTCGTCGCGGCGGGTGAACCACGATTTCGGATCGTCGCGGAAGGGCGCCAGAGCCTCGATGCCAAGCAGATCCTGCAGGCGGCCGATTGGGGTCATGGCGATGGCGAGATAGCCGTCCTTGGCCGGGTATACGCCGTAGGGCGCGGAGAGATAGGCATTGGCGTTGCGGAAGGAGGCGCGCTTCGGAAGGCGACGGCCGTCGTTCAGGTGGGTAGTCAAAAGCTCGAACTGGAGATCGACAAGGCTTTCCAGCAGGCTGGTCTGGACATGCGCGCCCTTGCCCGAGACGCCTCGGCGCACGAGGGCGGCGAGGATGGCCTGACAGGTGTTGGCGCCGGCCAGCATGTCGGCGATGGACAGGCCGAGGGGCACGGGCCCCTGATTTTCGTCACCGTTCAGCCACATCACGCCGGAGCGGGCCTGCGCGAGCAGGTCCTGACCGGGGCGCATGACCCACGGTCCCTCTTCGCCATAGCCGCTGATCGAGGCGTAGACGATCTTCGGATTGATGGCCTTCACCGCCTCGTAATCGAGGCCGAGGCGCTCGATCACGCCGGGACGGAAGTTCTGGATCATCACGTCCGCGCTGCCCAGCAGCTTGCGCAGGAAGGCGAGATCTTCAGGGTTCTTCAGGTCGATGCCGAGGCTTTCCTTGCCGCGGTTGATGGCGTGGAACAGCGTGGAGTCGCCGCCGACCTCGGTATCCGAGAGGTAAAGGCGGCGGGAAAGGTCGCCGCCGTCAGGCCGTTCGATCTTGATGACGCGTGCGCCGAGGTCGAGCAGGCGGAGCGAGCAGTAAGGCCCGGACAGGAACTGGCTCATATCGATCACGGTCAGCCCCGCAAGCAGCGGGCCCGCTTCATCCTGCATGTCAATCTCCTCCCAAGATGTCGGCCGGAACGCCGACGGCAGATGCTGGAATGGCGAGTCTGCATTCGCCAAAATTCTTATTTGAATTTATCTTTCACATATGGGTATTTCTTGCAAGCCTGATTTTCCGCAATCCATTGTCAGCGCGCGCGGAAGCATGGCCCCGGCTGTTACGCCGGGATCATGTCCGACATGAAGCTGTCCTGAGGGTCAGGCCGTTGACTGGACGATCAGCTTTTTCAGATAGGCCTGGGTGGTGAAGATCAGCGCTTCGACGCTTTCCGAGGCAACGGCGGTGTCACCGAGCGCGAAGTTCTGCAGGATAAGTCCGTCGATGCCGATCAGCATGAAGCGGGTGACGGCGTTGGCGATCCGGGTCCGTTCGGGCTCCGGGATGTCGCTGTCGCGGAACACGAACTGGCTGTAGAAATCGATGTAGGTGTTGTACTGCTTGGCAGCCAGCCATTCCGAGCCCTTGGTGCGCAGGGCATAGATCGTCAGTTCGATCTGGGAAATTTCGCGGTTGGGGTTCTCGCCGATATAGCGCCAGATCAGCCGGATGAGCTGGGCGATGCGGTCGTCCATGTCGGCGCTGTTCACCGAACTGGTGTAGCGTGTGCTCATGTCTGTGACGAGGTCTTCAAGGACCGCCAGCATCAGGCTTTCCTTGCTGTCGAAATAGTAGTGCAGCGTGGCGAGCTGCACACCGGCGCGCGCGGCGATCTTGCGCGTGGTCAGCGATTCCATGCCTTCGCTTTCCACCGCCTCGATCGCGCCCCTGATGATGCGCGCCCGGGTTTCTATCCCCTTTTTCGTCGCGCCGGGGCTCCTTGCCGCGGGAGCACCAGTCGATTGTCTGCTGTCTTCGTTCATGTCCTCGTCAGGATGCCTCGTAAGTGATGCGGCCATCGCAGATCGTTGCGACGGGTTTGAGAGCGGCGATTTCCCCGGCCGGGCAGGCCTCGATATCGCCGGAAAGAACGACGATATCGGCGAGGAAGCCTTCTTTCAACTTACCCTTTCGATCTTCCATGAATTCTACCCATGCGCTTGTGCGGGTGTAGGCGGCAAGGGTCTCCATCAGGGAAAGACGATGGTCGGGCATGTCGTCCGCCCAGGGCTTGCGGGTCATGGCGTCGCCGATGCAGCTCAGCGGTGCGAGCGGCGAGACGGGCCAGTCGGTGGCGAATACGATTTTCGCGCCGGCATCGACCAGCGTCTTCCAGGCGAAGGCGAAGGGCCAGCGTTCGCGGCCAATATAGGTGAGGTAGGGTTCGAGCGGCAGGCCGGCCGAACCCGGCGGATGGGTCGGCTGCATCGAGGCGACGGTGCCGAGTTTTGCAAAGCGCGGGACATCGTCGGGATGCACGACCTCGATGTGTTCGATGCGATTGCGGCTGTCGCGCTTGCCGTTCGCTTCGATGGCTGCTTCGTAACCGTCCAGCACCATGCGGACCGCGCCGTCGCCGATGGCGTGCACGGTGACCGGCAGACCAAGCCTGTCGGCTTCGACCGCGATGAAATTGAAGTGCTCGGCGGAAAACAGCGGATCGCCCTTCCAGCCGGGCTTGTGGCTGTAATCATCGACGAAGACGGCGGTTTCGCCTTCGGTAACGCCATCCATGAACATCTTGACGAAGTTGCTGCGGAGCTTGTCGGTGTCGAAGCGCGCCCGCCATGCGGCCGCTTTTTCCTCGATAGCGGAGAGCGGCATGAAGTTCTTCATGTGGAAGGGCATGCGGACGCGGACCGGTAACCCGTCGGTGTCCTCGATCTCCTGCAGCATTTCGAGCTGGTAGAGGCTGCCGTCCATGTTCTGGAACGAGGTGATGCCGAGCGAGGCGCAATAGGCGAGGCCGCGTTTGATAACCGCGATGTCGCCGGCGCGCTCTTCCGCTGTCACATGTTCCGGGTCGCCACCGGTGCCGACACCCAATCCCTCGCGGCCGCCCGATGTGCTCATGGAGGAGACGGGACGGATCGCATTGCTTTCGCGCAGTTCGCCGGTCGCGAGACCGTCATCGCCCATGACGATTTCGTTGCCGACGCCGACATCGCGGCCCTGCAGGATGCCGGCCTTTTCCAGCGCGATCGTGTTTGCCCAGGCCGTGTGATGATCCGGGGAGAACATCAGGAAGGGACGGTCCGGGATGATGCGGTCGAGATGGTGACGGGTGGCGCGCTCTTCCTCGGAAATCACGGTGTAGTCGGCATATTGCGCGACCAGCAGCGGAAGATCGGGATTGGCGGCAGCATAGGTCTGGATGGCGCTCTTCAGCGCGTCGAAACCCTGCACCTTGAACAAGGAAAGTTCGTTCAGGCCGACCGAGCCGCCGAAGATGTGCATATGGGCTTCGTTGAAGCCGGGAAGGACGGTTGCGCCGCCAGCGTCGATGATCCGCGCGCCGGCCTTTGCGAGCGGCAGGATTTCAGCATTGCCGCCGACGGCCAGGATCCTGTTTCCCGCAATGGCAATGGCTTCGGCACGCGGGCTTTCATCATCCATGGTGAGGATGCGGGCGTTGTGAACGATGAGGTCGGCGGTCGCGGTCATGGTGGCTTGTCCCTTGAAATGGCCGGGTCGGGCGGGCTTTTGCCGCCCGGCTGGCGGACGGCAAAATCCGGTCAGGCTGCCTGATAGGTAATGCGTCCGTCGCAGATCGTGGTCACCGCGCGAACGGTTGCCATGATTTCGTCGGCCGGGACGCTTTCGATATCGTGGGAAAGAATGACCACGTCAGCGAGGAAGCCGGGCTTCAGCTTGCCCTTGTGACCTTCCGCGAATTCCACCCATGCGCCGATGGAGGTGTAGGCCTCGAGCGATTCCTCGAGCGTGAAGCGTTGATCGGGAAGGCCCTCCTTCCACGGCTTGCGGGTGAGCGCATCCTGAATGCACTGGAAGGGCGAGACAGGCGAGACCGGCCAGTCGGATGCGAAGACGACAGGAGCGCCGGCATCCTTCATCGTCCGCCATGCATAGGCATAGGCCCAGCGATCCTCGCCGATCTTTGCCGTGGTGGGTTCTGCCGGGAAGCATGTGCCGCCCGGATAATGCACCGGCTGCATGGAAGCGACGATGCCGAGTTCCTTGAAACGCGGAATATCGTCGGGGTGGATCACCTCGATATGCTCGATGCGATGGCGGAGGTCCTGCCTGCCGTTCGCCTTGACGGCTGCCTCGAAGCCGTCAAGCGTCTGGCGGATCGCGGCGTTGCCGATGGCGTGGACGGCGATCTGCAGGCCAAGGCCGTCAGCCTTGGTGGCGATGGCGTCGAAGGCCTCAGGCGTGAACAGCGGCTCGTAGGTATAACCCGGGCGATCGCCATAGCCGTCGAGCATATAGGCCGTCTGGCTGTCGAGAACGCCATCCATGAAGACCTTGACGAAGTCGCCGCGCACCATGTCGGTGGCATATTCCTTCTTCCACTCGGCGGCCTTGTCGAGTTCGGACAGGTCCATGAAGTTCTTCATGTGGAAGGGCACACGGATACGGCAGGGCAGTTCGCCGGCCAGTTCCAGATCGCGCATGATGCGAAGCTGGTAGTGGTTGCCGTCGAAGTTCTGGATGGAGGTGACGCCCCAGGAGGCGCAGTATTCGAGGCCGTTCTTCAGGATGGAGCGATCGAGGGCATATTGTTCGGGCGTGACGTTTTCCGGGTCCATGCCGGTGACCATGCCGAGTTCCTCGCGGCCGCCGGTGGTTGCCAGGGCAACGACGGGACCAAAGGCATTGCCCTCGCGCAACTCACCGCTCGCCAGACCGTCCTCGCCCATCACCACTTCGTTGCCGACGCCGACATCCTTGCCCTGCAGCAGGCCGGCCTTCTCCAGCGCCGGGGTGTTGGCCCAGGCTGTGTGGTGGTCGGGCGCGAACATCATGAACGGACGGTCGGGGATGATGGCGTCGAGATGCTGGCGGGTGACCGGCTGGTTGAGGCCGATGATCGAATAATCGGCGGAAAAGCCCATCAGCAGGGGCTCATCGGGATTGGCGGCGGCGTATTCCAGCATGGCGGCCTTCAGCGCCTCGAAGCCTTCGACGCCATGCAGGTTGAGTTGGCGCAGCGAAACGGAGCCGGGGAAGATGTGCATGTGCGCTTCGTTGAAGCCCGGCATCACCGTTGCTCCGCCGGCATCGACGATTTTCGTCGATGCGGTGGCAAGTGCTTCGATTTCCGAAGCGGAACCGACGGCGAGAACCTTGTTGCCGGAAAGCGCGACGGCTTCGGCCTTCGGGCTGTCGCTGTCCATGGTCAGGACCTTGGCGTTCTTGATGATGATGTCTGCGGTCTCGGTCATGTCATTTATCCAGATTGGTGCTTCAGGCCGCTGCACGGCACATGGCGCGGAAGAAGGCGAAGTTGTCGTGCTTCAGTTCGTCATCCAGCGGATTGGGCTGCGACGAGAGCTTGACGATGACGGTTTCGGTCGAGGGGTCGACATAAAGCCACTGGCCGTGGATGCCGATCGCGCAGAAGGCGCCGTCGGCCTCGCCGGACTGGTACCACTTGCTGCGGTAGCGGCCGTTGGGCAGGAAGGTCGGGCCGGACTGTTTCCAGGCTTCCGGGTCGCCGGCGGTCTTCATGTCCTCGACCCATGCTGCGGGCACGACCTGCCGGCCACCAGCGGTGCCACCGTCCAGCAGCATCTGGCCGATGCGGGCTAGGTCGCGGGCCGTCACGCAGACGCCGCCGGCCGAACGTGCCGATCCGGCGCCATCGACACTGACCAGCGCATGGTTCTTCGCGCCGAGCGGCTTCCACAACAGGTCGGAGAAAAGGTCGACATAGCGGCGACCGCTGGCGCGCTCGATCAGGATGCCGAGCAGGTCGGAATTGGGCGAGGCATAGTAGAAGCGTCCGCCATGGGCGCGGTCGGCCTTCTTCAGCGTCAGCAGGAATTCCAGAAGGGTTTCGCTCGGCGTGCCGGGTTCAGCCGGGTTCCAAAGCGTCGCGCGGCGATAGCGGGCAAAGGCGCCCATCTTGTCGAGATAGGCTTCCTCGAAATCGAGGCTGACACGCATGTCCAGTACGTCGCGAAAGCTGCAGTCGCCGTAAACGGAGCCGTTCGCCTCGGGGAGATAGTCGGTGACCGGGCGGTCAGGGTCGATTGCGCCTTGCCCTTCAAGGATGCCGGAGACGAGGGCGGTCAGCGATTTCGAAATGGAAAAGACGATATGGCGGGCATTGACGTAGCAATGCGGCGCGTAGTGTTCGGCAATGATCGTGCCGCCCTTCATCATCACGAAGGCATCGGTATGGGCGTAATCGAGAAATGCGCGGGGCGTTTTTGCATCGGCAACGCCGGTGTCGAGAGGTACGTCCAGCAGCGGTGAGCTTTCAAGCGCCGTTTCCGGCTGCTCGGCCGTCGCGCGGATCTCGGCGGTCGGCACCATCTCGCGAAGGTTCTTGAAGCTCCAGTGGCTGAAAGGAGCGGTACGCCAGTTGGCGAGCGTTACGTCGCGGCGCTCGAAGCCATAGGCACTCTTGAATTCCGTGGTCATGGAAACAGTTCCCTGAAACGGGAGAGCCGAAAGGCTCCCCCGTCTTGATGCGGGTATCGATATGGACAGGATTACTTCTGAACTTCGGTCCAGATCTTGGTGTAGAACTGCTGCACCTCGGGCTCGCAAGCCAGGAGGAACTCGCCAGCCTTTTCGAATTCGGCCGGGATCACCAGTTCCGGAGCGTCTTTCATGTCAGCCGGCAGGAACTGGTCCGAACCCTTGATGCCGTTCGAATACTTGGCGAAGGCCGAGATCAGGGCGGCGTTTTCCGGGTCCATGACGAAGTTCATGAACAGCTTGGCGTTTTCCGGGTTCTTGGCGTCCTTCAGCAGCGCAAGGCTGTCCATGAAGTAGGGGAAGCCTTCCTTCGGGTAGCCGATCTTGATGTCGGCATTCTTGGCGCGTGAGCGCATGATCGCGCCGTTCCAGTAGTAAACGCCGGCATAGTCGCCGGCCGGCAGCTTTTCGGTCACGCTGTAGTCCATGGCCAGCCACTTCGGCTTGGCTTCGACCAGCTTGTCGCGAACCTTGCGGAGCACTTCCTTGTCCATGGTGCACCACTCGCCGCCGAAGTACTTGATGGTGGCGAACAGGACGTCGTTCATTTCAGGCGCGACGTTCAGCTTGCCGACCAGTTCCGCCGGAGGATCGAGGAAGATGGCTGAGGTGTTGATGTCGCCCTTGTAGACGGAGGTGTTCACGCCGATGCCGGTAAAGCCCCACTGCCACGGAACCGTGTAGTGACGACCCGGATCCCAGGCGACGTTGACCCAACGCTCGTCGACATTCTTGAAGTTTTCCATCTGGTCGGGACGGGCTTCCTCGATGAGGCCTTCCTTGATCCAGATCGGCACGTAGTTTGCTGAGGGAACGACGATGTCGAAGCCGTGGCCGCCGGCGCGGACCTTTGCGAGCGCGGTGTCGTTCGAATCGTAGTCGGTGACGGTCACCTTGACGTCGAACTTCTGCTCGAACTTCTTGATCAGCTCGGGGTTGGTGTAGTCACCCCAGTTGTAGATGTTGAGTTCGCCTGCGGCCGAAGCGGCGCCGGCGCAGGAAAGCATTGCAATCACCGCGGTCGCGGTCGTCGTCATCATCCGTTTCATTTCAGTTCCTCTCACTTGTTTTGGATGTCGAGATGATCATTGCTTACGTTTGTTGATGAAGAAGAAGATCATTACCAGCACGGTCGACAGGGCCAGGAACACCGTCGCAATCGCGTTGATTTCGGGCGTCGTCTCGCGGCGGAGCTGGCCGAGCATGTAGGTCGGCAAGGTGTCCTGTCCGCCGGACTTGACGAATTCGGTGATGACCACGTCATCGAGCGAGATGACGAAGGCCAGCATGAAGCCGGCGATGATCGCGGGACGCAGCAGCGGCAACGTCACGCAGCGGAACGCCATCCACGGCGTGGCGTAGAGGTCAGCTGCCGCGCGTTCCAGCGTCAGGTCCATGCTTTCCAGTCGCGCCCGGATCGGCAGGTAGGCGAAGGGAATGCAGAATGCGGTGTGCGCGAGGACGAGATAGCCGAGGCCGGAATAGCCGGTGTAGACCTTGATGCGCGAAAACACGATCAGGAGCGCAACGGCGGTGACGATTTCCGGCACCATCAACGGCTGGTTGATAACCGCGTATTTGAAGGTCAGGCCGCGATAGGGCCGCGTGCGGGTGGTCGCAAGGGCGGCCATGGTCGCGGCTATGGTGGAGAGGACGGCCGCCCAGACCGCGATGATCATCGAGCGGATCGCCGCATCCTGTACGGCATTGTTTTCCCACGCGGATACGAACCAGCGGAACGAGAAGCCATCCCATCGGGAAAGCGATTCCGCGGCATTGAACGAATAGGCCACCAGCGCACCGATCGGCAGATAGAGCGCGAAGAAGGTGAACAGCGCGATGAAGACGAAGCCGGGTTGATTGCGGGTATCGAAGTGAGGCTTAAGCATGACCGGCTCCCGAGCGCGAGGCGTTCTTCACATAGAAGATCAGGGCGATCATCACGAAAGCCATGAGGGTGATCGACATCGCTGCGCCAAGCGGCCAGTTGCGGCCGGATCCGAACTGCATCTCGATCAGGTTGCCGAGCATCATGTTCTTGCCGCCGCCGAGCACGCGCGGAATGACATAGGCGCCGAGCGAGGGGATGAACACGAGGATGGAACCGGCGATAAGGCCCGGCTTTACCAGCGGAATGATGATCCGTCTCAAGACCTGGAAGCGGTTCGCATAGAGATCATAGCCCGCCTCGACGAGACGGAAATCCAGCTTCTCGATCGAGGCATAGAGCGGCAACACCATCAGCGGCAGGTAGACATAGGTCATGCCGAGAAGGTTGGCCGTATCGGTGTATATGATCTGCAGCGGGCTATCGATCACGCCGAGCCAGATGAGGGTGTTGTTCAGCAGGCCTTCGTTGCGGATGATCTGCTGCATGGCGAAGGTGCGGATGAGCAGGTTGGTCCAGAACGGGATCGTGACGAGGAACACCCAGATTTCGCGGGTGTGCGTCGGCCGCGTGGCGATGAAGTAGGCCGTCGGGAAGCCGAGCAGAAGTGTCAGGACGGTGGTGTAGGCCGACAGCTTGATCGAACGCCAGATGATCGACATGTGGGCGCTCGCGAGGCCGAGCGTGTCGTCGAACATGTCGCGCTGGAAGAAGACGGAGATCCAGCCTTCCGAGGAAAACTGCCCGAACTTTACATCGCCGTAGTCGCCCTTCGCCATGAAGGAATAGAGCAGCATGACGAGCAGCGGGCCAGCCGCCGCGACGAAGATGATGAGCAGGGCCGGTGCGCTGAGCAGCCAGCGGTTGGTGATGTCTTTTTTCTGGGCCGCCTGAGCGGCTTTCTCTGCGCCGCTCATGGTCAATCCTTCAGGATCTGGGCGACATCGTCGCTGAGCTTGATGCTGACAGTCTGGCCTTCGTTATAGCCGCAGGGACCGCTCCGGCTGTTCTGCTGGCGCACGTTAAACAGCGTGCCGCCGTCGAGCCGGACGCTGATGTTTGTATCTGTGCCGAGATAGACGATGCTTTCGATGGTGCCGGAAAGCGGAGCATCATCGCTCGGTTCGGACAGAGCCGCATGTTCCGGACGAATGACGATCGTAACCTTGCCGCTCGGTGTTGTCTGCTCGGGGAAGGTTGCGGGGATCTCCTTGCCGGAGCGCAGGCGAACTTTTGCGCTGCCGCCTTCGACGGAGACGACCTCGACCTCGAGAAAATTCGTTTCGCCAATGAAGTTGGCGACGAAGCGCTCGGCCGGATGATCGTAAATCTCCCAGGGATTTCCCACCTGACGGACGGAGCCCGCCGACATGACCGCGATGCGGTCGGACATGGTCAGAGCTTCTTCCTGGTCATGGGTGACGAAGATGAAGGTGATGCCGGTTTCGGCCTGCACGCGCTTCAGTTCGACCTGCATTTCCTTGCGCAGCTTGTAGTCGAGCGCCGAAAGCGGTTCGTCGAGCAACAGGACTTTCGGCTTCGGAGCGAGCGCGCGGGCGAGCGCCACACGCTGCTGCTGGCCGCCGGAAATCTGGCTGACCTGACGATCGCGCATCGCGGTCATATGCACCAGTTCCAGCATCTCCTCGACGCGCGCCTTGATCTCGGCCTTGGGCTTGCCGAGCATCTGCAGGCCGAAGCTGATGTTCTCGGCAACCGTCATATGCGGAAAGAGCGCATAGTTTTGGAACACGGTGTTGACCGGGCGCTTGAAGGGCGGCAGCGGTGCGATGTCCTGGCCGTGCAGCAGGATCTCGCCGGATGTCGGGAAATCGAAGCCGGCGATGAGCCGCAGAAGCGTTGTCTTGCCGCAGCCCGAGGGGCCGAGCAATGTGAAGAATTCGTTTTCCTGAATATCCAGAAAGATGCCGCCAAGGGCGGTAACCTGTGCGTTTCCGGCGCCGTAGACCCGGCTTACTCCGCGGATTTCGATCGCGGCTTTTTTCGATGTCGAACTCAAGAAATATCCCCGGTTTTTAAGTGGAATTTTCCGGCACTGTTTCACTTCCCTCGACGGGCGGCAAGATCGTGATCCCGCGCTCGTCAGCCTCAGGCTTCGACGCAATAAGCGTGCCACGCCCTGAAATGTGCTCGAAAACCTCCCCTATGCTCGCGTTTTCCGGGCATATCGGCCCGGCTTCCCGCATTTTTCTCTTCTGTCGCCGGCGGAACGCTCCCTTCATTCCGGTGTCGGCGAACCTGCCGTTCAAGGGCAGGATTTTGGCATGTTGCCTCAAAATTGGTCGTGTGACCATTTTTATTTCAGGCAGTTTTGCAATTTCCCCATGCTGTTTCCGATTGCCGTTTTATCGCCGACGGCAATCCTTGACGGATGCCGCGGAAGCGCCTCTGATGGCGCCATCCTCCAGTACGGAATGAAGACGTGATTGATCCTGCAGACCTCGATGCCCTCTCGCTTTCCCGAGCCATTCACCAGAAGCGGATTACCTGCGAACAGGTGATGGAACGGTCCCTCGACCGCATTCAGCGGCTCAATCCGAAAATCAACGCCATCGTCAGTCTGCGCGGCATTGCCGACCTTCTGGCCGAGGCACGGGAACGGGACAGGGAGCTTGAGGCAGGGCGGTCGCGAGGGTGGCTGCACGGGCTGCCGCTCGCGGTCAAGGATCTGAGCGAGGCGAAGGACATCACCTGCTCCTATGGTTCGCCGATCTACAGGAATTTCGTACCGGATTTCGATGACATTCAGGTCGAGCGGATCAAGCGCGCCGGCGCGGTCGTCATCGGCAAGACCAATACGCCGGAATGGGGTTTCGGATCGCATTCCTACAATCCGGTCTTCGGTGTGACGCGCAATCCTTACGACACCTCAAGGAGCGCCGGCGGATCGAGTGGCGGGGCAGGGGCGGCGCTTGCCGCACGACTGGTGCCGGTGGCCGACGGCAGCGACATGATGGGGTCGCTGCGCAATCCTGCTGCGTTCAATAACGTCGTCGGCTTCAGACCGAGTTTCGGGCGCATTCCGGGTCTGCCGGGCAAGGACGTCTACATGAACCAGTTGGCGGTTCTCGGGCCCATGGCGCGCAACGTCGCCGATGTCGCCGCACTCCTGAACACCCAGTCCGGTTTCGATGCCCGCGATCCGCTGTCGCTTCCCGAGGAGCCGGTGCGCCTACGGGAGGATTTTGATCCGAGCGGGCTGAGTGTCGGCTGGCTCGGCGATTTCGGTGGCTACCTGCCGTTCGAACCCGGTGTACTCGAACTCGGCCGGGCCTCGCTTACGGTTTTCGAGCGCATGGGTTGCCGGGTGAGCGAGGTGCTGCCGGATTTCGATATGGACCGTCTGTGGTGGGCGTGGACCACGCTGCGCGGCTGGCTGACCGCCGGATCGCTGCGCGGTCATTACGAAAATCCGGCGGAACGGGCTTTGTTGAAGCCGGAAATCCTGTTCGAGATTCGCGCCGGCCTCAAGGTGACGGCCGAGGATGTCTATGAGGCTTCGGCGGTCAGGACTGCCTGGCTGCAGGCGGTGCTCAAGCTGTTCGAGCGTCATGATTTCCTCATCCTGCCGGCGGCGCAGGTGTTTCCTTTCGATGCCGATATTCCGTGGCCGAGGGAAATCGCCGGGCGCAAGATGGATACCTATCATCGCTGGATGGAGGTCGTGATCGGCCCGAGCATGGCGGGTCTGCCGGTTGCGGCCATGCCGGCCGGTTTCGGGGCGGGCGGATTGCCGGCGGGCATCCAGATTGTCGGCCGGCCGCGTGCCGATGCCGCGGTTCTCGATTTCGCCCAGGCCTATGAGCGGGCGACGGACTGGCTGGAGAAGCGGCCGCCGCTTGGATGATGCGGGCGGTCCGGTCGGCCCCTGTTTCTGTAGTGGAATGCGGGTGTGTTTTCGCGCGGTTGTTCGCAATCTCTTTTTGCACTTGAACAAGGTGAGAATTTGGTCCACCCATTAATATATCAGATCGCCGATGTGCTGCCGAAGACCCTTTCCGGTACGGTTGCGCAGAGATGATCGCGACGCTCAAGTTTTTGTAATTACAGGTGCTTTCTCATGGAACTGGTGTTCGACGGACATAACGACGTCTTGCTGAGGCTTTGGCGGAGCCGGGCGGGCGGGGTCGATCCCGTCGTAGAGTTCCGTGACGGCACCAGCGAGGGGCATATCGATGGACCCCGCGCCAGGGCGGGTGGTCTGGTGGGCGGCCTATGCGCCATCTACATCCCCACGACGGGCGGTGACTTCGTCCTGAAGGAGCCTGACGAGAAGGGTCATTATTCGACGCCGCTCGAGACGCCTCTGCAGCGGCAGCCGTCGCTCGACATCGCGCTCGACATGGCGTCGATCGCGCTTCGTCTCGACCGGGCGGGCGCATGGCGGCTCTGCCGCACCACCGCGGATATCCGCAAGGCGATCGACGAGGGTATCTTTGCCGCCGTCATGCATATGGAAGGCTGCGAGGCGATCGATGGCGATCTCGACGCGCTGGAAACCTTCCATGCCGCCGGCCTGCGTTCGCTTGGCCCCGTCTGGAGCCGCAACAACATCTTCGGTCACGGCGTGCCGTTCGCCTTCCCGATGTCCCCCGACACCGGGCCGGGCCTGACCGGTCCCGGTTTCGAACTGGTGAAGGCCTGCAACAGGATGGGCATTCTGGTCGATCTCGCGCACATCACCGAAAAGGGCTTCTGGGACGTGGCGAAGGTCAGCGACCAGCCGCTGATCGCCAGCCATTCGAACGCCCACGCGCTGACGCCGGTGGCGCGTAACCTCACGGACAAGCAGCTCGACGCGATCAAGGAAAGCCGCGGTCTCGTCGGCCTGAACTATGCCGTGACCATGCTGCGCGACGATGCGCGCGACGACGCCAACACGCCGCTTTCCGACATGGTTCGTCATATCGACCATCTCGTGAGCCGCATGGGCATCGACTGCGTGGCGCTCGGTTCCGACTTCGACGGCGCGACGGTTCCGGCCGATATTGCCGACGCAGCAGGCAATCAGAAACTGGTTGCGGCTCTGAAAGCCGCCGGATACGCTGACGAAGACTTGAAAAAAATCTGCCGGGAAAACTGGCTGAGGGTTCTGGCATCTGCCTGGCACGAATAAAGCCAGCGGTTGTCCGAAAGGCACCAACCTTAACAAATAGGGGATACTACGATGATGAATTCGCTGAACAGGCGTATGCGCCTGATGACGACCAGCGCGGCCATGGCGCTGCTGCTGGCCGCGGCTCCGCAGGCTTTTGCCGCCACTCCGGCCGACACGCTGGTCGAGGGTTTTGCCATCGACGACATCATCACGCTCGATCCGGGTGAAGCCTTCGAGCTTTCGACCGCCGAAGTCACCGCCAACACCTACAGCAAGCTCGTCAACCTCGACATGAACGACACGTCGAAGGTCGTCGGCGAGCTGGCCGACAGCTGGACCATTTCCGATGACGGCCTGACCTACACCTTCAAGCTGAAGTCGGGCCTGAAGTTTGCTTCCGGCAACCCGATCACCGCCGAAGACGTTGCCTTCTCCTTCGAGCGCGCCGTCAAGCTCGACAAGTCCCCGGCCTTCCTGCTGACCCAGTTCGGCCTTACGGGTGACAACGTTGCCGAAAAGGCGAAGGCTGCCGATGAAAGCACCTTCGTACTGACCGTCGACAAGGCCTATGCACCGAGCTTCGTGCTGAACGTGCTGACCTCCACCGTCGCCTCGATCGTCGACAAGAAGGTCGTTCTGGAACACGCCAAGGCCGTGACGCCATCCGACGAATACAAGTACGACACCGATTTCGGCAACGAGTACCTGAAGACCGGCTTTGCCGGTTCCGGCCCGTTCAAGATCCGCGAATGGCGCGCCAACGAAGTCGTGGTGCTGGAGCGCAACGACAACTTCTTCGGTGAAAAGCCGAAGCTCGCCCGCGTCATCTATCGCCACATGAAGGAAAGCGCCGGCCAGCGTCTCGCTCTTGAAAACGGCGATATCGACGTTGCGCGTAACCTCGAGCCCGGCGATGTCGATGCCGTGACCAAGAAGGACGGCATCGCGACGACGTCTGCTCCGAAGGGCACGCTCTATTACTTCAGCCTCAACCAGAAGAACGAGAAGCTGGCGAAGCCGGAAGTCATCGAGGCCTTCAAGTACCTCGTCGATTACGACGCAATCGGCGAAACCCTGATCAAGGGCATCGGCACCATCCACCAGACCTTCCTGCCGACCGGCCAGCTCGGCGCGCTTGAAGACAAGCCCTACAAGCTCGACGTTGCCAAGGCCAAGGAACTGCTGGCCAAGGCCGGTCTCGCCGATGGCTTCACCGTCACCATGGACGTGCGCAACACGCAGCCGGTCACCGGCATTGCCGAAAACGTCCAGCAGACGCTCGCCCAGGCCGGCATCAAGCTGGAAATCATTCCAGGCGACGGCAAGCAGACGCTGACCAAGTATCGTGCACGCCAGCACGACATCTATATCGGCCAGTGGGGCTCGGACTATTTCGACCCGAACTCGAATGCCGAGACCTTCACCTTCAACCCGGACAATTCCGACGAAGGCAAGAACAAGACGCTGGCATGGCGCAATGCCTGGGATCCGAAGGACTTGACCGTCCAGACGCAGGCCGCTCTTCTGGAAAAGGACAGCGCCAAGCGCGCCGCCATCTATGAAGGCCTGCAGAAGGAAGTTCTGGCCAGCGGTCCGTTCGTGATGCTGTTCCAGCAGATCGAAGTCGCCGGCTATTCCAGCAAGCTCAAGGGCTTCAAGCTCGGCCCGAGCTTCGACACCAACCTCGTCTATACCATCTCCAAGGACTAAGAGCCCTTGGCCCTGATGGAAACAAAGACCGAGGCGCGGCGCTCCGGCGCCCGCGCCTCGGCGCTCGCCTTTTCGTTGCTGCGGTTCCTGCTGACCGTGGTGACGACCTATCTCGGCCTGCTCGTCGTGACCTTCTTCATCGGCCGCGTCGTGCCGATCGATCCGGCGCTGGCGATTGTCGGCGACCGTGCTCCGGCTCATGTGGTCGAGCGGGTGCGTGAGGAGCTGGGGCTCAATCTTCCGCTCTACCAGCAGTTCGTCATTTACATTCGTCAGGCGCTGACGGGTGACTTCGGGACGTCGGTGCTGACCACCAATCCGGTGATGACCGATATCCGCCGCGTGTTTCCGGCAACCATCGAGCTTGCCACGGTCGGTACCCTGATCGGTGCCTTTTTCGGCGTGCCGCTCGGTGTTCTCGCCGCCGTCAAGCGCGGCAGCTTCGCCGACCAGATCGTGCGCATCATCGGGTTGATCGGTTATTCCGTGCCGATCTTCTGGCTCGGCCTTCTGGCTCTGGTGCTGTTCTATGCGCAGCTGAAATGGGTGGCCTATCCGGGCCGTGTGGACATCGTTTACGAATATTCCTTCACGCCCGTGACCGGCTTCTTCCTGCTGGATGCCGCCATGCAGCGGCAATGGGACGTGTTCTGGGACGTGTTCCGCCACATCATCCTGCCCGGTGCGCTGCTCGGCTATTTCTCGCTCGCCTATATCAGCCGCATGACGCGCAGCTTCATGCTGAACGAGCTGTCGCAGGAATATATCGTCGCCGCCCGCGCCAAGGGACTTTCCGAGACCCGGATCATCTGGTTCCACGCGCTCAGAAACGCAGCCGTGCCGCTGATCACGGTGATCGCGCTTTCCTATGCCGGTCTTCTCGAAGGTTCGGTCCTGACGGAAACGATCTTCTCGTGGCCGGGGCTTGGCCTCTACATCACCAATTCGCTGCAGAATGCCGACATGAATGCCGTGCTCGGCGGGACGATCATCATCGGTTCCGTCTTCATCGCCATCAATATCCTGTCGGACGTTCTCTATCGCATTCTCGATCCGAGGACCCGCAGCCGATGACCGCAAATGACATGACTGCAAAACCGACCCTGCGCGAATGGCTGCTGTCCGACCGGCCGCAGTCGCGCCGTCAGGCCCGGCTCGGCCGGCTTTACGTGATCTGGAGACAGTTCTCCGCGAACCGGCTGGCCGTTCTCGGCCTCGGCATCATCATCGCGCTGCTGCTCGTTGCCGTCTTTGCCGATGTGCTGGCGCCGCATTCGCCGATCCAGGGAGACCTTCGCGGAGCGCGGCTTCTGCCTCCGGGT
The DNA here is from genome assembly GCA_002600635.1 of Rhizobium sp. ACO-34A. NCBI lineage: Bacteria > Pseudomonadati > Pseudomonadota > Alphaproteobacteria > Hyphomicrobiales > Rhizobiaceae > Rhizobium > Rhizobium sp. ACO-34A. Next base: position 3,667,110 of record CP021371.1, on the reverse strand, counting down.
TCGCAAGGCTATCTGCTCGGAACCGATGACCAGGGACGCGATATCCTTTCGCGCCTCATTCACGGCTCGCGGCTGACGCTGTTCGTCGTCGTGCTCGTCGCCATCATCGCCGCGCCGATCGGCCTTATCGTCGGTACGGTTTCCGGTTATGCCGGCGGCTGGGTGGACGGCGTGCTGATGCGGATCACCGACATCTTCCTTGCCTTCCCGAAGCTGGTTCTGGCGCTGGCGTTGGTCGCGGCCCTCGGTCCCGGCATCGAGAACGCGGTGCTTGCCATCGCGATCACCTCGTGGCCGCCTTACGCCCGTATCGCGCGGGCCGAGACGATGACGTTCCGTAACTCCGATTACATCTCGGCGGTCCGGCTGATGGGCGCATCGCCCATGCGCATCGTGTTCTTCCACATCATGCCGCTCTGCATCTCGTCGCTGATCGTGCGCGTGACGCTCGACATGGCCGGCATCATCCTGACTGCGGCCGGTCTCGGCTTCCTCGGTCTCGGTGCGCAGCCGCCGCTGCCGGAATGGGGTGCGATGATCGCGTCGGGCCGCCGCTTCATCCTCGACCAGTGGTGGGTCGCGGGCATGCCGGGTTTCGCCATTCTCATCGTCAGCCTCGGTTTCAACCTGCTCGGCGATGGCTTGCGTGACGCACTCGATCCGAAGGAGGCGGGACAGTGACCCCACTCCTGACCGTCGAAAATCTGCGGGTCAGTTTCCCGACCCGGACCGGCATGGTCGAAGCCGTGCGCGGCGTGAACTTCACGCTTGGCCGTGAACGGCTGGGCATTGTCGGCGAATCCGGTTCCGGCAAGTCGCAGACGGGCCGCGCGATCATGAGTCTGACGCCAAAGCATGCGAACATCACCGCCGATCGTCTCGCTTTCGGGAATGCCGATCTCTTGAACATGCAGGCGTCCGAGCGGCGCAGGCTGCGCGGCAAGAAGATCGCGATGATCCTGCAGGATCCGAAATATTCGCTGAACCCGGTCATGCCGATCGGCCGGCAGATCATGGAAACGCTGAAGACGCACGAGAAGGTCTCGCGCTCCGAGGCGAAGAACCGCGCTCTGGCCATGCTGGAAGCGGTGCAGATCCGCGATCCGGAACGCGTTTTCGACCTCTATCCGCATGAAGTCTCCGGCGGCATGGGCCAGCGTATCATGATCGCCATGATGCTGGTCTGCGGCCCCGAACTGCTGATTGCCGACGAGCCGACATCGGCGCTCGACGTGACCGTGCAGCTCGAAGTGCTGGCCATTCTCGACAAGCTGGTGGTCGAACGGGGAATGGGGCTGGTGTTCATTTCGCACGACCTGCGTCTCGTTTCCTCCTTCTGCGACCGCGTGCTGGTCATGTATGCCGGAAAGGTGGTGGAGGAACTGGCGGCGTCGCGGCTTTCCGAGGCGCAGCATCCCTATACGAGAGGGCTTCTCAACTGTCTTCCGAAGATCGAGGGCGACCGGCATCCGCTTCCGGTTCTGGAGCGTCAGGCGGAGTGGAAGCTATGAGCACATCGGCACTTTCCATCCGCAACATGGTCGTGACCTTCGATGAATTCCGGGCGCTCGATACGGTCAGCCTCGAAATTCCTTCGGGTGAGTCCTTTGGTATCGTCGGTGAATCCGGGTCCGGTAAGTCGACGTTGCTTAGGGCCGTGGCGGGGCTGAACCGCTTCGAAAGCGGCAGTCTCGAGGTCAATGGCCGCTCCTATTCCGGCTGGCGGCGGGATCATGAGTTCTATCGCACCGTGCAGATGGTGTTCCAGGACCCCTATGGTTCACTGCATCCGCGCCAGACTGTCGACCGCTTGCTGCTGGAGCCGCTGGCGATCCATGGTTTCAGCGACACGGAGGCCCGCATCGAGCGTGCGCTCGACGAGGTGGGCCTCGGTTCCGGTTTCCGCTTTCGCTTCTCGCACCAGCTTTCCGGGGGTCAGCGTCAGCGTATCGCGATTGCGCGGGCGCTGATCCTCGAGCCGAAGATCCTGCTGCTCGATGAACCGACGTCTGCGCTCGACGCCTCTATCCAGGCGGAAATCCTCAACCTGCTCGAACAGGCCCGTAAGGATCGCGGCCTGACCTTCATCATGGTCAGCCACGACCTCGCGGTCATCAGCCATATGTGCGAACGGCTCGCGGTGATGAAGTCCGGCAAGGTGGTGGAGACGCTCAACGTGGAGCAGTTGCGACGCCACGATGTCGCGACCGATTATACCCGCAAGCTCATGGTGGCGAGCGAGGGTTTTGTCCGTCACGACGCGTGAATGGTCCGGGATGTCGCGCAAAAGTGTGCGGTGATCCTGCAGTAACGGCATACACCAACACACGGAGCTAAAGCGCAAGGCGGATCTGAAGGATTGCGCCGCGCTTTAGCGGGTCGCGCCTCAGGCGACCCGCATACCCTGCCGCCAGACGGCTTTCAGGAAGGGGTGACCGTCATGCAGGCCGACATGCAACAGGTCGGCCCGCTTGCCGGTGGCGATCTCGCCACGGTCGCCAAGGCCGGCTGCTTCCGCCGGCGTTTTCGTCACCATGCGCAACGCCGCCGGCAGGTCGTAGTCCAGAGCCGGATCGGCGGCGATCATGAAGGCAGCGTCCAGCAGCGAGCGCGGCACATAATCCGATGCGAGGATATCGACCAGCTTTTCGTTAAGCAGGTCGCGAACGGCAATGTTGCCGGACTGCGAGCCGCCGCGCAGGATGTTCGGGGCGCCGGCGACGATCGGCATGGCGCGGGCGCGCGCTTCGCGGGCCGCTTCCATCGTGCAGGGGAATTCGGAGATGGCGACGCCTTCGTCGGCTGCCAGATCGACGTGTTCGATATCGGTGTCGTCATGGCTCAACAGCGGCAGGCCGCGCGAGCGGGCGAGTTCGACCACCTTCGGGCGGACGGTTTCGCCGATATGGCTCTTCTCGGCGACCAGAACCTTGATCTTCTCGCGCACGATCTCGTGGCTTTCGCCGGTGGATTTGGAAGCGCGGGAGACATAGGCGTCGACGTCACGGCTCTGGCGGATGCCCGGCAGATGCTCCATCACGGAAACGACCTTCACGATGGGGCGGTCGATATTGGCCTGCATCAGCGCAGGCGTCTCCGGATCGGTGATTTCGCAGCGAAGGTGGATCAGGTGTTCGGAGCGCAGCATGCCGCCGGCCTGTGCCCGCTCCAGCGCGTCGATCATCGGGGCAAGGATCTGGGCGCGTTCCGGATTGTCGGTCGTGGCGCCAACGCACAGGCTGTCGAAGACGGTGGTGACGCCGCCGCCGATGATCTGCGCGTCATGGGCAAGGGCCGCGCGCATGAAGTCCCAGCGCACATGGGCGCGCGGATAGACGTGCTTTTCGAAATGGTCGGTGTGGATGTCGACGAGGCCCGGCACGAGATAGTCACCGCCGAGGTCGATGGCATCCGGCGCTGTCAGGCCGGTGTCGATGGAGACGATGCTGCCGTTTCTTACGGTCACGGTGCCATGAACGATTTCGTCGGCAAGCACGATGCGGGCGTTGGTGAGAACGAGGGTGGAGGTTTCGCCGGCAGCGCCGTTGTCGGAAGTCATGTCCATCAGCACTGTCTCATCCCTTTCGTGTCATCGCGGCATAAGCGGAGGGTGCGACTCACCGGTCCGCTTCAAGCCTTTATCCTATCGCATGTCGCTGCCGCAAAACCGCTGCACACTTTTGCGCGTCATGCTTTAGCCTCGCTGCGTGACGCTTCTGTGTCAAAGGACTGAAAGAGCCTCATCGGCGATGACCTGTTCCTCGTCGGTGGCGATGACCATGACGGCCACGGGGGAAACGGGCGAGGAGATCGTTTCCGCATTCGCGGCATTGGCGTCGTCATCGATTTCGATGCCGAGGAAGGCGAGGCGGTCGCAGACGGCCTGACGGATGAGCGGCTGGTTTTCGCCGATGCCGGCGGTGAAGATGAGCGTATCCAGCCCGCCGATGGTGGCGGTCAGTCTGGCGATTTCTCCTGCAATGCGGAATGTGAAGACGTCGATCGCTTCCCGGGCGGCTTCCGCATCGGTTTCCAGCAGCACCCGGCTGTCGGCGCTGATGCCGGAAAGGCCGATGAGGCCGGATTTGTGGTAGACGATATCCTCGACTTCCTCGCGAGAGAGGCCAAGTTCTCCCATCCAGTGGAAGATGACGCCCGGATCGAGCGCGCCGGAGCGTGTGGCCATGGGGATGCCGTCGATGGTGGAAAAGCCCATGGAGCTGTCACGGCTCAAGCCGCTTTCGATTGCGCAGATGCTTGCGCCACTGCCGAGATGAGCGACGACTGTGCGTCCCTCGGCACGCTCGGGATGGGCTTTCGCAAGGGCGCTGGCGATGAACTTGTAGGACAGGCCGTGAAAGCCGTAGCGCTTGATGCCCCTGTCGTGGAATTCGCGGGGAATGGCGAAGCGCCGGACGGTTGGCGACTGGCTGCGGTGGAAAGCGGTGTCGAATGAGGCTGTCTGCGGCAATTGGGGTCTCAGATGCCGGATCGCCTCGATCAGCCGAAGGTTTTGCGGCTGGTGCAGGGGGGCGAGTGACGTCAGAGAGGCGATCCTGGCGATCACCTCGTCATCGACCAGCACCGGCCCGGGGAAGATATCGCCGCCATGAACGACGCGATGGCCGACGGCGGTCACCGCATTCAGGTCGAAGTGATTGGCAAGCCAGCCGAAGGTTTCTTCCAACACTTCGTGCAGCACGTCGCCGCCTTCCGCTTCCAGCGGAACATCGAAGGTTTCCGGTCCCTCGACCAGATGGAAGGTGAGGGGCTTGTGGCGAAAGTCGATCATGCCCTTGCCGATGCGCCGGGCGTGGCCATCCTCGCGCCGGAACAGACCGATCTTGACCGTCGATGAGCCGGCGTTGAAGGTCAGCAGGAGTTTTTCACTCATAGGGGCGCCAGTCCGTGCTGGGCATTTCTGGCGGCGACCAGTTTTGCCAGAGCGGCGGAGGCGATGCGGACCTTCACGCTGTCGGCGCGGCTTGTGAGGATGATCGGGACGCGCGCGCCGAGCACGAGGCCGGCTGCATCGGCGCCGGCGAAATAGATCAGCTGCTTGGCGAGCATGTTGCCGGCTTCGAGATCGGGGACCAGCAGGATGTGTGCCTGCCCTGCGACCGGTGAAACGATGCCCTTGGTGCGGGCGGCATCGAGATTGATGGCGTTGTCGAAGGCAAGCGGGCCATCGACCTTCGCGCCGGTGATCTGCCCGCGGGAGGACATGACGGTGAGTGCTGCCGCATCGAGCGTCGCCTGCATCTTGTCGTTGACCGTTTCGACGGCGGCGAGCACGGCGACCTTGGGCTCGACGAGACCGAGCATGTGCATGAGATCGACGGCGTTCTGGCAGATGTCGCGCTTCTGTTCGAGCGAGGGCGCGATGTTGATCGCGGCGTCGGTTACGGCCAGAAGCTTGGAATAGGCGGGTACGTCCATCATGTAGACATGGCTGATGCGCCGGTCGGTCCTGAGGCCGGAGCCGGCTGCGACGACGGCGCCGAGCAGTTCGTCGGAATGCAGGCTGCCCTTCATCAGGGTCGAGACCTTGCAGGTGGCGGCCAGCTCCGCCCCCTTGGCGGCGGCGGCATGGCTGTGCTCGACGGCGATGATCTCGAAACCGTCGAGGCTAAGGCCGGCCTTTTCCGCCGCAGCGCGGATCTTCGCCTCGGGGCCGATGAGAATGGGGTCCAGCAGGCCTTCGTCGCGCATTTCCACGGCGGCCTGAATGGATTCCGGCGAGCAGGGGTGAACGAAGGCCGTTTTCGCCAGCGGAAGGGCGCGGGCCTCTTCAACGATCGGATCGAAACGGTTGTGCCGCTGTACGGCGATTGCCGTCGGCACGGTTTGCGGCCAGGCGATGCGTTCGGACGGGGCAATCACGGTTGCCGTGCCGAGCAGCACATCTTCGCCATGCTGGTTGGTGCAGCGGGTGTCGAGCAGCACGATGTTCTTGTCGGGCCGCTTTTCCTTGACCGTCACGGTGGCGGTGATGGTGTCTCCCGGGGAGACAGGCTTGCGGAACTGCAGGTCCTGTCCGAGATAGATGGTGCCGGGGCCGGGCAGTCTTGTGCCGAGAACGGCAGAGACGAGCGCTGCCGTCCACATGCCATGGGCGACGATGTGGCCGAAGAAATCCTTGGCGGCGAATTCGGGATCGACATGCGCCGGATTGTAGTCGCCCGAGACGCTGGCGAAGAGGTCGATATCGTCGCGCCCGATGGTGCGCTCGAGGCTGGCGTTGTCGCCGATCTCCAGCTCCTCGAAAATGCGGTTCGTCAGCAGGGGCTGGTGCATTTCGACCTCACTTCTGGTGGACATAGGTACCCGGAGCCGCTTCCCTGGCGCCATAGCCGTTTTCGCTCGATCCCATCGGTGGCGGGGTCACCTTTTCCGGCGAAGAATGTCCGGCAAGCCAGGCCGACCACTGCGTCCACCAGGAGCCTTCCTGCACGGGCGCATCGGCCGCCCATTCCTCGGCACTCAGGCATGGATCGGCCGTGAGCTTGGTGGTGATGCGGTAGTGGCGGTGGGGATGGCCGGGTTCGCTGACGATGCCGGCATTGTGGCCGCCGCTGGTCAGCACGAAAGTGACGTCGGTATCGGTCAGGTAGTGGATCTTGTAGACGGATTTCCACGGCGCGACATGGTCACGCTCGGTGCCGACGGAAAAGACGGGCGCGCGGATGTTCTGCAATGCCGCCGGATGGTCATCGACCATGAAGCGACCGGCCGCAAGCTCGTTGTCGAGATAAAGCCGCTGCAGATATTCCGCATGCATGCGGAAGGGCATGCGCGTCGTGTCCGCATTCCACGCCATGAGGTCGATCATGGGGGAGCGCTCGCCCATCATGTAGTCGCGCACCACGCGCGACCAGATGAGGTCGTTGGAACGCAGGAGCTGGAAGGCGCCGGCCATCTGGTCGGCGGAGAGATAGCCCCGGTTCCACATGACGCTTTCGAGGAAGTGCAGCTGGCTGTGGTCGATGAAGAGCGCCAGTTCGCCGGGTTCGGAAAAATCGGTCTGGGCGGCAAACAGCGAGACGGAGGCCAGCCGATCGTCCTTCGCCCGCGCCATGGCGGCGGCGGCAATGGAAACAAGGGTTCCGCCGAGGCAGTAGCCTGTCGCATGCACCTTGCTGCCGGGCACTATGGCGTTGATCGCATCGAGCGCGGCCATCACGCCGAGGCGGCGATAGTCGTCCATGCCGAGCTCCCGGTCGACGGCGGTCGGATTGTGCCAGGAAATGCAGAAAACCGTATGGCCCTGCGCGACGAGATAACGGATCAGCGAGTTCTGCGGCGACAGATCGAGAATGTAATACTTCATGATCCAGGCCGGCACGATCAGCACGGGCTCGGCATGGACCGTCTCCGTCACAGGCGAATACTGGATGAGTTCGATCAGACGGTTGCGATAGACGACGCGGCCGGGTGTCGTCGCGACCGTTTCGCCGGGTACGAAATCCTCCGTGCCGGCGACCGGCTGTTTCGTCAGTTCGCGATTGGCGTCCTCGATGAAATTCCTGAAGCCTTCGATGAAGTTCATGCCGCCTGTCTCGAAGGCGCGTTTCATCACCACCGGATTGGTCAGCGCAAAGTTCGAGGGCGAGAAGACGTCGAGGATCTGGCGGGTGGCAAAGGAAATCACGTCTTCATGGTGGGGCGTGACGCCGGGAACGTCGCGGGTGACGTTGTGCCACCATTGCTGGTTCAGGAGGAAGCACTGGGCCATGGCGTTATAGGGAAAATGCTGCCACTCCTCGGCGGTGAAGCGGTCGTCGCCCGGCAGCGGTTCGATGCAGGGTGGCGTCCTGGGGTCCGCGACCGTTGCCGCGAGATGCGTCAGCAGGCGGTTGCTCTTGCGAAGCGCCTTCTGCACCAGTTCGAGACGCTTGCCCGGAGCCATGCCGAGATGGATCGCCCAGTCGTAGATCGCAAGCGAAATCGCGGACGGCGAAAGGCCGCCGGTCAGGGGCGCTATCATCGCCTCGCTCATGCGGGTGAGGGCTTCGAAGGCTTCCGCTTCGGAACCTTCATCAGGCCCGAATGCCTCGATGGCCGTTTCGATGTTGGAAAGGGGTGGATTTCCGGCCCGGATCACGCTGGCAGTCGACATGCTTTTCCTCTCTTCCGACAGGAGGCAACAGATTCCAGATCATGAAGCGCCATATCACGAAACAATAGAGCGTCTTCATGACGAATTCGCGAAGCCGCCGTGCCGGCGTCTTATGCCGGCGTTCAACCCCATGCTGCTGCGGGCACTATAGTCACCCGCCCGAAGGGTGGTCAACCAGACGTAGTATGCGTCTCATCTGCAAGCGCCTTCAGCCCGCCCAACATGAAGATGGTCATGCTGCGGGTCAATTGCGGCAGTTCGTCCCGCGACAGGCCGAGATCGGGGAAGAGCGTCGGAATGACGGTCTTTTCGCCGATCAGAAGCATCAGGAAGGGACCGACGCAGGCGATGGTGGCGGGAGCGACTATGGGATGTTCCGGGGGAAGGCCCAAAGTCTCCGCGACAAGGTTCGTCACAACCCGTTTCTTCGGAAGAATGGCCTTCTGCCTTAATACCTCGAAGGCGGGAGAGGGCGAAAAGATCTCCCGCATCAGCAGGCGGATGGATGCCGCCTCTCCCGGTGATGCCAGCAGAATGGTGGCGACCATTTCTATCAGGCGCGTCAGTCTTTGCTGCGGTGGGATGTCGAGGCTGGCAATGGCCGTCAGCTTGTCGAGGCTGACCAGCCGGTCATGGGCGTCGACGAGCAGTTCCTCGTAGAGCTTGCCGATGCTGCCGAAATAGTAGTTCACCGCCGCCGTGTTGGTGCCGGCTGCCGCGGTGATTTCCTTGCTCGTCGTGCGGCCGACGCCCTTCTCCGAGAAGATCCTCGCTGCTTCGTCGAGCAGCAGCCGGCGGGTGGCGACCCCATCGTCGCGCCTGCGCCGTTTTTCCGTTTCGTTCACGCTTTCCTTCATGTCCGGCACGCTAGCGGATTGCGGCAAAAAAGTAAAATTAAAATTTGAATTTGACTTATGTAGCGAGAGGGCGTTAGCTGAAGCGGTATTCTGGAGACTTGTGATGCGAAAAGCGCTTGTTGTGGTGGTTCTGCTTGCTCTGGCCGGGGCGGCTGCCTGGTATTATCGTGAAAGCCAGAGCGCTGCGGCGGGCTTTGCGCTTTATGGCAATGTGGAGTTCGATCAGGCCGATCTTGCCTTCCACGCCAGCCGCCGTGTCGCGGAAATCCTGGTGGACGAGGGTGCCTCCGTTCATGCGGGGCAGGTGCTCGCCCGGCAGGATGCCGGTAACCTTGAACCGCAGATCGCGCAGGCCGAAGCGACGATTGCCTATAACGAGGCGGTCGTGGCCGAGTTGCGCAACGGCAGCCGTCCCGAGGAGATTGCCCAGGCGCGGGCGAACCTCGTGGCCTCTGAAACCGATGCCGCCAATCTCAAGCAGCAATATGACCGCGTTCGCCAGCTCGTCAGCACCAGCACGGCGAGCCAGCAGTCGCTCGACGAGGCGAAGGCGGCTTCCGAAATCGCGGCTGCCAAGGCGATTGTCAGCCGCAGGACCCTCGATCTGGTTCTTGCCGGTCCGCGCGAGGAAAAGATATCGCAGGCGGAAGCGCAGCTTGACGGCGCAAAGGCCCAGCTTGCGGTGCTCAAGGAGCAGCTGGCCGACATGGAGCTCAAGTCGCCGGCCGATGGCGTCATTCGCTCGAAGCTGATGGAACCGGGCGAGATCGCGACCCCGAGCCGCGCGGTACTGTCGCTTGCCATGACCGGCGACAAGCGGGTCCGGGCCTATGTCTCGGAAAAGGAACTCGGCCTGATCCGCGAGGGCATGGCGGCGCAAGTGGCCATTGACAGCGCGCCTGACAAGACCTTCGTCGGGCGGGTCGGCTTCATCTCGCCGGTCGCCGAATTCACACCGAAGACGGTGCAGACCGAGGAGCTGCGCTCCAGCCTCGTCTACGAAGTGCGGGTGCATGTGGAAGATCCTCACGACCAGCTCAGGCTCGGCATGCCGGCGACGGTGACATTCCCGGCCGCTGGCGGCAAACCTGCCGAGGGAGCCGGATCATGACGGACGACGGCCGGGAGAGCCTCGTTCTCGTCGAGGATCTTCGCAAGGCTTTCCGGACCAAGGACGGCAAGGTGACGGAAGCTCTTGCCGGGATCTCGTTTGCGGTCGAGCAGGGAACGCTGACGGCGCTGGTCGGCCCCGACGGAGCGGGCAAGACGACGCTGATCCGTCTGGTGGCCGGTCTGATGCCGGCCGATAGCGGGCGGCTCGATGTCTTCGGCCGGCCTGTTGCCGACGATCCTCAGGCGGTGCAGAACCGCATCGGCTACATGCCGCAGAAATTCGGCCTCTATGAGGATCTGACCGTTCAGGAAAACCTCGATCTTTATGCCGATCTCCACGGTGTCGACCGTACCGCGCGCAAGGACATCTATGCGCGGTTGATGGAAATGACCGCGCTCGGCCGTTTCACCGGCCGGCCGGCGGGAAAGCTCTCCGGCGGCATGAAGCAGAAGCTCGGTCTTGCCTGTACGCTGGTGCGCGCACCGGATCTGCTTCTTCTCGACGAGCCCACGGTCGGCGTCGATCCGCTGTCGCGGCGGGAGCTTTGGGAAATCGTGCTGCGTCTGGTCAGGGAGGACAGGCTGTCGGTCATCGTTGCCACATCCTATCTCGACGAAGCCCAGTTCTGCGACCGCGCCGTGGTCATGCATGAAGGCGCGATGCTGGCGCAGGGAACGCCCGACGAGATAACAGAAAAGGCGAAGGGCAGGGTTCATCTGGTCGCGCCGACGGCGGGGATGAATGCCCGTAGCCTGCAGGTGAAGCTTGCGCGCGAGGCTGGTGTCATCGATGCGGTGCCGGAGGCGGGGCAGGTGCGGCTGGTGATGGACAGGCCGGAAAGGCCGGTTCCGTCGCTTTCGGGGGAGCGACTTGCTTCCACAATCGCCGCCCCGCGTTTCGAAGACGGCTTCATGGCGATCTTCTCGGAGGTGGCCGGCGAACGGAAGGAAGCCAAGGTTTCCTTCACGCCGCGGACGGGCAAGGATGGCGATGTGACCGTCGCCGCCGAGCATCTGACGCGCCGGTTCGGCGATTTTACCGCCGTCGACAATGTCAGTTTCTCGGTTCGGCGCGGCGAGATCTTCGGTCTGCTCGGGCCAAATGGCGCGGGCAAAAGCACCACGTTCCGCATGCTCTGCGGCCTTCTTCCGGCGAGCGCCGGCAAGCTGCAGGTGGCGGGTGCCGATCTCTTTACGGCGAGGGCGGAGGCCCGTCGGCGTCTTGGCTATGTGGCGCAGAAGTTTTCCCTCTATGGCAGCCTCAACGTTGACGAAAACCTCGACTTCTTCGCGCGCGCCTATGGCCTTTCCGGCAAGCTGCGGCGCGAGCGGATTGCATGGGCGAAGGCGGAATTCGAGCTTGCCGACCATGCGGGCATGCCGAGCGGACAGCTGCCGGGTGGCTACAAGCAGCGGCTGGCGATGGCCGCCGCACTGCTGCACGAGCCGGATATCCTGTTTCTCGACGAGGCGACCAGCGGCGCCGACCCGCGGGCGCGGCGGGAATTCTGGGCGCGGATTTCGGCGCTGTCGGTGCAGGGAGTGACGGTGATCGTCACCACCCATTTCATGGAGGAAGCCGAATACTGCGACCGCATCGTCATCATGGATGGCGGCCGGGATCTGGCGCAGGGAACGCCGGCCGAGATCCGGGCGCATGCCCCGGCGGTCGACGGACGTGAGCCGACCATGGAGGACGCCTTCATCGCCATTATCGAGACGGCGCGGGGCGGAAAGGATGGCGGTAGCCGGGAGCAGGCGGCATGAGCGGCACGACGTCCGGCACTGGAGGAACTCTTGCGAGCCTTGCGCGGATCGGGGCCCTGATCCGTAAGGAAAGCTATCAGGTGCTGCGCGACCCGAGCAGCATCATCGTCGGCATCGTCATGCCGATGCTGCTGCTCATTCTCTTCGGTTACGGCCTGAGCTTCGACGTCAAGCGGGTGCCGCTGGCGGTGGTGATGGAAGAATCGAGCGACGAGGCCCGCGAACTGGCCGCCGGTTTCAGCCTGTCGGAATATTTTTCGACCATCGACGTAAAGACCATGGTGGATGCCGAACGCTTGCTGAGGACGGCGAAGATCGACGGTATCGCGCGTATTCCGGCCGATTTTGCCCGCGATCTGGCGCTCGGCAAGGCCGAGGTGCAGGTGGTGGTGAACGGAACAGACGCCAACACGGCCCGCATCGTGCTGTCCTATGCGCAAGGGGCAGTCGGAAGCTGGTCGGCGCGGCATCAGGCGGATGGCCGCCTTGCGGCCGGCGTGCCGCAGGTCGCTGTCGAAACCCGCCTGTGGTTCAACTCGGCCAACAACAGCCAGCATTTTCTCGTTCCCGGCCTGATCGTGCTGGTGATGACCCTGATCGGGGCGCTTCTGACGTCGCTCGTGGTGGCGCGGGAATGGGAGCGAGGCACCTTCGAGGCGCTGTTCGTCACGCCTGTCCGGCCTATCGAGATCCTGCTTGGCAAGACGGTTCCCTATTTCGTGCTTGGTATGCTGGGGCTCGGGCTTTCGATTGCCGGAAGCCAGGTGCTTTTCAACGTGCCGATGCGCGGTTCGCTGCTGCTCCTGATCTTCGTCTCCTCGCTCTATCTGCTGGTAGCGCTCGGCATGGGGCTGGTGATTTCGTCTGTGACGCGCAACCAGTTCGTTTCCAGCCAGATCACCCTGATCGTTTCCTTCCTGCCGGCGATGATCCTGTCCGGTTTCATCTTCGATATCCGCAGCATGCCGGAGGTCGTCCGGCTGATTTCCTACATCTTCCCGGCCCGTTACTTCGTCTCGGTTCTCCAGACGCTTTTCCTCGCCGGCAATGTCTGGAGCGTCGTGCTGCCCAATGCGGCGGTGCTGGCCGGCATGGCCTTGTTGCTGATGACGATTGCGGTCCGTTCGACGCAAAAGAGCCTGAGGTGATCGGTATGGATACGCTCTTTCGCATCGTCGCCCTGATCCGCAAGGAGCTGCTCGCCATGCTCAAGGACCCGCGGGCGCGGTTCCTGCTGGTGCTGCCGCCGCTCATGCAGAGCCTGATCTTCGGTTATGCCGCGACCTATGACCTGAATGACGTGCCCTATGCCGTGCTCGATCTCGATCACAGCGGCGCATCGCGCGAGCTGATCGGGCATTTCGATGGCTCCGGCGTTTTCCGCAGGGTGGCGACGCTGCGCAACGACACCGATATCGCGCCGCAGATCGATGCGCAGCGGGCGGTTGTGGTCGTCGTCATCGAGGATGGTTTCGAGCGAAAGCTCAACGCCGGCGAGACGGCTTCGGTGCAGGCGATTGCTGACGGGCGCAACTCCAATACCGCCGGCACCGCGCAGGGCTATGTCTCGCAGATCGCGCAGAGGTTTGCGGAAGACTGGCGTGAGGACCACGGCATTTCCGCGCCGGGTCAGGTGAAACTTTCGACCCGCGCGTGGTTCAATCCCAATCTCGAGACGCGCTGGAACATGATCACGTCCATGGTCGCGATGATCACCATGACGATGACCATGGTGCTGACATCGCTGTCTGTGGCGCGCGAGCGGGAAGAGGGGACGTTCGAGCAGCTGCTGGTGACGCCTTTCCGGCCGGGCGAGGTGATGATCGGCAAGGCGATCCCGTCGATGATGGTCGGCCTCCTGCAATCGACCATCATCCTGCTGGTGGCGCAGTTCTGGTTCCGCATCCCGTTCGAAGGCAATTATTTCCTGCTCTATGCGGGTCTCGTGTTGTTCCTGACGGCGGTGGTCGGTGTGGGTCTCTTCCTGTCGGCTCTGGCGCTCACCATGCAGCAGGCAATGATTTCGTCCTTCGTCACCATCATGCCATTCACGCTGCTCTCGGGGATGACAACGCCGATCGAAAACATGCCGGATGTCCTGCAATATCTGACCCTCATCAATCCGCTGCGCTATGCGATCAGCATCGTGCATCAGGTCTATCTGGAAGGGGCGGGGCTGGCGGAGGTGAGGTACGAATTCCTGGCGCTGGCGGCCATCGCCTCGGTCACGCTGCCGGTGTCTGCCTGGCTCTTCCGTCACAGGCTTTGATGCAGGTTTCGGGCGTTTGCATCTATTGCACAGGGCATGCACGATGGTGGCCCGGGTTACCCCCCTCTGCCCTGCCGGGCATCTCCCCCTCAAGGGGGGAGATCGGCAGAACGGCTGCCTCTCCGCTTCCCAACTTATCTTCGCCAATATCCAAAGATGCTTGCGTTTGTGCTGGATCGGGCGGCGTCAACCATCCGATCTCCCCCCTTGAGGGGGAGATGCCCGGCAGGGCAGAGGGGGGTACACCACGAACCTATGGCCTGCTGTCGTGAACCGGGACATAGCCGAACGCGGGGCGGGCTAACTTCTTGAAGCCACGAACCGAGCGGAAATCGATTCCGATTTTCGGACTTCAGCCGAAGCGGTCGCGCCATGCGGGTTGGGCATTTTCCACCGGAAGCGCGGTTGCCTCGTAGACGCCGCGGGCGATGGCGCGGGCCATGACAATGGTCGCCAGATGGCATAGCTCCATGAAACTGGCGAGATCGGAGAGCGGCCTGGCCTTCGTCGCTGCGGCAAAGATGGTGTCGCCATCGGCCGGAAGATGCGCGGGAAGGACCGCCCGGGCAAGGCCGTCATGCGCCATGATCGACAGGCGATGGGCCTGCGCCTTGGTGAGCACGGCATCGGTGACGACCGCGCCGATGGTGGTGGCGGTGAGATTAACGCCCTTCGCCTTCAGCGCGATGTCGGATGCGGTGAAGTTCTGCGGCATGCCGTTGCCGCCGAACTCGCCGTTCTGTTCGAACGGGGCCGACCAGAAATGCGGGCCGGTGCCGATGGTGGCCGAACCCATGGCATTGACGGCGACGATGGCCGCGATCCGGTGGCCGCTCGATGTTTCCGCGCTGGCCGAGCCGAGGCCGCCCTTGAACGTTGCCGTCGTCGCGCCCGTGCCGGCACCCACCGTGCCGAGTCCGAACGGGCCTTTCGCTGCGGCCTTGAAGGCTTCGTAGCCCATGTCGCGATAGGGCGATTGCAGGCCCCAGTCCTTGTTGCCGCCGTTCAAAAGGTCCATGAGGATCGCCTGCGGCACGATCGGCACCCTGGTGTTGCCGACCTGAAAACCGCGTCCGATGGAGCGCAGGCCCGCCTGCACGCCGCCCGCGGCATCGAGACCGAAAGCGGAACCGCCGGAAAGCACCAGCGCATCGACGGCCTCCACCACCATCGATGGATCGAGCAGCGCCGTTTCCCGTCCGCCCGGCGCGCCGCCGAGCACGGTGCCGGATGCGACCGCCGGCTCGTCGAAGACGATGGCCGTGACGCCGGAGCCGAGGGCAAGATCGGTGCTATGACCGACGGACACGCCGTCGATGTCGGTAAGCAGATTGGTGAGGGTGGGCACGGAGAATTCTTCCTGTGATCGGCTGAGCGGACGCTAGGCGGAAGACGGCGGGGAGGCAAGGGGCGAGGTTTTTCGGAGGCTGGCGGCGTTGCCCCTCATCCGGCTACCGCCACCCGGCCGGCCTTTCGCTTTGGCTCAAGGCGTTCGTCGCTGCAATCGATTCACAGGATCGATTGCTTCGCTTCGCGGACCGCGCCTCACCCCCGCAGGCGGGGAGAAGGGATGTGCGGCGACGTTTTTGCCTGCGCTGTCTGCCGGTCGCAAAGTGAGACCTGTCTGTCGGGATGTCGCGAGAGGCGGCCTGCCGCAATGTTTCCCGTCTTTTCCGTCTGTCGTCCCCCAGTAAAGAGAGAAGGCCATCGGTCCGTAGGGAAGGGAAGCTTGCTGCGAGCCTTCACCTCCTTTCTTGGTGGAGAGAGTTTTCGCGAGGTTTCCGTTCCCTCTCCCCGCTTGCAGGGGCCGAAGGACGGGTCGAGACACGCGGCTCGACCCCGGTCAGGTCAGGGTGAGGGGCAAGTCACCTATTGCAAGGAGGAAGGAGTGGGGCATTCGACCTCTCCTGTAGAAGAGAGATCGAATGCCCCAGGCCGTCACATGGTCTTGCCGCCGAAGTTGGCGGCGATGCGCATCTGCAGGTAGTCGTTGGCGGTCATCGGTTCGTACTTCTTTTCCGGGCCCTGGATCATGGCGTCGCAATTGGCCTGGCAGAAGAAGGCGAGCGAGTAGCGCGGGCCGTGCGGCTCGTCCGGACGAGGCATGCGGACCCGGTGGAGCGTCGACTGCAGCTTGTCGTCGCTCCAGCGCATCAGCATGTCGCCGATGTTGCAGGTAACGACGCCCGGCAGCGGCGGGATCGAGGTCCAGGCCTGGCTCTCATATTCATGGCCGGGGCATACCTGCAGGCCGCCCTGACCGGGGCGCTGGTGGAGCAGCGTCAGGCAATCGTAGTCGGTGTGGGCACCGGCGCGCCATGCCTTGTAGTCTTCCGGCTTAGGATCGACGAGCGGCAGGTAATGCAGGAGCCGCAGCGTGCTCTGGTATTCCTTCGACGAGGGTTCATGCAGCGTGGTGAAGAAATCTTCCGGGAAGCCGAGCTTCAGGGCGAAGCAGGAGAGAACCTTCATGCCGAGTTCCCAGTTGACGCGCTCGAAGGCCAGCATCTTTTCCTTGAAATCCGGCAGTTCCTCCTCGCTCGGCCACAGCACGCTCATGCGGGGAAGGGTGATCTGGTAGCTTTCCTTCTGGTCGGCGGTGCCGGTGGAGGGCCGCACCTGAGCCTTGTATTCCCAGCCGGAATTGGTGCCCTTGAGCAGCGGATACTTGCTCTTCACCTCGGCCGGCAGGTCGAAGAAGCGGGCTTCGTATTCGAAGGCCTCGTCGATCTGTTCCTGCGGGATGCCATGGTTGACGAGCTGGAAGAAACCGACCGTGGTTGCGGCTTCCCAGAGCTGGTCGGCGATCTCGGCCTTGCGGTTCTCGAAATCGCTCATGTCGATCTGGCGGATTTCGCGCTCGGCCTCGAGGCCCTCGCCGCCAACGGTGGTTTCCTTGTTCAGTTCTGCAAGGCCATAGGAATTAGCACTCATTTCAGTCTCCATAGAGGTTTCGACGCCGGACCGTCCGGCGCCTTCCAAAAGGAGCAATGACCCGGCGCCCGAAGAAATCCGTGAGGGCGCTTGACTGCTTCTACTCCTGCCTCCGTCTCCGGCCGAGCGGCCGGGGACGGAATTTCATGGCCGGCATTTACCGGCTGCTTATTGCCCCTTGGGAATGCTCCAGGGGAAGAACACGCGCTGTACCAGCGAGACGAGCTGGAACAGGATGAGCGACATCAGCACCAGCACCGAAAGACCCGCCCAGGCCTGGGGCAGCTTGAAGAAGGACGTCGAGAACTGGATGAAGTAGCCGATACCCTTTTCCGCGGCGACGAACTCGGCAACCACCGCACCGATGACGGCGAGCGTCACCGAAATCTTCAGTGCCGAGAAGATATAGGGGATCGCATAGGGCAGCCGGATCTGGGTGATTTCCCGGTGGGTCGGCGCCTTGAGGCTCTTCGACAGCTCGATCAGTTCTGGTGGCGTCGCCATCAGGCCGGTGGCCGTCGAAACGACCAGCGGGAAGAAGGTGATGAGGCAGGTGATGACGATGCGCGGGGCATCGCCCGAGCCCAGAACCACGATGATGATCGGCGCAACCGCGACGATCGGAGTGGATTGGACCACCACGAGGATCGGATAGAGCGCGTCCGACAGCATCTTGGAGCGGGTCAGCATGACGGCGATGGGAAGGGCGATGGCGATCGACAGGAAATAGCCGATCAGCGCGACGCGCAGGGTTGCCCAGACATGCTCGATCCAGCGCTTGACCTCGATGTCGCCGAAGCCCTCCAGCACGATGCGCGAAGGGGCGGGCAGGATGAAGGACGGGATGGCGAAGACGCGGGTCGAGGCTTCCCAGAGGATCAGGATCAGCAGGAAGGTTCCGGCCGGCAATACGCCGGGGGTGTCCAGAAATCGGCGGAAAGCGGTCTGGTTGTTCACGGTCAGGCCTCCCGCTTCAAAAGGAGATTGCGCAGATAGCCCGAGTAATCCTGCATCGCCTTCGACCCCGTGGTCTCGACGCCGCGCGGACGCGGGATGTCGATGGCAAGGTCTTCCGCGACCGTGCCGGGCCGGCCGCTCATCACCAGAACCCGGTCTGCCAGCAGCACGGCCTCGCTGATCGAGTGGGTGATGAAAAGAACGGTCTTGGGCTGGGATTCCCAGATGCGCAGGAGTTCGAAACCCATTTCCTCGCGGGTCAGGGCATCGAGCGCGGAGAAGGGCTCGTCCATCAGCAGGATATCGGGGTTGAGGTGCAGGGCGCGGGCAATGCCGACACGCTGCTGCATGCCGCCGGAAAGTTCCGAGGGAAGGCGCTTCTCGAAGCCGGCCAGGCCGACCTTGGCCAACAGTTCGCGGGCGCGAACGCGATCTTCCGCCGAAACACGCCCGGTCTTGTGCCTGATCGGGAAGACGACATTGTCCTCGATGGATGCCCAGGGCAGGAGCGTCGGCTTCTGGAAGACGATGCCGACATCGTCACGCGGTTCGGTGACGGTATGGCCGAACACGTCGACCGAGCCGGAAGTCGGCGGAAGCAGACCGGCGATCGAGCGCAGCAGGGTGGATTTGCCGCAGCCCGAGGGACCGAGAACCGCCACGAACTGGTGGCGGCTCACGTCGAAGGTCACCGCCCGCAGCGCCTCGAGCGGGCCTGAGGAGGTCTGGTAGACCTGCCCCATGCCCTTGAACGACAATGCGGGGGGAGAAATGGAGCCGGCCATCCGCGATGCTTACTCGGCGAGGAAGCTGCGGTTGACGCTCTTTTCCGGGTCGAGGGCGGCCAGATCGAGCTTCTGGGAGGCGGCCACGCGCTTCCAGGTTTCTGCAAGACGCGCGGTTTCGAAGACGCCGAGGCCATCCTTGTCCGTGACTTCGTTGAATTCGAGGACCATGGTGTCCTTGATCGCGCCCTTGACCACGTCGACCGGCAGTTCAGGCACGATCTTGTTGACCGAAACGGCGGATTCGTCCGGATTGGCCTTCACGTATTCCATCGACTTCTTGAAGGCCTTGATGAAACGCTTGGCGACATCCGGGCGCTCGGTGATGAACTTGTCGGAGGCCAGCAACGAGGCGGAATAGAGATCGAGGCCGGCGGCGTACCACGGCATGATCTCCAGTTCCTTGCCGGCCTGTGCGGCCTGACCGTTGAAGATCGAGACGTTGGTCATCCATGCGATGATGACGTCGGTCGCGCCGGTCATCAGCATCGGGCCGAGAGCGCCGGGATCGGCCTTGGTCAGGGTGATGTCGGATTCTGCAAGGCCCTTGTCGGCGAGGACGAGCGGCAGGAAGACGTTGGAGGAGGTGAAGGGCGACGTGGCGACCTTCTTGCCCTTGACGTCCTCGATCTTGGAGATACCGCTGTCCTTCAGCGCGAAGAAGGCGTGCGGTCCCTTGTTGAAGATCGACATGATACCGGTGACGGCAACCTTTTCAGTAACCTGAGCGGCCATCAGCGCGCCGATATCCGCGGAGCCGACGTCGGAGGTGCCGGCGGCCAGACGGGTGATCGCTTCGGTGGAGCCGCGGCCCGGCTCGACCTTGATCTCGATGCCTTCCTCGGCGCAGAAGCCCCTGTCGATGCAGACGTAGATCGGCGCCTTGTCGCCGCCCGGCAGCCAGTCGAGCTGGAAGACCACGGTGTCGGCAGCCGAAGCGGAGCCGGCAAGCAGCGTTGCGAAAAGCGAGACGTAAAAACGTTTGGCAAAGCGGGCTTTGGTCATTCCTGATTTTTCTCCTGTGCTCACGGGGCCCTCGATCCTGCGCCTTGCGACGCCAGGGGGCTCTATGGTTCGTTGGGATTGGGCGATACGATGTGAAGCGGCATTTGTCCGGCGAAAAGCAAAAGGTCTCTCACTCGAGCAATGTCCCAGGCACCGGGCCCTGACCGCTTCTACTCGCCAACTCTTCTCTGCATGTTCCGTGCCAGATCGGATTTTCCGGCAGTTTCGGGGGCGTTCGTCGTGGTGACCAAAAATGGAGACTGCGCATTGAGCAAACGGGAGCGGCAATCGAGTGTTTTTGCTCAGTTTGTATGCATTCTAATTGATGCTTGTTATTTCGGCATTCTTGCCCTGCGGCGAAGGCCGGCGTCAAAATCCGCTTCTGTAGTATTGTGATAATACCCGCCGGTTTCCGATCTTTGTTAGCGTCCACCCGACATATCTGAAAGGGAGGATGACATGTCGAAGAAGATCCTGATGATCGTCGGTGATTTCGCCGAGGACTATGAAACCATGGTGCCGTTCCAGACGCTGCTTGCCGTCGGGCACACGGTTCATGCTGCTTGCCCCGGCAAGAAGGCCGGCCAGTCGATCGCGACCGCCATTCACGATTTCGAGGGTGACCAGACCTATAGCGAGAAGCGCGGCCACAACTTCGCTCTCAACGCCACCTTCGCCGATATCAAGGCTGCCGACTACGATGCGCTGGTGATCCCCGGTGGTCGCGCGCCGGAATATCTGCGCCTCAATCCTGACGTCATCGCCGCCGTGAAGCACTTCTTCGATGCCGACAAGCCGGTGGCCGCCGTTTGCCACGGCGCGCAGATCCTCGCTGCCGCAGGCGTTCTGTCCGGTCGCACCTGCTCGGCCTATCCGGCATGCCGTCCGGAAGTCGAGCTTGCCGGCGGCAAATATGCCGAGATCGCCATCGACGCCGCCGTGACCGACGGCAAGCTGGTGACGGCGCCCGCCTGGCCGGCGCATCCGGCATGGCTTTCGCAGTTCATGGCCGTTCTTGCCGCCTGATATCGGTTCGGACGAACGAGGCGGCCGTGGGCTTCAAGTGCCCGCCGTTTCGAGCTGATCTGTTGATTGACGCATAGGCCCGAAAATCGATTCCGCTTTTCGGGCCTATGCGCTAGGTTCGGGTTGTCGGAGGACATGGCACATCGGGAGGAAAGCATGTGCAAGCTCTTCATTCAGGCGGATCCCAATCTCTGGGAAAGCCATACCAAGTCGATGCGTATCGACGGCATGGTCACCAGCGTGCGGCTGGAGAACTTCTTCTGGATGACGCTGGAAGAAATCGGCCGGCGTGACCGCATGACGGTGATCCAGCTCATCGCCAAGCTTTACAATGAATCGATCGATGCCGGGCATGATCTCGGCAACTTCACGTCGTTCCTGCGTGTGTGCTGCGGTCGTTACCTGGCGCTGCAGCTTTCCGGCGATATTCCCGACAATACGGATCTGCCGATTTCTTCGCTCGATGCCGATAGTATTCTGAGTGCGGAGCAGGCCAAGTATCACTGACAGCCATCGATTGCCGCGAGGTGGGGACGGTGCCGTTTTTTCGCCTTGACTGTTCCAAGAGAAAGGACGCTGAAACGCCTTCGGACATCTTACGAAGATGGAGAGCCTCTCCGCCGTCATGCTCGGGCTTGTCCCGAGCATCTACTGATCGTTGATTTTATTGGCGTGGGTAGATCCTCGGTACAAGACCGAGGATGACGTCGAAAGAGACGGTGGAGACTGTTATCGAAGGACGGGCGCCGAGGCGCCCTTTTCGTTGTCTGATTGGCTTTCCACTTCTTACCGTTTCAGCATTCTCGGATCGAGCGCGTCGCGGATAGCGTCGCCGATATAGTTGACGCTCAAGACGGTGAGCGAGATCGCCAGCCCCGGCCAGAGCACACGGGACGGGTTGATCTGCAGGAAGTTGGCGCCGTCGTAGAGCAGGCGTCCCCAGGTCGGAAAGTCCGAAGGGAAGCCGAGGCCGAGGAAGGAAAGCGCTGATTCCGTGATGATGGCCGAGGCGATGCCGAGCGTCGCCGAGACCATGATCGAGCTCATGACATTGGGCAGGATGTGCTTGAGGATCACCCGGTATTCATGCATGCCGCTCGACTTGGCGGCGAGGATGAATTCCTGGCTTTTGACCGCCAGCACGTCGCCGCGCACGATGCGGGCGGTGTGCATCCAGCTCGTGATGCCGATGACGAAGACGATCAGGATGAATATCCCGGTCTCCGGCCCGAAGGCTGCCCTCAATGTATCTCGAAAGAGCATGATGATGACGAGCAGCAAGGGCAGCAGCGGCAGTGCGAGAAAGAGGTCGGTGAGCCGCATCAGCGGTCCGTCGATCCGCTTCATGTAACCCGCGAGTACCCCGACCAGCGTTCCGAGCAGCAGTGACAGCAGCATGGCCGTGATGCCGACGGCGAGCGAGATCTGCCCGCCGGCGAGAACCTGGGCCAGCATGTCGTGGCCGAGATTGTCGGTGCCGAAGGGGTGGGCGAAGGACGGCCCCTGATTCTTCGCCTTGATGTCGATCTTGTTCGGATCGATCGTGTGGATGAAAGGGCCGAGATAGACCGCGATGACGATGAAGCCGAAGACCACAAGGCCGGCGACACCGCCGGGATGAGCGCGGAACTGACGCCAGAGATCTGCGAGCGGCGAACTCTTCTTCTCCGTGGCGGGAGCGGCTGCGACGGTGGTGTCAGTCATAGCGGATCCTCGGATCAAGGATGCCGTAGAGAACGTCGGCAATCAGGTTGAAGAACACGATCAGGAAGGCAAAGATGAAGGTCAGCGTCTGGACCAGCGGAATGTCCGCTCCCTGGATCGCGGTGATCAGTAGCTGCCCGAGGCCGTTCACCCGGAAGATCTGTTCGGTGATGATGGCGCCCGAGAAGATCGTCGGCACGCCGAGCGCGATGACGGTCACGACCGGGATCAGGCTGTTGCGCAGGACGTGCACCAGCAGCACGACCTTTTCCTTCACGCCCTTGGCGCGGGCGGTTCGGACATAATCCTGGTGCAGGTTGTCGAGCATGGAGGCCCGCACGAAGCGGCTGATCTGCGAGGTGTTGTAGAGCGTCAGCACGAGCACCGGCAGGAACATCTGCCTGACCTGGGCGACGAAGCTCGACCAGTCATTGACCACGAGGTTGGTGTCGTAGATCGACGGAAACCATTGCAGGTACGAACTGAACACGACGATCAGCAGCACGCCGGTAAAGAAGGTCGGAACCGAATAGCCGACCATAGAAACGAAGGTGCCGATCTGGTCGAACAGCGAATACTGCTTGTAGGCCGAGACCACGCCGATCGGGATCGCCAGCATGACGCCGAACAGATAGGACAGGCCGACCACCCAGAGCGTCTGCGGCAGGCGCTGGACGATCAGGTCGACCACCGGGCTGCGGGTCGCCCATGAGAGCACGCGCAGGCGGTTGCCGTCTCCGACGGTCATGCCGGTGATCTGTTCGAAGATGTTGATCGGTTCATTGATGAAGAACTGCTGCAGCCATTTCATGTAGCGGATGAGGAATGGCTGATCGAGCCCCATCGCGTCCCTGATCTGCGCGCGGACCTCGGGAGGAATGGTGAGCGGCAGGTCGCTCAGCGGATCGCTCGGGGCAAGGTCGAGCAAGGCGAAGATGATGAAGCTGATGACCAGCAACGTCGGGATTGCAAACAGCAATCGCCGAATGGTGAAGGTGAACATCGGTTGGTCCCCAGACTGTCACGAAGGAAATGATTTCGCCGGGCCGAAGGGTCGGCCCGGCGAAATGGCACTTACTTCTTGCGAGACCAGTCGGCGACGTTCCAGAGTTCGCTGTCCCAGGCGTTCATCCTGACGCCATCGAGGGTGACCGAATGGGACGAGACGCTGCCGCGGTGAATGAGCGGGATCTGCGCCACGTCGTTGGTCAGCATGTCGTTGAGCTTCTTGGCGATGACGGCGCGTTCCTCGAGCTTGGAAGTCTTGCCGAGTTCGACGACGAGCTTGTCGTATTCCGGGTTGCAGTAGCGGACGATGTTTTCACCCTGCCAGCCGGTGGCCGGGCTCGGGATCTTGTCGCACATCCAGCCGGCCATGTACTTTTCCGGGTCGGTGCCGTCGAAGTTGTTGGTGTACATCTGCACGTCGGCATAGAACTTCTGGAAGGTGTCCGGGCTTGCCGGATCGCCGCCGAAGAAGACGGAAGCCGCGACGTTGCGCAGTTCGACCTGAACGCCGATCTGGGACCACATGTCCTTCACCAGCGCTTGTGTCGCCTGGCGCACGGAGTTGGTCGAGGTCTGGTAGAGGAAGGAGAGCTTGGTGCCGTTCTTGGCGCGTATCCCGTCCGAACCCTTCACCCAGCCGGCGTCGTCGAGCAGCTTGTTGGCGGCATCGAGATCCTGTTTCAGGCACCAGTCGACATCGGTCGACTTGTAGATATCGGGAGCGGGCAGGATGTTGCAGGTCGGCTGGCCGGCCTCGCCGTAGCCGGTCTCGTCGATGACGTCACGGTCGATGGCGAGCGAAAGGGCCTTCTTCACGGCCGGATCGGAGAGGGCCGGATGCGGACCTGCTTCCTTGGTGGAGCGCTTGTCGCCAAGCGAGGGATCGACCGCATAGGGGTTGATGTCGATGCGCTCGACCTGGGTGCCGAAGGCGGTGACGAGTTCGCCCTTTCCGGCGGCGACCATGGTCGCGAGGATTTCAGGTTCCACCTGCATGTTCCAGGCGTAGTCGTATTCGCCGGTTTCCAGAACTGCGCGTGCGGCCGATGCCGCATCCCCGCCGCCCTTGATGGTGGCGGTGGCGAAGGCCGGCTTGGCCGGATCGCGGTAGTTCGGGTTGGCTTCGAAGGTGATGACGTCGTTCGGCTTGAATTCCTTCACCTTGAACGGGCCGGTGCCGATCGGGCCGAAGTTGGCGGAGGTGCATTCCGGAGCCTTGGCTCCGAGGCAGTCCTTGAACTGGGCCGCCTGGATGATCGGCGACTGTGCACCGACGAAGGCGCTGTAGGGATAAGGCTTCGGTTCGGCGAAGGAGACCTTGATGGTGGCGGGATCGACTGCCTCCACGCTGGTCACGCCTTCATAATAGGCGGCCTGGGCGCAGCCGCCGTCAGGCGCGGTGCAATACTTCCAGGTGAAGATCGCGTCGTCGGCCGTGACCGGCGTGCCGTCGGACCACTTGAGATCGGGTTTCAGCTTCCAGGTGATGCTTTTCAGGTCGGCGGATACGCCGCCGTTCTCGACGGTCGGGATTTCGGAGGCGAGCATCGGCACAAGCGCGCCGGTTTCGTCGTAACGCGCCAGTGGTTCGATGACCATCGAGGCGCCGTAGACTTCCTTGGTGCCGCCGGAGAGATAGGGGTTGAGGGTGGAGATGGCCTGCCAGAAGAGAATTTTCAGCTCGCCGTCCGAGCCTCGCTCGGCCAATGCGGGCGCTGCCGAGAAGGCCAGTGCCGCTACCGATGCCGCCAATGCAATACGAAGTCTGTTCATATGCTGTTCCCCTATTTTTTTGTTGGAGCTGTATGAAACATGTATCCGCGGGAGAGTTCCCGGCTCTCCGGGATAGACAAGGTCAGGCGTTTTTTATGTCTCTGACCCTGTTTGCTAATTTTGATTCGTTGGCCTCCACTCGAATACTGGACCCACACCTGACGGTTGTTGCAGCTGGCGGGCCTGATCAAAATTTGGGCTATCTAAGCATAGGCCTATTTTCCGTTCAAGGAGGAAAATTGCAGCTTGCAAAGGCGCTTCAAGGCAGCGCAGTATGGTTGCATAAAAACGTGGGAACTGAACAAAAAACGAGGAAAAACAATGCCCGTGCTCAATCGCGCCAGCGAATTGCAGCAGGAGGTGGCCGGTTGGCGGCGCCATCTGCATGAGAATCCGGAACTGTTGTTTGACGTTTACGACACCTCGAATTTCGTGGCCGGAAAGCTGAAGGAATTCGGTTGCGACACAGTCCAGACGGGAATCGGGCGCACCGGCGTCGTGGGGATCATCAAGGGCAGTCGCGGCAGCGGGCCCGTCGTCGGTTTCCGCGCCGACATGGACGCGCTGCCGATCTACGAGACGAGCGGCCGTGAATGGTCGTCCAGGACACCGGGCAAGATGCATGCCTGCGGTCATGACGGGCATACGGCGATGCTGCTGGGTGCTGCGAAGTATCTGGCGGAGACCCGCAATTTTCGCGGCTCCATTGCAGTGATCTTCCAGCCGGCGGAAGAGGGCGGCGGCGGCGGTCTCGAAATGGTCAATGACGGCATGATGGAGACGTTCGGCATCTCCCAGGTTTACGGCATGCATAATGCGCCGGGCCTGCCGGTCGGCCATTTCGCCACCCGCAACGGATCGGTGATGGCGGCGGCCGATGAATTCGAGATCATCGTCCATGGACGCGGCGGGCATGCGGCTCAGCCGCACATGACGATCGATCCTGTGCTCGTCTCCTCCCATGTGGTCATCGCGCTGCAGGCAATCGCCTCGCGCGAAGTGGATCCGCTGAAATCCGTCGTCGTCACCGTCGCGACGGTGCATGGCGGGGAAGCCTCCAACGTGATCGCCAATACCGTCAAGCTCTCGGGAACCGTGCGCACGCTGCTGCCTGAGACGCGCGACTATGCGGAAAAGCGTCTCAGTGAAATCGCGCGGGGCATCGCCGGCAGCTTCGGGGCGAGCGTCGACGTGCATTATCGCCGCGGTTATCCTGTCACCTTCAATCATGCCGACGAGACCGAATTCGCGCTCGGCATCATGCGCAAGGTGGCCGGTGAAAAGGCTGTCGAGAGCAATATGCCGCCTTTGATGGGGGCGGAGGATTTCTCCTACATGCTGGAGGCCCGACCGGGTGCCTTCGTCTTCATCGGCAATGGCGAAAGCGCGAACCTTCACCATTCGGCCTATGATTTCAACGACGAGGCGATCCCCTACGGCATCAGCTACTGGGTCACGCTTGCGGAAAATGCGCTCGCCGCCTGATTTCGGGACGGCGTGCGTTTTCGATATCAATCGTCGTGGAACGGAGTGCGCAATGGTGAATGCCACGAATGACGGCAATCCGCAGGCAGGCAATGCAGTCCCCGTCCTTTCCGTGAGGGGACTTACGACATCCTTCAGGATCGGCGACGAATGGCGCCCGGTGGTGCGCAACATGAGCTTCGACATCGCGCCGAAGGAAACGGTGGCGATCGTCGGGGAATCGGGTTCGGGAAAGAGCGTGACATCGCTCTCTGTCATGCGGTTGTTGCCGAAGGGGGCGAGTCGCATCGAGGGCAGCGTGCGCCTCAATGGCCGGGAACTGCTGACGCTCGACAGCGAGGCGATGCGCCGGGTCCGCGGCAACGACATTTCGATGATCTTCCAGGAGCCGATGACCAGCCTCAATCCGATCTTTCCGATCGGCAAGCAGATTGCCGAGGCGATCACCTGCCATCGCGACATCTCTTCGGCTGAGGCGAAGGCAGAGGTGCTGCATCTTCTGGAGAAGGTCCGCATTCCGAACGCCAAGGGCCGTTTCGACGACTATCCGCACCAGTTTTCCGGCGGCATGCGTCAGCGGGTGATGATCGCCATGGCGCTGGCGTCGAAACCCAAGTTGTTGATCGCCGACGAGCCGACGACGGCGCTCGACGTGACGATCCAGGGACAGATCCTCGACCTCATCAAGCTGTTGCAGGAAGAGGAGGGCATGTCGGTTCTCTTCATCACCCACGACATGGGCGTCGTGGCGGAAGTGTCCGACCGCACCATCGTGATGTTCCGTGGCGAGGCGGTGGAAACCGGCACGACGGACGACATCTTCAATCGCGGCAAGCATCCCTATACGCGGGCGCTGCTCTCGGCGGTGCCGAAGCTCGGATCGATGGGCGGGCGGGAGCGCCCGATGCGTTTTCCGGTGATCGACATCTCGACCGGGCAGACCACCACGCCGGAAACGGAAGCTGGAAGTGTCGATGAACACAAGCGACCGCTTCTGGAGGTGAAGAACCTGACGACGCGGTTCGACATCCGCTCGGGGCTTCTCGGGCGCAAGAGCGGTGCCGTTCATGCGGTTGAGAACGTCTCCTTCGATCTGAGGGAAGGGGAGACGCTGTCTCTCGTCGGCGAATCCGGCTGTGGCAAGTCGACGACCGGGCGTTCGATCACGCGGCTGGTCGAGCCGACGGCCGGCCAGATTTCGCTCGATGGTTACGACGTCGTGCGGCTGGATCGCGGCTCGTTGCGCAAGATGCGGCGAAGCATCCAGATGGTGTTCCAGGATCCCTTCGCCAGCCTCGATCCGCGCATGAGCGTGGGATCGGCGGTGATGGAACCTTTCATCGAGCATGGCCTCGGCAGCAAGGCGCAGGCGCGGGAAAAGGCGGCGAGCCTTCTGGAGCGCGTGGGTCTGAAGGCCGACATGATGCGGCGCTATCCGCACGAGTTCTCCGGCGGCCAGCGCCAGCGCATCGCGATTGCCCGATCACTGATGCTTGATCCGAAAGTGATCGTCGCGGACGAGGCCGTGTCTGCCCTCGATGTGTCGATCAAGGCGCAGGTTTGCAATCTCCTGCTCGACCTGCAGCAGAGCTTCAATCTCGCCTATCTCTTCATCTCCCACGACATGGCCGTGGTGGAGCGCGTGTCGCATCGGGTGGCGGTCATGTATCTCGGCGAAATCGTCGAGATAGGGCCGCGACAAGCGGTTTTCGAGAACCCGCAGCATCCCTATACCCGCAAGCTGATGGCTGCGGTGCCCGTGCCGGATCCCGCTCGACGAAACGTGAAGAGAAACCTCTCGACGGATGAGATCAAAAGCCCTATCCGGCCTGTCGGGTTCGTGCCGCCGCAGCGGCAGTACCGTGAGGTGTCCGCCGGTCATCTCGTTCAGGTTTGACTGCGCGCCAAGTGGCATCGTTCCATCAAACAACCGTCATTGTCAGCGGTTAAGGCGATACTACATAGGGCACCGGTATCGTTCGACAGGGAGTTGGAATGGGCGAGATGCTTGGGGATGAGGCCGACCTCGCCGCAGATGGCGGC
Source organism: Rhizobium sp. ACO-34A (assembly GCA_002600635.1). NCBI lineage: Bacteria > Pseudomonadati > Pseudomonadota > Alphaproteobacteria > Hyphomicrobiales > Rhizobiaceae > Rhizobium > Rhizobium sp. ACO-34A. The sequence continues at coordinate 3,638,265 of CP021371.1, read as the reverse complement.
GAGCGGAAGCGCGGCAGTCGCCTGTCCGAAATCCTCGCCAGCCTCGCAGACGATACCAGCCGGGAACGCGTTTCGGTCGCGGATATCTTCCAGGCGATGGGCGACCGGGCCTTCGGCGCCCTGATCCTGATCTTCGCGCTTCCCAACGTCATTCCCTCGCCGCCGGGAACATCGGCGCTGACGGGCGCGCCGCTGGTCTTTCTCTCCGCGCAGCTGATGCTCGGCCAATCGCCCTGGCTGCCGAAGATCATCGCCAACCGGTCGATTGCGCGATCCGATTTTTCCGCCGTCGTTAGCCGTGTCTCGCCGTGGCTTGCCCGGGGTGAGAGGATGCTGCGGCCGCGGCTCGGTTTCCTGATCCATCCGCCGGCCGAATATCTGACCGGCTTTCTCTGTCTGATCCTGTCGATCATTCTGATCCTGCCGATACCGCTCGGAAACATCCTTCCGGCCATTGCCATATGTCTGTTTTCCTTCGGCATCCTTGAACGTGACGGTCTCTGCGTGCTGCTCGGCATGATGATGTTCGCCATTTCCGTGACCGTGGTGGCCGGCGTGCTGTTCGCCCTGATCAAGGGCGTGATCCTGCTTCTGACGACCATGCTCTTCTGAGGCAGGAAAGCTGTCGGCAATGCGTCTGGCGCTTTGCAAAGCGTTGCTGACAGGCCTATCTTCCGTCCGTCGCAATGCCGTTTCAGGAATGTCCCATGCTGATTTCGCTTTTCCAGATGCAACCCGTTTCCGGCGATATCGCCGAAAACCTGATGAAGATCGCAAGGGCTGCCGAAGCTGCGTCCGACATGGGGGCCGATCTGCTGGTGACGCCCGAGCTTTCGACAAGCGGTTATGCGCTGGGAGAACTCTTCGACGAAATCGCGGAAACGCGGGATGGGGCACTGATCGATGCTCTCGCCGATATCGCCGAAACGTTCGATCTCGCCATCTGCGCCGGTTTTCCCGAGCGCGAGGGCAATGCCGTCTATAATTCCGCGGTGCTGATGCGGCCGGACGGCAGTCGCGAATTCTATCGCAAGGGGCATCTCTACGGCGATGCGGAGCGGGCGGCGTTTACGCCCGGAAACGATATCCCGCATGTCTTCGACCTTTGCGGCATGAAGACCTCGATGCTGATCTGCTACGATGTCGAGTTCCCCGAATATGTGCGCAGCGTGGCGCTGGCCGGTGCCGAACTGGTGCTGGTGCCGACCGCTCTTCCGGCCGGTGTCATCAGCCGGCGTGTCGCGGATGCCGTCGTGCCGACGCGCGCCTTCGAAAACGGGGTCTTCATCGTCTATTCCGACCTTTGCGGCTCGGAGAACTCGGCGGAATATTGCGGCCGCTCGGTGATCGTCGGTCCCGACGGCGACGAGCTTGCGCGCGCTGGTGCAAGGGAAGCGCTGCTGGTCGCGGAGGTCGAGCCATCGGCCTATGACGAATGCCGCGAACAGAACCCCTATCTCGCGGAGCGACGCTCGGAACTCTATCGTCTCTGAGGCTGGAGGGCGGCGGCGGAACCCGGCTGCGTGGAGGTTTCCCGGAGCAGGCTTCCCGATCTGCTTTTTCCAGATCCACTTCTGATTATCGGGCCGGTGCAACGGCAAGGCTTGTGGCCCGCCCTGCCGCTTCCTACATCCGAGCAGACTTCACGGAGATGTGCATGATTATCGAAGCGGCCCGGCTGGCCCTGTTCAATCTCTTCGCTCCCGAAACTCGCAAGGTCTTCTGGAAGGTCATCGGGCTTACCGTTCTCGTCCTCGTGGGACTGTGGGTGGCGGTGCGCGAGAGCTTTATCGCTTACGTCATGCCGTGGATCGACGGCTTTCTTCCCGGCATGCCGGACTGGGCCGGCTGGCTCGGCTTCGTGTTCGGCATTTTTGCGAGCATCGGACTGGCGCTGGCGCTTGCCCTTTTGCTTTCCTCCGTCACCGCGATCATCGCCGGTCTCTTCCTCGACGATGTGGCCGAGGTGATCGAGAAGCAGCATTATCCCGATGATGCGCCGGGTGTGGCCATGCCGCTCGGCGATGCCATCCTGTCGTCGCTCAAGTTCTTCGGCGTGGTGGTGCTCGGCAACATCGTGGCGCTGATCCTGCTCTTCGTTCCGGGCGTGAACCTGATCGCCTTCTTTCTGGTGAACGGCTATCTGCTCGGCCGGGAATTCTTCGAATTCGCCGCCATGCGCTTTCGCTCGCCGCAGGAGGCGCGGATGTTCCGGGTGAAGAATTCCTCGACCGTCTTCATCGGCGGGCTGGTGATCGCCGGCTTTCTCGCCATTCCGATCGTCAACCTGCTGACGCCGCTCTTTGCGGCCTCGCTGATGGTGCATCTGCACAAGATGCTGAGCCGCCGCGACGCCGGCTTCCGGGTCTAGAGCGTTTCTGACTTTGTTTGAATCGCGGATTCCCTTTTGGGATCGAATGTGATTCAAGATGCTGGCTGAGAGGAGGTCAGCATTGATGGTCGCACCTCTTTCGAATGATCTGCGTGAACGAGTTGTGGGCGCTGTTGCGGCGGGAGAGAGCTGCCGCTCGGTGGCGGCGCGGTTCGGTGTCTCGGTGTCATCTGTTGTGAAGTGGTCGCAGCGGTATCGCCGCAGCGGCTCCGTCGCACCCGGTCAGATGGGAGGGCATCGCAAACGCCTTTTGGAACCGCATCGTGCTTTCATAGCCGAGCGGATTGTTCAGACGCCGCAGATCAGCCTGCACGGCCTCAAGGACGAATTGGCGGTGAGAGGCGTGATTGTCTCGCATGACGCCGTTTGGCGTTTCCTGCGCCGCGAGGGGCTGCGCTTCAAAAAAAACGATGTTTGCCCTTGAACAGGCACGCACTGACATTGCTCGTCGGCGCAAGCGCTGGCAGTCATGGCAGAGGTCGCTCGATCCTCAAAGGCTCGTGTTCATCGACGAAACCTGGATCAAAACCAATATGGCCCCGCTCTACGGCTGGGGTGTCAAGGGCAAACGCCTGCGTGGCTTTGCTCCGCATGGCCATTGGCGCACGTTGACCTTCGTCGGCGCGCTCCGGGCCGATCGTCTCACCGCCCCTTGCGTCTTCGACGGCCCGATCAATGGCCAATGCTTCAAGGCTTATGTCGAGCAACAACTCGTCCCGACGCTGCGGCCAGGCGACATCGTCATCATGGACAATCTGGGCAGCCACAAATCCGGGCAGATACGCCAGTTGATCAAGGCCGCCGGCGCAAGGCTCTGGTTCTTGCCGCCCTATTCACCAGACCTCAATCCGATCGAACAGGCCTTTGCCAAGATCAAGCATTGGATGCGAAAAGCACAAATGCGGACTATCGACGACACTTGGCGCCATCTTGGCTCACTCGTCCAAACCATCAGCCCAGACGAGTGTGCCAACTACCTTGTCAACGCTGGCTACGCTTCAAACAAAACATGAAACGCTCTAACGGAAGCCCCGGCGCATTTAGAGCGCTGTTCGATCTGATTGAATCAGATCGGCGCTCTAAACTCTTTTGTTTGAAGCATAATCTTGTCGATCCTCGTTTCACTCTGGCCGGATTATGCTCTATTCCGTCGCTCCGATGATTTGCTGCGGCAGTTCCACCAGCGGAGCCGGCACGTCGCAGGTCTTTTCACCTGATTTGCAGATGTCGGCGATGACGCAGCGCTCGCATTCGGGGCGCCGCGCCTTGCAACAGTAACGCCCGTGCAGGATCAGCCAGTGGTGGGCGTGAAAGAGCCAGTGCTTCGGAATGATCCTGAGCAGCTTGTCTTCCACCTCGTCCGGGGTCTTGCCGGGAGCAAGGCGGATGCGGTTGGCGATGCGGAAGATATGGGTGTCGACGGCGATCGTCGGAATGCCGAAAGCCATGGACATCACCACATTGGCAGTCTTGCGGCCGACGCCGGGCAGGGTGATCAGTTCCTCGCGGGTTTTCGGCACTTCGCCGCCGTAGACGTCGACCAGCCGTTGTGAGAGCGCGATGACGTTCTTCGCCTTGTTGCGGTAAAGGCCGATGGTCTTGATGTAATCGCGGAGCTTTTCCTCTCCGAGATCGAGCATCTTTTGCGGCGTATCCGCCACCTTGAAGAGAGCGCGGGTCGCCTTGTTGACGCCGGCATCCGTCGCCTGCGCGGAAAGGGCGACGGCCACGACGAGCGTGAAGGGATTGACGTGCTCCAGTTCTCCCTTCGGTTCGGGACGCTGGATGGAAAAGCGCCGGAAGATTTCTTCCAGTTCCGCGCGGCTATAGGCGCTGCGGAAGGCGGGTGCCTTGCGTCTCGCTCCGCCCGGATTTGACTTTTGCGAAGTTTGGGTGCTGGATTTCTTGATGGGACTCGTCATGGACAATCTATAGTCGGGTGGAATGACCAAAGGCAATCTGAACAGCGCCGCCGAGAAGCCGATATTTGCTGCCGAATTGATCCCCTATCGCTCGCTCGGCCGAAAGGGGTTCCGCATTCTGCTGATGTTGACGGGGGCGATCTGCTGCGTTCACGCGATTTTCTTCACGGCAACCGGCGCCTGGCCCATCGCCTTCTTCTTCGGGCTGGATTTCCTGCTGCTTTATGGCGCCTTCTGGCTCAACTACCGTGCTGCCCGTGCGCGAGAGGAAGTCACGGTTTCCCGAACCAGCGTGTCCATCCGCAAGTTCACGCCTTCGGGCCGTATGACCGAGCACCGGTTCAATCCGTTCTGGGCGCGCTTCTTCGTTCGGAGGCATGACGAGATTGGTATCGTCTCCATGCATGTGGCGGGCGAGGGGCGGCGTACCGACATCGGTTCCTTCCTGAATCCTGACGATCGGGAGAGTTTCGCGCGTGCGTTCAAGGGGGCACTGGCGACGGTGAAGCGGCGGATTTGAGGGGCCGGGCGGCACCTCATCCGCCTGGCGGTGCCTTCTCCCGGTTCACTGCAAGGCGATGGCATATGGAACGTGCAGCGGCGCGGCATTCTTAACCCTCCCCCTTGTGGGGAGGGTGGCCGGCAGGCGGGAGGGGTTTTGATGCGGAGCGAAGGCCCCTCCCCAACCCCTCCCCACAAGGGGGAGGGGCTACACGCACCGCGCCACCTGCAACCCAATGCCCTGACGTTTAGGGGGAGAAGGTGCCGGCAGGCGGATGAGGGGTAACCAGATCGGCCGCGCAAGAAACGGGTGGCGTCCGTCGCGTGACCGTGGTGAAGTTCTCCTCAACATGAGGATCATGCCATGACGTTCGCACCACAGATCGACCTTTCGAAAACCAGTGACATCACTCCGGTGGGCTCGGACTATGAGACCGTCCGCAAGGTGATCGAGATGCTGTCGCTCGATTATCAGGAACAGCCGTCGCTGGAGACCATCGCGGCAAGGCTCGGCCAGTCGCCGACGCAGCTGCAGAAGACGTTTACCCGCTGGGCGGGGCTTTCCCCGAAGGCCTTCCTGCAGGCCGTCACCCTCGATCACGCCAAGCGGCTGCTCGGGCAGGAAGGCATGCCGCTTCTCGAAACATCCATCGAACTTGGCCTTTCCGGCCCCGGTCGCCTGCACGATCTGTTCGTCACTCACGAGGCGATGAGCCCCGGCGAATGGAAGGCGAAGGGCGGAGGACTGACGATCCGCTACGGGTTCCATTCGTCACCTTTCGGCCATGCGCTGGTGATGGTGACGGACAGGGGGCTCGCCGGTCTTGCCTTCGCCGATTCCGGCGATGAGGCGGCCTGTTTCGACGATATGGCCAGGCGCTGGCCGAATGCGCATTTCATTGCCGACAGCGCGGCAACGGAACCCTATGCCGGCCGGATCTTCGATCCCGCGCGCTGGTGCGACGACCAGCCTTTGAGAGTGGTGCTGATCGGCACGGATTTTCAGGTCCGGGTGTGGGAAAGCCTGTTGCTGATTCCGCTCGGCAAGGCCGTCACCTATTCGGATATCGCCGCGAAGATCGGTCAGCCGACCGCGAGCCGCGCGGTGGGTGCGGCCGTCGGCCGCAATCCGATCTCCTTCGTGGTTCCCTGCCACAGGGCGCTCGGCAAGAGCGGCGCGCTCACCGGATATCACTGGGGGCTGACGCGCAAGCGCGCCATGCTGGGCTGGGAAGCTGGGCAGGTCGAAAATTAGGCGGGAAACCGTGGATCCGTAAATCGATTGAAACGTTATCCCAAGCGTTCTTGACTTTGCCGTCTTCGGCTGGTGATAGTCTGGCACGTTCCGGCCGGGCCGGTCTAAACCGAGGATGACGACCATGACTTCCAAACTCGAACAGCTTCGCTCCATGACGACGGTTGTCGCCGACACAGGCGATATCGAGGCCGTTGCGCGGCTGAAGCCGGTGGATTGCACCACCAACCCGACCATCGTTCTGAAGGCGCTGGGAACGGATGCCTTTGCCGATGCCTTCAAGGAGGCGATTGCCTGGGGCAAGGCCAAGGGTGGTTCGAGCGACGCCGTCACCGCTGCGGTCGCCGACCGTCTGGCGATCTCCGTCGGTGCAGCACTTGCCGGACTGGTTCCGGGCCGCGTCTCGACCGAAGTCGATGCCGATCTCTCCTTCGACACCAAGGGCTCGATTGCCAAGGCGCATGAAATCATCGCCGGCTACAAGGAGCGCGGCATCGAGCGTGATCGTATCCTGATCAAGCTCGCCTCCACCTGGGAAGGCATCCGCGCTGCGGAAGTGCTGCAGAAGGAAGGCATCGACTGCAACCTGACGCTTCTCTTCTCCAAGGCTCAGGCAATCGCCTGCGCCGAGGCAAACGTATTCCTGATCTCGCCCTTCGTTGGCCGTATTCTCGACTGGTACAAGAAGTCGACGGGCGAGAATTACACCTCGGAAACCGATCCGGGCGTCGTGTCCGTGCGGTCGATCTACAACTACTACAAGGTCAACGGCATCAAGACGATCGTGATGGGCGCTTCCTTCCGCAATGCCGGAGAGATCGAAGCGCTGGCCGGTTGCGACCGCCTGACGATCAGCCCGGCGCTGCTCGATGAGCTGGACAAGGATACGGGTACGCTGACCCAGGTTCTGTCGGCAGACAAGGTAACGGCGGATCCGCTGGTTTCTCTCGACGAGAAGGCCTTCCGCTGGGCGCTCAACGAAGACGCCATGGCGACCGAGAAGCTCGCCGAAGGCATCCGCGCATTCGCCAAGGATCTCGGCACGCTGCGCGGCCAGGTCGCCAAGGCTCTCTCTGTCTGAAAATGACAGTTTCACCTCCCTGCCTTGCGGGCGGGGAGGTGTTCCTCACCAGTTCATCACGACGTTGTCGGGGATGAAGTAGGTTTCCACTCCCTCTATCGTCACGACTGCATTTGCGCCTTCCTTGCGGGAGCGCACTTCCACGCCATCCTCGCTGGTAAAGCGGCCGGCGCGATAGATCAGCGAGCGGACGACGCCATCCGGTGTTTCAATAGCGATTTCGGCGCTGGTGCCACGACGCTGCAGCCCGAAGGGGCAGCGGAAGAGCCGCGGGTCGCGACCGAAGCGGCAGTTGAAGGCGCCGCTCTGTTCGTAGCCGTTGGCCCCCGGCCATGACGGATCGGTGGGATAGGGGCGATAGGCGCCGTCGGGTTGCACATATTCATCGCTGACAAACCGGCCGTTGACCCAGCCGCTCAACCGCGGCCGGTCATAGGTAGCGATCCGGCACCAATAACCGCCTTCGCGATTTCGGCAGCCGAGATTGCGGATCGGCGTTCCTTCCTCCAGAGCCCCGATGATGCGAAATGCCGGTCCCGGACCGGAGCGCACGTTCAGCGTATCGCCGGGACGAAGCCCCATGACGTGCCAGTAGGAGGCATCATCCGAAGGGTTCGAATAGAGGTTCGGAGCCGGGATAACCCGTGGTTCTTGCGCCCTGAGCGTTTGCGGGAGCAGGGCGGCGGCAACTGCCAGAAGGACGGTTGCGAGAAAGAGGGGCATGGCGCGGCGCATACAGGAACTCCGTTGATCGCGACAGACGATAATACAGCGGCGGTTTTGCTGCCGGATTATCCACGGGGAAGGTAAACACCAGCCTTGCGTGTGCCTTGGGCGGCAATCTTCATCAAGGATTTTGCGATGCAGCAAAAATACTTGCTATCAAAATAGATTTGATACAAATCAATTCACATGAACACAAAATTGCGCAGGGAATTCGGGTTTCGTCTCGTTGGGCTGTCGCGCCGCTGGCGCCAGCACGTGGATGAGGGTGTGGCCGCTGTCGGCTTGAGCGATGCGACATGGTCGCCGCTCTTTCATCTGCACAGGATCGGTGACGGCCTGACACAGAAGGAACTTGCCGCCCGCATAGGCCTCGACGGATCGAGCCTCGTGCGCCTGCTCGATATTCTGGAGCGGCAGGGACTGGTGGAACGGCGCACCGAAGCCGAGGACCGCAGGGCCAGACGTCTTTATCTCACGCCCGCCGGCACGGAGCGGGTCTCCGCCATTCTGGAGCGGCTGTTGCCGCTTGAGGACGAAATGCTGCAGGATCTCGATGACGCCGAGATTGCCGTGCTGCTCGGCGCTTTCGAGAAGATCGAGGCCCGTATCCGGGCAACACACGAAACCGGGGAGCACTGAGCGATGGTGCTGGCACAACGGATGGCGAAGTTCGGTTTCGATCTGCCTCGGCTGAATTTCGCGCTCAGGACGGCGGTTGCCGCCTGTCTGGCGCTGTTCATTGCATGGTTGCTCGGGCTTGAGCATCCCCAATGGTCGGCGATGACGGTCTGGGCGGCTTCGCAGCCCACACGCGGTCAGTTGCTGGAAAAAGGCCTTTTCCGTGCGCTGGGCACGCTGATCGGTGTCGCCGCCGGGGTCGGTCTCGTTGCATTTTCCGGCGGAGATCCCCGGCCGCTCGTCATCGGCCTGTCGGTGTGGATCGGGCTTTGCGTCGCGGCGGGCAATCTGCTTCGCGGCTATGTTTCCTATGGCGCCATGCTGTCGGGTTATTCGGCGTCCATGGTGGCGTTGCTCGATACCGGGCATCCGGACCACGTGCTGTCTCTCGGCGCCGACCGCGCGGCGACGATCATGGTTGGGGTTCTGACCGCGCTGGTGATCGGCTGGCTGCTGACGCCGGCTGCTGCCGAACACGAGATGACCGGCCGGATGCGCCGGGTGACGGCGCGGTTGTTGCGCGACCTTGCGACAGCTCTTCGGGGCGGAAATACCACGGCGCTCGGCGACGAACAGCGGGCCTTGCTGGCCGAAATGGCGGCGATCGATGAGGTTTTGGATCCGCATGGAGCCGGGTCGTTCCGTTCGCGTCAGGCCGTTCGCGCCATGCGCACGGTGCTGTCGGTGCAGATATCGCTGTTGCTTGCCGGTCGTCGCGGCGGTCATGGCCGCAACGGAGGCCTTGCCGATCTGCTCGATCAGGCCGCGGCCGGTTTCGAGGCTGGCAATGGTTCAGACGGTCCGCTGGCGCGGATCGATGAAGCGGCGGCGCTCGCCGGCCGCGACACCGATCTCGGCGATGCGCTGCAAACGCTGAGCGAGGCCATCCGCGCCCATCGCGCAGCACTTGGTCAACATGTCGAGACGACGGCTCATGCGGGACATGCCAGTCATCCGGTTGTGCTGCACCGCGACTGGATCGGTGCGCGTCAGGCATCCATCCGCGCGACGCTCTGCATGCTTCTTGTCGGTCTCCTGTGGGTCGCGACGGGGTGGGAGGCCGCGCCGTTCCTGCTACTCGGCCTGTCGATCATGACGACGATCTTTTCGACCTTCGACAACCCCGCCCACACGATGCGCTTCGTGCTGCTCGGGCAGGTTTTCGGCGCGCTCGGGGCGCTTGCCTGCCGGTTCCTTGTCTGGCCGTTTGCCGCCAACGAGCTTCAGGTCGTGCTGCTGACGATGCCGTTCATCCTTGGGGCGTCGCTGTTCTTCTCCCACCGGCGCACGCTTCCCACCGCATTCGACTATGCCATGGTGTCGCTGCTGCTGCTGCACCCGGCCTATCCGCTGACGGGGGACTTTCCCTCGATGCTGTCGGGCGCGATTGCCGTCGTGCTGGCACCGGTCGTGGCGTTCGTCGCCTACAAGCTGATCTTCCCGCTCAATGCCGGAAAGCGTCTCGAAACGCTCATCGTCATGATGGTGCACGAGTTGCAGGACATGGCGCGGGCGGAGGATGCCTCGCAGCACCGCCTGACCTGGCGTGGCCGTCTCTACCACCGTCTCTTCCGGATGATCCGGTTTGCCGAGCGCAGCGGCGATACGCACCGCGACGTCACCGACGGCGGGCTTGCCGTTCTTTCTGTCGGCTATTCGATCCTCTCCCTGCAGGATCTCGTCCGTTCGGGCGCGTTGACCGATAGCGAGGAACGGGCTGCCAAGGCCGCCCTGCAGCGGTTGAAGAAGGTGAGTTCGGAGCCGGAGAAAGCCGTGGCCGCGCTGGCGCGGGCCAGTGACCGCCTCTCCACCGGGTATCCGCGAGAAAGCGCTTCCGTCGCGGGTGCCGCCGAGGCGCTTCGAGGCAATATCGCTTTCATGAAGCGGGCGGGATAGGGTGAAGACATATCCCCGTCATGCCGGACTTGATCCGGCATCCAGCTGCGCGATGTCCATCGCGCAAGAGACTCTCTTGCGATCAAAGACTTGATCGCGCTGGATCCCGGAACAAGTCCGGGATGACGGCAGTGGATGAAATGCTGCCGGCGCAAAGAGACAGCCTGCAAATGGTTTGCCAGCAATCTGACGGCGTGGAAGACACGCCGTTCCTCCTTTTCAGTGCGCGATCATGACGTGGCGGACGGCGGTGTAGTCTTCCAGTGCGTAGACCGACATGTCCTTGCCATAGCCGGACTGTTTCAGGCCGCCATGGGGCATTTCGTTGCACAGCATGAAGTGGGTGTTGATCCAGGTGCAGCCGTAGCGCAGGCGGGCGGCGGTTTTCATGGCGCGGGAGATGTCCTTGGTCCAGACGGACGAGGCGAGGCCGTAGTCGCTGTCGTTTGCCCAGGCGATGGCATCCTCGGCCTCCGAGAAACGGGTGACCGAGACGACCGGTCCGAAGACCTCGCGGCGGACGATCTCGTCGTCCTGCAGGGCGCCGGCAATGACGGTGGGGGTGTAGAAGAAGCCCTTGTCACCGGAGACCTTGCCGCCGGCGACGACTTCCATGTGCTTGTGCTCGGCAGCGCGGGTGACGAAGCTTTCCACGCGGTCGCGCTGGCGCTTCGAGATCAGCGGGCCGATCTCGTTTTCGGTGTCGTCGGCCTGGTTGAACTTCAGCGTCGAGACGGCGGAGGCGAGGTCGGCGACGAAATTGTCATAGACCTTGTCAGCGGCGTAGATGCGGCATGCGGCAGTGCAGTCCTGACCGGCATTGTAATAGCCGAAGGTGCGGATCGCGGAGACGACGGCGTCGATATCGGCATCGTCATAGACGATGACCGGGGCTTTGCCCCCCAGTTCGAGATGGGTGCGCTTGACGGTCTTGGAAGCGGCCGCCAGCACCTTCTTGCCGGTGGCGATGTCACCGGTGATCGATACCATGCCGATCTTCGGGTGGTTGATGAGCGCGTTGCCGACGCTCTCGCCGCGGCCGAGCACGACGTTCACCACGCCTTCCGGCAGAATATCCGCGAGAAGCTTGGCCATCTTCAGCGCGGTGAGTGGGGTCTGCTCGGAGGGCTTGAAGACCACGGTATTGCCGCCGGCGATTGCCGGGGCGAGCTTCCACGCCATCATCATCAGCGGGTAGTTCCACGGCGCGATGGAGCCGACGATGCCGACCGGATCGCGGCGGATCATCGAGGTGAAGCCCGGCAGGTATTCGCCGGCGACCGGCGCGTGCAGCGAGCGGATGGCGCCGGCGAAGAAGCGCCAGCAATCGACGATCGCGGGGATTTCGTCGTTCTTCACGGCATTGATCGGCTTGCCGCAATTGAGGCTTTCCAGCGCGGCGAAGCCATCGGCATCCTTCTCGATGGCATCGGCGATGGCCAGCAGGTAGGCGGAGCGCTGGCCGGGTGTGGTGGCGGCCCAGTCATCGAAGGCCTTTTCGGCCGCGTCGACGGCGGCGTCGATCTGACCGAGCGAGGCTTCGGGCAGGTCGAGGATCACGTCCCCGGTCTTGGGGTTGAGGATCTTTTCCTCTGTCTCCGTGCCGGCTTCGAATTTCGCGCCGATCAGCATTTGCGTGTCCATTTTGGTTCTCCCTCAGTCTTGAATGGTTGTTATTTCCCGCTGCCGGCAACGCTGTCGGTATCGCGGGTCAGGTAATAGGCGCAGAGGATCGGCAGGAAGGTGACGAGCACCACGAGCATGGCGACGACGTTGGTCACCGGACGCTGGCGCGGACGGATCAGTTCTTCCAGCATCCAGATCGGCAGGGTGGATTGCTGTCCGCCGGTGAAGGTCGTGACGATGACTTCGTCGAAGGACAGGGCGAATGCCAGCATGCCGCCCGCCAGAAGCGCCGTCGCAATGTTCGGCAGGACCACATAGCGGAAGGTCTGGAAACCATCGGCGCCAAGGTCCATCGAGGCCTCGATCAGCGAGCCGGAGGTGCGGCGGAAGCGGGCGACGGCATTGTTGTAGACCACCACCACACAGAAGGTGCCGTGGCCGAGAATGATCGTCCACATCGAGTAGGGTATCTCGGCGAACGAGAAGGCCGAGCGCAGCGCGATACCGGTGATGATGCCGGGAAGCGCAATCGGCAGGATGACGAGCAGCGAGATCGCTTCCCGGCCGAAGAAGGCGGTCCGGGCGACGGCTGCCGCCGCAAGCGTGCCGAGCACCAGCGCAATGGCGGTGGCGATGGAGGCGACCTTGAGCGAAAGCGTCAGCGCTTCCCATACGTCCGGACGGTTCCAGGCAACGGAGAACCATTGCGTGGTGAAGCCCGGTGGCGGCCACTGGAAGCTCTTCTCCTCAGTGGTGAAGGCGTAGACGAAGATCAGCAGGATCGGCAGGTGCAGAAAGGCGAGCCCGCCTGCGGCCGCAAGTTTCAGGGGCCAGCCGGCGCCATTGTTCCTGTCAGAGCGCATCGAAGGCCCCCATGCGTTTGGCGATCCAGAGATAGATGCCCATGATGACGATCGGTACGACCGAGAAAGCGGCGGCAAGCGGCACATTGCCGGCCGTGCCCTGCTGGGTGTAGACGGCCTGCCCGATGAAGAGGCGCGATGAGCCGATGATTTGCGGGATGATGTAGTCGCCGAGCGTCAGCGAGAAGGTGAAGATCGAGCCGGCGATGATGCCCGGTAGCGCAAGCGGAAACAGCACATGGCGGAATGTCTGGTCCGGTTTCGCGCCGAGATCGGCGGAAGCCTCGATCAAATTGCCGGGCACGCGCTCCAGCGCCGCCTGTGTCGGCAGGATCATGTAGGGCAGCCAGACATAGACGAAGACGATGAAGGTGCCGATATAGCTGATCGAAAGGGAGTTGCCGCCGATGACGGGCAAGGCGAGCACTGCATCGAGAAGCCAGGACAGGTGAAGCTTGGCGAAAGCCCAGGTGAGAATGCCTTCCTTGGCGAGGATCAGCTTCCAGGCATAGACCTTGACGAGATAGCTCGACCACAGCGGCAGCATGATGCCGATGTAGAAGAAGGCCTTCCATTTACCCTTGGCATGACGGGCCGCGTAATAGGCAATCGGAAAGGCGAGTACCGCGGAGGCGAGCGTGACGGCGATCGCCATCAGCAGGGTGCGAAGGATGATGTCGAAATTCGAAGGAATGAGCAGCTGCTCATAGGTCGCGAGCGTGAACTCGTAATTGATCATCCCGGAGAATTCGTCGATGGCGAAGAAACTCTGCAGGAGAAGCGCGATCAGCGAGCCGACATAGATGACGCCGAGCCAGAGCAGCGGCGGCACCAGCATCAGCACAAGCAGCAGGGCGGGGCGGCGCCAGAAGAGATCCGACACGCGGCGCAAGGGGCCGTTGCCGGCGGGCAGGATCGAGGTTGCCGAAAGATCGGTCATGCCGCGCCATCCATGTAGTGCAGGTCGGAGGGCTTCCAGCCGATAGCGGTGCTGTCGCCGACCGCGGGAACCGGCTGGCCGGCGGGGACCATGACGTTCAGCGAAATCTTGTCGATCATCAGCGAGATGCGGGTCGCCGCACCGAGGAAGCTGTGGGAGCGGACGGTTGCGATCTGGCCGCCCTCGGAAACGATCCGGATTGCCTCGGGGCGAAGGCTTGCCCATTTTTCCTCGCCACCCAGCCGTTTCGTTTCGGCCGGCGTCAGAATGTTGGACGAGCCGACGAAATCCGCGACGAAGCGGGTCTTCGGGCGATTGTAGATCTCTTCCGGCGTACCGGCCCGAACGATCCTGCCTTCGTTGAAGACGGCGACGCGGTCGGCCATGGAGAGGGCTTCACCCTGATCATGGGTGACGAAGATGAAGGTGATGCCGAGAGAGCGCTGCAGGGTCTTCAGCTCTTCCTGCATGCTTTCGCGAAGCTTCAGGTCGAGCGCGCCGAGAGGCTCGTCGAGAAGCAGGACCTTGGGCTTGTTGACGAGCGCGCGGGCGAGCGCCACGCGCTGCCGCTGGCCGCCGGAAAGCTGGCCGGGCTTGCGGGCGCCATAGCCGGGAAGCTTGACGAGATCGAGCGCCTGCTCCGCCATCTGCAGCCGCTCGGATTTCTCGACACCCTTGACCATCAGCCCGTAGGCGACGTTGTCGAGGATGTTGAGATGCGGGAAGAGGGCATAGTCCTGGAAGACGGTGTTGACGTTGCGGCGATAGGGCGGGACGCCCTCCGCCGTTTCGCCGAAGATCTCGATATGGCCGGCGGTGGGCTGTTCGAAGCCGGCAATCAGGCGCAGACACGTTGTCTTGCCGGAACCGGACGGGCCAAGCATGGCAAAGAATTCGCCGGGCGCGATCACGAGATCGACGGCATCGACGGCCTTGACGGTGCCGAAATGGCGCGACACCTGCGAGAATTCAACGGCTGCGGTCATGGGTACTCCGGTCGGGTGATTTGCCCCTCATCCGCCTGCCGGCACCTTCTCCCCGCGAGCGGCGAGAAGGCCGATATCCGTCAACCTTTGCGGATCTATCGGTTGCCATGCATTACGACGACAATCTTGGGGCACGTTCCCTCTCCCCGCCTGCAGGGAGAGGGTCAGGGTGAGGGGCAATTCCCCTCAGGCAGTCTCGATCAGCGGCCGCCGATCACGCCGATGTAGTCCGATACCCAGCGGTGGTAAGGTACGCACTCGCTCTGGCTTTCGCACTTCGAGGTCGGGGTACGCCAGAACTTGATCTTGTCGAAGTTCTCGTAGCCGTTGGTCTTGCAGCCTTCGTCGCCATAGAGTTCGTTGCCCTTGCAGGCAGCCGGAACGGAGGGAACGGTGCCGAACCAGGCGGAGACGTCACCCTGAACCTTGGGCGACAGCGAATGCTCCATCCACATGTAGGCGCAGTTCGGATGCTCGCTGTCGACGTGAAGCATGGTGGTATCGGCCCAGCCGGTCACGCCTTCCTCGGGGAAGGTCGAGTCGATCTTGGCGCCTTCAGCCTTCATCAGGTTGACCTGGAACGGCCAGGAGCCGGAAGCGACCACGCCTTCGTTCTTGAAGTCGTCGATCTGGATCATGGCGTCGTGCCAGTAGCGGCCGACGAGCTGGCGCTGGCCGCGCAGCAGGTCGAGGGCGGCCTTGTACTGGTCCTCGTTCAGCTCGTAGGGGTCCTTGATGCCGAGTTCCGGCTTGTGCTTCATCAGGTAGAGGGCGGCGTCGGCAACGTAGATCGGGCCGTCATAGGCCTGCACGCGACCCTTGTTCGACTTGCCGTCCGGCAGGGTCTGCTCTTCGAACACGACGTTCCAGCTCTTCGGAGCCTCGCCCTTGAAGGCTTCGGTGTTGTACATCAGCACGTTCGCGCCCCAGACATAGGGCGTACCGTAATGCACGCCCTTGACGGTGTGCCACGGGGCGTTCTGCAGGCGTTCGTCGATGGTCTTCCACGAGGGGATGAGGTCGGTGTTGATCGGCTGGACGCGCTTGCCGGCGACGAGGCGCAGCGATGCGTCGCCCGAGGCGGTGACGAGGTCGAAGCCGCCTTCGTTCATCAGCGCGACCATTTCGTCGGAGGTGGCCGCGGTCTTGACCGACACCTTGCAGCCCGTGTCGGCTTCGAACTTGGTGACCCAGTCATAGCTCTTGTCGGTTTCGCCGCGTTCGATGTAACCGGCCCAGGCAACGATGGAGAGTGCGCCTTCACCCTTGCCGAGCTCTTTCAGGGGCTCCTGGGCGACGGAAGCGGTGGCAAAGCTGAGTACGGCAGTGATGGCCGTGCAAGACTGCAAAAATTTCTTCATGGCAATTTCTCCCGGTTCGGGGCCGCCTTATCGCGGCGTTTGTTCCCGACGATGAAGGTGACGCGAAATTGCCGCATTCGCAAATCCATTTATCAGAAAGTTGCTATCGGTTTTTCCGAAACCACGGGTGATTGCCCCTCATCCCCCTGCCGGGACCTTCTCCCCGCAGGCGGGGAGAAGGAAGCAGAACGGCGGCCCCATCGTCCTTCTCCCTGCTTGCGGGGAGAAGGTGGCGGCAGCCGGATGAGGGGCAGGTGATCGCGATGTGATGCTACCGTCCGCGGCCGCTTCTGAGCGCTTCGGCAATGCCGACGAAGTCGCGGGCGGCCTGGGGCAGGCTCGAGCCCTTGCGCCAGACCATGCCGACCTGAACGACGGGCAGTGCGCCCGAGACGTCGCGGCTTTCGATGCGGTCGCCTTCCAGCGACCATGGGCGGTAGACGAGATCGGGAAGCAGGGCGACGCCGGCACCGGTTGCGACGAGACTTCGGACCGCTTCCACCGAGCGGGTTCGGAAGGCGACATGCGGCCGGGCGCCGAGTGCGGCGAGCAGCTTGCCGGTATTTTCCTCGATTTCGTCGATGGTCAGCATGATCAGCGGTTCGCGGGCGATGTCGGCGCTCGAAATGATGTCCGCCGACACCAGCGGATGACCCATGGGCAGCCAGAGGCGATATGGCGAGGTTTCGAGAATTTCCGCCTGCAGGGCCATGCGGTCGCGCAGGTTGGAAATGACCATGACGGCCACGTCCAGTTCGCCGCCGATCAGCAGATGTTCGAGATAGGAGCCGTTGTCCTCGATGGCCGAGACCTCGACGCCCGGGCAGGCGCGGCGATAACGCGCGAGAAGATCGGAAAGCACATAACCCGCAACGAGCGAGGTGACGCCGATGTTGAGCTTGCCGCCGGTATTTTCCTTGGTTTCCGAAAAGGCGTTGCGGGCATCCGAGACCGTTGCAAGAATCTTCGTTGCGTGGCGCAGGAACTGGTGCCCGTTATGGGTGATCGACAGGCCGCGCGGATGACGCTCGAACAACTCCACGCCAAGATCGCCTTCCAGTTCCTTGATCGCTTCGGTAACGGATGACTGGGAAATCGAAAGGTTCTGGGCGGCGCGCGTCACCGAGCCTTGTTCGGCAACGGCGATGAAATACTGCAACTGGCGAAGGGTGAAGGCCATGCGGTGTTTAGACCATGGCTTGCAGAGTGCCGCAAGCGGGGCAGGAGACCATCATTCCCGCAGGGCAGCCTTGCAAAGATGCAACTTTGCAAATGTCAGGATGCCGATAATATGGCATTCTCTCCTATTGCGCTCCATGCATTTTTCCCGACTGCGACCCCGATGAAATCCACGCCGCTTGGCTATCTCTTTGCCCTTACGGCTTTTACCGTCTTCGCCTTTCAGGACGGGATCTCGAAACATCTCGGGGAGAGCTATTCGCCTGTCGTGGTGGCGGTCGTGCGTTATTGGGCATTTGCCGCCTTCGCGCTGTTTCTTGCCCTGCGCTCGGGGGGAGGTCTGAAGACCGCGGTTCGGACGCAAAGGCCGATCCTGCAGATCCTGCGCGGGCTGCTGCTCGGCGGACAGATCCTCGTATCGGTTGCGGCATTTCATTATGCGGGTCTGGCACAGTCGCAGGCCATCTTCGCCTCCGCTCCGATTTTCGTGGCGCTTCTGTCCGTGCCGCTTCTTGGCGAGAAGGTCGGCTGGCGGCGGTGGACGGCGATCGGTGTCGGCCTGTGCGGTGTGGTCCTGATCCTGTCGCCGGGGCCGGCCGGCTTCAACGGCTACGTCATCCTGCCGCTGATGTGCGCGATCTTCGGCGCGGTCTACGGCATCCTCACCCGCCTCGTCAGCCGGGTGGACCAGCCGGTGACCAGCTTCTTCTACATGTGCATGGTCGGCTTCGTCTGCACCAATGCGATTGCGCCGGCCTTCTTCACGCCGATTGCCGCGAAGGACTGGGGCTGGATGCTGGCGCTGTGCTGCACCGGCATTATCGGGCATTTCTCCCTGATCAAGGCTTATGACAAGCTGAGCGCCGTGGTGCTGCAGCCGATCGCCTACTGGCAGCTCGTGCTCGGTTCGGGGATCGCCGTCGTGGTGTTTGGTGAGACGCTGCGGTTCAACATGATTCTCGGCTCAATAATTGTCGTTGCCGCTGGTATTTTTACCGTCTGGCGGGAGCAGGTGGTGGCCCGCAGGAATGCGGCGGAAGCTGCCGCTGGTCGTTGATCGATAAACCGGCTGTCGATCGAAATCTTGCTCGACCATTTTAGGTTCCAAAGCCGAATTTGCTGAAAACTTTATTGACCGATTCAGGCCGCTATTCGACAACGGGCTGAAAGATTCTATTCGTATATTTGAAGTTGTTAATTTGTGCGCGTGGCTTTTGTTTGCGCGGATGAATGCTTCGGGGGAGGCCTCTTCGTGAAATTCAATCGCTATGCCCGGCTTCGTCGTTTGACGTCCACCAGCATGATAGCTCTGTTGGTTGCCGGCGGTTTTGGCGTTCCCGCTTTCGCCGGGACCGTTTTGTGGACCGGTGCCGTGAATGCCAACTGGTTCGAAAACGGCAACTGGATTTGGGGTAGCGGTGCCCCTGTAGCTGGTGACGAAGCGCGTATCGATATGACGGGCGTCTGGTTGGCTGGCGGCGCAGGCTACGCAGGCAATCTCCTGATCGGCCTCTCCGCCACGGGAGACCTGACCGTCGCGAACGATCTGACAACGACGACTGCCACGTTTGGCTGGAACGCCGGTTCGACCGGGTCGCTGACCATTACCGGTTCGGGCAATGTCTGGCAGAATACGGGCTCACTTTACCTCGGTCAGGCGGGAAGCGGTTATCTCTATATCGAGGACAGCGGCAAAGTCGATGCCGGTTCGCTGTACCTTGGTGCCGGTGCCGGAAGCGAGGGAACCGCGCGTCTGGAGGATGACTCCATTCTGTCCGTCGGTGGATATCTCTACGTCGGTTACGGCGGTGACGCGACGGCTGGTGGCACGGGCCATCTTTACGTCTATTCCGGCTCGGATGTGACCAGCCAGAACGCGTCTGTCGCCGATGGTCTGAACACGAGCGGTTCGGTGATCGTCGACGGCGCAGGCTCTACTTGGGAAAATACCAATCATTTGATGGTCGGCGGTGGCGGTGTAGGCTCGCTCTGGATCTCCGATGGCGGTTATGTTCATACCGGCAGTGCCACGATCGCCAATCTGGACACTGCTTCCGGCAGCATCGTCAGGGTGATGGACACCGATAGCCGCTGGGAGATCGATAACGACCTTGTTGTCGGGGGAAGCACGGACGGGCAGCTCATTATAACTGACGGTGGCGTTGTGGAGGCGGCCAGCGCTTCGCTCGGCTATACGAGTGACGGTGATGGCACCATTTATATCTCCGGCACGGACAGCGCCTTCACGGTTACCAACAATCTCAATATTGGCCTGGATGGGTTCGGCAGGCTGACTTTGGAACACGGCGGCTATGTGAGCGCCGGGACGCTCTATGCAGGTTACGGAGCGCTTGCCGACAGCCGGATCACCGTTTCCGATTCGACGCTTGATGTGGCCAACCGCATCGGCATCGGTTATGATGGCGAGGGCTTGATGGTCGTCCAGAGCGGCGGTCAGGTGAATTCCGCCGGTGCGATCCTCGGCTGGAACTCGACGGGATATGGCCGCGCGGCGGTGACCAATGCGGGGAGCCGCTGGGACAATACCGGTGTGCTTTATGTCGGTAACCTCGGTACAGGCTTCCTGCTGGTTTCAGATGGCGGCGTCGTCACCAGCACGGACGGCTATGTCGGCACCGAAAACGGGTCGAACAGCGAGGCGAGGGTGGCGGGCGCCGGCTCGTCCTGGGAAATGAGCGGTGCGTTCTTCGTCGGTCACAATACCGGTTCGGAAGGCATGGTGACCATCTCCTCCGGCGGTTCCATCAGTTCGCTTCAAGGTATTTTGGGCGATCTTTCCGGTTCCGTGGGCAGGATGACGGTCACGGGAACAGGCTCGACATGGTCTGCGCTTGTCGATTCCTCCGTGCTTTATTCCGGTGATCTCAATGTCGGTCGTTTCGGTGCGGGTTATCTGACCGTGACGGATGGCGGCTCGGTCGTCGGTAACCGCCTGCATATCGGCAATGAAGCCAATTCTTACGGTTCCGTTCTCGTATCGGGCGCCGGTTCGAACCTCACGATCGCTGGCCGGCTTTCGGTCGGTATCGAGGGTGATGGCGTGTTGACGGTGTCGGATGGCGCAACTGTCAGTGCGGACCGGATCGTGATCGCCGACGACTCGTCATCGAGTGGCACGCTCAATATCGGCGCCGAGAGAGGTGCCGCGGCCGCTGCTGCCGGCACGGTCAATGCCTCGGCCGTGATCTTCGGCGACGGTGACGGCGAAATCGTATTCAATCACACCGGCACCAGCTATGTCTTCGCTTCCGATGTGGAGGGCGCTGGAACGCTGTCTTTCCTCTCCGGTCTTACCAAGTTGACCGGCGATTATTCTTCGTTCACCGGAGACCTGAGCATCGAGGGCGGACTGGTTTCGGTGAATACCTCGACGCTGACTGCCGTCGCCAATGTTCTTTCGGGGGCTACGCTCGGCGGTTCCGGCACGCTCGGTAATGTATATGTCGCCAGCGGCGGTACGGTCGCTCCCGGCAATTCGATCGGTACGCTGACCGTTGCCAATATCACCTTTGCTTCAGGCTCCACCTATTCCGTCGAGATCGACGATGCCGGTCGCAGCGACCTTCTGCATGCGACGGGAACAGCCACCATCAACTCCGGCGCCAGCGTCTATTTCGGTCCGGAAAACGGTACGGATAACGGCAGCACCTATTCGGTCGGCACGGTCTATACGATCCTGGCGGCGGATGGCGGTGTATCTGGAACCTTCGGTTCGATCTCGGACGGCTTCGTCTTCCTCGATGGCACGCTGGTCTATGACGCCAACAACATCTACCTGACGCTGTCGCGTAACAATACGAGCTTTGCGAGCCTGGGGCAGACCCGCAACCAGATCGCTGTCGGTACCGCGCTCGACAGCATGGCGAGCGGCGATCCGGTGCAGAGCGTCGTGGCAAGTCTCGGCGAAAGCGCCGTCCGTCCGGCCTATGATGCGCTGTCGGGCGAAATCCACGCTTCCGTCAAGGGCATGCTGGTGGATGAAAGCCGCTTTGTCCGCGACGGTCTGAACGCCCGGCTTCTCGCCGGCGAGGCGACCGGAGAGCACGGCTTCTGGCTGTCGTCCTTCGGTTCCTGGGCAAAGGCAGACAGCGACGGCAACGCCGCCTCGCTCGAACACAATACGGGCGGCTTCCTCGGCGGTGCCGACGCGGTGTTCCT
The DNA here is from genome assembly GCA_002600635.1 of Rhizobium sp. ACO-34A. NCBI lineage: Bacteria > Pseudomonadati > Pseudomonadota > Alphaproteobacteria > Hyphomicrobiales > Rhizobiaceae > Rhizobium > Rhizobium sp. ACO-34A. The sequence continues at coordinate 3,616,680 of CP021371.1, read as the reverse complement.
CGAAGACTGGCGTCTTGGTCTTGCCGGTGGCTACAGCCGGACCAGCTTCGACGTGAACGGCCGCGATTCGTCGGGCACGTCGGACAATTACTCTCTCGGTGTGTATGGCAGCCGCTCGCTCGGCGCATTCGATCTGAGGTTCGGCGGTGCTTACACCTGGCATCAGATATCGACCGACCGGTCCGTCGATATCGGCAGCTTCAGCGAGGATCTCGATGCCGATTACGATGCCTCGACCGCACAGTTCTTCGGCGAGGCAAGCTACGGCATAGACACGGGCATCGGCCATTTCTCGCCGTTTGCGGGGCTTGCCCATGTGCTGCTGCATACGGACCGCATGACCGAAACGGGTGGCGATGCAGCTATTTCCGCTTCCAGTGATGATTACGCGGTGACCTATTCGACGCTGGGCCTCAGGGCTTCCGCGCCCATCGATCTTGGTGGCACTCCCATCGGCTTGCAGGGCATGGTCGGCTGGCGTCATGCATTCGGCGATGCAACGCCGACCTCGGAACACGCCTTTGCGACGGGGGATGCCTTCACCGTCGCCGGTACGCCGATCGCACGCGACGTCGCGGTCTTCGAGGCTGGCCTTTCCGTCTCGCTGTCGAAGACGGCGACCTTCGGGGTTTCCTATGCCGGTCAGGCCGGTGGTGGCGATTGGGAGCAGCAGATCAAGGGCCGCTTCGACGTTCGGTTCTGACGAGAGATATCTCAGCCTGTGGGCTGTCCGGGGTCCTGTGGCCTCGGCGTGCCCGCTCCTAACAGGGCTTCCATCGCCGCGATGACGCGGCGATGCTGGTGCGCGTGGCGTGTCCGAATGCCGGTTGCGGCATAGACCGTCTGCGGGATCGGTGCGATGTCTCCGACGATATGGGCGATACCGGTGCGATGAAGACTTTCAGCGGTCGCCTTCGTCACGAAAGCGCCGCCACCGAGGCTTTTCAGCAGACCCGAGATGGTGACGTTCTGGCCGGAGGACAACGCCGTGGTGGCAAGTTGCGGCAGGGCCAGCCGATGCATCCTGTCGAAGGCCGGGGAATAGCTCGCGCTGATGTAGTTCTCCCGGTTCAGATCGTCCACGCTCGATGACAGGGTACTGACCAGCACATAGGTCATTTCCCCGATCCGCTCGTAATGCAGGTCCGGCAGGAAGTGGGGCGTGTAGAGGATCGCAAGATCGAGATCGCCGCTCGCAAGGTCCCTGTTCATCTGGATCGAATAGTCGGCCTCGATATAGATCGAGGTTCCGGGCAGGTCGGCGCGGACCGCTCTCAGCCATGGACCGGCGAGTTCCTCGGCCACATCCTGCTGGACGCCGATGCGCATGGCGTGCTCGTAGGCACCGGCGCTTTCGACCGTGCGAGCCGCCTCATGCCATTGACGTTGAAGCGCTCGCGCGTGGTCGAGGAAACGCAGGCCGGCGGGCGTCGGAGCGGTGCCGCCCTTGTTGCGGGTGAAGAGCGAACGGCCGAGGGCTGCCTCCAGCGCCTTGACACGATGGGAGACCGTCGATTGCCTGATATTCATCCGCTCGGCGGTGCGATTGAAGCTGCGTGTCTCCATCAGGTCGAGATAGGTTTCGATCAGCTCGATCTGCACGGTTTTCTCCGTTGGCCGGTCATGGCGACATCCAAAGCGTGTCGCGATCTTTCAGATTCGCTCCGCACGCTTTGAGCTTTTGTTTTATCGCATGTCGTTGCCGCAAAACCGCGGCACACTTTTGCGCGACATGCTTTAGGCAATCTAATCGAATTCTTCGATCAATAAAGCGAAATCCGCTCGCTTGATGAACGTCATTTCCTTCTGCAAGCTCACGCCAAAACAAGAGGGGAATATAGATGTCTCAACTGCCCGGATCGGCACGTGTCGTCATCATCGGGGGCGGGGCCGTGGGGGCCTCTTCGCTCTATCATCTGGCGAAGGCCGGATGGACGGATTGCGTGCTTCTGGAAAAGAACGAGCTGACGGCAGGCTCGACCTGGCATGCGGCCGGCAATGTGCCGACCTTCTCCTCTTCATGGTCGATCATGAACATGCAGCGTTATTCGACCGAGCTTTACGCGAAGCTCGGCGGGCTGGTCGATTATCCTATGAACTATCACGTCACGGGATCGCTCAGGATCGGTCACACGAAGGAGCGCCTGCAGGAGTTCAGGCGCGTCGTCGGCATGGGCCGCTATCAGGGCATGGACCTCGACATCATGTCGACTGACGAGATGCGGTCGAAATATCCGTTCCTCGAAACCCATGACCTGACTGGAGCGCTCTACGATCCCTATGACGGCGATATCGATCCGGCCCAGTTGACCCAGGCACTGGCGAAGGGCGCGCGCGACATGGGCGCGAAGATCGTTCGCTTCTGTCCCGTCACCGCGGCGCGCCGGGAAAACGGTGAGTGGGTGCTGACCACGCCGCTTGGCGAGATCCGCTGCGAATATGTCGTCAACGCCGCCGGTTATTATGCCCGCGAGGTCGGCAAGCTGTTCGGTCGCGATGTGCCGATGATGGTGATGAGCCATCAATACATGCTGTTCGACACCATTCCTGAACTGGAGGCATGGTCTCGGGAGGCGGGCCACAAGCTGCCGCTGCTGCGCGATGTCGACAGCTCCTATTATCTCCGGCAGGAAAAATACGGCATGAATCTCGGGCCTTACGAAAAGGCCTGTCGGGCGCATTGGGTGACGAAGGACGACCCGATGCCGGAGGATTTTTCCTTCCAGCTTTTCCCCGACGATCTGGAGAGGCTGGAGTGGTATCTCAACGATGCCGTCGAGCGCGTACCGATCCTTGGCACGGCGGGTCTCTCCAAGATGATCAACGGTCCCATTCCCTATGCACCGGACGGCAATCCGCTGATCGGCCCGATGCCCGGCGTGCCGAATGCCTTCGAGGCCTGCGTCTTCACCTTCGGCATCTGTCAGGCGGGCGGGGCCGGCAAGGTGCTGGCCGAATGGGTGACGGAGGGCGAGACGGAATGGGACATGTGGTCCTGCGATCCGCGCCGTTACACCTCCTTCGCGTCCGATCCCGATTATTGCGTCGCCAAGGGCATGGAGATCTACGGCCATGAATATGCGATGCACTTCCCGAAGCACTATTGGCCGGCGGGGCGCAATCGCAAGCTTTCCCCGATCCATGACCGGATCGTGGCGCTCGGTGCGCAGTTCAAGCCCTATAACGGCTGGGAGCGGGCGATGTGGTATGCAAAGCCCGGCGACGATACCTCGGAAGCGGCAACCCAGACATGGGACCGGAACGGGCCGTGGAGTCCGCGGATCGAGGAGGAGTGTCTTGCAGTACGTGACGCTGCGGGCATTCTCGATCTGCCGGGATTTTCCCGCTACCGGGTGAAGGGTGCTGGTGCGCGCGACTGGCTTTCCTCCATCATCACCGGTCGCGTGCCGAAGCCCGGGCGGATCGGGCTTGCCTATTTCGCCGACGACAAGGGCCGGATCGTCACAGAGATGTCGGTGATGGCGATCGAGGAGGATTTCTTCTTCCTCATAACGGCTGCGACCGCCCAGTGGCATGATTACGAATGGCTCCTGAAGCTTAAACCGGCCGATGCCGCTTTCGTTATCGAAGATGTAACCGAGGCCTTCTCCTGCCAGATCCTGACCGGGCCTTACTCCCGCGCGATCCTCGCCGATGTCACGGACGCCGATCTTTCCCGCCCGTGGCTCACACATCAGTCGGCGCAGATCGGCGGGCGCTGGTGCCAGCTCGTGCGTGTTTCCTTTGCCGGTGAACTCGGATGGGAGATCCATACCAGGGTCGAGGATACGCCCGATGTTTTCGACGCGATCTGGATGGCGGGCAAGAGCCACGGGTTGAAACCCTTCGGCATGGAGGCGCTGGACTGTCTCCGCGTGGAAAAGGGCTATCGCGCCTGGAAGGGCGATCTTTCGACCGACTACACCGTGCTGCAAGGCGGGCTTGAACGGTTCGTCGACTGGTCGAAGCCGGATTTCAAGGGCAAGGCGGCGCTTTTGGCCGAGAAGCAGCGGGGCGTTTCGAAACGCTTCGTGACGCTGGTCGTCGAGGCTGATGATTGCGACGCGCCCTATATGTCGACGCTCTGGCATGACGGACAGGTGGTCGGAGAGACAACCTCCGGCAACTGGGGTTACCGGGTCGGCAAGTCCATCGCTCTCGGCATGCTGCGCGCCGATCTCTGCGAGCCCGGCACCGCGATAGAAGTCGAGATTTTCGGCGACCGGTTCAAGGCGGTCGTACAGCCGGATCAGTCGATCTGGGATGCATCGAACGAGAGGCTGAAGGCATGAGCAATACCACTTCCCTCAAGCCTGTTCCGTCCAAGGCGAGGGCCGTCATCATCGGCGGCGGTGTATCCGGCTGTTCGGTTGCCTATCACCTCGCCAAGCTCGGCTGGACCGATGTGGTGCTTCTGGAGCGCAAGCAGCTGACATCCGGCACCACCTGGCATGCCGCCGGGCTGATCGGCCAGCTTCGCGGCAGCCAGAACATGACGCGGCTCGCGAAATATTCGCGCGATCTCTACGTGCGGCTCGAGGCGGAAACCGGGATCGGCACGGGCATGAAGCAGAACGGCTCGATCACCGTCGCGCTGACGGACGAGCGGCGCGAGGAAATCTACCGGCAGGCCTCGCTGGCGCGGGCGTTCAATGTCGATGTGCAGGAAATCGATCCGGCGCGGGTGACGGAGCTTTATCCGTATCTGAATGTCTCGGACGTCAAGGCGGCGGTGCATCTGCCGCTCGACGGCCAGTGCGATCCGGCCAATATCGCGATGGCGCTGGCGAAGGGCGCCCGGCAGCATGGCGCGACTGTCATCGAGGGCGTCAAGGTCATCGATGTCCTGACGAAGGATGGCCGCGTGACGGGCGTCGTCTGCGAGCAGGCCGGCGAGCGCCATGTGATCGAGACCGAGAACGTGGTCAACGCCGCGGGCATGTGGGGACGCAATCTCGCGGCCCAATCCGGTGTGACAGTGCCGCTGCATGCGGCGGAGCATTTCTACATCGTCACCGAGCCGGTGCCGGGACTTGGCCAGCTTCCGGTGCTGCGCGTGCCCGACGAGCAGGCCTATTACAAGGAGGATGCCGGCAAGATGCTGCTCGGCGCCTTCGAACTGAAGGCCAAGCCTTGGGGCATGGACGGAATTTCCGAGGATTTCTGTTTCGACCAGCTTCCCGACGATTTCGATCACTTCCAGCCGATCCTCGAAATGGCGGTAAGGCGCATGCCGATGCTGGAGACGGCCGGCATCCATACCTTTTTCTGCGGACCGGAAAGCTTCACGCCCGACGATCGCTATTATCTCGGGGAAGCGCCGGAGCTTAAGGGATACTGGGTGGCGGCCGGATACAACTCCATCGGTATCGTCTCTTCCGGCGGGGCCGGCATGGCGCTGGCCCAGTGGATGAACGACGGCGAGCCGCCCTTCGATCTCTGGGAGGTCGATATCCGCCGTGCACAGCCTTTCCAGAAAAACCGGCTTTATCTGCAGGAGCGTGTCACCGAGACGCTGGGCCTGCTTTATGCCGACCACTTTCCCTACCGGCAGATGGCAACGGCGCGCGGCGTGCGCCGCTCGCCGATCCATGAACACCTGAAGAAGCGCGGCGCCGTCTTTGGCGAGGTGGCGGGCTGGGAAAGGGCGAACTGGTTTGCCGGAGCGGGGCAGGAAAAGGAATACCGCTACAGCTGGAAGCGGCAGAACTGGTTCGACAACCAGCGCGCCGAACACATGGCGGTGCGCGAAGGCGTGGGCCTGTTCGACATGACGTCCTTTGGCAAGATCCGCGTGGAGGGCCGCGATGCGCTCGCTTTCCTGCAACGGCTTTGCGCCAACCAGATGGACGTCGAGGCGGGCCGGATCGTCTATACGCAGATGCTCAACCGCCGGGGCGGTATCGAAAGCGACCTGACAGTCACGCGTCTCTCGGAGACGGCCTTCTTCCTCGTCGTTCCGGGCGCGACGCTCCAGCGCGACCTTGCCTGGCTGCGCAAGAACCTTCTGCCTGATGACTTCGTGGTGGTGACCGATGTGACCGCCGCGGAAAGTGTTCTCTGCGTCATGGGGCCAAAATCGCGCGAACTGCTCAATAAGGTGAGCCCGAGCGATTTTTCCAATGCGGCCCATCCGTTCGGTTCGGCCCGCGAGATCGAGATCGGTTACGGCCTCGCCCGTGCCCATCGCGTCACCTATGTCGGCGAGCTGGGCTGGGAGCTTTACGTCTCGTCGGATCAGGCGGCGCATGTCTTCGAGGCGCTGGAGGCGGCCGGCGAAGACCTGGGGCTGAAACTGTGCGGTCTGCACGCGCTCGACAGCTGCCGCATCGAAAAGGCATTCCGCCATTTCGGGCATGACATCACCGACGAGGACCATGTGCTGGAGGCGGGGCTGGGCTTTGCGGTCAAAACCGGAAAGGGCGATTTCATCGGCCGGGATGCGGTGTTGAAAAAGCAGGAAGAGGGGCTGAAGCGCCGGCTCGTGCAGTTGCGCCTCATCGATCCGGAACCGCTGGTCTTTCACAACGAGGCGCTGGTCCGTGACGGAAAAATCGTCGGAACCATTACGTCGGGCAATTACGGCCATTTTCTTAAAGGTGCGATCGGCCTTGGCTATGTGCCCTGCGAGGGTCAGAGCGCAGCCGACGTCCTGGCATCGAAATACGAGATCGAAATCGCCGGGGAACGGTTCGCGGCCGAGGCTTCGCTTGCGCCGCTGTACGACCCCAAGGCGGAACGGGTGAAGATGTGAGCGGTGTGTTTGACCCGGTTGAGAGAGCAGTCGTTGCCCCTCACCCTAACCCTCTCCCCGCAAGCGGGGAGAGGGGACGTGGCTTACTCACAACTCGTTGATGGTGAAAGCGGTGCGGCAAACCCCTTCTCCCCGTTTACGGGGAGAAGGTGGCGGCAGCCGGATGAGGGGCGGCCCACAAGGCCAGAGGTAGACGAGGGGCGGTTTGCAAAGAGTGGCCTGCCCAAGAACGCGAACAAAGTCGAAATGCGCGCGCCGGAACGCGGTCTTCCGGTCTGTTTAATGGAGATCCATTCATGCTCGCATCGGAAATCAGCAGAGTGACGGAGCCTGACGCCATCGACAGGCTCGTTTCCGCATACCGGCCGGGCTATGCGCTGGAGCGTCCGTTCTATCTCGATCCCGCGATCTTCGAGCGGGATATGGAGCGGGTATTCTTCCGCCACTGGCACTGTCTGGCGCATGAGAGCGTCATTCCCAATCCCGGGGATTTCGAGGTTTTCAAGCTTGCCTCGGAAGCGGTGATCCTGACGCGCGGAGCGGATGGCCGCGTGCATGCGCTGCTCAATCTCTGCCGTCATCGCGGGGCGGAGGTCTGCACCAAGGAGAAGGGCAATGCCAAGGCCTTCGTCTGTCCCTATCACGCCTGGACCTATGGCAATGACGGTACGTTGAGGGCGGCGCGCCTGATGCCGAAGGACTTCGACCGGCAGGCGCATGGGCTGAAGAAGGCACATGTGCGGGTGGTCGAGGGGCTGGTGTTCATTTCCTTTGCGAAGGAACCGCTCGATTTCAGCGAGGTCGAAGCGCTGCTGCACGCGACCTGTGGCCAATACGGCTGGGCGAGCGCGAAGGTCGCGCATCGGCAGAGCTATGTGATCGACGCGAACTGGAAGCTTGCGGTCGAAAACTACGTCGAGTGCTATCACTGCGGTCCGGCTCATCCGGAGTATTCCGAGACGCATGCGCTGGAACAGCCGCTGCATATGATCGAGGAATTGAATGCGGCCATGGAGGCGCGAACCTGCGCGCTCGGCATCGAAATCGGATCGGGCAATCACTGGCAGTCTTCGGCTGGCGGCAAGGAAACGATCCATGCCTTCCGCTATGCGCTCTATGACGGCGTGAAGACCGGCAGCAAGGATGGCCAGCCGCTCAGCACGCTGATGGGGCGGTTCACCGATTTCGACGGTGGCGTTACCTCGATCCATCTCGGCGGCACGAGTTTTCTCGTCTGCTATGCCGACCACGGCATGATTTACCGCTTCATCCCGAAGACAGTCGATACCTGCGAGATGGAACTGATCTGGCTGGTCGACGGCAAGGCCGAGGCGGGTATCGACTACGACTTCGAAAAGCTCACCTGGCTCTGGCGGGTGACGACCGACGAGGACAAGGCGATCATCGAACACACGGCGCGGGGCGTGCGCTCGCATTTCTACGAGCCGGGGCCGATTGCGCCGATGGAGCAGAACGAGCTGCGCTACATCAACTGGTATCTCGAAGAGATCAGCCGTCCGTGACGACGAATCGGGCGGCTGAGAAGGGATGTTGTTGAAGTCGACGCATCTTTTCCCGTCATGCCGGATTTAGTCCGGCATCCAGCAGCGCGATGTCTATCGTGCAAAAGACTCTTTTGCGATCAAAGACTTGATCGCGCTGGATCCCGGCTCAGGGCCGGGATGACGGCGCTGAGGATTCTGCTGTCGATCACAGGAGCCGTTGGTAAAGGGATATCAGCCATCGTTGACGACCGCTGATCGCTGGCCAATGCGCGATTTCCAGATGGTGCGCAGGAAGGCGGCGACGAACATGGCCGACATCAGGAGAACGATGGTCGGGGCGGGGGCGCTGTCGATCAGGAAGCTCAGATAGATGCCGGCGACGGAAGCGGTGACGGCGACGGCGACCGCCGTCACCAGCATTGCCTGAAACCGCCGGGTGATGAGGAAGGCGATTGCGCCCGGAGCCACCAGCATGGCGACGGAAAGAATGATGCCGACGGCCTTCAGTGCGCCGACGACCGTGAGCGACAACACAGCCAGCAGGCCGTAATGCAGCAGCCGGACCGGCAGGCCGATGGCGCGGGCGTGCTGCGGATCGAAGGCCTGTACCAGAAGATCCTTGCGCAGGATCACCAGAAAGACCGTTGCGGCAAGGGCGATCAGGCCGGTTTCCAGAAGGTCGGACGGCAGGATGCCGAGCATGTCACCGAACAGGATATGGTCGAGATGCACGTCGCTCTCGATCTTCACGTAAAGCACCAGTCCGAGGCCGAACATGCCGGAGAAGACGATGCCGAGGACGGTATCTTCCTTGATGCGGCTGTTTTCCTTGAGATAGCCGGTCAATAGCGCGCAGGTGAGGCCGGCGATGAAGGCGCCTATGGCGAGCGGGATGCCAGCGATATAGGCGATCACGATTCCCGGCAGCACGGCATGGGAGACCGCATCCCCCATCAGCGACCAGCCTTTCAGCACCAAGAGGCAGGAGAGCAGCGCCATCGGCACGGCGATCATCAGCGTGATGACGAAGGCCGACTGCATGAAGGGAAGCTGGAAGGGCAGGATGAGAAGTTCGAGCGTGTCGTTCACTGCGCTGCCTCCAATGGTTCTGCGAGTGCCGCCCGGGCGCGGCGGCGGGCGGCAAGAAGGCCATGCTTCGGCGCGAAGACGAAAGCGGTCAGGAAGATTGCGGTTTGCAGCACGACGATGACGCCGCCGGTCGCTCCGTCGAGGAAATAGCTGATGTATGCGCCGATAAAGCTCGTGGCCGCGCCAATTACGAAGGCCATTACGATGAGGCGCTGGAAGCGGTCGGTGAGCAGGTAGGCGGTCGCGCCCGGCGTCACCACCATGGCGATCACGAGGAAGGCGCCGACTGTCTGGAGAGCGGCGACGGTGGAGCCGGCGAGCAGTGTGAAGAAGATCACTTTCAGCAGATCCGGCCTGAGGCCGATCGAGCGGGCGTGGTTCTCATCGAAGAAGGCGACCATGAAGTCCTTCCACTTGGCCGTCAGGACGACGAGGCTGACGCCGCCGATGATGACGAGCTGCAGCGTATCGGCCGGTGTGATGGCGAGGATGTTGCCGAGCACGATGGTCTGGATGTTCACCGAAACGGGAGAGAGCGAGACCATGAACAGGCCAAGCCCGAAGAAGGAAGTGAAGATCAGGCCGATGATGGCGTCTTCCTTGAGGCGGGTTCGCTGGTTGAGGAAAAGCATGGCCGCCGCCGCAAGACCGCCGGAGATGAAAGCGCCGAAGGCGAAGGGCAGGCCGAGCATGTAGGCTCCGGCGACGCCCGGCACGATGGCGTGGGAGAGGGCGTCGCCGATTAGCGACCAGCCCTTGAGCATCAGATAGGAGGATAGAAAGCCGCAGACGCCGCCGACAAGCGCGCTGACGAAAATGGCGTTGCGCATGTAGTCATAGCCGAAAGGCTCAAGAAGGACGTCGATCATCGATGCCCTCCGCTTCCGGTATTTCCGTTCGGCTTTCCGTCGTGTTTTCCGTCTCCGGTGTGCTGTAGATGACGAAGGGGCGTTCGTCGTCGGTGATGACCTTGACTTGCCGGCTGTCGGCATCGTCGTGCAGTTCGGCGCCACCCAGAACGAAGTGGCGGAGCGCGCCGCCGAAGGCGATCTTGAGGTTTTCCTCGTTGAAGGTGTCCTCCGTCCGGCCGGAGGCGATCACGGTTCCCTTGACGAAGATGGCCCGGTCGCAGAATTCCGGCACGCTGCCGAGATTGTGGGTGGAAACCAGCATGACGCGGCCTTCGGCTCTCAGATCCCGCATCAGCGCGATGATCTGTTCCTCGGTGGTGACATCGACCCCGGTGAAGGGTTCGTCGAGCAGGATCACCTGTCCTTCCTGGGCGAGCGCGCGGGCGAGGAAGACACGCTTGCGCTGGCCGCCCGAGAGTTCGCCGATCTGGCGCTTGCGGAAATCGCTCATGCCGACGCGGGCGAGCGCCTCGTCCACCATCTGATGATCGCGGCGGCCGGGAATGCGCAGGAAATTCATGTGGCCGTAGCGGCCCATCATCACCACGTCCTCGACCAGAACGGGGAAGTTCCAGTCGACTTCTTCGGCCTGTGGCACATAGGCAACCAGGTTCTGGCGCAGGGCTTCACGGACGGGCATTCCGAGCACCGAAATCCTGCCGGCCGCCAGCGGCACGAAACCCATGATGGCCTTGAAGATGGTGGACTTGCCAGCGCCATTGACGCCGACGAGTGCGGTGATCGTGCCTTTGGGAACGGCAAAGCTCGCATGGCGAAGCGCCGTGTGGCCGTTGCGGTATGTGACGGTGATATCGTCGGCGCGGATGCCTTCCCGGGCGGCGGCCTTGCCTGTGTTTCCGGCGATCCCAGAGCTTCCCATAATCATTGTGTCAGGCCTTTGGCGACGGTGGCGACGGTCACGCGAAGAAGATCGATATATGTGGGGACGGGGCCGTCGGCTTCGCTGAGGGAGTCGACATAGAGCACGCCGCCATATGCCGCGCCGGTTTCGGCGGCGACCTGACGGGCAGGCTTGTCGGACACCGTGCTCTCGCTGAAGACGACGTGGATATTGTGTTCCCTGACCGCATCGACGACGGCGCGCACCTGCTGCGGGGAGCCCTGGCTATCGGCATTGATCGGCCAGAGATAAAGTTCCTTCAGACCGAGGTCGCGGGCGAGATAGGAGAACGCGCCTTCGCTGGTGACGAGCCAGCGCCTGTCGGCCGGCAGCGTGTCGATCTCGGCTTTCAACGGACCGATCTCCGCCTTGATCTTCTCGGAATAGGCGGCGGCATTGGCGGCATAGGTGGCGGCATTGTCCGGGTCGGCATCGCTCAGCGCCTTGCGGATATTCTCGACATAAAGAACCGCGTTTTCCGGAGACATCCATGCGTGCGGGTTCGGTTTTCCGTCATAGGCACCGCCGGAAATGCTCATCGGCTCGATACCGTCGCTGACGACAGCGGAGGGAACGTCACCGAGATTGGCGAGGAATTTCTCGAACCAGCGCTCGAGATTGAGGCCGTTCCACAGAACGAGGTTCGCATCGCGAGCCTTGAGAATGTCGCGCGGGGTCGGCTGGTAGTTATGAATTTCGGCGCCCGGCTTGGTGATGCTTTCGACGTCTGCCGCATCGCCTGCGACATTCTTCGCCATGTCGGCGATGACGGTGAAGGTGGTGATGACCTTCAGGCGTTCGGCCGCTCCGGCTCCTTGCGGGAAAACGAACATTGCCAGAGCCGCCAGCGCGGGGAGGATGCGTATCGACATTCAGGACTCCGAAAAGTTTTTGCGAATAATTCGCAATAAAAGGTAACGCGGAATTCCGGCTTGTCAATGCTATTGCGAATTATTTGCAACTAAAGGGAGGGAAGCGCCCGGAGCGAGGATGGATCGGCTGCCGATTGAGGAGGATTGTTCAGGCGAGATTAAACCTTCTTCAACAACGTTATGGCAAGTATCGCCTCAGTATTGCGTGAAACAGCGGGGCATCGCGATGTTGGGGTTTTCGGCGTGAAGGGTATCGGCAAGATCCATATCTCACGAAAACTGGTTCTCGCATTCGGCGGTGTGCTGGTGCTGTGCGGCACGACCGGAGCCGCTGCCGTCTATATCGGCGCGGACAAGATTCTTGGACCTTCCTATGCCCAGCTGAACGGCCTTGCCTGCACCGAGGTAAAGACCGTCACGGTGAAGAAGAAGGATCGCTTCTGGATCCGCAAATACATCACCACCGCTGAAACCGATGACGGTCTTGCGCGGGTCAGGACGGCACTGCGCGTGGCGAGCGTCGTTCACGATCAGATGAAACCGGACCTGATCCAGGTGGTGGTTCTCGATACCAAGGGGCCGAAGACGGTGCCCGATATGCGCGGTCGCGCCATAGGTGCCGATGTTCTCTTCATTTCCGATCCCTCGCGCGTGCCGGAATATGCCGGCGGGCAGATGTTTACCGCACGTTACGTCGACAGGCAGGCCAATGAAATCGGCCAGTTCTACGGCGAAAAGATCAATCTGACGGAAGACGATATCGGCCAGCTGGTTTCCCGGCTCGACGACCAAACGGACTGCGTGAAGCCGGAAGTCGCGACGCCGGACGGGCATGGCGCAGCTTCCGAGGGTCATGGCGAGACCAAGCCTGCAGAAGGCCATGGTGAAGCCAAGGAGGAAGGCGCGTCGTCGGGTCACGGCGAGGCGTCCGGCCATGGCGAGGCGGCTCCTGCTGAAGGTCATGGTGCCGAGGTTTCGGCCGAAGGACATGGCGAGGCTGCACCTGAAGGAGCCGAGGGCAAGAGCAAGGGCTGGTTCGCCTCGATCAAGGGCATGATCCTCGGTGGCGACAAGGAAGACGCTGCCGCTCCCGGTTCTGAAGACCATGCAGCCGCACCTGCCGCTGAAGGCGAGGCGGGCGATGGTGAACCCGTGATCGAACAGGCAGCCGCCGAAGAGGATGCCGGGCACGGTGACGCGAAGCCGGTGGCTGAGGAAATGCCGCATGACACGGCGGCAGGAAAACAGGCCATCGCGCATGGAACGGAGCCGTTTGCTCCGGAGCATGAAGTTGCTGCCGTTCCGGCTGCTGCCGAGGCGTCGAAGGGTTGGTTTGGCTCCGTCAGCGGAATGATTTTCGGGGAGAAGGAAGTCAAGCCGCTGCCGTTCGGAGGCGCCGGCCAGAAGGTCGTGCCTGCCGAGCAGGCGAGCGCTCCGGCAGCACCGGCGGCTGAAGACGGTTTGCATGGAGAGCAGGCCGGTGAGCAGGCCCATGCGCCGGCAGCGAAGCCCGGAGAGGCCAATAAGGCCGAAGCCGCGGTGGCGGATCACGGGGATGGCGAGATGAGCACCGAAGCCGATGCGGCAGGTGCCGCGTGGCTTGCGAAGCTGCGTGCCGCCCCGGTCAACGCTGCTGCTGCCCCGGCGGAGCATGAGCCCAGTGCCGATGAGACAAAGGCGCATGACGAACAGCCGGCTGCCGTTATCCCGGCCGAGGACAGCCTCGCGCTGCCGCCCAAGGCGAGCGAGAGCAAGGATGCCAAGCAGCAAGCGGAAGCCAGTCACTGAGTGACCCTGTGGAATGCCGCCCGGCGGCATTCCTGTTATGCTTCTGCCAATGTTCAGCGCCATCTGCAGAAACCGACCGGATCGCATAACTCTTTGCGTTCCGGCATAACTCTTTCCCGACCTTGCGACATTGGCGTCAAAATGGCCGCCCGTTATGACTTGCCCTTCGCTTGAGCAAGGGGGATTTGTCATGCGCGTTGCCATTTGTCTTGCGAGTCTGTTCCTGATCAACGCCACTCATGTTACCGCGAATGATCCGTTCGAGGGTAATTCGAGAGGGCGGTTGACGGTCAGGCTGGAGCTTTCCGGCTCGCAGCGGGTCGACATGCCGAATGGCGTCGAATGGGCGGCAATCGATGCGAAGAGAGGGATGGCTGTCGAATTCGCGATGGTCGAGGTCGGCAATGACGGATTTCCCATCGTCGCGGCAAAGCCTGCCGGTGCCGTACTCTCTCCGGAGATGGAAGGGCTGAAGGGCGGGATCAATGCCTGTGTTGGCGATCAGGCCTGTCTTGCCCGTGTGATGATGGAGTTTGCGGCTAAGGGCAATGGCGGCAATGTCTTCCAGCAGATGACCGGTCAGCAGCCGGGGCGTTTCCACAATCTTGCCGGGGACCGCAACGGGACCTGTGTAACGGGAAGCCTGAAGGTCAGCGATACGCTGAGCGGGGTCTATATACCACCGCCGCAACCGGCGCGGTCCTACAGATTCTCCCGCAGTGGAAACCGGAGCCTTCCGGTCACCGACGAGCGCCTGACCGACACCCTTTGCGGGGTCGAGATGACCATCGACAAGGCGGCGAATACGATGAGCCTGCGTCTTCCCGTTTCCCTGCCGGTCGGGGTTACGCTCGGGGTCGAGGCGTTTACGGATGAGAAGGCGGTGTCGCTGGTCGAGGGAGAACGATTTCTGACAGTGTACGACCAGCCGTCAGACAGTCCCGGCGAATGGGCCGGGTCGGCAGAGATCAGCGGTGTCGGCTCGGCTTCTCACAATGCGGGTCAGGTCAGCGCACCACTGCACGGCCGCATCGAATGGAATTTTGTGATCGAGTAACGTGGCTGTTCCCGCAATGCTATCGAAGTAAAGCCAAGGCTGGGCGGTAGGCAAAAAAAGAGGCAGCCACCAGCCGCCTCTCTGTATTATTTCCTGTTCGAACCTGCCTCAGTCCTTGTTGCGGCGGGCGGGGAAGAGGATGACGTCGCGGATCGACGGGGCGTTGGTCAGCACCATGATCAGGCGGTCGATACCGATGCCGAGACCGCCGGCGGGCGGCATGCCCTGGTCCATGGCGTCGAGGAACTCGTCATCGAGCGCCTTTTCCTTCTCGCCACGGGCGTGGGCCTGGGCAAGCTGCTCGACCATGCGGGCGCGCTGTTCTTCCGGATCGTTGAGTTCGGAGAAGGCGTTGCCGAGCTCCCAGCCGTTGACATAGGTCTCGAAGCGTTCGACGAGGCGCGGCTCGCCCGGGACCTCCTTGGCGAAGGGCGAGATGTCCTTCGGGAAGTCGACGACGTGCGCCGGCTGTATGAGGTCGCCTTCGACGGTTTCCTCGAAGATGAAGGCAAGGCATTCGCCCCAGGTCGCGTCCTTCTCGACTTCGAAGCCGGCGTGGCGGGCAGCGGCGCGGGCTTCCTCGTCCGTCTTGATGGCGAGGAAGTCGATACCGGTCTTTTCCTTGACGGAGCCCGGCATGGAGATGCGGCGGAACGGACCCTTGAAGGACAGGACCTTGTCGCCGTAGGGCACTTCCGTGGTGCCGTGGATGGCCGTCGCGAGGCTGGCGAACAGCCGTTCGACGAGGTCCATCACGTCCTCGTAGTCGGCATAGGCCCAGTAGCACTCCATCATGGTGAATTCGGGATTGTGCCGGGTCGAGACGCCTTCGTTGCGGAAGTTGCGGTTGATCTCGAAGATCTTGTCGGCAAGGCCCGAAACCAGCGTGCGCTTGAGGAACAGTTCCGGCGCGATGCGCAGGTACATGTCCATCTTCAGCGTGTTGTGGTGGGTCTTGAAGGGCTCGGCCGTCGCGCCGCCGTAGATCGACTGCAGCATCGGCGTCTCGACTTCCATGAAGCCGTCCGTTTCCATGAAACGGCGAACGCCGGAGATGATCTTCGAACGTTGCAGGAAACGCAGCTTCGATTCATCGTTGGTCAGAAGGTCGAGGTGGCGCTTGCGGTAGCGGATCTCGACATCGGCAACGCCATGCCACTTTTCGGGCATCGGCAGCAGCGTCTTCGTCAGCATGACGATTTCGCGGGCGTTGATCGACAGTTCGCCGCGCTTGGTGCGGCGCACGGTGCCGGTGACGCCGATGATGTCGCCAAGGTCGATCAGCGCCAGCATGTTGCGGGCTTCTTCCGGGGTGACATCCTTGTGGCTGAAGATCTGGATCTTGCCCGAGGCGTCATGGATGTCCATGAACATGCCGGAATTGCGCGAGGAATAGACGCGGCCGGCAACGGTCACGACGTCCTGCGTCTCGGTATCGGGCTCCAGGCTTTCGTATTTCGCCGAAAGCTCCGCGTTCGTCATGGTGCGGTGGAAATGCGCCGGATAGACGTCGCCGATGGTTTCGCGCAGCTTCGCCAGCTTCTGGGCGCGCACTTCGGTGGCGTCGGAGGAAAGGGCGGTTTCGTTCTTCGTTTCAGACATTCATTCGTTCCTGTGACGGCTGTTTGCCGATCGAGACTTTCTTACTGCGCGCCGACCATCGAGGTCAGCACCTGCGATGCGACCTTGAGGCGCTGGCGCACGACCGAGCGGCCGAGAAGCGCCATCGAGTCGAACAGCGGTAGCGAACGCGAGCTGCCGGACACGGCCACGAACAGTGGCGGGGTGACGACGCGCAGCTTCTTGCCGAGGCGATCGGAAATGTCGCGCAGTTCCTGCTCGATCGTCTCGACGTTCCATTCGAGGATCTTTTCGAGATCGAAGGCCACCGTGTTGACGATCTCCAGCGTTTCGGCCGGGGAGGTCTTGAGACCGGCGAAGGATGCAGGCGTCAGACCGACGTCGTTCGCCAGCAGGAAGCCGGCGAGCTGCGGCAGTTCGCCGAGCTTGGAGATACGACTCTGGGCGAGCTTCAGGCCTTCCGTCAGGCGGTCGTTTTCCGAGGCCCATTCGAAGACGCGTGCGAGGAATTCCTCGGGCGTCAGCTTTTCGCGCATCCAGCGGCCGTTCAGCCAGTCGAGCTTCTGCACGTCGAAGATCGCGCCGGCCTTGGAAAGGTTGTCCGGATCGAACTTTTCGGCAAGCTCGTCCATGGTCAGCATCTCTTCGCCTTCGGCGATCTGGATGAAGAACAGGCCAAGGAAGTTCATCAGGGCCTCCGGCAGGTAGCCGAGTGCCGAGTAATAGGAGATCGAGGTCGGGTTCTTGCGCTTCGACAGCTTGGACTTGTCGGCATTGCGCATCAGCGACAGGTGCATGAACTTCGGCGGCTCGAGACCGAGATACCTGTAGATCAGGATGTGCTTCGGCACCGAGGCCAGCCATTCCTCGCCGCGGGCGACGTGGGTGATCTTCATCAGATGGTCGTCGACGACGTTCGCCATGTGATAGGTCGGCATGCCGTCGGCCTTGAGCAGGACCTGCATGTCGACGGCTTCCCACGGGATCGAAACGTCGCCATAGACGCCGTCGTTGAAGTCGCAGGAGCCTTCGGTCGGGATCTTCATGCGCACGACGGAGGGTTCACCCGATGCCATGCGCTCGGTGACTTCCTCGGCCTTGAGGTTCAGGCAGTGACCGTCATACTTCGGCGGAAGGCCCTTGGCGCGCTGGGCTTCACGCATCATTTCCAGGCGTTCCGGCGTGCAGAAGCAGCGGAAGGCATGGCCGTCGCGAACCATCTGCTCGACAAAGGGACGGTAGATATCCTTGCGCTCCGACTGGCGGTAGGGGCCGTAGGGGCCGCCGACATCGGGGCCTTCGCTCCATTTCAGTCCCGTCCATTTCAGCGCGTCCAGCACCTTCTGCTCGAATTCCGGTGTCGAGCGGGTGGCATCGGTATCCTCGATGCGCAGGATGAACTCGCCGCCCATCTTCTTTGCGAAGAGGTAGTTGAAGAGAGCGATGTAGACGGTGCCTACATGCGGCTCGCCGGTCGGGGAAGGTGCGATACGGACGCGAACGCCGGAAGTGCTCATGGTATCTTGCTCGTGCTGACGTGCGGGTAATCGAGCGCAATGCGCAAGATCAGCGAATAAGGGAAAATTTCGGGCGGAATCCGTTAAAAGACGTCGCCGGGCGCGCCGATTGCCGTATTTTCCGCAGGCAGGCTTAGGCCATATTCAGCCGCATGCGTCAAGGAAAACTGCGCAGGCCGGCGCTCATTGCAGCCTTGCCGGCAGGGCAAGGCGATACCGTTTCGTAGTTTTTTCGGTTCTTTCGGAACCAACGGCGTTTTCGCTCGTTTCATCTTGCGAACGCGGGTTGTGCCAACCGGACGCGACGGTGATGGGGAACATGGAGATTTTTCCGGTTTCTCTCTGTGGCCAACGAATTGGCAGACGAGCCCCTTAATCGTCCAGCCCGTGTTCTCCCCGATCCCCCACCTGCGAGGCCTGCACTTCCCTGGTGCGGGCCTCTTTTTGCTGTCCTTCCTGTATTCCCAAAGAAATGGCCCGCAACGAGGCGGGCCATTCGACAAGAGATTTACGCGGCTTAATGCAGCTTCTTGGCCGCTTTCTCCACCTGTCGCTTGCGCCGGGCCAGCATGTTGAGCCCCTCGACCAGGCCGGAGAAGGCCATGGCAGCATAGATGTAGCCCTTCGGTACATGGAAGCCCATGCCGTCGGCGATCAGGGTGGTGCCGATCATCAGCAGGAAGCCGAGTGCCAGCATGACGATCGTCGGATTCTTCTCGATGAAGTTGGCAAGCGGCGTGGCGGCGACCAGCATCACGGTGACGGCGATGATCACGGCAGCCACCATGATCGGCAGATGCGGGGTCATGCCGACCGCGGTAATGATGCTGTCGACCGAGAAGACGAGGTCGAGAAGCAGGATCTGGCCGATGGCGGCGGCGAAAGTGCCGTTCGCGGAAGAGGCGATGAAGTCTTCGCCCTCTTCCTGGGGATCGACGTTGTGATGGATTTCCTTGGTTGCCTTCCAGACGAGGAACAGGCCGCCGGCGATGAGGATGATATCCTTCCACGAGAAGCCGTGTCCGAACGCCTCGAAGACGGGTGCGGTCAGCTTGACGATCCATGCGACCGTGCCGAGCAGGGCAAGACGCATGATGAGCGCAAGACCGATGCCGATGCGGCGGGCCTTTTCGCGCTGCTCCGGCGGCAGCTTGTTGGTCAGGATGGAAATGAAGACGAGGTTGTCGATACCAAGGACGACCTCCATGATGACGAGGGTGATCAGGGCGATCCAGGCGGCGGGATCCTGAAGCAGAGCAGTGATTTCCTGCATGAGCTCTTTCCGGTTAGCAGTTTCGGGCCGAGGTCAACAAATGGAGCGCTACCCCGCAGAGAACAAGGGCGCCAAGGGCTTGTGCGGAAAAAACTTGCCGTGATGTGGCGTCAGGACTTCCGGTCGGGGCCGTAAGCCGACATGAAGACGTAAATCGCGCTGTCCACGACGCGTTCGATTTCCGCCTGATCGGGGATGCCCTGCAGTTCGTTGAACAGCTTGAGCTTGAAATAGGTTCCCGTCGACAGATCGATGTACTGCCGTGCTGCAAGGTCCGTGTCGACGGACTGGATTTCGCCCTCCGCCATCTTCCGGCGCAGGAACTCCTCGAGAACCGTGCGGGCGTTCGCAGGGGCTCCCGAAAGAAAGCGATGGCATACGCCGGGCATCCGGTCCACCACGCCGAGAACGGTACGCATGGCCGGGATCATGTCGCCGGTCAGGATCTGGCGGGCAAAGGTAAGGCCGAAGCGACGCAGGCCGTCCTCAACATCCTTGCTGTCGGCGAGCATGTCGCGCAGGGTTTCGGTAAAGCGGCCCTTTTCGCGCTCGATCAGCGCGGCGAACAGGTCTTCCTTGCTGTCGAAGTAGACGTAGATAGTGCCCTTGGAGACCCCGGCCTCGCGGGTGACGTCGTTCATGCTGGCGGCGTCGAAGCCCATTTTCATGAACACACGCTTGGCGCCATCAAGGATCTGGCCGCGCTTTACCGGGTCCTCTCCCGCGGCAAAGCGGCTGGAAGAGGGAGCGGCAGAAGGAGCGTCCGTTACGGCTTGATCTGAGACCTTTTTGGGTTGGCGGGCCATGGGTGTCCGAAAATTAACGAAATTGAACCAGAGGCAGTGCGTCGGGCTCTGTTGCCACTTGATATGTGCTAATAAAGCCTCTATGTCAATCGAACCGAACGGTTCAGTTCGATTAAGTTTTATGCGAGCGAGCAATATCCATGACAGGGTCTCAGAGGACCGGCGCGGTTCGCGCCGTCGAAAGCGTTGAAGAGCAGGCGCCGGTTGCAGAAGCGCCCAGGGAAGTGACGGCGGCCGCCGCTGACGCGCCGGACGCTCCTGTAAAGGAAAAGAAGCGCCGCAGCCTGGTCCTGCCGGTGGTCGTGCTTGCTCTTCTGGGTGGCGCCGGCTGGTATGGCTACCACTGGTGGACAGATGGCCGCTTCATGGTCTCGACCGAAGACGCCTATATCGAGGGCGACATCGCGATCATCGCGCCGAAGGTTTCCGGCTACATCGCTTCCGTTCCCGTCAAGGACAACCAGATCGTCAAGGCCGGCGATCCGCTCGTCGTTCTCGATGACGGTGACTATCGTATCGCTGTCAATCAGGCTGCAGCGACGCTCAAGAGCCAGCACCTGACGCTTGACCGCATCGACGCGCAGATCAAGGGCGGCGAAGCCGCTCTGGAACAGGCGAAGGCGCAGAAGCAGTCGTCGGTCGCAAGCCTCGACCTCGCGCAGCTCTCGTTCAAGCGCGTCAGCGGCCTGCAGGCCCAGAAGGTGGTTTCGACCGCCGATCTCGACAGCGCCAAGACCTCGCTGGAACAGGCGCAGGCCAATGTCACGGCGTCCGATGCAAATATCGCATCCGCCGATGCCCAGATCGCGGTGCTGAAGGCGCAGCGCGCGGAGGCCGAAGCCGGTATCCGCTCCGCCGAACTGACGCTCGAGAAGGCCCAGCGCGATCTCGACTTCACCGTCCTCAAGGCACCTTATGACGGCGTGGTCGGCAATCTGGCGGTTCAGGTCGGCGATCTCGTTTCGACGGGCAAGCGTCTGGCGGCGCTGGTTCCGGTTCAGGATCTCTACATCGAGGCGAACTTCAAGGAGACCCAGATCGCGCATCTGGTTCCTGGTTCCAAGGTAAGCATTCACGTTGATGCCTATGGCGACAAGCCGCTTGAAGGCACCGTCAGCTCGATTGCGCCGGCGTCCGGTTCGGTGTTCTCGATGCTTCCGGCGGAAAATGCCACGGGCAACTTCACCAAGGTTGTCCAGCGCGTTCCTGTCCGTATCGCGCTTCCGGAAGATGCGCTGAAGGAAGGGCATCTGCGTGCCGGCCTGAGCGTCATCGTCGATGTCGATACGCGCACGGCCCCGGCCGGAGCGGCTGTAGCCGCAAACTGACGGCAGAAAAGGAAGCCCGGTCATGGCGACTGCAGGCACGGTGACGGCGGGCGGCGGAATTGCCGCGCCCGTTGCGGAACGCATGGATCCGAAGCGTGTCATCGCATTCTTCGCGATGGTGTTCGGCATGTTCATGTCGATCCTCGACATTCAGATCGTCTCGGCCTCGCTTGCCGAAATCCAGGCAGGCCTCGGAGCCGGCTCGGATGAGGTCGCGTGGGTGCAGACCTCCTATCTGATCGCGGAAGTCATCATGATTCCGCTGTCGGGCGCGCTTGCCCGCATTCTCTCGACGCGTGTTCTGTTCGCCTTTTCGGCGGCCGGCTTCACCATGGCGAGCGCGCTTGCCGCGACTGCCACCAATATCGAGCAGATGATCGTCTATCGTGCGATCCAGGGCTTCATCGGCGGCGGCATGATCCCGTCGGTCTTTGCAGCGGCCTTCACGATCTTCCCGCCGTCGAAGCGGGCCATCGTGTCGCCGATCATCGGCCTTGTCGCGACACTCGCGCCGACCATCGGCCCGACCATCGGCGGCTATATCAGCCATGCCATGTCCTGGCACTGGCTGTTCCTGATCAACGTCGTGCCCGGCATCATCGTGACGGCGCTGACCTGGAGCCTGATCGATTTCGACAAGCCTGACCACAGCCTGCTGAAGAAGTTCGACTGGTGGGGCCTGCTGACCATGGCCGTGTTCCTCGGCTCGATGGAATACGTTCTCGAAGAGGGCAACAACAAGGACTGGTTCGGTGACGAGCGTATCGTCATGGGAACCGTCGCCATGGTGATCGGTGGGGTGATCTTCTTCTACCGCGTCTTCAAGGTGGAGTTTCCGGTCGTAGACCTCAGGGCATTCAGCAACCGCAACTTCGCCTTCGGCTCGCTCTTTTCCTTCATCATGGGGGTCGGTCTTTACGGGCTCACCTATCTCTATCCGCTCTATCTCGGGCGCATTCGCGGCTACGATTCGATGATGATCGGCGAGACGATGTTCGTTTCGGGTGCGGCGATGTTCTTCACTGCTCCCGTTGCCGGTGCGCTTTCGACGAAACTCGACCCGCGCGTGATGATGATGATCGGCTTCGCGGGTTTCGCCCTTGGTACCTATCTGATGACCGGTGTCACGGCCGACTGGGATTTTTACGAACTGCTGATACCGCAGATCCTGCGTGGTTGCTCGCTCATGCTGTGCATGGTGCCGATCAACAACATCGCGCTCGGAACGCTGCCGCCGGACCGCATCAAGAACGCTTCGGGCCTGTTCAACCTGACCCGTAACCTCGGCGGCGCGGTCGGTCTGGCAATCATCAACACGATGCTGACGCAGCGGTCCGACGAGCATTACGCCCGGCTTTCCGAGCACATCACCTGGAGCAATCCGGAAGCGCTCGACTGGCTGTCCAGCGTTGGGGCGAACTATGACAGCTACGGCCTCGACGGTTCGGTGACGGCGATCAAGAAGCTTTCAGGCCTGGTGACACAGCAGTCGTGGCTCCTGTCCTTCATGGATGTGTTCATGGGACTGACGCTTCTGTTTTCGGCACTGGTCTTCTTGACGCTGCTCATCAAGAAGCCGAGTGGCGCAGGCCCATCGGGCGGCGGTCACTAAGAACCTCCACGTTTCCAGCGAATCCACCGCCGCCGGGACCGTCGCCTTCGGGCGGCGGTCCTCGTGTTTTCGGAGGAAGTTTGAGGTACGTACATCAGATCTTGATTTACGTACCTCATGTCATCGGTTAGAAGTCGCGTCCGGAGGAAACGATGAAGCCGACAGTTCACGACATCGCGAACACGGCGGGCGTCAGCCTTGCCACCGTCGACCGGGTGCTGAACCGTCGGCCGGGGGTCAGTGCGCGCACCCGTGAGAAGGTCGATAAGGCGATTGCCTCGCTCGGTTTCGTGCGCGACATGGCTGCCGCCAATCTCGCGAAGGGGCGGACCTATCCGCTCGTCTTCATCCTGCCGTCCAACGACAATTCCTTCATGCGCCTGATCGAGACCGAGGTGCGCAGCGCCATGCAGCGCTCGGCGCTGGAGCGGACCGATATCCGCATTCTCGATGTGCCTGCCTTCGACACTGCTGCCCTCGTGGAGACGCTCGACAGGGTGGCCGGGGAGAAGCCGGCCGGTGTCGCTCTCGTTGCCGTCGATGCGCCCGAGGTTATCGCCGCCGTCGACCGGCTGACGGATGCGGGAACGCCCGTCGTGACGCTGGTTTCCGATCTGCCGGCATCCCGGCGGGTTCACTATGCGGGCATCGACAACATTGCCGCGGGGCGAACGGCGGCGAGCCTGCTTGGGCGTTTTGCCGGCGAGCGGGCAGGGCCGGTTGCTGTTCTCGCCGGTTCCATGCTGGTGCGTGACCATCGGGAGCGTCTGGACGGATTTCGACAGGTGATGGCCGAGAGCTATCCGCATCTCAGGCTTCTCGATGTCGTCGAAGGACGCGACGATCCGGCGACCGTCGAAAGGCTGCTTCTCGAGCTTTTCCGGGAGCATGGCGATGTGCGTGGCATCTACAGCCTCGGTGCCGGCAATCGCGGCCTCATCAAGGCGTTGCGGCAGACGACGTTCGGCCGCAGGCCATCCGTTATCGCCCATGAATTGACGGAGACGACGCGGCTGGGGCTGACCGAAGGGCTGGTCGATGCCGTTCTCAATCAGGATGCCGGCCATGAAGTACGCAGCGCCATTCGCGTGCTGAAGGCAGAGGCCGACGGTTCCCATGTGCTGGCTGCGCAGGAGCGCATCCGCATCGACATTTTCTTGAAGGACAACCTGCCGTAACGGCGGGATAAAAGGGAGGATCGCAATGTATCTGGGACTGGATATCGGCACGTCTGGCGTCAAGGCGTTGCTGATCGACGCGGATCAGAAGATCATCGGCTCGGCCAACGGGGCACTCGATGTCTCGCGGCCGCATTCCGGCTGGTCGGAGCAGGAACCTGCCCACTGGATACGGGCGACGGAGGAGGCGATTGCCGGCCTCAAGGCCAAGCATCCGACGGAACTGGCGGCGGTGAAGGGCATCGGCCTTTCAGGCCAGATGCATGGCGCGACGCTGATCGACGCTTCCGACAAGGTGCTGCGGCCCTGCATCCTGTGGAACGACACCCGTTCCTTCGAGGAAGCTGCCGCGCTTGATGCCGATCCGAAATTCCGGAAGCTTACAGGCAATATCGTCTTCCCCGGCTTTACCGCGCCGAAGCTCGTCTGGGTGGCGAAGCATGAACCGGAAGTCTTCGCCAAGGTGGCGAAGGTACTGCTGCCCAAGGATTATCTGCGGCTCTGGCTGACGGGCGAATACATCTCGGAAATGTCGGATTCTGCCGGAACCTCATGGCTCGATACGGGCGCGCGCAAATGGTCGTCGGAGCTGCTGGAGGCGACGGGCCTGAGCGAAAGCCAGATGCCGTCGCTGGTGGAGGGAACCGAGGCTGGCGGAACGTTGCGCGCCGGGCTTGCATCCGCCTGGGGCATGGGATCGGGTGTGGTGGTTGCCGGCGGGGCAGGGGACAATGCCGCCTCCGCCTGCGGCATGGGTACGGTATCCGAGGGGCAGGCCTTCGTCTCGCTCGGCACGTCGGGCGTGCTCTTTGCCGCCAATGGTTCCTACCTGCCGAAGCCGGAAAGCGCGGTACATGCCTTCTGCCACGCGCTGCCGGGAACCTGGCACCAGATGGGCGTCATTCTCTCGGCCACCGATGCGCTGAACTGGCATGCCGGGGTGACGGGCAAGGGCGCGGGCGAGCTGACCGCCGAACTCGGCGACACGCTGAAGGCACCCTCGGGCGTGACCTTCCTTCCTTATCTTTCCGGCGAGCGCACGCCGCACAACGACGCAAAAATCCGTGGCGCTTTCATCGGTCTCGGCCATGAGAGCGGCCGGGTGGTGCTGACGCAGGCCGTGCTCGAAGGCGTCTCCTTCGCCATCCGCGACAATCTGGAGGCGCTGAAGTCGGCAGGCACCCGGATCGGCCGGGTAACGGCGATCGGCGGCGGCTCGCGCTCGCGCTACTGGCTGGCCTCGATTGCGACGGCACTTGGTGTTCCGGTCGATATTCCGGCGGACGGCGATTTCGGTGCGGCTTTCGGTGCCGCTCGTCTCGGCCTCATCGCTGCGACTGGAGAGGACCCGCTTTCCATCTGCACCGCGCCGGAAACGGCCGAGACCATCGAGCCGGTTTCGGCGCTCGGCGGGGCTTACGAGGAGGCCTACGGGCGCTACCGGGCGCTTTATCCGGCGATCAGGCAACTTTGAGAAATTGCCCCTCACCCTAGCCCTCTCCCCGCAAGCGGGGAGAGGGGATGGAAATGATGCCACTAGCGGCCTTCTCCCCGTCACGACGGGGAGAAGGTGCCGGCAGGCGGATGAGGGGCAGCGCTTTAAAGGCGCAGTGGACAGGAAACACGAACCCAGGAGGAAATACTTATGAGCACAGGCTTTTTCGGCGATATCCAGAAAGTGAAATACGAGGGACCGGACAGCACCAATCCGCTGGCCTATCGCTACTACAATCCCGACGAGGTGGTTCTCGGCAAGCGGCTGGAAGACCATCTGCGCTTTGCCATCGCCTATTGGCACACCTTCACCTGGCCGGGCGGTGATCCGTTCGGCGGGCAGACCTTCCAGCGTCCGTGGTTCTCCGACAGCATGGAAGCGG
This sequence comes from Rhizobium sp. ACO-34A, assembly GCA_002600635.1. Lineage (NCBI taxonomy): Bacteria > Pseudomonadati > Pseudomonadota > Alphaproteobacteria > Hyphomicrobiales > Rhizobiaceae > Rhizobium > Rhizobium sp. ACO-34A. The sequence goes on along the minus strand of CP021371.1, from coordinate 3,590,631 downwards.
CGAAGCTCAAGGCTGACGTCGCCTTCGAATTCTTCCAGCTGCTCGGTGCGCCGTTCTACTGCTTCCACGATGCCGACGTGCGCCCGGAAGGCCGGAACTTTGCCGAGAACACCAGGAACCTCAACGAGATCGTCGACTACTTCGCCAGAAAGCAGTCGGAGACCGGCGTGAAGCTGCTCTGGGGCACGGCGAACCTGTTCTCCAACCGTCGCTTCATGAGCGGTGCGGCGACTAATCCGGACCCGGATGTCTTCGCCTTCTCGGCGGCAACCGTGAAGACCTGCCTCGACGCCACGATGCGCCTCGACGGCGACAACTACGTTCTGTGGGGCGGTCGCGAGGGCTATGAGACGCTGCTCAATACCGACCTGAAGCGCGAACTGGACCAGCTTGGCCGCTTCCTCAACCTCGTCGTCGAGTACAAGCACAAGATCGGCTTCAAGGGTACGATCCTGATCGAGCCGAAGCCGCAGGAGCCGACCAAGCACCAGTATGACTACGACGTCGCGACGGTCTATGCCTTCCTGCAGAAGAACGGGCTCGAAAAGGAAGTGAAGGTCAACATCGAGCAGGGCCATGCCATCCTTGCCGGCCACTCCTTCGAGCATGAACTTGCCATGGCCAATGCCTTCGGCATCTTCGGCTCGATAGACATGAACCGCAACGACTACCAGTCCGGCTGGGATACCGACCAGTTCCCCAACAACGTGCCGGAAATGGCGCTCGCCTATTACCACGTCCTCGCGGGCGGCGGTTTCACCACCGGCGGCACCAATTTCGACGCCAAGCTCCGTCGCCAGTCGCTCGATCCGGCCGATCTGCTTTACGGTCATATCGGCGGCATGGATTGCTGCGCCCGCGGCCTGAAGGCTGCGGCGAAGATGATCGAGGAGCGCGCGCTGTCGAAGCCGCTCGATGATCGTTATGCCGGCTGGGAAAGCCCCGAAGCCCAGAAGATGCTGCGCGGCGAATATTCGCTCGATGAGATCGCCGCCAATGTCGAAAAGGCGGACATCAATCCCGAGCCGCGCTCCGGCCGTCAGGAATATCTGGAAAACGTGGTCAATCGCTACGTCTGAGACGGGCATTCATCTCGTGAAGGGAGCCGGGCGTGTAAACGCCCGGCTTTCCGTTTGATGACAAGCCTTGCCTTCTCTCCCGACGTCATCCTCGGCCTCGTGCCGAGGATCTACCCACGTCGATAAAATCCAACGTTTGCAGATGCTCGGGACAAGCCCGAGCATGACGGTGGAGAGGTTTTCCATCTTCGCCAGCGGTCTGGGAGTCGAGCGTGAAAACGCTTCGCCTCTTTTTCTTTTGCGCAGAGCAGAGCTTCACGAAATGGCGGTGATTTCGAGTTCCTGGCCGTTCATGGTCACGACATCGCCGACGGCCTTGCCGATCAAGAGCTTGGCTACCGGGGAGACATAGGAGATGGAGCCGGCCTTGGGGTCGGCTTCGTCTTCTCCCACGATGCGATAGGTCTGAACGCGGCCATCGTCGCGGCTGAAGGTGACCGTGCCGCCAAAGGCGACGATATCGGTGGAGGCAGGCGGCGGCACAAGCTGTGCCGAACGGACACGCTCCGCCAGATAGCGCAGGTCGCGCAAGGGACCGGCGGTCTGCCTGCGCTTCTCGTTGATGTCCTCGATGCCGCTTGCCGACTCAAAGGCCTCCCGGGCCTGCCGGAGCTGAAGTTCCAGAGCCTTCAAACCCGCTTCCGTCACGAGGTTCGGATGAGGCGAGATCGGCCGATCCGGCAAAAGGGTTTCTGCGGCCGTTTCGGCACTCTCTTCCTTGACGAAGGCTACACTCAATCGCGAACTCCGTTCTGCGCGGCGATCTCGGCCGTGCCGCGGGCTGTCAGCCCGAATATCTTTGGGCGCACACTATATGGCAAACACGGGCAGGCTGACAAATCGGTCCGCAGCGGGTTACCGCTGGCGATCAGGTTTTCGACAGCAGCAAACGGATACCGGCAAAGCCGAAGACCATGGCGAGCGTACCTTCCACCCATCGGCGGGACTTCCTGTAGGCGCGTCCCATGAGCGCCGTCGAGAACATCAGGCCATAGCCGATGAAGACCGAAAATCCGATGACTGCACAGCCGCCGACGATGGCGGCGAGGGTGTAGGCAGGAGCATCGGGACGCAGGCCGAGGGACATGAGGGCAATCCATCCGAGAATGGATTTCGGGTTGGTGAGGTGCAGCAGGAGGCCCTTGCGATAGAGCGCTGACAATCTGGTGGTGGCGTCGGTTCTCATCCGCGCTTCGCCAGGCAACAGGGCGGATTTCGCCGATTTGTAGGCTAGATAGAGAAGGTAGAGGCCGCCCGCGATCTTGATCACGAAGAGGGCTTCGGCATAGCGCGTCAGAATGGTGGAGATACCGGTGGCCGCCAGCGCCGCCCAGAACATGCTGCCGGTCAGGATACCAAGCGCCAGGGCGACGGCTGATGCCCGGCCCCGGTTCATGGCAACGCCCATGATGGCCATGTTGCTCGGGCCGGGACTGGCGACTGCGATCAGATATGTGATGTAGACGAGCATGAGGTGATGAAGGTGCTCAAGATACAAGACGCTCGCTCCGATTCAGTCGCCGGCAATGTACCAAGCGCTTTCGGAACTATAGCGGCTGGCATCGGTCCGTAAACAAGCCCGATATGCGTTCGTCAGACAAAATGGCGGGGGCAAGCCTGTGCACGGCGGGCGTCGATCATCTCACCTCTTGCCCGGTGCCGTCACCGATCCGCGGACGATCAGGTCCGGCATGATGAGGATCTCGCGTTTTTCGGTGAGGGGCGTGGCCAGCGTTTCGAGCAGCAGTTCCATGGCCTGCTTGCCGATTGCCGTGCGGGGCTGGCGAATGGTGGTGAGCGGCGGATTGAGATAGGTCGCCTGCGGCACGTCGTCGAAGCCGATTACCGAGAAATCGCGGGGCAGGTCGTAGCCGCGGGCGGAGAGCCCGTTGATGACGCCCACGGCGGTGGCGTCGTTGACGCACATGAAGGCCGTGGGCAGGGTGTCGCGCATGAAAAGCTGCTCCACGGCGAGCCTGCCGCTTTCGATCGAGCCTTCGCCATCGAGCACCATGCGCTGGGCCTGCGGAATGCGGGCAGCATCAAGCGCGAGATCGTAGCCCTTGCGCCTGCGCACATGGCCGAGCCTGGTCTTGCTGTCGCCGACGAAGGCGATGGAGCGATGGCCCGAGGCCAGCAGATATTCGGCAGCCTTGCGGGCACCGGCCGTGTCGTCGACGCCGACATAGGGAATGGAGCTGCCGAAGACGGGTTCGAAGACAGCGACGGAGGGCGGCAGGCGGGTGGTCAACACCTGATGGCCGAAGGGCTGGTGGCCGGTGAACAGCAGCAGGCCGGCCGCCTGTCCGGAATTCAGGAACTTCAGATATTCGAGCCCGCGTTCCGGGTCGTTCTGGGTGTGGCCGATCAGCACGCCATAGCCATGGGCGCGTGCCTCGTTCTCTAGTCCGATCAGGATGCTGGAAAAGTTCGGATCGCCGATATCGGGCGCCAGAACGAGGATCATGTTGGACCGGCCCATGCGCAGGCTGCGCGCCATCGCATTGGTCGTGTAGCCGGTGATCGCAATCGCCTGGTTGACGCGCTGGCGGGTGGATTTCGCCACTTTTTCCGGCGTGTGAATGGCCCGGCTGACCGTCGCGATGGAGACTTCCGCCAGACGGGCGACATCCTCGATCGTTGCGGGCTGGGAATTCGACACGGCCATGGTCCCGTTTGCGTGGGTTTTGAATGGCTTGCGACCTTCGGGGACATCTTGCAACCGCGAAAGCGGAAGGCAATGAAACAATCCCCAATTGAGGTATGATGTAAACCTTTACATGGGTGATGTAAAGGTTTACATAGATCGTCATAAGCGGTTGAGGAGCCGCCGGGAGGATTGCATGACACTGGTTGGGGAGGAGCCGCGCACGCCTGTGCTTGCGGCCGAGCGTATCTCTAAGTCTTTCGGTGAAGTCCAGGTGCTTTTCAGCGTCGATTTCGACGTGCTGCCGGGCGAAGTTCATGCGCTGGTCGGCGAAAACGGCGCGGGCAAGTCGACGCTCATCAAGATCCTCTCCGGTTTCGAAAGCCCCACGTCGGGCCGTATCCTGCTCGACAGTCAGCCGGTGTCTCTGCCGGCCAACGGTGCGGCGGAAGCGCTGGGCATCGTGCTGATCCATCAGGAATTCAATCTCGCAGACCACTTGACCGTTGCCGAGAGCCTGTTTCTCGGGCGGGAAGTGACCCGCTTCGGCGTGCTCGACCGCAAGTTCATGCGCCGCGAGACGCGCCGGGTGCTGGATCTGCTCGGCTCCCATGTCGATGAAAATGCGCTGATCAGCTCGCTTGCCGTTGCCGACAAGCAGATGGTGGAAATCGCCAAGGCGATCAGCCGCGAGGCGCGGGTGGTTTTCATGGACGAGCCGACTGCGGTGCTGTCGCGCGAGGAGACGGATATCCTGTTCAGTCAGGTGCGCAAGCTGCGCGACAAGGGCACCAGCTTCGTCTTCGTTTCGCACAAGCTCGACGAAGTGATGGAACTCACGGATCGTGTGACGGTGCTGCGCGACGGGCAATGGATCAAGACCGCGCCGACGGCGCTGCTCGACGGCGAGTCGATCGCGCAGCTCATGGTGGGGCGTGAATTGTCGAGCCTTTATCCCTCGAAGGAAGAGCCGGATGTGGACGAGCAGGTCGTTCTGTCCGTGCGGGGGCTGACGACGGGTTACGTCAAGGATGCCGGTTTCGAGCTGCGCAAGGGCGAGGTTCTCGGCTTCTCCGGTCTGATCGGCTCCGGCCGCTCGGAGCTGATGGAGGCGATTGCCGGTCTGCGCCCGCGGCTTTCCGGCGAGGTCGTGCTGAAAGGTACGTCATTGCCGCCGCATGATTTCGAGGAGGCGACCCGCCGAGGGCTAGCCTACATGACCAAGGATCGCAAGGGCAAGGGTCTGCTGCTCGGGGAGGGCATGACGCCGAACCTGACGCTGCAATCGATCGACCGGCATGTGACGCATGGCTATCTCGATCCCGCCAGCGAGGCGAAGGCGATGGCGCGGGCGAAGCGCCGCTTCGATATCCGCGTCCGCGACGACCGGGTGAAGGTCGGGCGGATGTCGGGCGGCAACCAGCAGAAGCTTCTGCTCGCCAAGATCATGGAGACGGAGCCCGACGTCATCATCATCGACGAACCGACCCGCGGCATCGATGTCGGCACCAAGCAGCAGATCTATCATTTCATCGCAGCGCTCGCCCGGGAAGGGCGTTCGATCATCGTCGTCTCGTCCGAGATGCCGGAGGTGATCGGGCTTTGCACGCGGGTTGCCGTGATGCGTGAGGGGCGGCTGGTCGGCATGCTGGAGGGCGAGGAGATCTCCGAGCAGATGATCATGCGTTATGCGGCAGGCCTGAGGAAACAGCAGGCCGCCGGCTGAGCTTCGGCTTGAGGCAGCTGGCCGGGAAGAAAACAGGGCGGAACCGTATCGGTCGGCCGGGAGGTTGAATTGGACATGAGCATGAATACCGAAAGCGACCAGCAAGTCTCCCGTAGCCGAGGCTGGCGGGATGTGGATCTCCGGGCGATCGCGCCGTTTGCCGCGCTGGCCCTGCTTCTGGTGATCGGGGCGCTGGTCAATCCGAACTTCATCGGTCTCACCAACCTCGCCAATGTCGCGACCCGCAGTGCCTTCATCGCCATCATCGCGGTCGGCGCGACCTTCGTGATCTCGTCCGGCGACCTCGATCTCTCGGTCGGCTCCATGGTCGCCTTCGTGGCGAGCCTGATGATCCTCTTCATGAATTCCGGGGCCATTGCCGATCCCGCGCTGATGCTGGCGGCAGCCGTTGCACTCGCCGTCGTGATCGGCGGTCTCTGCGGCCTTGCCAACGGCCTGATCACCACCGTCGGGCGGATCGAGCCCTTCATTGCCACGCTCGGCACCATGGGGATCTATCGAGGGCTTACCACATGGCTGTCGCAGGGCGGGGCGATCACGCTGAGTTCGCCGCAGCAGCAGGCGCTCTACCGTCCGGTCTATTTCGGCTCGATCCTCGGCATTCCTGTGCCGATCCTGGTGATCCTGCTTGTGACGGCGGTTGCTGCCTTCATCCTCTATCGCACGCGCTACGGTCGGCATGTGGTGGCCGTCGGCTCCAACCGCGACGTTGCCCGCTATTCCGGCATCAGTGTCGACCGGGTGCGCACCATCGCCTTCGTCATCCAGGGGCTCTGCGTCGCCATCGCCGTGCTGCTCTATGTGCCGCGCCTCGGCTCGACCTCCGCGACGACGGGCATTCTCTGGGAGCTGCAGGCGATCACCGCCGTGGTCGTCGGCGGCACGGCACTCAAGGGCGGGGCAGGGCGTGTATGGGGCACGATCTGCGGGGCCTTCATTCTCGAACTGGTCGGCAACATCATGCTGCTGTCCAACTTCATCAGCGAATATCTGATCGGCGCCATCCAGGGCTCGATCATCATCATCGCGATGCTCGTCCAGCGCTCGCTGACGCGCAAATCGTGAGGCCGCCGGGCTTTAGGGGTCGCCCGGCGCACGTCTCAAGACCCTGAACTTCGGGAGGAGAAAACATGTACAAGAAACTGATGGGTGTCGCCCTTGCCATGACGGCGATGGTCAGCCTTGCCCAGGCGCAGGAAACCAAGACGATCGGCGTTTCCATTCCGGCCGCCGACCATGGCTGGACCGCCGGCGTCGTATACCATGCCAACCGTGTCGCCGACCTCCTGATGAAGGAGCATCCGGGTCTCAAGGTGGTGGTCAAGACCTCGCCTGATCCGGCAACGCAGGCCAACGCCCTGCAGGATCTCGAGGTTCAGGGTATCGATGCGCTGGTCATCCTACCGACCGATCCGGATCCGCTGGTCAACGCCATCAAGGAAGTGAAGAGCAAGGGCACCTTCGTTTCGATCGTCGACCGCGCGCCTTCGGTCAACGACAATTCCGTGCGCGACCTTTATGTCGCCGGCAACAATCCGGCGCTCGGCGAAGTCGCCGGCCAGTATATCAAGGACACTACGCCGGATGCGGAAGTCGTGGTGATCCGCGGCCTGCCGATCCCGATCGACCAGCAGCGCCAGGACGGTTTCGACAAGGCGATTGCCGGCTCCAACGTCAAGGTTCTCGACCGCCAGTTCGGTAACTGGAACCGCGACGACGCCTTCAAGATCATGCAGGACTACCTGACGAAGTATCCGAAGATCGACGTGGTCTGGTGCCAGGACGATGACATGGCCGTCGGTGTGCTGCAGGCGATCGAGCAGGCCAAGCGCACCGACATCAAATATGTCGTTGGCGGCGCCGGTTCGAAGGACATGATCAAGAAGGTCATCGACGGCGACAAGATGATCCCGGTCGACGTTCTCTATCCGCCGTCGATGGTGGGCACCGCCATGGAACTGACGGCCGCCGCGATCTACGATCAGGTTCCGGTTCATGGCACCTACACGCTCGATGCGACGCTTGTGACGGCGGACAACGCGAAGAACTACTACTTCCCCGACTCGCCGTTCTGAGCCTCCCGCATTTCCTGTGAAAACGCTCTGCCCGAAAGATTGTCGGGCAGAGTTTCCGAGCGCCGTTGACAGGCGCGTCAGGTCCGATACTCGTTTCGGAAACGTTGCAGCAGACATTTTCAGGGAGGAAGTAATGAAAACAATCAAGGGTCCGGGTCTCTTTCTCGGTCAGTTTGCCGGCGATGCCGCGCCGTTCAACTCCTGGGATGCGATCACCAAATGGGCCGCCGACAAAGGGTATCTCGGCGTGCAGGTGCCGACATGGGCGAGCCAGCTGATCGATCTGAAGAAGGCTGCTGGATCGAAGGATTATTGCGACGAACTGGCCGGTATCGCCCGCCAGAACGGCGTCGAGATTACCGAGCTTTCAACCCATCTTCAGGGCCAGCTCGTTGCGGTGCATCCCGCCTATGACGAGGCCTTCGATGGCTTTGCCGTGCCCGAGGTGCGGGGCAATCCCAAGGCGCGTCAGGCCTGGGCTGTGGAACAGGTGAAGTTTGCGCTCAAGGCATCGTGCCATCTCGGGATCAAGGCGCATGCGACATTTTCGGGCGCGCTGGCCTGGCCCTATTTCTATCCCTGGCCGCAGCGGCCGGCCGGTCTGGTGGAAACGGCCTTCGACGAACTGGCGAAGCGCTGGACGCCGATCCTCGACTATGCCGACGAGCAGGGCGTCGATATCGCCTACGAAATCCATCCGGGCGAAGACCTGCATGACGGTGTGACCTTCGAGATGTTCCTCGAACGGGTGAAGAACCATCCCCGCGCCAACATGCTCTACGACCCGTCGCATTACGTGCTGCAATGCCTCGACTATCTGGACAACATCGACATCTACAAGGACCGGATCAAGATGTTCCACGTCAAGGACGCGGAATTCAATCCGACCGGCCGGCAGGGCGTCTATGGCGGTTATCAGGGATGGGTGAACCGGGCAGGGCGCTTCCGCTCGCCGGGCGACGGTCAGGTCGATTTCGGCGCGATCTTCTCCAAGATGGCGGCGAATGATTTCGAGGGCTGGGCCGTGGTCGAATGGGAATGCGCGCTGAAGCACCCGGAAGACGGCGCCCGCGAAGGAGCCGAATTCGTCAAGGCGCACATCATCCGGGTAACGGAAAAGGCGTTCGACGACTTCGCCGCTGGCGGCACGGACGACGCAGCGAACCGGCGGATGCTGGGGCTCTAAATTCGATTGCGCCCCTCATCCGGCTGCCGCCACCTTCTCCCCGCAAGCGGGGAGAAGGTGGCGGTGCTGAAAGATCGCGTCTTTTTCAAAGGGTCGCAGAAACAAGCGAGATATTGCCACATCTTCCTTCTCCCCGTTCACGGGGAGAAGGTGCCGGCAGGCGGATGAGGGGCGGTGTCTCGGACACGCGAGATCAAGGAGACTGAACCATGACAATTGAAGCATCAAGGGAGCAGGCAAGCGGGAAGCGCATCCGGCTCGGCATGGTGGGCGGCGGACAGGGCGCGTTCATCGGTGGCGTACACCGCATGGCGGCGCGTCTGGACGATCACTTCGAACTCGTTGCGGGTGCGCTTTCCTCGACGGCGGAAAAGTCGATCGCTTCGGGGCGTGATCTCGGGCTCGATCCGGAACGCTGCTACGGTTCGTTCGAGGAAATGGCGGAGAAGGAAGCGAAGCGGCCGGATGGCATCGAGGCTGTGTCCATCGTGACGCCGAACCACATGCACTATCCGGCGGCGAAAGCCTTTCTGGAGCGCGGCATCCATGTCATCTGCGACAAGCCGCTGACCTCTAACCTTGACGACGCGAAGAAGCTGAAGTCGGTGGCCGATGCGTCGAAGGCGCTGTTCATCCTCACCCATAATTACACCGGCTATCCGATGGTGCGGCAGGCCCGTGAGATGATCGCCTCCGGCGCGCTGGGCGAGCTTCGTGTCGTGCAGGTGGAATATGCGCAGGACTGGCTGACGGAAGCGGTGGAACAGACCGGCGCCAAGCAGGCGGTGTGGCGCACCGATCCCAAGCAGTCGGGCGTCGGTGGCGCGACCGGCGACATCGGCACGCATGCCTTCAATCTCGCGTCCTTCGTTACCGGCCTTACGCTGAAGAGCCTTGCCGCGGATCTCGACAGTTTCGTCGAGGGACGCCGGGTCGATGACAACGGCCATGTGCTCCTGCGTTTCGAAGGGGGCGCGAAGGGCATGCTGTGGTGCAGCCAGGTCGCTCCGGGCAACGAGAACGCGCTGAAGCTTCGCGTCTACGGCACGAAGGGCGGGTTCGAATGGCAGCAGGAAAACCCGAACTACCTCTGGTTCACGCCATTCGGCGAGCAGAAGCGTCTGGTAACCCGCAACGGGGCGGGAGCCGGTGCTGCCGCCGCCCGTGTCAGCCGCATTCCGGGTGGTCATCCCGAGGGTTATCTCGAAGCCTTCGCCACGATCTATTCGGAGGCCGCCCTTGCGATTGCCGCCTTCAAGGCAGGCAGGCCGGTCGATCCGGCCGTGGTTTACCCGACCATCGACGATGGCGTGAAGGGTGTCGCTTTCGTCGAGGCTTGCGTGTCTTCGTCGAAGAAGGACGGCGCCTGGGTTTCGCTCTGACGGGCAAAGCGGCGGTGGACAGCGTCTGCCGCCGCGCTTTTTTGGGTTTTTATCGATCGTAAGTTCTGAAACGTTGCAGAAAACAAGCCTTGCGACTTGTACCCCGAGGCTACTTTGGTCTAAACCGCCCGCGGCCAAATTCAACGTTCCGGCGGAAATCCGTCCATACCGTCCGGCGCATCAGCAAAAACGAGTGACCAGATGATCGATCCGAAAAGCCTTGCCGATCGCTTTCCCGGCGATTTCGTATTCGGTGTCGCCACCGCTTCCTTCCAGATCGAAGGCGCGTCGAAGGAGGATGGCCGCAAGCCGTCCATCTGGGACGCCTTCTGCAACATGCCGGGCCGCGTCCATGGCCGTCACAACGGCGATGTCGCCTGCGACCATTATCACCTGTGGGAACAGGATCTCGACATGATGAAGGAGATGGGCGTTTCCGCCTATCGCTTCTCCATCGCATGGCCGCGGATCATTCCCGAGGGCACGGGCCGCATCAACGAAGCCGGCCTCGATTTCTACGACAAGCTGGTCGACGGACTGAAGGCGCGCGGCATCAAGGCATTCGCGACACTTTACCACTGGGACCTGCCGCTTGCCCTGATGGGCGAGGGCGGCTGGACGGCGCGCAGCACGGCTTATGCCTTCCAGCGCTATGCCAAGATCGTGATGGCGCGGCTCGGGGACCGGCTGGATTCGGTTGCGACCTTCAACGAGCCGTGGTGTTCGGTATGGCTTTCGCATCTCTACGGCATTCATGCCCCCGGCGAGAAGAATATGGATGCGGCACTTCATGCGCTGCATTACACCAATCTTGCCCATGGCCTCGGCATCGACGCCATCCGGCAGGTCGCGCCGCAGGTGCCGGCCGGCATCGTGCTCAACGCCCATGAGATCATTGCAGCCTCCGACAGCGCGGCGGACAAGGCTGCGGCCGAACGGGCCTTCCAGTTCAACAACGGTGTGTTTTTCGATCCCATCATCAACGGCCAGTATCCGGCCGAGTTCATGTCGGCGCTTGGCGACCGCATGCCGCCGATCGAAGAAGGCGACATGGCGATCATCAACCAGAAGCTCGACTGGTGGGGCCTGAACTACTACACGCCGATGCGCGTGGCCGACGATCCTACGCCGGGCGCGGAATTCCCGGCAACCATCGGCGCACCGCCGGTTTCCAAGGTCAAGACGGATATCGGCTGGGAAGTTTACGCGCCGGCACTGAAGTCGCTGGTTTCCGGCCTCTACAACCGCTACGAATTGCCGGTCTGTTACATCACCGAGAACGGCGCCTGCTACAACATGGAAGTCGAAAACGGCGAGGTCGATGACCAGCCGCGTCTCGACTACTATGTCGAACACATCGGCATTATCGCCGATCTCATCAAGGACGGCTTCCCGATGTCGGGTTATTTTGCCTGGAGCCTGATGGATAATTTCGAATGGGCGGAAGGCTACAGCATGCGCTTCGGCATCGTGCATGTCGATTACGATACGCAGGTGCGCACCATCAAGAAGAGCGGCAAGTGGTATAGCGAACTGGCGGCTCAGTTTCCCAGGGGCAATCATCAGGCGGGCTGACAACCCGCGGCCTTTTCCGCGAGTTATTCCAGCCGGATTGCCTTGCAGTCCGGCTGGTTTGCGTTTCGGGCTACGGCTTTTGTATCCCTGCCGAATTTTCTTCCGACGCGGCGTAGCGACTGTCGAATTCCGCGCGGGCCTCGTGGATCTTTTCGTGATTGCAGAAAACCCAGCCGCCGACGGCTTCTATGGGTTTCCACAGGGAGCGACCGAGGTCGGTAAGTTCGTAGACGACGCTCGGTGGAATGGTCGGATGGACCGTTCGGCTTACGAGGCCGTCACGTTCGAGTGCACGCAGGGTGAGCGTCAGCATGCGCTGGGAGATGCCGACAACGGAGCGCTTGAGATCGCTGAAACGCGACGGGCCGGAGCCGAGCTTCATGATGATGAGCACACTCCATTTGTCGCCGATGCGCGACAATATCTCGCTCACCGTCTGGCACTTGGCGGGATCGAAGTGGCTATGCATCCGTTTCCTCTAATCAAACTGGTATCAAAAATGTGCCTTCTTGTGCGCTTTTTCAAGTTACCTATTTAGGCCTGGTTACTAATCAATACCGTCTATTCTTCGCCTCTGGATCGTTCCCGGGTCCTGAGGCGGAAAGGCGGTAAAACCAGAAGGCTATCCCCCGTGCTTCTCGAAAAACTCAACTGGCGCTACGCCACCAAGAAGATGGATCCCTCCAAGGTCGTTCCGCAGGAAAAGGTCGAACGTATCCTTGAGGCGATCCGCCTCGCGCCGACCTCCAGCGGCCTGCAGCCTTACGAAGTTCTCGTCGTGACCAATCCTGAAGTGCGGGCGAAGATCCAGGAGATCGCCTGGAACCAGACGCAGGTCACGGAAGGTTCGCATCTGCTCGTATTCGCGGCCTGGGATAACTACACGCCGGACCGGATCAACGGCATGTTCGATCTCGTCAACGAAGAGCGCGGCTTCAAGAACGAGGGCTGGGAAGCCTATCGCCAGCATCTGCTTTCGCTCTATCCGCCGCGCGACGAAAAGACGAATTTCGAGCATGCCGCCCGCCAAGCCTATATCGGCTTTGGCATCGGCCTGACGGCTGCCGCCTTCGAGGGCGTCGACGCCACGCCGATGGAAGGCTTCGATCCTGACAAGCTCGATGAAATCCTTGGACTGCGCGAGCGTGGCCTGCGCTCAGTGACGATCATGCCGATCGGCTACCGGCAGGAAGACGGCGACTGGCTGGTGAACCTCAAGAAGGTGCGCCGTTCGAAGGAAGACTTCGTCATCGAGGTGAAGTAATGCTCGGGGTTGCCGGATTTTCGTCCGGCAGCCTTTTCCATATCTGGTTTCAGGCCGTGTTCCGCGCGGCCAGCAGACGTTTCTTTTCGGTCATGCGCCGTCCATCCCTGAAGTTCAGGATGAGAAGACAGAGTTGCAGCATGCCGCCCGCCAGTTCGATGATCTGCACGACATAGAACAGGCCATCGAAAGATCCGACACTCGCCCGAAAATACAGGAACACAGCAGCCGGCAGCATGACCAGCAGGCCATTCGCGCCGATGATCCGCATGCGCGCTTTCTTCCTTTCGACCAGCCCGCCCGAACGGTTTGCCGCGAGAGCGAAGCCGCTCCCGCCGGTGATCGCCATCAGCGGCACGAGAAGAAAGACGCCATAAAAGATCGCAGTCTTCACGATGGTGATCGCCCGGTAATCCAGGCACAGTTCCGAGATGATGGTTGAGGCGAGGAAGGTTGAGACGAGGGCAAGCGCCAGCGTGCCGGCAGCGGCGTGGAGGACGGTTTTCATCAACTGGTTCCTTTGACGTGCGGATCGTTTTCAAGACGATTGTCGAATTCGGCAAGCAGCTTGCGAGCCTGTTCCAGCCGCTGAAGATCAAGGCCTTCGGCAAGCGTGTTGGCCCATGTTGTGTAGATGGTGTCGACAGAGCGGTAGGCGTCTGCGCCCTTTTCCGTCAGGGCATAGAGCGGCGAACGCTTGTGGCGGGGATTGGTGAGGCTCGACAGGAAACCGTCGGCCTCCAGCTTGGCGACCTGCTTCAGCGCGCCCTGCCGGGTCATGCCCATTGCCTCGGCGATCTGGGGCACTGTACGAGCCGCCTCGGCCAATGCGATTGCGCCGAGCACCTGCCAGCGGGCGCTGGTGAGATCGAGCGGCGCGACCAGCCGGTCACCGCCTTCCAACAGCCGGCCGTTGATGCGAAAGACGGTCAGCATGATCTCGGTGAGGGATTGAGCCTCGGCGGTGCGTTTGTGCATTCTGGCCTCCAATTTCGACAACCAGTTTCCAATATTGAAAACCAGTTGTCAATTTTGCTGTTCGGGATTTTCTCTGATTGGACAAATTTTCCGGAAATGCGGGGTGCTTTGGGCAAAATATCTCTCGGCAGGCCGGGGCTGCGGAGTCATAAGCAAATCCGCTTTCCACGGTGCATGGCAGATTTGCTGCCGATTTGCCCTGGGCGGGTTTGAAAAGGTGAAGTCAAAGATGCTAGATCGGCGCAATATCGTCCGAATGTGTATGCCGCGGTAGTATTATCCGGCCTGCGATCATCTTTGCCGTTGAGTGACGGCGTTCACCGAAGAGACTTTCATGAAGAACCGACCCATTTCGCGCAATGCCTCAAGAGGAGGCGGCCGATGAGTGCGTCCGCCGCGAATGTAGCGCCAACCGGGCGTCCCATGGTCGCATTCGAAGGCGTGACCAAGCATTTTGGTGGCGCCAACGGACAGCCGGCCTTTACCGCGCTTGGCGGTATCGACTATGTGGTGCCCAAGGGCGCGATCACCGGTATCATCGGCCGTTCCGGTGCCGGCAAGTCAACGCTGATCCGGCTGGTCAATGGTCTGGAACTGCCGACTTCGGGCAAGGTGCTGGTCGATGGCGTCGATGTCGGCGCGCTGGACGAGGCGGGCCTTCGCACCCTTCGCCGTTCGGTCGGCATGATCTTCCAGCACTTCAACCTGCTGTCGTCGCGCACCGTCTACGACAATGTGGCCCTGCCGCTGGAGATTGCCGGCGTCGACCGCAAGACGATCGATGCGCGGGTCAGGCCGCTGATCGATCTCGTCGGTCTTTCGGACAAGGCGGGACGTTATCCCGCCGAGCTTTCCGGCGGGCAGAAGCAGCGTGTCGGCATCGCCCGCGCTCTTGCCACCGAACCGAAGCTCCTGCTTTCGGACGAAGCGACCTCGGCGCTCGACCCCGAGACCACGCAGTCGATCCTCGAACTCCTGAAGACCATCAACCGCGATCTCGACCTGACGGTGCTGCTCATCACTCATGAGATGGAAGTGGTGAAGACCATTGCCTCGGAAGTTGCGGTGATCGACAAGGGGCTGATCGTCGAGAGCGGCCGTACCTTCGACGTGTTCACAAGGCCGCGTCATGAGACCACCCAAGCGCTGCTGTCGGCCTCGATTGGCGCCAAGCTTCCCGAATGGATCCGCTCGGATCTCAAGGCCGAACCCGTTGCGGGCGACCGCGCACTCGTGCGGCTGATCTTCTTCGGGGAGACGGCGTTCCAGCCATTGACCGCGCGTCTCGTCGCGGAGATCGGTCCTGACGTCAACATTCTTGCGGGCGCGATCGACGAGATTGCCGGCGAACCCTTCGGCTCGCTGGTTGTTTCCTATCCGGCCGATCCGGCGACGTTGGAGCGGGCCAACCGTTTCTACCAGCAGACCGGTCTTGCCACGGAGGTGCTCGGCTATGGCGCCTGAGATGCTCGTAAACCTGCTCCTGAAAGCCCTCTGGCAGACCCTGCAGATGGTCAGCGCCGCCGGACTGATCGGCACCGTGATCGGTCTGCCGATGGGCGTATTCCTTGCCACCAGCGGCAAGGGCGAACTGTTCGCCGCGCCGGCGGTCAACCGTATCATGGGACTGATCGTCAACGCGCTGCGTTCGACGCCGTTCATCATCCTCGTGGTCGCCATCATTCCGCTGACCCGGCTCATCACCGGCACCTCGATCGGCACGATTGCCGCAATCGTGCCGCTGACGATCTCGACCGTTCCGTTTATCGCCCGCCTGATCGAGGCGGCGATCCGGGAAGTGGACAAGGGGCTGATCGAGGCTGCGCGTGCCATGGGCGCCACACCATTCCAGATCGTTACCAAGGTGCTGCTGGCCGAGGCGCTGCCCGGCATCACGCTGGCGCTGACCCTGACGCTCGTCAGCCTGATCGGCTACTCGGCCATGGTCGGCGCGGTCGGCGGCGGCGGTCTCGGCGATCTGGGCATTCGTTATGGCTACCAGCGCTTCATGCCGGAAGTGATGCTGGCTGTTGTCGTCGTGCTGATCGTGCTGGTGCAGGCCGTGCAGAGCGCCGGCGACACGCTGGCCCGGCGCTTCGACAAGCGCAGCCGAAAGAACTGAAACCTCTCTTCAGTAAACCCAAGGAGAAAACACAATGAGGAAACTGATCGTCGCCGCTGCCATCGCAGCTCTCTTTTCCGCTGGCGCAGCTCTCGCGGAAGACATCAAGGTCGGCGTGACCGCCGGCGAACACGCCCAGATCATGGAAAAGGTGAAGGAAATCGCCGCCAAGAAGGGCCTCAACATCGAGATCGTCGAATTCTCCGACTACGTCGTTCCGAACCAGGCGTTGGCCGATGGCGACCTTAACGCCAACTCCTTCCAGCACCAGCCCTATCTCGACAACCAGATCGCTGACCGTGGCTTCGACATCGTCAGCGTCGGCACGACCATCACCACCCCGATGGGCGTCTATTCCAAGAAGGTGAAGAGCCTCGACGAGCTGAAGGACGGCGCAACCGTTGGTATCCCGAACGACCCGACCAATGGCGGCCGCGCGCTTCTCGTCCTGGCTTCCAAGGGCCTGATCAAGGTTGACGAAACCAAGGGCCTGAAGGTTGGTCCGGCTGACGTGACCGAGAACCCGAAGAACATCCAGTTCGCCGAACTCGACGCTGCCCAGCTGCCGCGTTCGCTCGATGACGTCGATGCCGCCGTCATCAACACCAACTACGCCATGGAAGCCGGCCTGCATCCGAAGACCGACGCCATCGCCATCGAAGGTGAAAAGTCGCCCTACGCCAACGTCATCGCCGTCCGCACGGCCGACAAGGACGCTCCGTGGGTGAAGACGCTGGTCGAATCCTACCACGACGACAGCATCAAGGCCTTCATCAACGAAGAGTTCAAGGGTGCCCTGATCCCGGCGTTCTGATCTTTTTTCCTTCTCCCATCTCCGGGCTTGTCCCGGAGATGGGAGAAGATGCCGAGGCCGCAATGCCATTGAAACGACAAGGCCCGCCGGAAGGCGGGCCTTGTCGTTATGAGGCCGGGGCGAAGAGGTTACTCGCCGGGATGCAGCTTCGTGTTCTCGTCGCGCCGTTCTTCCAGGCGCACGGCGATATAACCCAACGCAACGACGATGAGCGGAGTGATGACAAACGCCAGTGTCCAAGTGCTCACAGGGCCAGTCCTTTCAGAACACGTCTCGCCATCAAATGTAATGCAATCGCGGAAAAAAGCCAGAGCGCGATGCCGACCATGAGGCGTCCGCCTGATATCGCGGTGCCGAAATTGCCGATATTGTAAAGGTATCCGGCGACGGGTGTTGCGATCCCCACGGTGAAGCACGCTGTCGAGGCCCGGTCGAGTGCATTGGCAAGCAGCTTTTTCTGTTCGTTGCGAACCAATGACATCGGCCGGGATCTCAGCTTCCCATGTGTCGTTCGCCGCGCTTCCTGGCCAAGGCGATCTGCTGCTGACGCTGGCGATAACGGTCGCGGTCGGCTTCGGTGCGGTCGTTATAGCAGTGCGGGCAGGTGACGCCTTCCTCGAACAGCGGCGACTTCACTTCTTCCGCCGTCAGCGGATAGCGGCAGGCGTGGCAGAGCGTGTGCTCGCCTTCCGCGAGGCCATGGGTGATCGAGACGCGCTCGTCGAAGACGAAGCAGGCGCCGTCCCAGAGGCTTTCCTCCGGCGGCACTTCCTCGAGATACTTCAGGATGCCGCCCTTGAGGTGATAGACCTCATCGAAGCCGATTTCCTTGGCGAAGGCGGTCGACTTTTCGCAGCGGATGCCGCCGGTGCAGTACATGGCGATCTTCGGCTTGTTGTGCAGGCCGGGATTGTTGCGCATCCAGTCGGGAAATTCGCGGAAGGTCTTGATGTTGGGATCGATCGCGCCCTTGAAGATACCGATCGCCGTCTCGTAATCGTTGCGGGTGTCGATCACGATGGTTTCGGGATCCGAGATCAGGGCGTTCCAGTCCTTCGGGTCGACATAGGTGCCGACGATCTTGTTGGGGTCGATGCCCTCGACGCCCATGGTGACGATCTCTTTCTTCAGCCGCACCTTCATGCGCAGGAAAGGCATCTTCGATGCGCGGCTTTCCTTGTGCACCAGTTCGGCGAATTCAGGCTGGCTGCGCAGGAAGGCGAGCAGTTTCACGATGCCCTCGTCGGTCCCGGCGACGGTGCCGTTGATACCCTCGGCGGCCAGAAGCAAGGTGCCCTTGATGCCGTTCTCGCGGCAAAGCGCGGTGAGCGGCTCGCGGAAACTTTCGTAACGCGGGAAACGGGCGAAATGATAGAGCGCGGCGACGCAGAAGGCGCCGCCCTCTTCATGGCGAGGGGTCTGGAGATCGTCGGTCATGGCCCGGGAAATACTGCCTCAGCCGCTGCGAAGCAACGGTTTTCGCGCATTCGGTCGCACTTTGAATTTTGTCAAATTCCGAACAGTGGCAACTGGAGCGTTTCCCTGGGCTCGGAAGAGAGCGGCGTCGTGCCCGCATTCGTTGTGCCCACATTCATGGCCGAAGCGATGATTGCCGCATCCTCCTCGGTTATTCGCAGGATGCCGAAGCGAAAGACATAGCCCCAGTTCCGTTTTTCTCTGGTCAGTTCCAACCGGTCGAGCAGGGGACGGATCGGTGCGGGCTGCGATGCATGCCATTCGACATCACGGCGGGAGGGGTGAAAACCTTCCATCATCTCCACACGATAAGGCGGCTTTTCAAGAAGGGTGCCGATGGCGGTGAAGGCCTTGAGTGGCACCGCCTGACCGAAGATCGCGGACGACGAATAGGTGATGACCGTCTCGCCGGGTTGGATGCGCCGGAGCGGCGCATCCTTTCCATGGCAGGCCTGTACGAAGCCGCCGGCAACGCCGCCAGCGACATGATCGGCGGAAGCTACGATGATCCAGGCCATGGCGATCAGACCGGAGGATTGTAGAAACGGATGCGGTGTCCGTCCGGATCGGCAAGCAGGAAGGTGCGGCCGAATTCCATGTCTACGGGCGTTTGCAGGACAGTATGTCCGGCGTGGCCTATTTTTGCCCAGACTTCGTCGACCGCAGCGGGGCTTGCAAGCGGAACGGCGATTTCGACCATGCCTGCCGCGCCTGTTGGCGCAGGCTCGACGGTGTGACGCGACCACAGGCCGAGCTTGATGCCGCCGGGAAAGACGAAGATGGCAAAGGTCGGAGACTGCTCGACAGGTTTCACGCCGAAAATGCCGGCGTAGAAGGCCGCTCTCTTTTCCGGGCTGTCGACGTAGAGGATGGTGAGGTTCGGTATCATGGGGTTCTCCTTTTCGAGAGCCCGAGACTAGACTGGTCTGCTGTCAGAAAATGGCAGTAGGATGCTTTATCAGAAGAGGCGGTCGGCAATACCGGTCTTCTGTCGCCACTCCTTCAGTAGCTGGGTGCGGCGACGAGGATAGCGGTCTTGTCCCCGTTCCAGGATCTCCATCCTGTCCGTGCGGAAGTGACGGAAGTCGTTGCGCAACGTGCACCATGCGAGAAGCACGCGGGCGCCATCGAAGAAGGCAAGTGCAAAGGGCCAGATGATGCGTTCGGTGGCGCTGCCCTTGTCGTCGCGATAGGCGATCCGCAATGTCCGCTCGTCCTGCATTGCCTTGCGCAGAAGGCCGAGGTCCACCTGATCGTCCGGAAGATGTGGTTTTCCGCCTGCCAGCAGCGGGCTTGCTGCCATCTTTGCCCTCAAGTCGGCGGGGAGAACGGCATCGATCTTGGACAGCGCATCGCGAGCGGCGAAGGCGAGCTGCGGATCGGTTCGGTTGGCTACCAGCCGCATGCCGAGCACCAGCGCCTCGATCTCATCCGAGGAGAACATCAGGGGCGGCAGCATGTAGCCCGGACGCAGAACGTAGCCGAAGCCGGGTTCGCCCTCGATTTCGGCGCCCTCGGCCTGAAGTGCGGCGATGTCGCGGTAGAGCGTGCGGAGAGAAATGCCGAGTTCGCCGGCAAGCGTCCGACCGGCGACCGGGCGGCGGTGGCTGCGCAGGATCTGCAGAAGTGACAGGAGGCGCGTGGAACGGGTCATCGACGGATAGTAGCAGGCCTGCTGACATTTTCTGTCGGTATTTTCAGCCGGTCGCGGCTTCGCTCCACAGAGCTTCGATTGCGCTCGCTTCCCGCGCCGGCCGGTCGGCGAAGACCCTTTCGGCAAGTTCCAGCGCGTCGTGGCGCAATTCCTGCTGCTGGCGGATGATGGCGCTGATCAGGTGAGAGACTTCCTCGCCGTCACCGAGCGTTGCCGGCTCCCGGTCGAGGAGGTCGACCAGCAGAGCGAGGTCGTGTTCGTGGCCGAGCAGTGTGACAAGATTTCCCGCCTCCGCGCGCTTTGCCTTCATGGCCGAAGGCCAGATGTCCCTGAGGAGCGCAAGATTCATCCAGTAGGCCTGTCCCGCCTTGCGCAATTCGTGGAAGAGTTCGGCATGGGCTCCGCCGTGGCAGGCCACGAGCGCCTTCCTTCCGCGCGTCAGGCTTTTCTTCCAGCCCTTGGCAAGGAGGCGCGCGGTCTTCCTCGCGCTTTGCGGAAAATCGGCGCCCTCGACGGCTGTGATGGCGTCACGACAGCTTTCTACCGCGGCGTGAGCCTTTTGCGGCAGGTTCGTTTCCGTCAATGCCAGTTCGTCGCGACGTTCGGTGAGCTTTTCGCGCGCATGGACAAGGGCGCGACGCTCGTCGTCGTTCAGGGCGTGCGTTTCAAGATAGCTGACGGTCTCGATAAGGGCGGTGGCGTCGCGCACCAGCGACAATGTCCGCGCCGTCTCCTGCAGGCGGGCGTTTTCGGTCGCGCGGAAATCCGGCTTGTCGAGCGCGATCAGCCGGTAGAGCGACCGCACCCGCTTGAATTTCTTCCTCGCCTCGTGGATCGCTTCATGCAGGCCTTTCGGCTGTTCCTCGAAGGCGGCAATGGCCAGTTGAAGCTGTTCGACGGCGATGGAACGGACTTCCTCGCCGAAGGCACGTCCAGGCCTAATTCGATACGGCATGCACGAGCTCTGGCTTCAGGCGTTCGGTCGCCAGCGCCTGGTTGGAATAGCGGCGGTCGCCGGTCACCTCACGGCCGACCCAATCGGGGATCAGGGGACGGTCCGTCTCCGATTTCAGCTCGACCTCGGCAATCACCAGCCCACGATAGGCGCCTTCGAAAACGTCGACTTCCCAGGTGAAGCCGGCGACTTCGACGGTGTAGCGCACCTTCTCGATGACGTTGCCGACCGCGAATTTGATCATCTCGGCGGCTTCTTCCAGCGGGATCGTATATTCGAATTCATCGCGTACGAGCGCGCTCGAGCCGAACTTGATCGTCAGCTTGGCGGTTTCCTCATTGCTGGTGCGAACACGGATGGAACGGTCGTTATTGACCGAGAGATAAGCCTGCCGCATCGGCGTGGCGGATGTGGTCTGCGACCTCCATCCATCATTTGCCACAAGGAACTTTCGCTCGATTTCCTTTGCCATGGACTTCTCCCGGGCTGACAACCGGCGTTAACCTAGCTTAACTTTGGCAAGAGGCCAAATGGAATACGAAGGACGTGCGCAATTGTCTCGACAATGACATGCTGGCGGGATAATCGTCAGTCGATTTCAATCGTTTTAAGAGGTCGCATTGCCATGGGCGTGAAAACCGAAAAGCTTCTTTCCACTTTGAAACTGCAGCCGGTCGTTCCGGTTCTGATCATCGAGGATGCGGAAAGCGCGGTGCCGCTGGCCAGGGCGCTCGTCGCCGGCGGATTGAAGGCCATCGAGATCACCATGCGCACCGACGCGGCTCTCGAAGCCGTGCGCCGGGTTGCTGATGAGGTCGAGGGTGCGGTCGTCGGCGCGGGCACGATCCTGAACTCCGCCCATTTTGAGGCGGCCGTTGCTGCCGGTTCGCAGTTCATCGTCAGCCCCGGCACGACGCAGGAATTGCTGGATGCCGCTCGTAACTCCGATATTCCGCTGCTGCCGGGTGCGGCGACCGCGAGCGAAGTGATGGCCCTTCGCGAGGAAGGCTATCAGGTGCTGAAGTTCTTCCCGGCCGAACAGGCTGGCGGTGCGGCCTACCTCAAGTCGCTGTCTTCGCCGCTCGCCGGCACGCTCTTCTGCCCGACAGGCGGCATTTCGCTGAAGAACGCCAAGGATTACCTGAGCCTGCCGAACGTCGTGTGCGTCGGCGGCTCGTGGGTCGCGCCGAAGGAGCTGGTTGCCGCCGGTGACTGGGCAGGCATCACCAAGCTTGCCGCCGAAGCTGCCGCTCTCGCCGGCTGACCGGTCCGCGCCGGGCAAGAAAGGTCGGGCGGCGTCTTTGTAATTTCATCATTGCCTCCCTATGTAGCTTTCGACAACGAAAGTCAGGGAGAGACCTATGTTCGATGCGAAGAAGCTGCTTGACCAATTCCTCGGTTCGCAGGTGCCGGGGGCGAATGGCAGCGTGAAGCAGAAGGCTGGAGACATCGTCCAGCTGGCCAAGGATAATCCTCTCGCGACCGGTGCCATCGCTGCCGTCCTGCTCGGCACCAAGACCGGCCGCTCGCTCGGCGGCAACGCGTTGAAGCTTGGCGGCCTCGCCGCCATCGCCGGCCTCGGCTATCAGGCCTACAAGAATTATCAGGCCGGCA
Organism: Rhizobium sp. ACO-34A; assembly: GCA_002600635.1. NCBI lineage: Bacteria > Pseudomonadati > Pseudomonadota > Alphaproteobacteria > Hyphomicrobiales > Rhizobiaceae > Rhizobium > Rhizobium sp. ACO-34A. Next base: position 3,568,063 of record CP021371.1, on the reverse strand, counting down.
AGGCTCCGCAGGAAGCAGCCTCCGCCGAGCCGGAACTCCTTCCCGCGCCGTCGGATTCTCCCTTCAGCCATGAAGCGCCTGCAGCCAGCGACGACTTCGCGCTTGCCCTTGTCCGCGCGATGATCGCCGCCGCCAAGGCGGACGGTCATATCGATACCGAAGAGCGTCGCCACATCATGGACAAGGTCCATCTGTCCGGTCTCGGCGCGGAGGCCGAAACCTTCATCGAGGCCGAGCTTTCGGCTCCGACGGATCTGGATTCGCTCGTCGCAGCCGCCAAAACCGAGGAGCAGAAGGTCGAGCTTTACACGGCCTCGCGCTTGGCAATCGAACCCGACAGCCGCGCGGAACGGGGCTATCTCGATCTGCTTGCGGGGCGTCTCGGTCTTGCCGACGGGCTGGTCGATCACATCGAGGCGACGGTTTCCGCCGCCAAGGTCTGATTGTCGGCCGTCATGCCGCATCCATACCATATCTCGGCCAGTTGCCTTTGATGGGCGGCTGGCCTACTGCTTTGCCTTATAATGCAAAGGGGCAAGCATGCGCGATCTTTCCACATTCAAGGGCTGCTCGGCGCCGACGCCGGTGACGCTGAAGGGCCGTTTCGTTACCGTCGAGCCCTATGACAGGGAAAAGCACCTGCAGGCGCTGTGGCATGGGCTGGGCGACGAGGGCATCAATCCGCTGCTCGCCTATTTCACCCAGCCGGATTTTGCCGGCGTCGCGGATTTCGATACTTGGCTTGCTGGCGTGCAGTCCAAGGGCGGCTGGGTCACGCATGTCTTCCGCGACAACAAGACAGGCAATGTCGTCGGCATGGCGAGCTACATGCGCGCCGATCCGGCGAACGGCGTGGTCGAAGTGGGTGGCGTCGCCCACGGTCCGGCGATGAGCCGCACGCCGCTTGCCACGGAAGCGCATTACCTGATGGCGCGCAATATCTTCGACGATCTCGGCTACCGCCGCTACGAGTGGAAGTGCCATAACGAGAACGAGCCCAGCAAGACGACGGCGCAGCGCTACGGCTTCTCCTTCGAGGGTGTTTTCCGCCAGCACATGCTGTCCAAGGGGAAAAGCCGCGATACCGCATGGTTCTCGATCATCGATGGCGAATGGCCGGTGGTGAAGGCGGCTTTCGAGGCCTGGCTTTCCCCGGAAAACTTCGACGCCGAGGGCAAGCAGATCCGCAAGCTTGAGGACATTCGCGCCGGTTTGACGGCTGGCGGTGCGGCATGAGCGGCGAAGAGAAGGGTCGTTCACCGGCACTGGCTGCAGCAGCCGTCGTCATCGGTTTTGCGCTGGTTCTTCTGGCGCTGCCTTCGGTGGTGCTTTGGATCGGTGATTACTCGCCGGTTCTCGCAACCATTGTCGGGACGGTTGGCATCATGTCCTTCTTCATCGTGCTCTGGCTTCGCGCCCGCTATCAGCGCCGGCATGCCGGCGGCTCCGACAAACCTCAGCCGTGAAGCGCTGCGGCAAGCAGCACGGCTCCCAGCAGAATGACGAAAAGCGCGCCGGTGATCTCGATGATCGTTGCGACCCTTCTTGCGGCCGGCGTGCCGGGGCCGGAGATGCGCACGGCAAGCGACTTGGCCGATACGGCGATGATGGCCAGTGCTGAAACGGTGATCGCCGTGCCGAGCGCCATGGCGAAAACGGAAAGAGCACCGCCGAGATAAAGCCCGTTCAGAAGCGCGAAGGTCATGACCAGCAGCGCGCCCGAGCAGGGGCGAAGGCCCACAGCGACGATGGCGGACCAGGCCTCGCGCAGGCGAAAATCCTGCTGCGAGAGCATCTTCGGATCGGGCAGGTGGGTCATGCCGCAATCGGCGCAGACCGCGCCCGGCGAGAGCGTGGTGTGATCGTGATTCAGGACATCGACGCGGAAGCTCAACCCGGTGGTCACTGCCGGCCCTGCCGGCAGGGCTGTATCGAACAGACCTGCGCTCACGGGAGCCTGCCGGGTTATCCAGATACTCCTGAGCTTGCGCAGCAGCAGCCAGACACCGAAAGCGATGACCATGCCGAAGCTTGCGATTTCCATGGCGTTGGTCGCAGCCGTCATGGTGATGCCGGTGCCGCGCAGGACGAAATAGGCGGCGGCCACGATTGCGATTGCCACCACGCCCTGCAGGAAGGCGGAAACGAAGGAGATCGCGATACCGCGCTTCAACTCGGTTTCGTTGGCGATCATGTAGGAGGAGATCACGGCCTTGCCGTGACCCGGACCGGCCGCATGGAAAATGCCATAGGCGAAGGATAGGCCGAGCAGGGGCGTCAGGGCGGAAGTATCTTCCCGCATCGCCTTCAGCGCGCCGGTCAGCGAACGATAGAAAGCCTGCTGGTGCTGATTGATCCAGCCGAGCCAGCCGCCGAACAGGCCTGTCGCCTGAAAGGATGGTTCCGCCGTGCCGATCCCGAGGGGCGAGGCCGCATGAGCGACGGTTGCCGCTGCCCCGATCATGGCGACGAGCGCCAGCGATTGCAGGACAAGGCGGCGCATCAGCATGTCACCTCGAGCCGGGTCGCGAAGAGCTTGCCCATGTCTGTGCCGGCGGGATCGTTGAAGAAGGCTTCCGTCAGCGACGACTGGTTCTGCGCGATCACTTCGTCGGGGTCCGGGCGGATGACCTTGTGCTTGCACTTCTGGAAACCGGCGCCTTCGACCACGATGTCGTCATCCTTGGCGAAATCGATGGCGGTATAAAGCGTCGGGTCATGAACGCCGAAGGAAAGATTGCCCTTGATCGGCACCTTCTTCTCGGGCTTCGCAACGAAGAAGACGAGGAGCTGGTGATCCTTGAAATCGACGTGAAAATTGTCGGGCTTGGCGACGGGAACAGGTGCGCCATCGCTGGTGATGAAGGTGAAATAGCCGTAGTCGGCGAGCGAGGTGCGGATGGTTTCCGCGATCTCGTGCAGTTCGCTATGGTCCAGCTTCAGGTCGGAATTCTTATCGAAGTCCATCAGGACGCTTGAAGAGAAGACGTCATCGAAGCGCCAGACATTGCGCAGCTCCGCAACATTGCCGTCATCGCCGGCGACTACCTCCAGGCGGGCCTCGGCGAAGATGTGCGGATGAGCGAAGGCCGGAAGAGGTGCCAGCGACAAGATCGCAGCCCACATCGCCAGTCTTTTTCCCATGCCTTCTTCCTCTTTCATGCGGCTCGCGACTGATTCTTTCTTGCCCGCGGATTGGGACGGAAATGGGACTCGCTGATGCGGCTTCCGTCTCATCACGCATATTTGCGGAACCAGCCGTGCAGATAGTCGACGAACACGCGAACCTTGGCGGGCAGGTAGCGGCGGTGGGGGTAGACGGCATAGATGCCGCGGTCCTTGGTCAGGTATTCATCGAACAGGGAAACGAGTTCGCCTGAGGCTATATAGGGCTTGGCGATGAAATCCGGGATCATGGCGATGCCGAGGCCGGCGCGTGCCGCGCGCAACGTCGCCTGCGGGCTGTTGACCTCGATCGGCCCGCTGACGGCGACCGAAATCTGCGAGCCATCGGGTTCGATGAATTTCACGCTGTTGTGGGAGCGGGAATTGGTGTCGATGATCACCGGCACCCGGGACAGTTCCTGCGGGTGGGTGAGGGGACCGTATTTCGCCACGAAATCGGGCGTGGCGCAGGCGTAGACGCGGAAGTCCGAGAGCTTCTTGGCGATCAGTCCCGAATCGTCGAGGCGGGTGATGCGGATAGCCAGGTCAAAGCCTTCCTCGATCATGTCGACGAAACGGTCGTCGGCGACGATCTCAAGCGAAAGGTCCGGGTGCTCAGTCGCAAAATCGATGAGAGACTGGCCGACGTCGGCGTCGATGAAGGTCCTGGGAACCGTGACCTTCAGCTTGCCCTTCAGGTCGGTGTTGTTCTCGCGCACGAGATCGGCAAGGTTGTCGATTTCCTTCAGGATGTCGGCGGCGGTGCGGTAATAGGTGTGTCCCGCCTCGGTCAGCGAGAACTGCCGGGTCGTACGGTTGAGCAGCAGGGCGCCGAGTTCGTCTTCCAGTTCACGCACATATTTCGAGAGCAGGGCCTTGGAGCGCCCGGTCTTGCGCGCAGCGGCCGAGAAACCCTCTGCTTCGACCACGTCGATGAAGGCGCGAATGCGGGTGAGCGTGTCCATGAAGCGGTCTTTCTCCTGATTTGTTCCAAATAGTGAACAAAACGAGAGATTGTTCAATCGATTTTCTTATGACGGTTGCAAAAACCTCTTGATTATGACGACGAATATTCATATCTCACGGGCTGCCCAAAGTCGCACGTGCCTGTGGGTGTCCGCCGACCCTCGAACTGGGATTTATCCCTAAGGTGAGGTCATCGGTAAGGTACCTGGAACTAACCCCTCCAGTCGCTATTCCGGCCAACCGGGAAATGCGAGGACATCTTGAAGCAACGACGGTGCGGGCCTTTCTGGTTCTCTCCCGGCTTTCCATCAGCCGGGGTCACTGAAGAGGCACACCATCATTGCCGGAAGTGCGGTAGGGTTACCCCTCCAATCCATGGCAGACAAAGCGGATTCATGCTCTCGACCGAGAGGGCGTTTATCCATCGTTTCGCGCGTTGAGCGTTCGTACGGCACCAGTGTCTCCACCAACTGGATTCGTGCGATGTCTCTTCGTCCTTTGTCCTCTCGCGCCCCGCAACGGGTTCGGGATCCTTGGAACTTGTGAGGGATACACCCATGGCCACCGCTCGTATTCTCGACTTCATCAACACCCGACGTCCCGAAGGTCCCTGCCTCGTGGTTGATCTCGACGTCGTGCGCGACAATTACAGCGCCTTCCGTCACGCCCTGCCGGACAGCTCTATCTACTACGCCGTGAAGGCCAACCCGGCTCCGGAAATCCTGTCGCTGCTCGCCTCCATGGGCTCGAGCTTCGATTGCGCTTCGGTTGCCGAGATCCAGATGGCGCTCGATGCCGGTGCTTCCGCCGACCGCATCTCCTTCGGCAACACGATCAAGAAGGAACGCGATATCGCGCGCGCAAACGCTCTCGGCGTCGATCTCTTTGCGGTCGACAGCCATGAGGAAGTCGAAAAGATCTCGCGCGCCGCTCCCGGCGCCCGCGTGTTCTGCCGCGTGCTGACCGATGGCGAAGGCGCCGAATGGCCGCTTTCGCGCAAGTTCGGCTGCGTTCCGCAGATGGCGGTCGATGTGCTGGTCTATGCTCACCAGCTCGGTCTCGAGTCCTACGGCGTGTCCTTCCATGTCGGTTCGCAGATGACCAAGGTCGATGCCTGGGATGCCGCTCTCGGCGATGCCAAGCGCGTCTTCACCTCGCTGGCCAAGCAGGGCATTCACCTGCAGATGGTCAACATGGGCGGCGGCTTCCCGACCAAGTACCTGCGCGACATCCCGTCGGCGGAAGCCTATGGCCGCGCGATCAACGGCGCGCTGAAGAAGCACTTCGGCAACCACATCCCGCGCACGATCATCGAGCCGGGCCGTGGCATGGTCGGCAATGCCGGCGTCATCAAGGCCGAGGTCGTCCTCGTCTCGAAGAAGTCGGACAACGATGCGCATCGCTGGGTCTTCCTCGACATCGGCAAGTTCGGCGGTCTCGCCGAAACCATGGACGAGGCGATCCGCTACCCGATCCGCACCGCTCGCGATGCTGACGAGATGGAGCCCTGCGTGCTGGCCGGCCCCACCTGCGATTCCGCTGACGTGCTGTACGAAAAGAACATGTACCCGCTGCCGGTGTCGCTGACGATTGGCGACGAGGTCCTGATCGAAGGCACCGGCGCCTATACGACCACCTACTCGGCGGTTGCCTTCAACGGTTTCGAGCCGCTCAAGGCCTACGTTATCTGATGTCGACCGTGCCGGCATGACCGGCACGGCAACAAAAACAACATCATCGGAAACTCTCTTGGTTCGGGAGGCCACCATGGCCGCTGTTCTTGATAGCGTGCGCGCATTCTTTGCGCCTGCACCTGCCTTTGTCATCGATGTCGAAACGCCGGCGGATGTCGTCGCGCGCGAAGCTTTGCTTGATCGCGCCATGGGCGCGGACCGCCGCAAGAAGTCGTCGGAGAAGATCCGTCGCGGCCGGCTGCCGGCGGAAGGGCTCGCGTTTGTCGCCCGTGACCGGGACGGCCATGTCGTCGGCACCGTCCGGCTGTGGAATGTCGAGGCCGGTGTCGGTCGTGACGGCACCGTCATCGACGCGCTGCTGCTCGGTCCGCTCGCCGTCGATGCGGCCCATGAAGGCAAGGGCATCGGCTCGGCGCTGATGCGGGCTGCCATTCTCGAAGCGAAGAACCGTGCCCATGGCGCCATCCTGCTGGTTGGCGATGCGCCTTATTATGAGCGGTTCGGCTTCTTCGCCGGCAAGACCCAGCATCTGGTCATGCCCGGCCCGTTCGCCCGCGAGCGGTTTCTGGCGCTGGAGCTCAAGGCAGACTGGCTCGATGGTGCCGCAGGCATGATCGTTGCCTCCGGCCGCAAGCTGTCGGCCCCGGCCTATCGCCGCGCGGCCTGAAACCTGAGAGACAGGCTCGCGCCACCGACAGAGTTCGATGCGTCCGGAGGGGGCTGCTCCGGCATCTGAGCCGTTGGTCGAGTGCGAGCCTTTCATCCCGTCGCGGCGGCGGGACCAGCGCCCTCTCCCTATCCACAGGGAGGGGGCGTTTTTCGTTGTGGCAGCCCGCTGATGTTGCGATCGGGTAACGGTCTCGTGTCCTGCTTTTAAAGCTCCGCCTAAAAATCGCCCCGTATGGGGAACAAAGTGGCACCTCGTGCTCGTTATAGCACCATGACATGTACGTCATGACCAACCGCATGATCCTGCCCGGCGCGGGACTGCGAGATAGGAGTGTACCTCTATGTTGAAGAAACTTTTGCTTGGTTCGGTTGCCGCTGCGGCGATCTCCTCAACGGCCCTTGCTGCAGATGCCGTCGTTGAGGCTCCGGCACCGCCGCCGCAAGCCATTGAGGCCGCGCCGGTTTTCTCCTGGGCAGGTGGCTATGTCGGTGCCTTCGGCGGTTATGGCTGGGGGAACGGTGATTTCTACGATGGCGTCGGCTCTGCCTCCGACGACTTCGATGGCGGACGGTTCGGCGGCTTCGCCGGCTGGAACTTCGATGTCGGCAGCAACATCATCCTCGGCGTCGAGGGCGACCTCAATTATGACTGGAACGAAAACAGCTACGGCGATGTGGACGTCAAGACGGGCCTGAACGGCTCTGTCCGCGGTCGTGTCGGCTACGCGATGGATCGCGCGCTGCTTTACGCAGCCGGCGGCTGGACGGCTACGAACTTCTCCGTCGATGGTCCCGGTTTCGGCGAAGACAAGACGCTGAACGGCTGGACGCTCGGCGCCGGCTTCGACTACGCCGTGACCGACCAGCTCTTCACGCGCGTCGAGTATCGTTACAACGACTATGCCGAGAAGAACATTCTCGGGGTGGATACCGACTTCAATCAGCATGTGGTGAATGTCGGTCTCGGCCTGAAGTTCTGACGGGATTATCCGTTCTCGCAAACAAAACGCCCGGCCTTCCAATCAGGAGGGTCGGGCTTTCCGTTTGAGGTGGCCAGACATTGGAAGAGTAGGGCAGGTTCGCCTCAGAACCGCTTCTCGTTTTCGTCTTCCAGGGTTTTGATATCCTGCGAGTCCGGTTCGTAGGTCTTTGTCGCACCGTTCCAGCGATAGAGCACCGAGACTGTGCGTGCTTCAGACGGCGCTTCCTGCGTGTCGCAGCTTTCCTCGACCTTCTCGTCGCGCAGCTTTACCTCGACGCGAATGGCGGCGCGTCCGCCTGTTTTTTCCGGCTCTGCCGAAATCACCGGCTCCTGCAGGCGGTTCAGGCCGCAATAGCGCTCCGAGAGCGTCAGGATGTCATCGACACTCTGCAGGTGGTTTTTGTCCGCCAGAACGATGCTGGTCGTGCGGTAGGTCTGGTTGGAATTCCAGTGGCTGCTTTCGCTGATGATTGCCTGTGCGCCGTCGCCGAGATCGAGCACGCCCGGCTCCACAAGCCCCGTCTCGCGATCAAGACCGATGTCGACGGCGTCGATCAATTGCGGCTCGCCGGCGGTCGTGTAGAGCGCAAGGATTGCTGGCGCCAATGGCTCCTCGGATAGCGGGCCGAAGTCGAACAGCACGGCAAGGCGCTGCTTCTCGCCGCTGCCGAGCGTCACGGTTTCCACGCCGTCGATCGAGAGTCCATCAGGCCAGTCCGTTTCCAGATCCAGCCTCTTCGAAAGCTTGGCGTCGAGTGCGTGTCCAATCCAGCCCATGCCGTCGGGTTGAAGATCGGTGACGAAGGTGCGCGCGAGATCGAAGAAGGTCGCCGATGCCGCTCCGGGGACAGAATCGCCAAGGCCGGCGAGTTCAGGTTCTGCTGCTTTTGTGGATGTGGGCGACATCGCCAGCAGCAACATGAAGGTGGCGGAATAGAGTGAAGCGCGCATCGGGATCGATCGTCCGGTTCTGGAGCTTGCGAGAATCTATCCGAGAATCAGTCCGCCTGAAATGAGTCTTGTTGGCGGCGGGGCGGGCGTATTTCCGGTGAAAAATAGATCGCATGCTGCACGTTTATCATTCGTCAATTCTGACTGTGGCCAAATTGCGACAGGTGCGACTATTGCCTTCGTGGCAGGGCCTCAGACGCCCAGCGCATTGATTTAGCTCAACCCGCACGTCCTGAATGGGTCCATATTCGTCTGCGGCAAAAGCCTTTTATTCATAAGGAGAGATCTATGACCATGATGTGGACGAGGCGGATCGGCGCCCTTGCTGCAACCACTGCATTCCTGCTGATCGGCCAGGCGGCCTACGCGGCGGACGTATCGCCGGTTGCCGAGCCGACGCCGGAAGCGCCCGCCATTTCCGCGCTCAGCCCGTGGCAGATCCGCGTTCGTGGTCTCGGCGTCATCACCAACGATGAAGGCAAGGTCAATGGCGTTGCCAATTCCGACCTGTCCTACAGCGACTCGGTCATCCCGGAACTCGACATCACCTACTACTTCACCGACAATATCGCTGCTGAACTCATCCTCGGCACGACCCGCGCCAACGTTTACGGCGAAGACTCGATTAAGAGCCTCGGCAAGATTGGCAGCACATGGCTTCTGCCCCCGACACTGACCCTGCAGTATCACTTCACCGACTTCGGCGCCTTCAAGCCCTATGTCGGCGCAGGTATCAACTACACGATGTTCTACAGCCAGGATGCCAAGTCCGCTGACGACCTCGACATCAAGAACACCTTCGGTGCAGCGCTTCAAGTCGGTTTCGACTACATGGTCAACGACCATTGGGGTGTGAACTTCGACGTGAAGAAGATCTTCCTGAAGCCCGACTTCGACGTCACCGTCGGCGGCACGGACCTCAAGGGCAGCGCCAAGCTCGATCCGTGGCTGATCGGCGCCGGTGTAACCTACCGTTTCTGATCTCCGGATCAGGAATTGCTGAACGCAGAAAGGCCGGGGGCTTAGCCTCCGGCCTTTTTCATGTCCGCGTGGTTGTCATCATTCCGGCTGCCGCCGGGACCGTCACGCAGTGATGTCCACGACGCCGCAATCGCCGGCGTCGGATGCGAAGGCGACGAGCTTGCCGTTGGCGCTCCAGCCCAGCGAGGTGATCGCTCCCTTGCCCGGACGACGCAGCAGCGCTTCCTTGCCGTCGGCAATGCGAACGGCGAGGATCATGCCGTCGACGAAGCCGATGGCGAGCACTTCTTCAGCCGGATGGAACGCGACCTGGCTCACCATGATATTGGCGCGGGTGCCGAGTTCCAGCGGTGCCTTGCCCATCGGGCCGTCCTTGCTGGAGAAGGGCCAGACGATTGCCGCCGGCGCTCCCGAGGAGGCAAGCCACTTGCCCTTCACCGACCACGAAAGAGACTTCACCTTAGAGGGATAGCCGGTCATGCGCATGTGACGGGCGTCGGAGGCCTTGCTGTCGAGTTTCCATCCATGCAGAGCATTTTCCTGCATGGTGGTGACGACGAAGCGGCCGTCCGGAGAGAAGGTCACGCCGGTATGAGCGCCCTTCCATTCCAGATCCACCGGCGCACCGCTGGTGCCGACCCAGTGAAGCGTCACGCCATTGTAGCGGGCGACGGCAATGCGCATGCCCTTGGGGGCGAAGTCGATGCCCTCAACGGTGCGCTCTTCTGTAAACTCCTTCGTCCCGCCATCGGCGAGGCGGACATGGGCGACCTTGCCATAGGCATAGCCGACCGCGCCCTGCGGGCCGGCCGCAACCACGGAAATCCACTTGCGCGGGACATGGGCAAGCTCGGTGACCGAACCGTCATGGGCGATGCGCAGTACCTTGCCGTCTTCACCTCCGGTGACGAGGGTCTGGCTGGAGGTGTCCTTGACGCAGGCGAGCAGGCCCTGATGGGCTTCCGTCACCTTTTCGCCGCCGTCGAGACGATGGATCGTGCCGGTGGCCGTTGCGAAGACAGGGATGTCTCCGAGGAAGGCGCAGGTGACGACGTGACCTTCGAGGTCGAGAGGGGCAACCGTCGGCATCAGGCAGTCTTTCCTTCAGGCATGGTGTCTATCGCAAAAGGTCGGGCATGCTTCGGCGTCATGCCGTGGCCTCGCAGGCGTGGAAGCTCTTTTCCAGTTTTTCGCGGTCGAGGTTGCGGCCGATGAAGACGAGACGGGTCTCGCGCTTCTCGCCATCCTTCCACGGACGCTGATGATCGCCTTCGATGATCATGTGCACGCCTTGCACGACGTAGCGTTCCGCGTCGCCCTTGAAGGCGATGATGCCCTTGAGGCGCAGGATGTTCGGGCCATCGGTCTGGGTGACCTTCTGGATCCAGGGGAAGAAGCGGTCGGGGTTCATTTCACCGCCGCGCAGCGAGATCGAGACGACCGTCACGTCATGGATCGGCGAGGGAGCGTGATCATGGTGGCCATGGTGATCGTGGCCATGATCGTGATGATGGTGGTCATGATCATGGTCGTGGTGATGATGGTGGTCGTGGCCGCATTCCGGGCCGCAGACATGGTCCGGATCGTCATGGTCGAGGAAGTGCGGGTCGTTTTCGAGGGCGCGCTCAAGGTTGAAAGCGCCCTGGTTCAGCACGCGGGCAAGGTCGACGCCGGAACGGGTGGTCGCGTAGATGCGGGCTGACGGGTTGATGGCGCGGACGATGTCCTCGATGCGGTGCAGTTCGTCATGGCTGACGAGGTCGGTCTTGTTGATGACGACGACGTCGGCGAAGGCGATCTGGTCTTCCGCCTCGCGGCTGTCCTTCAGGCGCAGCGGCAGATGCTTGGCGTCCACCAGCGCGACGACGGCGTCGAGTTCGGTCTTGGAGCGAACGTCGTCATCCATGAAGAAGGTCTGGGCAACGGGGACCGGATCGGCAAGGCCGGTAGTCTCAACGATGATGCCGTCGAAGCGGCCGGGGCGGCGCATCAGGCCCTCGACCACGCGGATCAGGTCGCCGCGAACGGTGCAGCAGACGCAGCCGTTGTTCATTTCGTAGATTTCCTCGTCGGATTCCACGATGAGGTCGTTGTCGATGCCGATTTCGCCGAACTCGTTGACGATGACCGCATATTTCTTGCCGTGGTTCTCGGAGAGAATGCGGTTGAGAAGCGTCGTCTTGCCGGCGCCAAGGTAGCCGGTCAGCACGGTGACGGGAATGGGTTTTGCGGCAGCTTCGGTCATGGGATCCTCGATGAGGTGAAAGAGCGCGGTGTGCGCCGTAATGGTGTTACCCCATATAGGCGCTGGCTTGGACGAGTTCAAAGGCTTTGTTCAGGGGAAAGGTTTTCACCCGCGCAGACAAAAGTATCGATGTCGAAGCGCTGCACGTCGCGTAGCAGTTCGGTGAGGCCCTTCACAGCATTGGCGATCAGCTTTTCACCCGCCTCGGCGGTGGCCGCAGCCGCATTGCCGGCAACGCCCTGTTCGTTGAGGTCGGACATCTTCCAGCCGAAGGCGTGCGGACCGTAGGCGCGCAGATGGCTGAAGGTTTCGGCAAATCGGGTTTGCTGCGACGGGAAGTCCTCAGCCTTTTCCATGTCGACCAGTTCGGGATGGAGGGCGAGCATCACCGACGTTTCGATCAGGCCGCCATGGATGTCGATCGCCTTGGCCTCCGGCGTAATGACACCTTCCGGCACGCCGAAGCGGGTCCAGCTGGTGGCGACCGCCAGCATGTCGAAACGCAGCCGTGCTTCCGTGATGACGATGGTCATCAGCGGCGAATTGCCGCCATGGGCATTCAGGAGGACGAGCTTGCGGATGCCCTTGCGGGAGAGGTCCTCGGCTATTGCCAGCCACCGGTTGACGGCCTCGTCGAAGGCGAGGCTTTTCGTGCCCTCGACGTCCATGTGCTCGGGTGAATAGCCGACGGGTTCGACAGGCAGGAAGGTGACGGGCAGATCTTCCGGGAGTACGGCAAGCAGCCGTTCTGCAATGCCCCCGGCGATCAGCGCGTCCGTTTCGAAAGGCAGGTGAGGGCCATGCTGCTCGTGGGCGCCGAGCGGCAGGACGGCGATCCAGTCGCGGCGTTCCTCCACAGGTGCAGTCAAGTCGTTGTCATGGAAGTGCGGCCGGGGCTTCGCCATCTGGTTTCTGTCTTTTATTTTCGCTATGGATTTCAACGCCAGAGTTTCAGGCCGGCGCTAAGAGGCAAGGCCGCCATCGGGCGGCGCGGGAGGCAGCATGTCCAAAAAAGACAAGAGCGACAAGGACAAAGGCGAGAAGAAGCACAAGAGCGGCAAGAAGAAGGACGCGGGCGCCGTAAGCGTGCCGCTGACCGTTCTCGTCACCCAGCTTGCCCGCACCATGCGCACAAGGCTTTCGCACAATCTTGCCGACAGCGGCCTTTATGCCGGACAGGACGGCGTGATGCAGCTTCTCGGGGAGGAGGATGGCATTACGCCGGGCGCGCTTGCCCAGCGGCTCGGCGTCAAGGCGCCGACCATGACGCGCACCATCGGCCGCATGGAAGCGCAGGGTTTCGTCATGCGCCGCGCCGATGACAAGGACGCGCGATTGACCAAGGTCTATCTGACGGAAGAGGGGCGCAACAGCATCGAGCGGATCGTGAGTGCGGCCGACGATTGCGAGCGCGTGGCGACAAAGGGACTTTCCGGCAAGGAGGTAAAGGTGCTGGCCCGTCTGCTGGTGACCGTCGAGGAAAACCTCCGGGGCGATCCCGAAAGGCGCTGAGGGGCGGCGAAAGAATAAATTGAAATACGCGCTTAAAATCTTTAATTAAAAAATTTAAGCGCTCCGGCGGATAGCCGGCGAGGGAATTGCCAGTCACGGGGGGAGAATAGTGGCTCAGAAGGTCAAGCTTTCAACGATCGCCGAATCGCTCGGTTTGTCGACCGCAACCATATCGCTCGCCTTGCGCGACAGTCCGCTGGTTGCGGCCGATACGCGGGAGAAGATCAAGGAGCAGGCACGCACCCTCGGCTATATCTACAACCGCCGCGCAGCCAGTCTCCGCACGTCCCGCTCGGGCATCATCGGTGTCGTGGTGCATGACATCATGAACCCGTTCTACGGCGAAATCCTGAAGGCGATCGAAAGCGAGCTGGACCGCAGCCGTCATACCTTCATCCTTTCGAACCACTACGATTCCGTCGACAAGCAGCGGATGTTCATCGAAACGCTGCTGCAGCTGGGAGGCGACGGCGTCATCATGTCGCCGGCGATCGGAACGCCGCCGGAAGACGTCATGCTGGCCGAGGATAACAATATGCCGGCGATCTTTGTCGCCCGCTCGATGGAAGGCGTCGACGTGCCGATCTATCGCGGTGACGACAGTTACGGCATCTCGCTTGCAACAAACCACCTGATCGGTCTCGGTCACCGCACCATTGCGATGATCGGCGGTACCGATCAGACCTCGACCGGGCGTGACCGCTACCAGGGCTATGTCAGCGCGCTGCGCAAGGCGGGGATCGAAGTGGATCCGAACCTGCGCATTCCCGGACCCCGCACCAAGCAGGGCGGCTTCGAGGCGGCGGTCAATTTCCTGTCCCTGCCGCAGAAGCCCACGGCTGCCGTGTGCTGGAACGATCTCGTCGCCATCGGCCTGATGAACGGCATCGCCCGCGCCGGACTGGTGCCGGGCCGCGATGTCTCGGTCACCGGCTATGACGATCTGGAGGAGGCCTCCATCGCAACGCCGTCGCTGACGACCGTGTGGAACGGTCAGGCGGAGGTCGGGCGGCTTGCAGCGCGCGCGCTTCTGGATAAGCTGGCAGGCAATCATGAGCCGGACGGCATCCATCTCATCAAACCGGAAATGCGTATCCGTCAGTCGACCGGCCCCATCAAACGCTGAGACAGACAGGACATTTCAAGCATGACCAAAGACCGTGTCGCAATCCTCGTGCCCGGTTACATCAATCCGCGCGTTATTGCGCGGTTGAGCGAGGTGTTCGATATCATAGCTGTGCCCCATGGGCCGACGCTCGATATTTCCGATGATGAGGCCGCGCTGGTGCGCGGTGTTGCCGTTTCCGGCGCTCTTCCGGCATCGTGGATCGCGCGGTTGCCAAAGCTGGAAATCATTTCCAATTTCGGCGTGGGTTACGACGGGGTGGACGTCCGCGCTGCCGTGCAACGCGGCATCATGGTGACGAATTCGCCCGATGTGCTGAATGACGAGGTGGCGGATACGACCGTCGCCCTGCTCATCAATACCGTTCGGCAGCTGCCGCAGGCCGAGGCGTGGCTTCGTCAGGGACGCTGGACGTCGGAAGGGCATTATCCGCTGACACCGCTTTCGCTGAAGGGACGGCATGTCGGGATGCAGGGGCTTGGCCGGATCGGGATCGAAATTGCGCGGCGCCTCGAGCCGTTCAAGGTGAAGATCAGCTATCACACCCGGCGACCGCGTGCCGACGTGCCCTACACTTATCATTCCAGTCTCCTGAGCCTTGCGGAGACGGTCGATACGCTGATCTCCATCGTGCCGAAGACGCCCGAGACCACCGGCTCGATCAATGCCGAGGTGCTGAAGGCGCTTGGGCCCAATGGCGTGCTCATCAATGTGGGGCGTGGCACGACAGTCGATCAGGCAGCGCTGATCGCGGCGCTGAGGGAAGGGACGATTGCGGCGGCCGGCCTCGATGTTTTCGCAAGCGAGCCGAACGTGCCGCAGGAACTGATCGACCTGCCGAATGTCTCTCTCCTGCCGCATGTCGCCTCGGCATCTATCCCGACGCGTAATGCGATGGCCGATCTCGTGGCCGACAACCTGCTTTCGTGGTTCTCGACCGGCAAGGCGCTGACGCCCGTGCCGGAGATGCGGCAGGAATCAGTCTGATGCGCAGTCCTGTCCAGCTTTCCGCAAGCTTGCGTGTGCATGCTCAGAGATGAATATGCGGTTTCCGGCTGGGGGCGTCGGGTGAAAGCCTACATAATCGTACTGACTGGTGGATTTTTCATCGCGGGTGTCGCTGTGGCCGGTGTCTATGGCTGGCGGCAGGATGGCGCGCGCGTGTCCGAAGCCGCCTTTGATCCGCTCGTTTCCGGCTCCATTCGTGTCAACGCGAACGGCTCCATCATCGCGCCGCCGGCGGCGTTTTCAATTTCCAATACGACAACGAAGACGACCTGCATTGCCGAGCGGGGTGGGACCCTCCAGAGCCGCAATCGCAGCTTTTCCGCGCCCCGCGAGTGTGATGACGTCTGGCCGAAGCTGTCGAGCGTCCGCAGTTGGGCTCAGGACGAGGATGGCAGCGTGACACTCGCCAATGGCGCGGGGCAGCCTGTGCTGACGCTTTTGCGAAAAAAGGGTCTGGTCTACGAGACAGTGAAGCCGGCTGGAGCCGGCGTCGCCCTTCAGATGCTGCCTGAATGATCTATCGGAGTGTCGGGCGTCCTTCGGATATCAAAGGGCGCTCCAACTCTTTCAAGGCATGAGGCGTTAGCCGCGAGCCTTCACGTAGTCACGTACGGCGTCGCCGAAGGCTTCGAAAATGGCGCGGGACGGCTTGTCGCTTTCCGCCCAGTATTCCGGATGCCACTGCACGCCGATGGCAAAGCCCTTGGCGCCGATCACGGAAACGGCTTCGATCGTACCGTCATCGGCGATGGCTTCGACCTGCAGGCTCGGAGCGGTCTTCGAGATAGCCTGACGATGCAGCGAATTGACCGGAATGCGGCCCGTTCCGAGATAGCGCGCGATGCAGGAGCCTTCGGCAACGATCACATCCTGACGGATGCTGTACATAACGTCGCGGTCCGCATGCTGGGGCTTGCGGTGGTCCCACACGCCTTCCTGCTCCTGGATCTCGGTCGCCAACGTTCCGCCGAGCGCGACGTTCAGTTCCTGAATGCCACGGCAGATCGCGAGCAGGGGAATGCCCCGCTCGATAGCCCGACGGATCATCGGCAGCGTGGTCGCATCACGGGCAGGATCGAACGGGCCGTCGCTTTCCCTGAATTCACCACCATAGAGGGAGGGATGAACGTTGGTGGCCGAACCGGACACGAGCAGGCCGTCGACACGATCCAGAAGGGCGTCCGTATCGTTGCCGGCCTCGAAGGCGGGAATGATGAAGGACATGACATCGGCAACCTTGAGGGCTGCGCGGACATACTGATTCTGGGCCGCATGCCAGGAGGTTCCGTCGAATTCGCGAATATCGGCGGGAACGGCAATGATCGGCTTGGGCATGATGGTCTCCGGAAGGGCAGTCGGGATTTGTTGAAAGGCAGGTTGGTCGGGAAGTCAATGACCGATTGCGGCAAATTTCCGGTGAAGCACTTTTCCTGACGCCGCACGAAGTATTTCCGGACGAAATACTTGTTGTTGTCGCAACGCACCTTGCGACACAAATATGCGCCGAAAGGCTATTATGGCACAGCTTGAAACGCTTTGGAAAAAATGATCATCTCGCGTGTATTGCAGCCTGGAGGAGGCGCAAGAAACTTGCCGGTGGCGCAAACCATGATTGGGAGGTCATTACATGGATCGTCGTTCATTTATCAAGAAAGCGGGCGTGACGGGTGCGGGCGTTGCCGCATCGACAGTGCTCGCCGCGCCTGCCATTGCGCAGGAAAACCCCAAGATTACCTGGCGACTGACGTCGTCGTTCCCGAAGTCGCTTGATACCATCTATGGCGGAGCGGCGGATATCGCCGAGCGTGTTTCCGCAGCAACCGACGGAAATTTCAACATTCAGGTCTTTGCGGCCGGGGAAATCGTGCCGGGCCTGCAGGCCGTCGATGCGGTTGCGGCCGGCACCGTCGAGGCTGCTCACACGACGTCCTATTATTTCTGGGGCAAGGAGCCGACTTTCGCCATCGGTACGGCCATCCCCTTCGGCCTCAATGCCCGCATGCAGAACGCCTGGTACTATCAGGGCAACGGCAACAAGCTGATGAACGAGTTCTTTGCAACTCAGGGCCTTTACGGACTGCCGGCCGGCAATACCGGCGTGCAGATGGGCGGCTGGTTCCGCAAGGAGATCAACACAGTCGATGACCTCAAGGGCCTGAAGATGCGCATCGCCGGTCTGGCCGGCAAGGTTCTGGAGAAGGTGGGCGTCGTGCCGCAGCAGCTCGCTGGTGGTGACATCTATCCGGCGCTGGAAAAGGGCACGATCGATGCAGCCGAATTCGTCGGTCCTTATGACGACGCCAAGCTCGGTTTCCACAAGGTGGCCAAGTACTACTACTATCCGGGTTTCTGGGAAGGCGGCCCGGTCGTCCATGGCTTCTTCAATCTGGAGAAGTATAACGGCCTGCCGAAGCACTATCAGGCGATCCTCGCCGACGCCTGCGCCTATGCCAACACCAACATGACGGCAAAGTACGATTCGAAGAATCCGCAGGCGCTCAAGCAGCTCGTCGCCGAAGGCACCGTGCTTCGCCCCTTCAGTCAGGAGATCATGGAAGCCTGCTATCAGGCAGCGCTTGGCATCTACGCTGAACTCTCGGCGCAGAGCCCGACCTTCAAGAAGGTCTATGAAGACCAGCTGGCATTCAAGAAGGACGCCTATCTGTGGGCGCAGCTCGGTGAATATACCTTCGATACCTTCATGATGATCCAGCAGCGCGCGGGCAAGCTTTAAGGCCTGCCACCCGCCCCACGAGAAAGGAAAGGCCCCGGATTGGCGTCCGGGGCCTTTTTTGTTTGCCGGCTGAAGAGAAAACAGCGCCCGGATGGGCGCTGCTTCGATTGTTCGTTCGGCTTACTTGATGACCGGCGGCTGGCTGAGGTCCATGGACGGGGTGCCGGTTGCCGGTGCCTGTCCGGGAAGGCCACCATCGGAGCCGAGCGGCGGCAGGCCTAGGCCGCCGGGTGCACCGTTGCCGCCGTCCGTACCCAGCGGTGGCAGAGACAGTCCGCCGCCGGCACCGAAGCCCGGGACCTCGATCTTGACGTTGTTCAGATCCACCTGCGGTCCCTTGTCGAGCCACATGGTGACCGATTCCGGCCAGAAGATGAGGATGGCGACCAGCAGGAGCTGCATGCCGACCCAGGGCAGCGCGCCCATGTAGATGTCCGACGTCTTCACGTCCCGGGACGCGATACTTCGCAGGTAGAAGAGAGCGAAGCCGAATGGCGGGTGCATGAAGCTGGTCTGCATGTTGACGCAGAGCAGGACGCCGAACCAGATCAGGTCGATGCCGAGCGCGGAGGCGACCGGTGCCAGCATCGGCACGACGATGAAGGCGATCTCGAAGAAGTCGAGGAAGAACGCCAGAATGAAGATGAAGATATTGACGAAGATCAGAAAGCCGACCGGGCCGCCGGGAATGCCGGACAGCATGTGCTCGATCCAGAGCGAACCGTCCATGCCCTGGAAGACCAGACTGAAGCAGGTGGAGCCGATCAGGATCATCACCACCATCGAGGTGATGCCCATGGTCGAGCGCATGGCCTCCTGGATCAGGGGCCAGGTCAGGCGGCGGTGCAGGGCGGCAAGCGCCATCGCGCCGACGACACCGAGCGCGCCGGCTTCCGTCGGCGTTGCCAGGCCCATGAAGATCGTGCCGAGCACGAGGAAGATGAGCACGATGGACGGCAGCATGCCGGCCAGCACCTTGGCGACCAGAGCCCAGTTCAGATCGCCGCGCACCTCTTTCGGAAGCGGTGGCATGGACTTCGGCTTGATGATCGACAGGATCAGGATGTAGAGCGTGAAGATCGCGACCTGCAGGATCGAGGGGCCGATGGCGCCGAGATACATGTCGCCGACCGACTTGCCGAGCTGGTCCGCCAGAACGACGAGGACCAGCGACGGCGGGATGACCTGTGTGATCGTGCCCGAGGCGGCGATGACGCCGGTCGCAAGCCGCGGGCTGTAGCCATAGCGCAGCATGATCGGCAGTGAAATGACGCCCATGGTGATGACGGAGGCTGCAACCGTACCGGTGATGGCGCCGAGAACCGCGCCAACCAGGATAACGGCATAGGCCAGGCCGCCCGGGATGGCGCCGAACAGTTTTCCGGTTCCCTCCAGCAGGTCTTCCGCAAGGCCGCAGCGCTCGAGAATGGCACCCATGAAGGTGAAAAAGGGGATGGCCAGCAGCAGATCGTTGGAAATGATGCCGAAGAAGCGCAGCGGCAGCGCCTGCAGGAACAGATCGCTGAAATGGCCGGTGAGGATGCCGATCACGCCGAAGAAAAGGCCGACCGCTGCGAGCGAGAAAGCGACGGGAAAACCGTAGAGCATGAAAATGACCATGCCCAGGAACATCGCTGGCGGAATGATACCGTAGTCGAACAAGGCTTCTCTCCCAGACCGTTACTGCAGCGGTTTTTCGTATTTTGTGTCGATCTGGATATGGCCGGTAAGGGCCGATATGCGCTTGATCAGTTCAGAGATGCCCTGAAGGGTCAGGAGGCCGAAGCCCGCGACGATCATGAGCTTCACCGGCCAGCGGATGAGGCCGCCCGCATTCGAGGAGATTTCCCCCTCGTGATAGGACAACGCGAAGAACGGCCAGCATAGCCATGTCAGGTAGATGCAGACCGGCAGCAGCAGAAAGGTGAGGCCGAAGATGTCGATCCACAGCTTGCCGCGTTCGGAGGCTGATCCATAGATCAGGTCGACGCGGACATGCTCGTTGTTGCGCAGGGTATGCGAGGCTCCGAGGATGACCACGAAGGCGAAGAGATACCACTGGATCTCAAGCCAGCCATTGGAGCTGTAGTTGACCGCGTAGCGAACGATCGCATTGCCGGCGCTGATCAGGCAGCACAACAATACGAGATATTCCGCGATTTTTCCGACGAATGCACTGACGGCGTCAACCGCCCGACTGAACGATAGCAGGATGCTCATTGTCTCCCCCCTCTTGCAACTTTGTCATTAGATCAAGGCCGGTTTGCGCGCAACCGCTGAACCCCAACGTTCTCAGGGCCTTTCGTCTTATGTCTATGTGGAAAACGGCCGGTTGCCGCTACGGGAACGAGGTCTGCCGGGAGTGTCCGGAAGGGCTGTCATTCCACGATCACATTTCCTCCCTTGTCCGAAGTCGCCCCAAGCCGGTGCAGTCGGTCGGTTTGCATTGATTGGATCTTAAGGGATTGTCCGTCGATAAATTGCTGTTTGTCAATTTGTCGGGCAGGTTGTGTCGCGAAGAGGGTGTCGATTTTGTCGAGCAATGGGCGGGGCGATGACCAATAATTGGATTAGCTTGCCTTTTTCATATGTCGGAAAGCGAATTTTAAACCGTCTTGCCTAACGTCGCCCACATCAAGGAGGCCATGGATGAAGGTTCGAAGCAGGGAGACTGTGCCGACTGACGTTTATCTGTCCTTCGTCAGTTCGCTTTTCGAAAATCGCAATACGCTGTTTACGGGAATGGTCGTCCATATCCTGACCTTCCTTGCTATCTATTCGAAAAGCGGCGATGCCTTCTATCTCGCGCTCTGCGCCGGCTTCGTCATCGTCTTCGCCAACCGCATTTACTGGTTTTCGCGTTTCGAGCAGACGGACAAATCGGAACTGACGCGGAGCGAAATTCGCCTGTGGGAGCGGCGCTATGTGCTGGGTGCCGCTTCGACGGCCGCCATTCTCGGCACCGGCAGCGGCTACGCCATTTTCGTGCTGCAGGACAGCTTCGCCGAACTGGCAGCTATTGCCGTCACAATGGCGTCGATGGTTTCCGTCGTCGGGCGTAACTACGGTTCCCGCCTCGCCGTCGACCTCCAGACGCTCGCCTGCTGCCTGCCCATGGTGATCGGCAGCCTTCTTGCCCAGGATTTCTACAAGGCGCTCCTATCCCTGATGCTCATTCCGTTCGGCCTGACGACACGGGCGATGGCCAATGGCGTTCGGGAATTTCTCTACGAGAATGTCATTGCCTCGCAGGAGATGGAAAAGATCGCCGGGCGCTTCGACACGGCGCTTACGAACATGACCCATGGCCTTGTCATGCTCGATCCGCACAATCGCATCGAGGTCATCAACCGCAAGGCTTGTGAACTCCTGCATCTCGGCGACCGCAAGCGCCTGACCAACTGCGATCTCGATGTGGTGCTGCGCTATGGCGTTCGCCACACCTTTGTCGATGGTTCGATGCCGAGCCTGATCCAGAAGCAGCTGGCCCAGTTGATCGACGGCAGCACCTCCCGCGCGGTGATGCAGTTTTCCGACGATCTCATCCTCGAATTTTCGGCGAGCCGGCGCCCCGAGGGCGGTGTCGTGCTTATCTTCGAGGACGTGACGGCGCGTATCCGGGCCGACCGCAAGATCCTGCACATGGTGCGATACGACTCTCTCACCGGTCTGCCGCAGCGTGCCTATTTCTGCGATCTGGTGAAAGACAAGGTGGTGCATCAGGAAACGGCCGGGCAGGTTGGCTTCATGGTGCTCGACGTTGACGAGTTCAAACATGTCAACGACATGAAGGGCCATATAACGGGCGACCGTCTGCTGGTCGCTATTGCCAACCGGCTTCTCGAGCTTGCAGCGGGCGAGGCGATCGTCGGGCATTTCGTCGGGGACCAGTTCGTTCTGTTCTTCCCGGGTCGCGACGGCGAACTCGATCTCGATACGCGGATGCGTTCGATCCACGAGCGCATTGCCGGCAGCTACGATGTCGAGGGACTGCATATTGCGGTGACCTTCTCCGCCGGTTGCGTGATCCTCGACAGTGCCGAACTTCGGATGGACGAATGGCAGATCAAGGCGGATCTGGCCCTTTACGAGGCCAAGTCTCGAAGCAGGGGCCGTCTCGTCCTTTTCGCGGAAGAGATGGATGCCCGCTATGTGGAACGGCAGAAGCTGAAGACGGACCTGCGCGCGGCGGTCGAAGCGGGCGATATCAGCGTCGCCTACCAGCCGATGTTCAAGCCCGATGGTTCCGCTCTGGAATGCTGCGAGGCGCTTGCCCGCTGGACGCATCCGGAGAAGGGGGCGATCCCGCCCAACGTCTTCATTCAGGTGGCGGAGGAGATGGGCATTGTTTCCGAGATCACCCAGCAGGTAATCCGAAAGGCGTGTCATGACTGCATGACGTGGCCGGAGCATATTTCCATCTCCGTCAACCTTTCGGTGCAGGACCTTCGCAACGAACTCATTATCGATGCCGTCACGTCGGTGCTGGCCGAGACCGGACTGGCACCGGGGCGGCTGCATCTCGAAGTCACGGAAAGCAGCCTGATCGAGGAGCTTTCGACCGTTCGGCTGATCCTCGAACAGTTGAGAGGTTACGGTATCACCATCGCAATCGACGATTTCGGCACGGGCTTCTCCAGCCTCAGCTATCTCGACACGCTGCCGGTCGATGTGGTCAAGATCGACCGCTCCTTCGTGCGCAATATCTGCGAGGACGTTCGCCGCCTCAAGCTTCTGCGCGGCATCGTCACGCTTTCGCGCGGTCTCAACCTGCAGATCGTCGTCGAGGGCGTGGAGACCAGGGAGCAACTGGCGCTGCTCATCAAGTATAACTGTGCCGATCTGATACAGGGCTATGTCTACTCGACGCCCATACCCGCCAGCGAGATCGAGGAACTCAGCCGGCTTGCCGAGAACAGGCAGTTCGAGGCCCGCACCTACGTCGCCTGAGACTTCCCGTCTCCGGCTGTTCCATTTCCTGACAATTCATCCCCGTTTGTTGGTCCAATCGGCGCCACAGGTTCTTGTGCAGATATCGGCGTTTACCATTTGTTAACCATAACAAGAAATTAACGCGGGAACCCACTAATCCTGCCAGGTGTCTCAAGGCCATTTCACGTGATAGCTATGCTTAACAATTCGTTAATCATCAGCGAGACAACAAGAGCATGGCGCCTTCGGGAGGGGACGGCTTCGCCCACAGACTGATGCGGATCCTTGATGACATCGAGTACCGCCGCATCGAGACCGGCGAAGACATGGAAGACATAGAGCGCCTGCGCTACAAGGCCTACAAGGCGGCCGAGGTGCTGCCGGTTTCGGCTTCCAGCCTCATCGACGACGCCGATTTCGACGATCATGCCTATGTGTTCGGGGTGTATTATTTCGAACAGCTGGTCAGCACCATCCGCCTGCATCATGTGACGCCGGATCATCGCGTTTCGCAATCGGCGGGGGTTTTTCCCGACGCGATGGAAAACTTCCTGAATGCCGGTCTCACGCTGATCGATCCGGCGCGGTTTGCCGCCGACCCGGCCGTTGCCGCCGAACTGCCTGTGATCCCCTATATCACGCTTCGGCCGAGCATCGTTGCCGCCGCATACTTCAAGGCAGATCGTGTACTGCAGCATGTGCGCCCGGCGCATGCCGCCTTCTACAAGCGCGTGTTCTATGCCGATACCGTGGTCGAACGCCGGATGGCCGATATCTATGGTTTCGAGCTTACGCTGCTCGCCACAAACACCCACACGACAGGCGACCGGCTTCTGCAGCGCTATCCGTTCTTCGATTCCGGCGTCCACGAACGGCGCCTGATGTTTGAACGCGGCGGGAAACCGGTGTTCACGCCACTAACCGTGCTGCCCTCGGCCCGGTTGGTCGCCAAAGGGTTCATTGCCGGCGCCGTTGCCGGGCTGGATTACTGACGCTTCATCTACTGTTCGTTAAGCTCCGGAGGAGCGGCCGGATTGCGCTTGGCTGCGGCATTGTGTATCTCCTTATGCGGAGGCGACGCTTAGGGAGTCTCTGTCACGGCAGATAAGCGTTGCGGGTTTTGAGAGCGCCGGGAAAGCGCTCGCATGAGGGGAGATGAAGCATGAGCGAACATCACGCGGGTCCGGTCGAAACGGGAGCGCAGATGAATTATGCCGAGCATGAGAAGACCTATGATCTTTTCATTGCCGGCAGCAAGTATTGCACGGCTCTCCTGGTTGCGCTGCTGATCGGCATGGCCGCAGGCTTCCTGGGAGGCGCGGGTTTCTTTGGTGGCCTCCTTATCTTCGTCGTCCTGAGCGCTGCCGGCATCTTCCTGCTGCGCTGAGCATATCCCGGTACCGAGCGCCTCGATGCTTTCAGAAGCTTCCGATCCGTTTCTCTTTCGGCTGGCCGTGTTCGCACTGGCTGTCGTTGCCGGTCTCGTGATCGGAGTGGGGACAAAGCGCGATTTTCGCAACACGCTCGTGCTGGCGGCGGGACTTCTCGCGGCGGCGCTGGCGGCGGCCTCCGTCTATGCGACGGGCAGGCTGCCGGGTGGCATGGGTCGCACGATCGCCTTCATAGCTCTCGCTCTTTCATCGGCCGGACTGGTGTCCGGCCTTATTCTTGCCTGGCGCACCGGCCCGGGTTTCTCGACCGACGAAAAAGGTGGACGCAATGGGTAGTGGCCTGGCCGCAGTGGCGGAGCTTGCGGCAATTGCGTTCCTCATCTTTTCCATCGGTCGGGCCAACAGATCGCATTCCCGCGGGAAATCCGATTTCTGGCTGGTCGGCCTTGCGCTGATCCTGTGCATCATGATCGGCCTTGCCGCGGCGGAGCCGACTTTCGGCGGCTGGCTGATCGGTTTTCTGGCCCTTGCCGTGGGCGGGAGCCTCGGTGGCTGGCTGGCGCTGGCAACGCCTTCGAAGAGCATCGCGCAATTGCTGGCCGGCCTGCTGGCTGTGCATGGCGTTGTCGCCGTTTTGTTGTCGTTTTCTGTCGTGAGCATGGGTGCGCAGTTCTGGGACGATCGCATGATCGCAACCGAATTCGAGCGTTCGTTGGGCACTGCGGTCGCCACCCTTTTTGGTGCCGCCGCGTTCGGCGGAGGTATGTCGCTGGTGTTTCGCAGGCTCAGATTTGGCCTGTCGAGGCGGCTTCATTCGCTTGAGCCGTTCCGGTTGGTGCTGGTCGGTCTGGCCGCGATTGCGCTGGTGTTGTTTGCAGTGTGGCTGGTTCCCGGCTTCTTCCTGCTGACGGTCATGCTTTCAACCGCAATGGGGATTGTCGTGGTGCTCTCCGCCGATGAGCGCAAGCTGCCGCTGGCGGCCGTCGTTCTCACGGCCTTTGGCGGACTTTCGACCGCGGCCATAGGCTTTGCCTTTGCCAGCATCGCTCTGATCGTTGCGGGTGGCTTGGCCGGAGCGATCATGATCGCCCGTTACCGGACGATGTGCCGCGAGCACGCGCTCGGTCCCTTCTGCCTTATCGTCGAATAAAGTCTTTCCACCTGAAGTGCGCAGGCCGATCTGGCTTATGGCGCACATGCAAAAGGCGCTGCGATGGATGTCGCAACGCCTTTTTCTGTCTGTCATTTCGGAGGTGGGCCGAAGCCTGCCTTCCGGATCTGTCCGGGAGATCAGACGCCGCGGGTGCGGGCGAGGCCCTGCTTTGCCGGCGCATACTTCGGATCAAGCTGCAGCGCGTGGGAATAGGACTTGGCAGCGCGTGCCTTGTCGCCGCGGCGCTCGTAGATCAGCGCCTGGTTGGCCCAGGATTCGGCAATCCGGCCGTTCAGCTCGATCGCATGGTTGAAGTCGGCGAATGCGTTTTCGTCGTCGTTCAGGGCGACATAGGAGATACCGCGGCCGTTATACGGCTCAGGCGAGCTCGGGGAGAGCGAGATGGCCTTCGAGAAGTCGTCGATCGCCTTGTCGTGCTGGCCGCGCACCTGATAGATCAGGCCACGATTGTGGTAGGCGCGGCCGTCGGTGGTGTCGAGCTGGATGGCGCGGTTGAAATCGCTGAAGGCTTCGTCGATGCGACCGGCCTGACGATAGATGTTGCCGCGACCGATATAGGCGACGTCGTAGTTCGCATTGATCTTCAGCGCGGCGTTGTAGTCTGCTGCGGCTTCGACCGGCTTGCCCATGTTGCGATAGACCAGCGCCCGGTTCGCATAGGCCTGATAGAAGTTCGGATTGAGCTGAAGCGCGACATTGAAGTCGGACAGTGCCTTGCTGAACTGGCCGGCGCGACCGTAAGCCGATCCGCGGACATTATAGCCTTCCGGATCGTTCGGGTTGGTGCTGATGACCTGCGAGAGCGAGGCGATGTTTTCCTGCGAGCCCTGATCGCGGTCGATCTTGATCATGTCCGACGTTTCGGTCGTCTGGCACCCTGCAAGGCCGAGAGCCGTGATCATTGCAACGGCAAGGCCACCGCGCCGAAGGCTGCGGGCGGAAAGGGTTTCGAGAGACTGAGAAAGAAGTTGTGCGGTCATGACTGCCATCATTCGGACGCACCGTCCGCATCAGATTCTGGGCGCGGCAGCACGTGGAGCTGAATATCAAAAGAGCGGCGGCGAACCCTTCGCCTCCGCCCTTAGATCATCGGAAAACGTCCAAAAAACGACCGATCAACGGCCGGGACGTGCCGCAATGAGACCTTCGCGCTGGGCGCGCTTACGGGCCAGCTTGCGAACGCGGCGGACGGCTTCCGCCTTTTCGCGAGCGCGCTTCTGCGAGGGCTTCTCGTAGTAATCGCGCATCTTCATTTCGCGGAAAATGCCTTCGCGCTGCATCTTCTTCTTGAGAGCGCGGAGCGCCTGATCAACGTTGTTGTCGCGGACAAGTACCTGCACGTCTATCCCGTTCCTTAGGTTTTGAGTTGATAATCCGCCGATATCCGAGTCGACGGAAATAATATAGCTTCGCTCAGCCCGAAGGCCGTCGATTGGGGACGCCAATTACCAGATCACTTCATGGAAGTCTAGATGCAGACTGCAAGCCCTCCGGATAAAAAAGTTTGCAGCGACCGAGGATATGTCGGACGTGTCGAAAGCCGGTCGTCAATGCGTCGCAAAAAGACCGTCGTGACGCATATTGATTTGCGACTTGTTTGGTCCTACCCAATTGCCTGAACCTACAGGAGTTTGAGGCGAATGCGCAAATATTCGGTCTTTGCCGTAGCACGCGAGGCGCTGCGTGCCCACAAGGGCTGGGAAGCCCAGTGGGTCTCTCCCGAGCCGCGTCAATCCTACGACGTCATCATCATCGGTGGCGGCGGCCACGGTCTCGGAGCAGCCTATTACCTTGCCAAGGAGCATGGCATCACCAATGTCGCGGTGATCGAAAAGGGCTGGCTCGGCGGCGGCAATACCGGCCGAAACACCACGATCATCCGGTCCAACTATCTCTATGAAGAGAGCATGGACATTTTCGAGCACTCGCTGAAGCTCTGGGAAGGGCTGAGCCAGGAGCTCAACTACAACGTCATGTATTCGCCGCGCGGCGTCCTGATGCTGTCGCATAACATTCATGACATGCAGTCCTTCAAGCGCCATATCAATGCCAACAATCTCTATGGCATCGATAACGAGTGGCTGACGCCGGAACAGGCAAAGGACTTCTGCAAGCCGCTCGACATTTCCAAGACGGCGCGCTTCCCAATCAACGGCGCAGCACTCCAGCGCCGCGGCGGCACGGCCCGTCACGATGCTGTAGCCTGGGGTTATGCCCGCGCGGCTTCCGACCGTGGCGTCCACATCATCCAGAATACCGAGGTCACCGGCATCCGTCGTGGTCCGAACGGTGAAGTCACCGGCGTCGATACGACGCGCGGTTTCATCGGCGCCAAGAAGATCGGCGTTTCGGCCTCGGGTCATAACACGGTCGTCATGGGAATGGCCGGCGTGCGCGTGCCGCTGATGAGCCAGCCGCTGCAGGCTCTGGTGTCAGAACCGATGAAGCCGATCTTCCCCTGCGTGGTCATGTCCAACACGGTGCATGCCTATATCTCGCAGTCGGACAAGGGCGAGTTCGTCATCGGCGCGGGTACCGACCAGTACAATTCCTATTCGCAGACCGGTGGCCTGCAGATCATCACGCACACGCTGGATGCCATCTGCGAACTCTTCCCGATGTTCCGCCGCGTCAAGATGATGCGCCAGTGGGGCGGTATCACCGACAACACCTCCGACCGTTCGCCAATCCAGAGCGTGACGCCGGTTCCGGGCCTCTTCGTCAACTGCGGCTGGGGTACCGGCGGCTTCAAGGCGACGCCGGGCTCGGCGAACCTCTTCGCCCATCTGATCGCCCGGGGCGAGCCGCATCGCCTCGCCGCCGGCCTGACGCTCGACCGCTTCCGCACCGGCCGTCTGATCGACGAGGCGGCAGCGGCCGCCGTGGCGCACTGATTTCGAAGGATCGCCCATCATGCTGATCATCAAATGCCCATACTGCGAAGAAGAGCGCTCCGAGCTCGAGTTTCGCTCCGCCGGCGAGGCGCATATCGTCCGCCCGGCCAACATCGCCGACATCTCCGACGAGGAATTCGCCGAATTCTTCTTCTTCCGTGATAACCCGAAGGGTCTCATCTTCGAACGCTGGCGCCACATGAGCGGCTGCGGTCGCTTCTTCAACGCGGTTCGCGACACCGTCAGCGACAAGATCCACCTGACCTACAAGGCCGGTGAGCCGAAGCCGGATGTTTCCGCCTTCCTCCCGTCCGCCGACCAGAAGGGAGCGTCGAAATGAGCGGCGCCAATCGTATCGCCGGCAAGGGCCGCCTGACGCCCGCCCGCACCGCACGCTTCACCATCGACGGCCGCAGCCTGACGGCATTCGAGGGCGATACCGTCGCCTCCGCCATGCTGGCCAATGGCATGCACCTCGCCGGACGCTCGTTCAAGTATCACCGTCCGCGCGGCATCCTGACCGCCGGTCCGGAAGAGCCGAATGCGTTGCTCGACATTTCCCGTGATGCCGCCCGCCGTCAGCCGAACGTCCGCGCCACCGTGCAGGAAGTGTTCGATGGCATGAAGGTCGAGACGCAGAACCGCTGGCCGTCGCTGTCGCTCGACATCGGTGAGATCAACGACTTCTTCTCGCCCTTCTTCGCAGCCGGCTTCTACTACAAGACCTTCATGTGGCCGAAGAGCTTCTGGCACTCGGTCTACGAGCCTTTCATCCGTCGCGCTGCCGGTCTCGGCGTTGCGCCAAAGGAAGAAGATACGGATCACTATTCCACCCGTTACGTGCATTGCGACGTTCTCGTCGTCGGTGGCGGCGCGGCAGGCCTTTCTGCGGCAGTTGCTGCTGCCGAAACCGGCGCGAAGGTTATCCTCTGCGACGAACAGCCCGAAGTCGGCGGCGCTTTCCATTACGACACCGGCGCAACCGTCGATGGCCAGGGCGGCTATGACTGGGCTCAGGCGACGGCGGCCCGGCTGAAGGCCATGCCGAACGTTCAGGTCCTGACCCGCACGACGGCCTTCGGCTACTACAACCACAATTTCGTCGGTCTTGCCGAGCGCGTGACCGATCACGTCGCCAGGCCGTCGAAAAAGACGCCGCGCGAGCGGCTCTGGCAGGTGCGGACGAAGAAAGTGGTTCTCGCCACCGGTTCGATCGAACGCCATATGGTCTTCGCAAACAACGACCGTCCCGGCATCATGCTGGCTTCGGCCGCTCGCACCTACCTCAACCACTACGGCGTCGCCGTCGGTGCGAAAGTCGGCGTCTATGCCGCGCACGACTCGGCCTATGAAACCGCCATCGACCTGCGCAAGGCGGGCGTGACCGTCGCTGCGATCGTCGATTGCCGCGAAAAGCCCGGCGAAAAGGTGCTGACGGAAGCCCGTTCGCTCGGCATCGAGGTGCTGACCGGCCACTACGTCGCCGACACCTCCGGGCGTCTCCGCGTCCGTTCCATGTCGGTCAAGCGCAATGGCGGTGGTTCCGCCCGCAAGATCGAGGTCGATGCGCTGATCGTTTCAGCCGGCTGGACGCCTTCCGTCCACCTGTTCTCGCAGTCGCGCGGCAAGCTGAAGTTCGATGCGATCAACGATCGCTTCCTGCCGGACGTCTACGTTCAGGACAGCATCTGCATCGGCACCTGCAACGGTGTCGACGATCTGCAGGCGATCCTCGATGAGGGCTCGGCCGCAGGCGCCGCCATGGCCAAGGCCGCCGGCGCGACCGGTTCGGCTCCGCAGGCTCCCACCGGCGTCAACGCTTACGGCTGGACCGGCGGCATGATCGGGGCTGCGGAAGGGGCGGGACGCGACAGCAACGTCAAGGCGTTCATCGACTTCCAGCACGACGTCTGCGCCAAGGACATCCGTCTCGCCGTTCGCGAGGGCATGCACTCGATCGAGCACATCAAGCGCTTCACCACCAACGGCATGGCGTCGGATCAGGGCAAGCTTTCCAACATGCATGGCCTTGCCATCGCTGCGGAAATGCTCGGCAAGGAAATCCCGAAGGTCGGTCTCACCACCTTCCGCGCTCCCTATACGCCGGTGACCTTCGGTACGCTGATCAACCATTCGCGTGGCGATCTGTTCGACCCCACCCGCAAGACGCCGATGCACGATCTCGAAACGTCGCTCGGCGCCGAGTTTGAGGACGTCGGCAACTGGAAGCGCGCCTGGTACTATCCGCGTCCGGGTGAAGACATGCATGCCGCCGTCAACCGCGAGTGCAAGACAGTTCGCGAGACCGCCGGTGTGTTCAACGCGACCACGCTCGGCAAAATCGAGGTTGTCGGCCCGGATGCGGCCGAGTTCCTGAACCTGATGTACACCAATGCCTGGGATACGCTGAAGCCCGGCAAGTGCCGCTACGGCATCATGACCCGCGACGACGGCTTCGTTTATGACGACGGTGTCGTCGGACGTCTCGCCGAAGACCGCTTCCATGTGACGACCACGACCGGCGGCGCGCCGCGCGTGCTGAACCACATGGAAGATTATCTGCAGACCGAATTCCCGCATCTCAAGGTGTGGCTGACGTCTGCGACCGAGCAGTGGGCGGTCATCGCCGTTCAGGGCCCGAAGGCACGCGACATCATCGCGCCCTTCGTCGAAGGCATCGACATCTCGAACGAGGCCTTCCCGCACATGAGCATTGCCGAGGGCAAGTTCTGCGGCGTGCCGACCCGTCTCTTCCGTGTGTCGTTCACCGGCGAAGTCGGTTTCGAAATCAACGTTCCGGCCGATTACGGTTCGGCCGTGTTCGAGGCGATCTGGAAGCGTGCGGAAAGCCTCGGCGCCTGCCTCTATGGCACCGAGACCATGCACGTCCTGCGCGCCGAAAAGGGTTACCTCATCGTCGGTCAGGATACCGACGGTACGGTCACGCCTGACGACGCCGGCTATGGCTGGGCGGTCTCCAAGAAGAAGAAGGACTTCGTCGGTATTCGCGGTCTCAAGCGTCCCGACCTTGTCCGGGCGGGCCGCAAGCAGCTCGTCGGCCTTCTGACCAAGGATCCGAAGGAAGTGCTGGAGGAGGGCGGCCAGATCGTCGCCAATCCGAACCAGCCGAAGCCGATGACCATGCTCGGTCACGTCACATCGTCCTACTGGTCGGAAAATCTCGGCCGTTCGATCGCGCTTGCCGTCGTCGTCGACGGTCGCGCCAGGAAGGGCGAAACGCTGTACGTGCCGATGAAGGACAAGACCATCGCGGTCGAAGTGACCGACACGGTATTCTTTGACAAGGAAGGGGGACGCATCAATGGCTGATGCTACCGTTGCTGAACGCAAGACCGTTCTTTCCGGCTTCCATGGCGGTTCGCCTCTGGTCAAGCTGACGCCCGCCGAACCTGCCGCCCGTGTCGCACTTCGCGCCGGCGCGGACGAGGTCGCGGCTCTTTCCAGGAGCCTCGGCGTCAAGCTGCCGGTCAAGCCCAAGACATCCGCCTCGGGCAAGGGACGGCTCGCCTTCTGGCTCGGCCCGGACGAGTGGTTGCTGATCGACGAGAAGGGCGAAGACCTGATGGCCGATTGCGCGGCTTCTGGCGTCGCTCACTCGGCGACCGACGTCTCCCATCGCAACACGGCGATCATCGTCTCCGGCAAGGGTGCTGCGAATGCGCTCAATGCCGGCTGCCCGCAGGATCTTTCGCTTGCCATCTTCCCGGTCGGCGCCGTCAGCCGCACGGTGTTCGGCAAGATCGAGATCGTGCTTTACCGGATCGACGAGGAGACCTTCCGGGTCGAGTGCTGGCGTTCGTTTGCGGAATATGCCTTCGGCCTGCTGGCCGAAGCCGCCGAAGACGCGGCCTGACAAACTGCAAGAATTTTCGGGCTGGCCGGGGATCTACAGGAGACCCGGCCAGCCTTTCCATTTGATCCAGCGGCCATGAAAATCGGCGCGGCCGATCTCGTATTTTTCGCCGTCCGGCCAGACCTGCCCCGGCCAGACCTGCAATGTGATGGCCGCGCCGTCCGGTCTGCCATCGGCTTCCAGCTGCAATCGCGCGACAGGCGCATCGTCGGTGGCGCGGGAACCGGCCTCCGATATCAGGGCTTCTCCCCGGCGTTTCAGCTCTTCCGGCAGATATTGCCAGGCAATCGTGTGATAGACCACATGAACTGTTCGAGGCCGCGAGGTCACGAGCCGCTCTTCCAGCCATTCGATCGCATCGGTCTTTTCGACGGTGAGGCGATTTTCCACGGCGATTTCAAGGGCGTGCTGAGTGCGTTCCAGACGGTCGTTCTGGTCGGCCCAGATATAGGACATCAGGCGAAGCCGGTCTTCGGGCGAGGCCGGGTCGAGCGGATTGAGATCGCATCCGGAGCGTTCCGCGACATGGATTTCGGCTCGGGGAGGGGGAGGTCCCTGCCATTCCGGCGTCAGCGATACGGATGATTCCGGTCCCCAGGTGAAGTCGCCGAGGCCATAGGAATAACGGTCCCATTGCAGGTTGAGGCCGGCGCTTGCGCCGACTTCGGACAGGACGAGCGGCTTGTCGAACAGTCGTGCAATCGTCAGGAACCCCGGCAGGAGGGCAGCCGAGCGGCGCACCTCGTTGGTTTGCGGGGCGGAGCGCAGGCGTTGCAGGATGAATGCCGCGTCACGCTCGAAGGCTGACCGGCAGGCTTGCCACAGGATTTCGTCGCCGACGATGTTGGGCGGATAGGCTGCGACGAGAGAGCTGTCCGAACCGGAGAGCACCAGAGCATGAAGGGAGCCTGCAAGGCGCAAGGCGACCGCGTCGCCGGTGCCGGTCGGGTCGCCCGGCCAGTTCAGGATGAGCTTTCCGACAGAGGTGTCTTCATCCAGCCTTTCGGCCAGCAGGGTGCAGAGCCGCGCGGTGAAGGGAGAGCCGAGATCGCCGCATGCCTTCGCCTGACGCAGGAAGGACTGACGAACGATATCGGCCTCTGCCATGGTCACACTCCCTCGGGGCGATCCTTCGGGTCGAACTGGACGATGGTGATCCACGTGGCGGTCAGCGCCGGCTTCTTCTCGTCCTCGATCTCGATGCTGACGTCATAGGTGGTCATCACCATGCCAGCGCCGCGGAAGCGCGCTTCGGACAGCACGAAGTGGCCGCGAATGCGCTTGCCGCAGCGGACGGGCGACATGAACCGGATCTTCTCGAAGCCGTAGTTGATGCCCATCGTCTGCTCGCGGATCTTGGGCAGGCAGTCGTAGTTCATCGCGGAAAGCAGCGAGAGCGTGAGGAATCCGTGGGCGATGGTGCCGCCGAACGAGGTCTCGGCGGCTGCGCGAGCGGGATCGACATGAATGAACTGATGATCGTTGGTTGCGCTGGCAAAGGCGTCGATCATCGTCTGATCGACGGTGATCCAGCTGGAAAGCCCGATCTCCTTTCCGACCAGACCGGGGATTTCCGACAATGAAATCTCAACGGGCACGAGAACCTCATCGAATTGATAAATCAGAATGCTTACAGCGGCTTGGCGGGTTTCCTACCATAGGCTCGGACTGCATGGACAGAATAATCAGGACTCGAGGTAAAACTCCACCGATCGCGGTTTCAAATGGATCGACGGAGCGCTACGGCCCGATGACAGCTTGCGCCATTTCCGGCCGGCGGCGGGCTGCAGGGCGAAATCCTGCGCCGAATGCGAACGATTGAAGAGGATCGCAAGGCGAACCGCGGCGTTGAGCTTCGTGTCCCAGGTGGAGAGGATCATGCCGAGCGTTCCGCCATCGGCCTCTTCCCAGTCCGCGACCGTCATGGGAGCGCCCCTTGCGGAAATCCATTCGACGTCGCCGCCGCCGTTGAAGAACTCGGTCTGCGAAAATACCGAGAAGCGCTTGCGCATGGCGGAAAGCTTAATCGTGGCGTCCAGCAGTTCCTCGTCCAGCCCCTCCCAGTTCAGCCAGGTCATTTCATTGTCCTGGCAGTAGGCGTTGTTGTTGCCGTGCTGGGTGCGGCCGAACTCGTCGCCTGCCGTCAGCATGATCGCTCCGCGGCTGGCAAAGAGGGTGGACAGGAGAGCGATGACGTCCTGCCGGCGCTGGCGGCGAACCGTGCGGTTATGGGTTTCGCCCTCCACGCCATTGTTCCACGAGTAGTTCTCGTCGTGGCCGTCTCGGTTGTTCTCGCCGTTCTTGCCGTTGCGCTTGTGGCTGTGGGAGACGAGGTCGAACAGCGTGAAGCCGTCATGGGCGGCAATGAAGTTGACGCTGCGGGTGGTCGTTGCTCCATCCCGGGCGAACACGTCGGAAGAGCCGGCAAGCGCGGTTGCGAGCGTGCCGGTCATATGCGCATCGCCGCGCCAGTAGCGCCGGATATTGTCGCGCGCGCGGTCGTTCCATTCGAGATAGGGCGGCGGGAAATTTCCGAGCTGATAGCCGCCGGGACCGATGTCCCAGGGTTCGGCGATCATCACCCGATCCTCCAGAATATCGTCCTGCAGGATCGCCTGCAGCGTTCTCGAATTCGAATGAAATCCGCGCGTGGAGCGGCCGAGGATGGGCGCCAGATCGAAGCGGAAACCGTCGATGCCGGAATGAACAACGAAATGCCGCAGGGTGCTGACGATCAGCTGGCGGACGTGTGGATGATCGCAGGCCAGCGTGTTGCCGGTGCCGGTGTCGTTCACCAGAACGCCGGGATTGTCGGAGAGATGGCGGTAGAACGAGAGGTTGTCCAATCCGCGCAGCGAAAGCGTGGTGCCGAGCCGGTCGCTTTCTCCGGTATGGTTGAAGACCAGATCGAGAATGACGCTGATCCCTGCGGCATGCAGGGCCGCTACGGTGTTGCGCAGTTCGGCGACGCCGCCCGGCACGATGCGGGGATCGAGCGCCATGAAGGCGACCGGGTTGTAGCCCCAGCCATTGGTCAGACCGAGCGGCGGCAGATGCCGCTCATCGATCCAGGCGACGATCGGCATCAGTTCGATTGCATCGACGCCGAGCCGTTTCAGATGATCGATCACCGCCGGATGGGCAAGTGCCGCGACGGTACCGCGCAGGTTCTTCGGCACATCCGGGTGGCGGATGGTGAAGGGTTTCACCGCGACCTCGTAGATGAAGCCGCCCTTGGGCACGAGCGGCATCATCGGTCGCGCCAGCCGGTCACGCGTCACGACCGATTTCGGAACGAGGGGAGCGGTATCGACGCCGAATGTCGAGAGCCTGATATCGTGCACGAAGGGCCGGTTCAGCTCCCTGGCATAGGGATCGACAAGCAGCTTGGACGGATCGAACCACAAGCCATGGTCCGGGGCGTAATGCCCATGGGCGCGATAGCCGTAATGGGCGCCTTCGGTTACGCCTTCGACATGCAGGCGATGCACGTCGCCTTCACCGCGCGTCATGGGAAGGCGGCAGATTTCTGCGCCGCCATTGATTTCGTAAAGGCAAAGATCGATCTGCTCGGCATGGCGGGACCAGACGGCGAAATCCGCGCCTGTGTCGGTGAGAACTACTCCGCCATGCCGGCTTTCGATCGGGTTCATGGAGCCGTCGCGATCAGGTGATGACGGTCGGCGCATCGCGGCCGGTGCGGTTGCTGATCTCGGCAATGCTTTCGGCTGCGGCGATAAGGTCGGCAAGGGCTGACTGCGTTTCGAGATCGTGACGGCTTGCATCCGGCTCGTAACGCTCGATGTAGACGCGCAGCGTCGCGCCCGAGGTGCCTGTGCCGGAGAGGCGGAAGACGATGCGGGAGCCGCCTTCGAAGAAGATGCGGATCCCCTGGTTCTTGCTGACCGACTGGTCGATCGGGTCGTGATAGGCGAAATCGTCGGCGGCGCTCACCACGAGATCGCCGAGCTTCGTCCCGGGCAGGGTTGCGAGCCTGGCACGCAGGGTGTCCACGAGACCGTTGGCGGCGTCTGTATCGACGGCTTCGTAGTCATGGCGCGAATAGTAGTTGCGGCCGTAGGTCGCCCAATGCTGGGAAACGATGTCCTGCACGCTTTCGCCGCGCACGGCGAGAATGTTCAGCCAGAGCAGAACCGCCCAGAGACCGTCCTTCTCGCGGACGTGGTTGGATCCGGTGCCGGCGCTTTCCTCGCCGCAGATCGTGACCTTACCGGCGTCGAGCAGGTTGCCGAAGAATTTCCAGCCGGTCGGCGTCTCGTAGATGCCGATGCCGAGCTTTTCGGCCACCTTGTCGGCGGCGGCGCTGGTCGGCATCGAGCGGGCGATGCCGGCGATCCCGCCGTTATAACCGGGCGCCAGATGGGCATTGGCGGCCAGAACGGCGAGACTGTCCGAAGGGGTGACGAAAATGCCCTTGCCGATGATCAGGTTGCGGTCGCCGTCGCCGTCGGAGGCAGCGCCGAAGTCGGGAGCGTCCTTGCCGCTCATCATTTCGTCGTAGAGTTCCTTGGCGTGCACAAGGTTCGGGTCCGGGTGATGACCGCCGAAATCCGGCAGCGGCGTGAAGTTGCGCACCGTGCCTTCAGGCGCGCCCAGTCGGCCCTCGATGATTTCCTTGGCATAGGGGCCGGTCACGGCACTCATGGCATCGAAGACCATGCGGAAACCGAGGCCGAACAGGTTGCGGATAGCGGAGAAGTCGAAAAGCTCTTCCATCAGTTCGGCGTAGTCGGTCACCGGGTCGATGACCTGAACCTGCATGCCGCCGACTTCGAAGGTGCCGACATTGTCGAGATCGAGATCGTCGGCCGCGACGATGCGGTAGCTGGTGATGACCTTCGAGCGGGCGAAGATCGCATCGGTGATCTTTTCCGGCGCCGGGCCGCCATTGCCGATATTGTACTTGATGCCGAAGTCTTCGGTCGGGCCGCCGGGATTGTGGCTGGCGGACAGGATGATGCCGCCGAACGCCTTGTACTTGCGGATGACGTGGGAGGCTGCGGGCGTCGAGAGAATGCCGCCTCGCCCGACCATGACCTTGCCGAAGCCATTGGCGGCGGCCATCTTGATGACCTTCTGGATCACCTCGCGATTGTAGTAACGGCCATCGCCGCCGACCACCAGCGTCTTGCCCTGAAAGCCTTCCAGCGAATCGAAAATCGACTGGATGAAGTTCTCTGCATAATTTTCCTGCTGGAAGACCGGGACCTTCTTGCGCAGGCCCGAGGTGCCGGGCTTCTGGTCAGAGAAGGGCTTGGTGGCAACAGTCGATATCATGGACTTACTGGCCTTTCGAAACGAGGCGTTGATAAAGTTCGGCGTAGCGCTCGGCGCTGCGACCCCAGGAGACGTCGCTCTTCATACCCTGTTTCTGCAGCTGCGCCCATGCCTTGGGGTCGCGATAGAGCCTCATCGTGCGCTGGATGGCGCGGCGCAGGGCATCCGCGGTCACCGGTCCGAACTGGATTCCTGTGGCCACACCGCCGGCAAGCGCGGCTTCATTGGCATCGACAATGGTGTCGGCGAGGCCGCCTGTGCGGGCGACCACCGGCACGCAGCCGTAGCGCAGCGCATAGAGCTGGGTCAGGCCGCAGGGCTCGAAGCGGGAGGGGATGAGGATGGCATCGGCGCCGGCCTGCATCAGATGCGAAAGCGGCTCGTCGAAGCCGATGACCACGCCGATGCGATTGCGGTAGCGCGAGGCGGCGGCAAGCAGTTGCGCCTCCAATGCGCTGTCGCCGGAGCCGAGAATGGCAAGCTTTGCCCCGGCCGATACGATATCGTCGATCACTTCGCCGAGCAGGTCCATACCCTTCTGCCAGGTCAGGCGGGAAACGATGGAGAAGATCGGGCCGTCGTCATCATCGAGGCCAAAGCGGGCGGTGAGTGCCGCGCGGTTCGCCTGACGTTTCTTGAATGCGCCGGAGGCGTATTGGGTGGCGATGAGCGGATCGGTCGCGGGGTTCCAGACCTGGGCGTCGATGCCGTTGACGATGCCGTAGAGATCATTGGCGCGGTCGGCGATGATGCCCTCCAGGCCCATGCCGAATTCCGGCGTCAGGATTTCCTCGGCATAGGATGGGCTGACGGTGCTGAGCGCCGAGGCGGTCGAAAGACCTGACTTCAGGTAGCTCATCGTGCCGTAATATTCGAGCGCTTCCCAATAGGCATGGGCCGGAAGGCCGAGATAGGGGAAATAGCTGGCGGAGAACTGCCCCTGGAAGGCGATGTTGTGAATGGTGATGAGGCTCGGCAGTTCCGGTGTCTCGGCATAGCGCATGTAGACGGGGGTCAGTGCCGTCTGCCAGTCATGCACATGAACGAGATCCGGCTGCCAGCCGGGAAGTGCGCCGGCTGCGATTTCGGCGCCGGCCTTGGAGAGCACTGCAAATCGTTTCCAGTTGTCGGAATAATCCCGGGACGCGTGATCGACATAGGGACCACCGGAGCGCTCGAAAAGCGTCGGCGAATCGAGAACCAGAATATCGAGACCTTCATGCCTGGCCTCGATCAGGGTGGCATGTTCTCCCAGCAGGTCGGTGAACTCCACCCGCTTCACCGCCTTCTTGATCGCCTTCATCACCGCTGGATAGCCGGGGATGAGTGTCCGGGTCTCGATATCATGCGCCTTCAGCGCAAGCGGCAGGGCACCGGCAACATCTGCCAGACCGCCGGTCTTGATCAACGGATAAAGCTCGGAGGCGACGGAGAGAACTTTCATCAGGGTCACAGATCCAGTTTGTCGATCATCGTCTGGGTAATCAGGCAGACACCGTTCTCGGAGCGGCGGAACCGACGGGCGTCGATTTCCGGATCCTCCCCGACCACCAGACCTTCGGGAATCACCACCCCATGGTCGATGACGACGTTGGTCAGGCGGGCGTGACGTCCGATCTGGACTTTCGGAAGGATGACTGCGCCTTCAAGGCGGGAATAGGAATTGGCGCGCACGCCGGTGAACAGCAGGCTCTTCAACAGTGTCGAGCCTGAAATGATGCAGTCGCCGGAAACCAGCGAGGAAATCGCGGAACCGCGGCGGCCCTCGTCGTCATGGACGAACTTCGCCGGTGGCGTGATCTCGGCATAGCTCCAGATCGGCCAGGTCTTGTCGTAGAGGTCGAGATCGGGAACGACGTCCGTCAAGTCGATATTGGCCTGCCAGTAGGCGTCGATCGTGCCGACGTCGCGCCAGTAGGGTGTGCGCTCGAAATCGGAGCGGACGCAGGAGCGAGCGAACCGGTGGGCGACGGCCTTACCGTTCGAAACGATGTAGGGGATGATGTCCTTGCCGAAATCCCGGCTCGATGTCGGGTCGGCAGCATCGCGGCGTAGAACATCCATCAGGAAGCTCGTCTGGAAGACATAGATGCCCATCGAGGCAAGCGCGAAGTCCTCATTGCCCGGAATACCCGGCGGGTCGGCCGGCTTCTCGACGAAGGCAATGATATCGTCCTTTTCGTCGACATGCATGACGCCGAAGCCGGTCGCTTCCTCGCGCGGCACTTCCAGGCAGCCGATCGTCACGTCGGCGCCGGAATCGACGTGCTGCTGGAGCATCTGCTCGTAGTCCATTTTATAGATATGGTCGCCGGCCAGGATCACCATGTATTCCGGGCCGTAGGACTCGATGATGTCGATGTTCTGGTAGACGGCGTCGGCCGTGCCTTCATACCACTGGGTCTCCGAGACGCGCTGCGAAGCGGGCAGGACGTCGAAGCTTTCATTGCGTTCCGGGCGGAAGAAGTTCCAACCGTGCTGCAGGTGACGGATGAGCGAATGGGCCTTGTACTGGGTGGCGACCCCGATGCGGCGGATGCCGGAATTGAGCGCATTCGACAGTGCGAAGTCGATAATCCTGGCCTTGCCGCCGAAATAGACCGCAGGCTTTGCGCGCCGGTCCGTCAGTTCCTTCAGCCGGCTGCCCCGCCCCCCTGCGAGAACATAGGCCATGGCATCACGCGCCAATGGCTGGATCCGCTTTTCCGTCATTTTGTCCTCCCGCATCAATTTT
Organism: Rhizobium sp. ACO-34A; assembly: GCA_002600635.1. Classification (NCBI taxonomy): domain Bacteria; kingdom Pseudomonadati; phylum Pseudomonadota; class Alphaproteobacteria; order Hyphomicrobiales; family Rhizobiaceae; genus Rhizobium; species Rhizobium sp. ACO-34A. Next base: position 3,527,733 of record CP021371.1, on the reverse strand, counting down.
CTTGTTCGAGCATGATGACGGCGAGCGGCGGCAGGGTGATGGTTGCCGTTGCGCGACCATCGGCACCGGCGCGGGCTTCCGCGCGGCCACCATTGCCCTTGCCGCTGCCGCCGTAGATCTCGGCATCGGTATTCAGGATCTCCCGCCAGCGGCCCGCGGCGGGCAGCGACACGGTGTAACGCTCGTGATAGACGGGCGTGAAGTTGCAGATGACCGCGATCGGTTTCTGGCCCGGCGCCTTGCGCAGCCAGCCGAAGACCGAATTGTCATGGTCGTCGACGATCAGCCATTCGAAGCCATCGCCCTCGCAGTCACGGGCGTGAAGCGCGGGCTTGGAGCGGTAAGTGAAATTGAGGTCGCGTACGAGACGCCGCATGCCTTCGTGAAGGGCATACTGGAGCAGGTTCCAGTCGAGCGGGCGGCTTTCGCTCCATTCGCTCCACTGAGCGAATTCCTGCCCCATGAACAGCAGCTTCTTGCCGGGATAGCCCCACATGAAGGCGTAGTAGCTTCGGAGATTGGCAAATTTTTGCCAGTCGTCGCCCGACATCTTGGCGATCATCGAGCCCTTTCCGTGCACCACCTCGTCATGCGAGATCGGCAGCACGAAATTCTCGGAAAAGGCATAGAGAAGCCCGAAGGTGATCTCCTGATGGTGGAACTTGCGGTGCACCGGTTCACGCGCGAAATAACTCAGCGTGTCGTGCATGAAGCCCATGTTCCACTTGAAGCCGAAGCCGAGGCCGCCTTCGTGGACCGGCTGCGAGACCTTGGGCCAGGAGGTGGATTCCTCCGCGATGGTCATCACACCGGGGTGGGCGCCATAAACCAGCCGGTTCATATTCTGCAGGAAGCGTACGGCTTCGAGGTTTTCGCGCCCGCCATACTCGTTGGGCACCCATTCGCCTTCCTTGCGGGAATAGTCGAGGTAGAGCATCGAGGCGACCGCATCGACGCGCAGGCCGTCGAGGTGGAACTTTTCCGTCCAGTAGAGTGCATTGTTGATGAGGTAGGACAGGACCTCGCTGCGGCCGAAATTGTAGATCGCTGTGTTCCAGTCCGGATGGAAACCCTGACGGGGATCGGCATGCTCATAAAGGGCGGTGCCATCGAACCAGCGCAGGCCGTGGGCGTCTGTCGGGAAATGGGCGGGCACCCAGTCGAGAATGACGCCGATGCCGACCTTGTGGCAGCCGTTGACGAAGCGGGCGAAGCCCTCCGGTTCGCCGAAACGGGCGGTGGGCGCATAAAGCCCGGTTGTCTGATAGCCCCATGACGGATCATAGGGGTGTTCGCTGATCGGAAGAAACTCGATATGGGTGAAGCCCATGTCCGAGCAATAGGGGATCAGGCGATCGGCCAGCTCATCCCAGCTCAGAAGCGAGCCATCGTCACGCCGCTGCCACGAGCCGGCATGCACCTCGTAGATGCTGATCGGCTGGCGACGCTGGTCTGCGTTTGCCCAATGCTCGCGATGGGCATCGTCCTCCCACTCCTGCTCCAGCTCGGGCGCAGTGATTGAGGCATTCTTCGGCCGCAGTTCGGCGCGGCGCGCATAGGGGTCGGCTTTCAGCGGCTGCAACACGCCGTCCTTGCCAATGATCTCGAACTTGTAAGCGGCGCCCGGACGGACATCGGGGGCGAAGATTTCCCAGATGCCGGTGTCGCGGCGAAGCCGCATGACGTGCCGCCGGCCGTCCCACTCGTTGAAATCGCCGACGACCGAGACGCGCTCGGCGTTTGGCGCCCACACCGCGAAATGGAAACCGTCGACGCCCTGGTGCTTCAGCGGATGGGCGCCCATCTTGTCGAAGAGCCTGAGGTGCGAGCCCTCGCGAACGAAGTAATCGTCCATCGGGCCGAGCACCGGGCCGAAGCTGTAGGGGTCGGTGACCGTCCATTCGGCATCGCCGCGGCAAGCGCGGTAGCGGAGCGGGTGGAAGCCGCCGATCGCCACCGGTCCGGCGAAAAATCCCGCCGGATCGATCTGGCGCAGTTCACCGAGGTCCGAGCCGTTGAGCGCTACTGCGGTAACTGTTTCGGCACCGGGAATGAAGCAGCGGGCGCAATACCCCTTGTCAGTCTGATGGATGCCGAGCACCGCGAAGGGATCGCCATGGGTGCCCGCGATAATGGCCGCAACCTCCGGTGCCGGAGGGATCTCCGGCTGGAGGGCATCACCGATGGTCTTCGGTGACTTCGCCATCAGGCTCTCCAGATGTCGGAGTTGTACTGACGGATCGTACGGTCGGACGAGAACCAGCCCATGCGGGCGGTGTTGCGGATGGTCTTGCCATACCAGTTCGCGGGATCGGTCCAGATCGTGTCGACATCGCGCTGGGCCTTGGCGTAGGAATCGAAGTCCTCGGCGACCATGAACCAGTCATGCTGGTAGATGCCGTTCATCAGGGAGGAGAAGCGACCGCGGTCATCCGGCGAGAACACGCCGGAGGCGATGGCCGAAAGCGCCTGCGAGAGCTCGCGCGAGCCCTCGATGGTCGCACGCGGATTGTAACCGTCTGCGCGGGCCTTGCCGACTTCCTCTGCCGTCTTGCCGAAGATCACGATGTTTTCCTCACCGACATGGTCGCGCATTTCCACATTCGCGCCATCCAGTGTGCCGATGGTAAGCGCACCGTTCAACGCGAACTTCATGTTGCCGGTTCCCGAGGCTTCCATGCCGGCCGTGGAGATCTGTTCGGAAAGATCGGCGGCCGGCACCATGACTTCGGCGAGCGAGACGTTGTAGTTCGGAATGAAGACCACCTTGAGCAGTCCGCGCACGGAAGGATCGTTGTTGACCACGCGGGCGACGTCGTTGGCGAGCTTGATGATAAGCTTGGCGTTGTGATAACTCGGCGCCGCCTTGCCGGCGAAGAGCTTGACGCGCGGCACCCAGTCCCGCTCCGGATGGGAGCGGATCTGGTCGAACAGCGCAACGGTCTCGATGATGTTGAGAAGCTGGCGCTTGTATTCGTGGATGCGCTTGATCTGGATGTCGAACATGGCCGAGGGGTCCAGGCGGATCCCCATGCGGCTTGCGACCAGATTGGACAGGCGCTCCTTGTTGGCGCGTTTGACGGCGGCAAACTTCTCCTGGAACGACGCATCGTCGGCAAAGGCGTCGAGCGCGGTCAGCTTGCCGGCATCGTCGAGGAAGTCGTCGCCGATCGCTTCCCGCACCAGCGAGGTCAGCTGCGGATTGCACTGCATCAGCCAGCGGCGCGGCGTGATGCCGTTGGTCTTGTTGTTGATGCGGTCGGGATAGAGCCTGTGAAGGTCGGCGAAAACCGTTTCCTTCATAAGTTCCGTATGCAGGGCGGAAACGCCGTTGATGCTGTGCGAGCCGATGAAGGCAAGATTGCCCATACGCACGCGCCGGTCGCCGCTTTCGTCGATCAGGGAGATGTGGCGGATTTCGGTGTCGGAGAAGGACCGGTTCTTGCGTGCGTCGACCAGGATCTTGGCATTGATGGCGTAGACCAGCTGCATGTGGCGGGGCAGAAGACGTTCGAACAGCGGAACGGGCCAGCTCTCCAGCGCTTCGGGCAGAAGCGTGTGGTTGGTATAGGAGAAAGTCTTCCAGGTGATTTCCCAGGCGGTGTCGAAGTCGACGCCGTGGATATCGCAGAGGAGCCGCATCAGCTCCGCGACCGAGACGGCCGGATGGGTGTCGTTCAGCTGGATCGAAACCTTGTCGGGCAGAGCGGAGAGCTGGTTGCCCTGCTGCAGGTGGCGGCGCAGAATGTCCTGCAGCGATGCGGAACAGAAGAAATATTCCTGACGGAGACGCAGTTCCTGACCGGCGGCGTTCGCGTCAGCCGGATAAAGCACGCGGGTCAGCGTTTCGGCCTTGTTGCTTTCGCGCAGTGCGCCGATGTGGTCGCCGGCATTGAAGGCATCGAGGAGAATGGGGTCGATCGGCTGGGCCGACCAGAGGCGAAGCGTGTTCACCCGTTCGCCGCGCCAGCCGACGACGGGTGTGTCATAGGCGGTCGCAATCATGCGCTCGCTGGGCTTCCACACGAAGCGCACTTCGTCGTTCTGGCCATTGACCGTCTCGACGCCGCCGCCGAAGCCGATTTCGTAGGAGCTTTCGCGTCGTTCGAATTCCCATGGGTTGCCATGAGCGAGCCAGGTTTCAGGCAGTTCGACCTGCCAGCCGTCCGCCATCTGCTGCCGGAAGAGGCCGTGGACGTAACGGATGCCGTAGCCATAGGCCGGGATATCGACGGTCGCGAGCGATTCCATGAAGCAGGCGGCGAGGCGGCCGAGGCCGCCGTTGCCCAGCGCTGCATCGGGTTCGAGGCCGGCGATGACGTCGAGTTCGACGCCGAGCGATCCGAGCGCCTCCCGGATTTCGTCCATCAGGCCGAGATTGGACATGGCGTCGCGCATCAGGCGACCGATCAGGAATTCCAGCGATAGATAATAGACGCGCTTGGCGTTGTTGGCGTAGGTGGCGCGGGTCGATTCCATCCACTTGTCGATGATGCGGTCGCGCACCACGAGGATCGTTGCCGTCAGCCAGTCATGCGGTGTCGCCACCTTGGCATCCTTACCGATGCCGTAAGTCAATCGCTCGATGATTTCGGCGGCCAGCACTTCCGGGTCGGAAACGCGTGGCTTCGGCAAGGGCAGGTCCGCTTTGCTGAGGGTCTTGATCATGGTTCCGCCTAAGGTTGGAGCAGCTTTAACGGGGTGCTTCGCCGATTCTGGGAGCATCGGCGCATGGTCGATTTTTCGCAGTTTACGCACCGTTATGAAACACTTGCAACACAGGAAATCGGCAAATGCCGGATTGGGGCGTGGACTGTGTGTTCTTTATAAATTGCTGAATTTTCAGGATTTATGTCACTGCATGCATTTTTGAACAAAAAAGCCGTGGCGTTTGTCGCCACGGCTCTCGATCTGGAGCGGTTGTTCGTCCGCCTTGCCATCAATTGGTCAGGCGAGTGGCTGCTGCTGCCGCCTTTTCGCCGATCTCCTTGAAGGCTGCAACGAGTTCGGCAGCGTTGTTGGCATCATAGTAATGCGAAGTGTCCGTGGCGCAGTCCTGCAGCAGTTCCCTGCCGCGCTGGGGCGCCATGAAGGCCACTGTATAGATTTCCACGGCTGCCGCTTTGGCGCTGGTGCATGTGGCCCTGGTGGAGGTGTCCGCGCTTGTATAGTTGTTGTCGCCATCGGTCATGAAGATGATAAACTTGCCCGGAGACTCCTGGCCGTTCTTCGTTTTGTGGGCAGTCAGTTCGCTTGCCGCAGTTACCTTGGTATAGGCTTCCTTCATGGCGCCGGAGGAGTCCGTGCCGCCGGTCGCGGTCAGGGCCTTCACATAGGTAAGGGCCTTGGAAGTCCCCCATTCGAAGGCGGTCGCAGTCTGCATCGATGCGTTGTAGGAGACTGCGGCCGTGCGTACATACATCTTGTCAGGGTCAGCGGTGTCGAGCTGGGTTGTGAGGTCCGCGACTGCGAGCTTCAATGCCTCGATCTTTGTATAGTAGTTGGTCTGAGTATAGCTGCAGGTTTTCTTCTCTCTCCAGGTACCGCAGTCGTAGGTAACCGTTTTCTCCGGCTGAGCCGTGTTCACGGTGCTGGTGTCGTCTGCCATTGAGCCGGAACGGTCGAGGACCAAGAACATCGACAGCGCATTCTTGCTTTCCGTCGTGCTTTGGGAGGTGCTGGAGACGCTGACGCGCATCGTATCGTAACCCAGCAGTCGCGTGAGGGCGTTCATCGACACGTCGTAATGGCCGCTGATCGTGACATCGAAGGTTTTACCGTTGCCGGCGCCGTTCGTGCGCTGCACGCTTGCTACTGCGCCTTCCGCCACTTCCGCCTGCGATTGCTGTTGGGCAGTCGGGTCAACGTTGCCGTCGCTGGTACCGTTGATATTCGTGAACTGGGAGGCCATGAAAAGCTTTGCCTGTGCGATGGCTTCCGCATCGGTCAACTGTTCATTGCCGGCGAGCGCCGCAGCCGCGGAAAGGGCCGCAGAGTCGGCGGCATCCTGAAGGGCGGACCGGACCTGTATGACCTGCGTCATATCCATCGCCAGCCCTGCGATGGCGAGCGTTACCGGCAGCAATATTGCCGTCATCATGCCGAAATTACCGCTCCGGTCTGTCGCGAACCGGCGTATAGCAATGTTTCTCTTTTCGAAACCAGTCATCATCTCGCCCCACTCGATGGAGTATCTTGATGCGTGGATATCCGAAAAAGCTGATATTCGACTTAAGCGAATTACTAGGATTTTAGCGATTCCCGCGGTAATCGCGGGCTAATCTTCATTTCACCGGGATCACGTCTACCGCCTGCACGGTCTGGTGGCTGCCGTAGCTCTTCAGCACGCCGATGACCGGAGCGACATCGGAATAGTCCCGGCCATAGGCGACCACGACATGATCGCTGCTGACGACGATGTTGTTGGTGGGGTCGAGTTCGATCCAGCCCATGGTTTCACCGCACCAGACACGTACCCAGGCATGCATGGCGTCAGCGCCCTCGAGGCGTTCCTTGCCCGGTGGCGGGATCGTGCGCAGGAAGCCGCTGACATAGCCGGCGGGAATGCCGAGGCTTCTGAGCGCGATGATCATCACATGGGAAAAATCCTGGCAGACGCCGCGTTTCAGCGCAAACGCTTCCGCAGGCGTGGAATCTACCGTCGTGGCATCGGGGTCGTATTTGAAGTCCGAGTGAATCCGGGCGCAGAGCGTCTCGGCGATCTGACGTAACGTCAGGCCAGGTTTGATGGCCTTTGCCGCATAGGCCGCAATTTCCGGGACTTCGCTGAGACGGGGGCTTACACCGAGGAAATGATGCGGCGAATCCGGTTCGACGGACCAGTAATCGGCAAGTTCTTCCGGCAGTTTTTCCAGGATCGGGGAGAAGTCCGCGGTGATCGCCTGCGGCTGCACCATGACGCGGGCCTGCATGCGGATATCGAGCTTCTCGTGCTGGGCCCGCAGCATGATGGAGGTTGCGGGATGCTGGAAGAAATCGACGAAGTTGCTGGTTTCGTCCGGCTGCGGATCGATCCTGACGGCACCGGCGACGAGCCTCTGGCGGTCGGACAGGGATAGCGGCAGCACGCGCAGGACGTGGTGCGATCCCGAAACCGGAACGTCGTAGGTATAGCCGATATGAAGCGTGAGATCGTAGAGCATCGGACTATCCGAGATAGGTGTTGGCAAGGATGTCGGACAGTTTCTCGAGCTCGCGTTCGAGGGTGGCGTAGATTTCCGGCGTCATCGTCTCCGGCGTCATCACCGCCAGGCCGGAATGAAGGCGCATCGCCTCGCGGTAGAGCGGCGACATCTGGCCGTTGACGAAGGCGTTCGGCAGTTGCTCCAGTTCGGTACGGATTTCGTTGAGCTGGAACAGAATGGAACGCGGGTTCAGCGGGTCTAGCGCCAGCAGGTCGGTCACGGTCAGCTTGGCCGTGTTGACATTGTAGCGGCGGCGATGGGTCATGACGTTGTCGCCAATCTCCAGCAGCATGTCGAGCGAACCATCGGGTGCCGCGTCGGCGCTCATGTGGCCGAGCAGCCGTGTCATGTGCAGCCCGCGTTCGAGGAAGCGGCCGACGGTCAGAAAGCGCCAGCCGGTGAAGCGGTACATGTTTTCATGCACCAGACCGGCGAAGCCCGCGAGCTTTCGCAAAAGAATGGTCATCGCATGGGCGGCGTCGTCGCCATGCTTGACGGTATCGTGGAAGCGGCGTGCGGTCTTGGCTAGGTCGGTCAATGCCAGCCAGCCGTCCGGCGAGAAGCGGTCGCGGATATTGCTGGCCGAATAGACCGCGCTGTCGATGTTGCGCATCATGCTTTCCGGCACGCCGTGCTTCATGTCGACGTCGAGGTCGGACAGATAGCGCGCCACATAGGCCAGAAGCGGCTGCTCGGGGTCCGCCGATTCGGCGAAGCGTCCGTGCCATGCGCGAAGAATGCGCAATGCGCCTTCGGCCCGCTCGATGTAGCGGCCGAGCCAGTAGAGGTTGTCGGCCGCCCGGCTCGGCAGGCTGCCCGGCATGTTGCGGGTGAAGCTTTCTTCCGCCGGAAGGAGCGAAGTGCGGTCGACCGGCTTTTCGGAGACGATCCAGACGTCGGCGGCGCTGCCACCGGATTGCATGGCGATGGCCGAAACGTCATCGCCGCTGCCGATGCGGGCGAAGCCGCCGGGCATGATCTGCCAGCCGTCGCGGGTACGAGCGGCATAGACACGTAGGCTCATCGGACGCGGCGTCAGCTTGCCGCCAATGAAGGCAGGCGTCGTAGAGAGAGTGACGACCTCCTGGCCGACCAGCTTGCCGCCTTCTGCTTCCATGCGTTCCAGCATGGACAGGCGCTGTGCTTTCGACAGCGAGTCGCCGAGCTGAGAGCGGCCGCTGTCGTCGAAGAAGGGAAGCCGGGAATAGGCGGGGCCGATCACCATGCGATCGAGGTTGCGGGCCACATGCTCGCGCTCGGATTTCTGGCCGCACCACCAGGTTGCGATGGAGGGAAGGGCCAGATCCTCACCGAGCAGATGACGACAGATGGTCGGCATGAAGGCGAGCATCGCCCGGGTTTCCAGAATGCCGGAACCAAGGGCGTTGACGAAGGTCACCGCGCCGTTGCGCAGTGCCTGAACCATTCCGGGCGTGCCGATATGGGAGTTCTGGTTGAGTTCCAGCGGATCGGAATAGGCGGCATCCAGGCGACGCCAGAGGACGCTGATCGGCTTCAGGCCGGCGACGGTGCGCACCATGACCCGGCCGTTGACGACCGCCAGATCCTCGCCTTCCAGCAGCATGACGCCGAGATAGCGGGCGATGTAGGCGTGTTCGAAATAGGTTTCATTGGCCGGGCCGGGGGAGAGCACGGCGATACGGTCGTCCGCATGCTGCTTGCGGGACTGCAGCGCGTCGCGGAATGCCCCGAAGAAGGAGGCGAGGCGATGGACATGCGTCTCGGCATAAATGTCGGAGAAGGCGCGGGTGGTCGCAACGCGGTTTTCCAGCGCGAAGCCCGCGCCTGATGGTGCCTGCGTGCGGTCGGCCAGCACCCACCAGTTACCGTCAGGCCCGCGACCGATCTCGAACGAACAGAAATGAAGATAGTGTCCGCCGGCCGGCTTGACCCCCACCAGGGGACGCAGGAATTCCGGATTTCCGGCGATCAGCTGCGGCGGCAGAAAGCCTTCCTGAACCAGCCGGTTGTCGTTGTAGATGTCAGAGACGACCGCTTCCAGCAGGTTGGCGCGCTGCACCAGACCCTCGGCCAGCACCTGCCATTCCTTTTCGGCAATCAGGACCGGAATATGGGAGAAGGGCCAGGCCCGGTCGCTCGAACCGTTGGCGCCATAGGCACGGTAGAATACGCCCGCATCGCGCAGATAGCGGTCGGCGCGGGCAAAGCGCTCGTGCAGCTCGTGCTCGGACAACCGGTCGATGGAATTCACGAATCGCTGCCACACGGGACGAATGGCGCCGTTGTTATCCAGCATCTCGTCGGCTGCGCCCGGCAATGCTCGATAACTCACGCTGCGCGCCTCGCTGATTTCGTCTTCCAGCTGTTCGGCCACCGTCTGGTTCGTCATATCCTCTTTCACATGCCCTGCGGTCTTCTAAGGTCCAATGTATGCGGGAATTCCGGTGCGATGGTTTCCGGCCACAAGGGATAATTGCCCGCTGTATGGCCCCAAGGCTCGAAACGTGCAAGTCGTCTCGCTTCCGCTTCGTTCCCGTTCACGGGGAAGGTGTCGTAACTCCGGCCACCGGGATGGGCCACATGATACACGCACCCACCGATCGAACGGCCGGACCATGTATCGTAAATGTCAAATGTTAGCGGTGTGTTGACCGGCAGGACGGGATGCAGCCCCGAGGCCGGCTGCCAGGCCTTGTAGCGTACGCCGGCGACCGCCACGCCGTTGGTGCGCGTCGGGGTCAGGGGTACGCGGCGGCCGTTGCAGGCAACGGCGAACCGGGCCGGATTGGGCGTGTCGAGCTTCACCTGAAGCCGTTCCACCGACGAATCGACGTAACGCACTGTGCCGCCAATCGCGCCCTGCTCACCCATGACGTGCCATGGTTCCAGCGCCTGACGCAGTTCCAGCCGCGAATCGCCGTATTCCACCTCGCCATAGAAGGGGAAACGGAATTCGAGCTGGGCTTCGAACCATTCCGGCTTGAAGTCGAAGCCGTTATCGCGCAGGTCGGCGAGTACTTCGAGGAAATCCTGCCAGACGTAGTAGGGCAGCATGAAACGATCGTGCAGCGCCGTGCCCCAGCGGACGAAATTGCCGGTGATGGGGTTCTTCCAGAAGCGGGCAATCAGCGCGCGGATGAGAAGCTGCTGGGCAAGCGACATGCGTGCATTCGGCGGCATTTCAAAGCCGCGGAACTCGACGAGGCCGAGGCGCCCCGTCGGTCCATCCGGTGAAAACAGCTTGTCGATGCAGATTTCCGAGCGGTGCGTGTTGCCGGTGACGTCGATCAGCAGGTTGCGGAACAGCCGGTCGACCAGCCACGGCAGGGGTGGCAACTGGCCATTGCCCGGCATAGGGATCTGGGCGAGCGCGATTTCCAGTTCGTAGAGGCTGTCGTGGCGGGCTTCATCGATGCGTGGCGCCTGGCTGGTCGGGCCGATGAACATGCCGGAGAACAGATAGGACAGCGACGGATGCCGCTGCCAGTGCAGCACGAGGCTCTTCAGCAGGTCCGGGCGTCGCAGGAAGGGGCTGTCGTTGGTCGTCGCACCGCCGACGACGACGTGGTTGCCGCCTCCGGTGCCGGTGTGGCGTCCGTCGATCATGAACTTGTCGGCGCCGAGACGCGACTGCCGCGCTTCCTCGTAGATCGCGGCGGTGGTGTCGACGCAATCCTGCCAGTTATAGGCCGGGTGGATGTTGACCTCGATGACGCCCGGATCCGGCGCGACGCGGATGACGTTCAGCCGCTCGTCATGGGGCGGTGTGTAACCCTCGATGTGAACCGGCAGGTTCAGCGATGCCGCTGCGCGCTCGGCGGAAGCCAGAAGATCGAGGTATTCCTCCAGCGCCTCGGTCGGCGGCATGAAGATGCAGAGGCGGCCGTCACGGACTTCCACCGAGATCGCGGTGCGCACATGGCCGCCGATTTCCTCATAGGACTGTGGCACGCGTGTCTGCTGGGCGATGTCCCGCTGGAAGGAGTGTTCCGGCATGCCGCGGCCCTTGTCGGTCGCAAAATCGGGCAGGGGCGATTTTTCCACGGTCGGATCGACCGGGTTGATGTAGGGGTACCAGGATGGCGAAATGTAGGGCAGCGAGTTCAGCGGCAGGCGGAAACCGACCGGGCTGTCGCCGGGAATGAGATAAAGGCGGCCGCGGCGGGTGCGCCACTTTTCGCTGACCCAGGTGCGACCCGATGCGCGCGTCTGCCAGGCCTGCACCGGCAGGACATAGCCGGCCGGGGTGGTCAGGCCATTGGCGAAAACCTTGGCGATGCGGCTGCGTTCTTCCGGGTCCTTGAGCTTCGAATTGGACGGATCGACGTTTTCGGGAAGGTTCGCCTCCTTGACGACCCATTCGGCAGGGTCCTCGTAGGCCGCCGCAACATTCTCGGGCTCGATGTCGAGTTCGACGGCGATTGCCTGCAGAAGGCGCGAGGCGTCCTCGTGGGTGACCTTGTGATCGCGGCTTTCGACGGCGATCAGGTCCGGGTTCTTCCAGATCGGCAGGCCGTCGCGGCGCCAGTAGAGCGAGAAGGTCCAGCGCGGCAGGCTTTCGCCGGGATACCACTTGCCCTGACCGTAATGCAGGAAACCGCCCGGAGCGAAGCGCTGCTGAAGGCGGCGGATGAGATCGTCGGCCTTCTCCCGCTTGGTCGGGCCAACGGCTGCGGTGTTCCACTCGTCGGACTGGAAGTCGTCGATCGAGACGAAGGTCGGCTCACCGCCCATGGTGAGCCGCACGTCGCCGGCAAGGAGCGATCGGTCGACCTTCTGGCCGAGAGCATGCAGCGCATCCCAGCTTTCATCGGAAAAGGGCTTGGTAATGCGCGGATGCTCCGAAACGCGCTTCACCTGCATGTCGAAGGCGAATTCGGTCTTGGCCTGGCCTATATACCCGCCGGAAATGGGGGCGGCGTTCTTGTAATGCGGCGTTGCCGCGAGCGGGATATGGCTTTCGCCGGTCAGGAGGCCCGATGTCGGGTCGAGGCCGATCCAGCCCGCGCCCGGAATGTAGACTTCCGCCCAGGCATGGAGGTCGGTGAAATCCACTTCCGTGCCGGAAGGACCATCCAGCGCCTTGAGGTCGGGGGTGAGCTGGATCAGGTAACCGGAGACGAAGCGCGCGGCGAGGCCGAGACGTCGCAGGATCTGGACCAGCAGCCAGCTTGTGTCGCGGCATGAACCCCTGGCAAGCGTCAGCGTTTCGTCGGGTTGCTGTACGCCGGGCTCCATACGGATGACGTAGCCGATTTCCTGTTGCAGGCGGGCATTCAGGCCGACCACCATGTCGACCGTGCCCTGATCCGGCGTCTTGTCGACGGTTTCCATATAGGCGTCGAGTGCCGGGCAATCCGGCTCGGGCTTCATGTAGATCGCGAGGTCCTCGCGAATGTCTACAGGGTATTCGAAGGGCCATTTCACCGCTTCTTCTTCGGTGAAGAAGTCGAAGGGGTTGTAGACCGTCATGTCGGCGACAAGATCGACCTCGATCTTGAACTCGGTCACCGGGTCCGGAAAGACGAAGCGGGCGAGATAGTTGCCGTAGGGATCCTGCTGCAGGTTCACGAAATGATTGGCCGGAGTCACCTTCAGCGAGTGACTGAGCACCTTGGTGCGCGAATGTGCGGCCGGTTTCAGGCGGATGATCTGCGGCCCCAGCCTCACCGGATTGTCATATTGATAATGGGTGAGGTGATAGATACTGGCCTTGATCGACATTCGTGCTGCTTGCCCTGTTCCCTTATCGATCCCGTTTTCCGGGTTAAAATCAATCTTGTGCAATGCAGCGGCATAAAGCAAGCAGGCCCCGGCGCATAAGCGTCCGGGGCCTCGTGTTTTTCGCAGATGTCATGTCATTTCGGTTGTAGACGTCAGCTCCGGCCGAATTCGTCGACCAGACGAATGATGTCGTCTTCGCCGAGATAGGAGCCCGTCTGGATCTCGATCATCTCGAGCTGGATCTTTCCGGGGTTGGCAAGCCGGTGCACCGAGCCTTGCGGAATGTAGATCGACTGATTCTCGTGCAAGATCGTCACCTTGTCGTCGATAGTGACTTCCGCTGTGCCGCGGACGCATACCCAGTGCTCCGCGCGGTGGTGATGCTTCTGCAATGACAGCTTCTTGCCGGGATGGACGAAGAGGCGCTTCACCTGGAAGCGTTCGCCATTGAGCACGGAGGTGTAGCCGCCCCAGGGACGGAACGATGTCGGGTGGTTTTCCGTCAGGTTGGCGGTTTCCTTGCGCGACGCCAGAAGCTTCACGAGATCGCCGACCTTCTGGCTTTCGTCCAGACGTCCGACATAGACGGCATCTTCGCTGGCGATGACGGCGACGCCGTCCATGCCCTGCACTGCAAGGTGACTGTTGCGTGACATGACGAGCGAGTTGCGGGTGCCGATCACCGTCGCATTGCCGTGCACGACGTTGCCGTCCGCATCCGGCTGACCGATCTTCCAGACGGCATCCCAGCTCCCGAGATCCGACCATGTGATCGGGGAGGGGATGACGGCGGCATTCGGGGTCTTTTCCATCACCGCATAGTCGATCGAGATGCTTGGGCTGTTGACGAAGGTGTCCTTGTCGAGACGGGTGAAGTCCAGATCCTTGGTGGCCTTTTCTGCCGATGCCTGGGCAGCAGCCAGAACTTCGGGTGCGAATTTTTCGAGTTCCGCGACGATCTGGCTCGCGGAAAAGACGAACATGCCGGAGTTCCAGTAGAAGTTGCCGGCCTCGAGCATCTTCTCCGCGGCCTCGGTTTTCGGCTTCTCGACGAAGCGCTTGACGGCAAAGGCGCCGTCTCCGAGTTCCTTGCCGAGTTCAATATAGCCGTACCCGGTTGCAGGTTCGGTCGGGGTGATGCCGAAGGTGACGATCTTGCCGGCATGGGCAGCCTTGGCGGCTGCCTTCACACAGTTGCGATAGGTATCGTCGACGACGATATCGTGGTCGGACGGCAGGATCTGGATGATGGCGTCCTCGCCATAGAGATCGGACACGATCACGGCGGCTGCCGCGACCGCGGCGGCGGTGTTGCGGGCCTCGGGTTCCAGAACGATGCCGGAGAGCTTCGCATCCAGTTCGCGTGCCTGTTCTGCGACGAGGAAGCGGAATTCCTCATTGGTGATAACCAGCGCGGGTTCGTAGAGATGATCGTCCTCTACTCGAAGCAGCGTACCCTGGAACAGGGTCTTGTCGCCGACGAAACGGATGAACTGCTTCGCAGCCGCCGCGCGTGACAGCGGCCAGAGACGCGTTCCCTTTCCGCCAGCCATGATGACGGGTACGATCTTCAAGGTCATTTCTGCTTTGCCTTTCGGTTTGGGCGCCTGTGACGGTGAGAAGGCAGAGCTCAGAAAGCGGTCTTTCTCCGGGGCGCAGGCCCATCGGCATCCGACTGGGACGCTCTACCTTGCGTCGATATGGCTTGTGGCATTTTTTGCCCGGTTTTCCAAGCCCATAGGCCACATGGCTGGATAGTCCAAGGGGCAAAAACAGCCATGTCAGGGCCCGTGCTGGCGGGAGAAGGGGATACTTCCGCTGGGGGTTCTCCGCCGGAATCGGTGGTTTCATAGATAAAGGTGACGGAAACGACACGCATGGCAGCCATTTACCCGTTTTGTAAATTTCAGTCGCCGCTCAAACGTTCTGTCGCGAGATTTGTTCCGCCCGGCGAAGAATTCAGCAGCCTTTTTGCAATTTTCCGTTGTCGACCATCTATCGCCGGTTTCTGGGGCCGGAAACGGACATCGCGCCCCTGCGCTGACGCTTCCTGTGAAAAAGTCGGTCATGGGGTTTGCTGAAGAACCAGTGCTTGGCGATTTCCGTACTCGCCAGATAGGCGAAGGTGATGCCGGCGAGGCCAATGAGCACGCCGACGGGCAGATGCACGAAGCCG
The DNA here is from genome assembly GCA_002600635.1 of Rhizobium sp. ACO-34A. Lineage (NCBI taxonomy): Bacteria > Pseudomonadati > Pseudomonadota > Alphaproteobacteria > Hyphomicrobiales > Rhizobiaceae > Rhizobium > Rhizobium sp. ACO-34A. Next base: position 3,512,646 of record CP021371.1, on the reverse strand, counting down.
AACCATTCCGATCCGGGAATGTAGGGCAGCGCAATGGCGAGCGCGGATATGACGAGCGTCGAGAGCAGGAGCCAGCGGCCCGGGCGGCTCCTGAAAAAGGGCGCTCTTGTGCGGATGATGAGAACGGTCGCGAGCTGGGTGACGAGGGATTCCACGAACCAGCCCGTCTGGAAGATCGCCGCGTGTTCGCCGGTCAATGCGAGCAGGAAGCCGAAGGTCAGGAAATCGAAAAGCGTGCTGATCAGGCCGAAGACGATCATGAAGCGCTGGACATAGGCGATGTTCCAGCGCTGCGGATGCATCACCGCCGCCGGATCGACATTGTCGCCGGCGATTGCCATGGAGGGAATGTCGGCCAGGAAGTTGTTGAGCAGGATCTGCTTGGCGAGCAGGGGCTGAAACGGCAACAGGAATGATGCAAAGGACATGCTGATCATGTTGCCGAAATTGGAACTGATCGCGCAGGACACGTATTTCATCGTGTTGGCGAAGGTCCTGCGTCCGTTGTCGATACCTTCCAGCAGTACATCGAGACTCTTGTCGACCAGCACCATGTCGGCGGCCTGCTGGGCGACATCGGCGGCGCCTTCGACGGAAATGCCGATATCGGCTTCGTGCAGGGCGGGTGCATCGTTGATGCCGTCGCCAAGATAACCGACCACATGGCCGCGGCCGCGAAGTGCCGCGACGATGCGCTGTTTCTGGTTCGGGTCGATCTCGACGAAGAGATCGGTGCGAACGGCGCGTGCCGCCAACGCCTCGTCCGTCAGTTTCGACAGTTCCTCGCCGGTCAGTATATGGGCCGAGGCCAGCCCTATCGTGCGGGCGAGATGGGCGGCCACGAAACGGTTGTCGCCTGAGATCACCTTCACCTTGACGCCGCGCTCGGCCATCGCCGCCAGCGTTTCGGCGATACCGCTCTTCGGCGGATCGCTGAACAGCAGGAAGCCGGCAAAGGCGAGGCCGGTTTCGTCGTCATGCCCGTAGCGTTCCCGCGATGGCGCAAAATGACGGATGGCGATGCCGAGTACGCGAAAGCCTTCATCGCTCCAATCGGCGTAGCGCTTCGCAAGCGCCGTACGCGCTTCGTCGTCCAGTGGCTTCGGTTCATCCCCATGCATGACATGGCTCGAGACCTCGAGAATGTTGGCGACGGCTCCCTTCGCGATCAGCAGGTCGCCGTCTTTTTCGCGAACGATCACCGAGAGGCGTTTGCGGATGAAATCATAGGGGATCTCGCCGACCTTGGACGAGGCGTCCGTCTGAATGGCTGCGGCAGTGGCGGCCTTGTCGATGGCGTCGTCCAGCGGGTTCGCCATGCCGTTCTGCAGGCGGGCGTTGAGGGCGGCAAGCCGGAGCAGCCTCTCCGGGGTGCTGCCGTCCAGCGGTCCCTCGACGCGGTCGAGGCTGACGACGCCTTCGGTAAGGGTTCCGGTCTTGTCGGTGCATAGCAGGTTCATGCTGCCGAGATTTTCGATCGAGGCCAGCCGCCGCACGATAACGCCGCCGGCGGCCATGCGGCGGGCACCGCTCGACAGCGTGAGGCTGACGATCGCGGGTAACAGCTCGGGCGTGATGCCGACGGCGATGGCCAGGGAGAAGAGCAGCGAGTCGACCAGCGGGCGTTGAAGCAGGACATTGCCGGCGAAGATCACCACCACCATGATCAGCGCGACGCGCGTCATGAGATAACCGAACCGGCGGATGCCCCGGGCGAAATCGGTTTCCGGTGTCTCTTCCTGAAGGTGGGCGGTGATCTTGCCGAATTCGGTTTCGACGCCGGTCTCGACGACCATGGCCTCACCCATGCCGCTGCGGACGGAGGCTCCTGTGAAGAGCATGCTGGCGCGATTGGCCAGTGCGGTGTCGGCTGGAAGCTCGCCCGGACGTTTCTCGACCGGAAAGGTCTCGCCCGTCAGGGCCGACTGGCTGACGAAGAGATCGGTTGCCGAAATCAGGATGGCATCGGCCGGGATGAGGTCGCCGGCAGAGACGGCAACGATGTCGCCGGGCACGACCTCTGCTGCGGCTATGGAGATGAATTGCCCGTCCCGGCGCACCCGGGCCTTGAAGCCGATGCGCTCCTTCAGTTTCTCGACCGCGACGGATGCGGAATACTCCTGGTAGAAGCTCAGGATACAGCTTGCGAGAACGATCAGCGAGATGATGATGGCTTCGCGCCACTCCCCGACCACGATTGAAATCGCCGCGGCGGCCACGAGGATCAGCACCAGCGGGCTTTCAAACTGGGAGAGGAAGATGCGCAGGGCGCTCCAGCGGTTTTCGTCCTTCAGCGAGTTGGGGCCGAAATGCCGCAGCCGTTCGGCGGCTTCCGCGCTTGTCAGGCCCTGCTTTCCGGAATGAAACTGGCTGAACAGCGTATCGAGCGGCAGGCTCCAGTAGCTGTTCCGGTGGGAGTTGCCGTCTGCAGAATTGTCGGGGATGAGAGACATGGGTGGTCCGTTTGGGCTGGGCAGGCAATGGAAGACGCAAGCTGTCGCGGCCTTGAGATTGCCGTGCGGGCGGGAGCATAGTCGATCCCCGCGACATCGTCATCGCATGCGAAGAAGGAGATCGTGAAAAATGAAAGCCATGGTGCTTCACGCCGTCGGACAGCCCTTGCGGTTCGAAGAGCGGCCAGACCCGCAACCGGGCATGGGCGAGATCCTTGTGCGGGTAGAGGCCTGCGCCGTCTGCCGCACGGATCTGCATGTGGTTGATGGCGACCTTACCGATCCGAAGCTGCCGCTTGTTCCGGGGCACGAAATCGTCGGCATCGTGGAGCGATGCGGGGAGGGCGTCTCCAGTCTTCTGCCGGGGCGGCGGGTCGGCATTCCGTGGCTCGGGCATACCTGCGGCTGTTGCAGCTATTGCGAGAGCGGTCGGGAGAACCTCTGCGACACACCCGGTTTCACCGGCTACACCCGGGATGGCGGTTTCGCCAGCCATGTGGTGGCCGACGCATCCTATGCCTTTCCGCTCGACGGCTTTTCCGATCCCGTTGCCGCCGCGCCGTTGATGTGTGCCGGGCTGATCGGCTGGAGGTCGCTCAAGATGGCGGGGGAGGCGCGCCGTATCGGGATCTACGGTTTCGGGGCGGCGGCTCATATCATCGCGCAGGTCTGCGTTCATCAGGGACGGGAGGTCTATGCATTCACCCGCAAGGGTGACCATGCGGCACAGGCCATGGCCGGATCGCTGGGAGCCGTCTGGGCGGGTAGCTCGGAGGAGGTTCCGCCGAAGGCGCTCGACGCCGCCATCATCTTCGCGCCCGTGGGCGCGCTGGTGCCGGCCGCGCTCCGCGCCGTCGCCAAGGGCGGACGCGTGGTGTGCGGCGGCATCCATATGAGCGATATCCCGCAGTTTCCCTACTCGATCCTGTGGGGTGAGAGGCAGATCCTGTCGGTTGCCAATCTCACCCGGGCGGATGCCGTGGAGTTCCTCGATCTCGCGCCGCGCGCCGGGGTGAAGACCACGACGACGGTCTATCCGCTGGAAAGGGCGAACGAGGCGCTGGACGACCTGCGTGCCGGCCGGTTTCAGGGCGCGGCGGTGCTGGTTCCGTGATCTCAATCGAGTGGTTCAGGTGATGCGCAAGGGCGCGCGGCTGCGTTCGTTGACCGCTTCGCATGCCTTCTGCAGAAGGCCGACGAACTGCTCGCGTTCGGTGGAGGTCAACCCGCTCAGCAGCAGGGCCTGGGTTTCCCGGACGATCGGGCGAATTTCCGCAAGCGTCTCGCTGCCCTTGTCGGTGAGGTAAAGGGTGCGAGCCCGCCGGTCCTTCGGGTTCGTTTCCCGGCGCACCCAGTCCTTCTGCTCCAACCGGTCGACCACTCCGCCGATGGTCACACGGTCATAGGCAATGTGGCTGGCAAGCGTTGCCTGATCGAGCCCGGGCGTTGCTTCGATGGCGTTGAGCGCCGCATACTGCACGGGCGTCAGATCGAAGCCCTTCTTGCCGGTTTCGTCCATGAAGACGGAAACGGACGTCTGGTTCAGTCTCCGGATCAGGTGTCCGGGCATTTCGTATATTTCCAGCATGAAGATGCGCTCCCCCTCGCAAACAGATGCCTTGGCCCGCCTTCTCTAGCGCTTATCCGATTGGCAAAAAAGGGCTCATTCCGGGTTAGGAGATTGGTACGCCCATAGGCAGACAATTCTGCGCGAGTGGCGGCAAAACATTGCTGCGGCGGCCTCCTTGCCCGACCTTGCGGCAACCGGCCTATCGACTTAAGCAGTGATGATACTTGCCGAAACCCGTTTCGATGCGGCGCATCGGGATCGGGCCGGCCATGACGAGGAGAGAATGCGTTGAGCACGCTTGAGCCACTTTTCGAAATTCCCGCTACCCCTCTGGTCCCGGTCAGGGGTGAGGCCGGAGGATATCCTGTCCACAGGATCTTCTGCGTCGGGCGCAATTATGCCGCCCATGCGGCGGAGATGGGTGTCGAAGTCGACCGCGAGGAGCCCTTCTACTTCACCAAGCCGGCAAGCGCGATCACGCCGACGGGCTCGACCATTCCCTATCCGCCGGGCACGGAGAATTTCCACTACGAGATGGAACTGGTGATCGCCATCGGCGCTCCGGCATTCCGGGTGTCGGTGGAGGAGGCGCCCAAGGCCGTCTACGGTTACGCATGCGGTCTCGACATGACCCGGCGCGACCTGCAGCAGGCTTCCCGCGTGAAGCAGAGGCCGTGGGATTTCGGCAAGGCCTTCGAACGGTCGGCAATCATTTCGGACATCACGCGGGCAAGGGATTTCCCGGCCATCGGCGAGCAGCGCATCTGGCTGAAGGTCGGAGACGAGGTGAAGCAGGATTCGCATCTGTCTGACATGGTCTGGTCGGTTCCGGAAATCGTCAGCCACCTGTCGCGCTTCTATCATCTTGCGCCCGGAGACCTGATCTATACCGGAACACCGGCCGGCGTCGGTCCGGTGGTGGCGGGCGATGTCATTACCGGTGGAATCGACGGGCTGCGCGACCTCGCGCTGACGATCGGGCCTGCCGAGTAAGGCTAGCCTGAAAGCGTCATTTTCATTCGCATTCATGTGTCGGGACCGTAAACATGCTACATCCTTGGAAAATGGATGGAATTCGATTCGCAGCATGGCGGAACTCGGCAAATTCGAACGCAAGTTACCCGAGGATCGGCGCCGTACGCTGATCGAGGCGACGCTTGCGTGTCTCGCCCGGGAAGGTCATGCTGGGCTTTCGATTCGCAAGATCAGCAAGGAGGCCGGTATCTCGATCGGCCTCATCAATCATCACTATAGCGGCAAGGATGAACTGGTCGGTCATGCCTATGAGACGATGTCTCTTGCGCTGCTCGAAAACATAGAAACCATGGTGGCCGCAGCAGGAGATGATCCGCGGGCCAGGCTGAGCGCCTATTTCCGCGCATCGCTTTCCGCGCCCGTCATGGAGAGAAGCACGCTCCGGACCTGGGTGGTGTTCTGGGGAATGATCGAGAACTCTCCGGCAATGACGGACGTGCATGATCGCACCTATGCCGAATATCGTCGTCTGCTTTCGGCCCTGCTGAAGGACTTCTTTGCTTCGCGTGGCTGGCCGGAGCCGGATGTCAGGCTTGCGGCGATCGGTATCGTTGCTATGCTCGACGGGCTGTGGCTGGAATGGTGCCTCAACCCGGAAATCTTCACGCCTGAAGAGGCGATCGGGCTTTGCGAGCGCTGGGCCGATGTGTTCCTCAATGCGTCCGCGCCTCGCGCGACATCGTGAATATCAAGGAAATTGAACGGTCGTTAAATTTCCCTTGTCTTGCTGCTACCGGTTTGTATCATGATCGCATTTTCAATCGGCGGATGTCGGGCGTTGTGTCCGGGAAATCTCTTCCTTCCGCCGAATAATGAAGGGGAATATTCGTGAAGTCGTTGCTGCGCATCGGTCTGGCCGCATGCCTTTTCATGGCATTGCCTGCTTCTGCCTTCGCAATGGAACCCTTGAAGATCGGCGTTGCCGACGAGCCTTATCCGCCCTTCACCTGGAAGGAGCCTGACGGGAAATGGAGGGGTTTTGAAATCGACCTGTCGATGGCGATCTGCGCCGCGATCAAGATGCCATGCGTTACCGTGGATACGGAGTGGAACGACCTCATCCATGCGCTGACGGCGAAGAAGATCGACATGATCATGAGTTCCATGGTGATCACGGACGAGCGCAGGAAGGTCATCGATTTCTCCATTCCCTATTATTCGACGGCGGCCGCCTTCATGGGGAGCAAGGGTAGCGTCCTCGTGCTGACGCCGGAAGGAATGAAGGGCAAGGTCATCGGCGTGCAAGGCTCGACCACCCATGCCGCCGATGTGCAGAGCAAGTTCGGCGACGTGGCTACCATTCGCACCTATCAGACGCAGGAGGAAGCGAATGACGAACTGGTGGCAAAGCGTGTCGATGTCGTGCTTGCCGACAAGGTGGCGCTAGCCGAGTTCCTGAAGGAACCGCAGGCCTCAGGGCTCGCCATCCTTGCCGACGTGCCGCCCGGCGAACGGGGGGTCACCAAGGTCGGGGCCGGTCTGCGCAAGGAAGACAAGGCGCTGACCGGGGAGGTCAATGCCGCGATTGCGACGCTGCTCGCCAATGGCGGCTATGATCATCTGGCGAAACCCTATTTCGATTTCGACATTTACGGACTTCCCCGCAAGTAGCTTTCACTCGATCCCCGCAGCCTGATTCCGTCGAAGGGAAATGCCATGTCGTCGCCCAGGACCACCTCTACCGGCAGCAGCTATGGGGTGCAGGCCCTTCCGAAGATCGCCTACGGTCGGGGAAGCTATCTCTACGATGCGAATGGCAAGCGCTATCTCGACGGATCGGGCGGGCCGGCCGTCTACTGCCTCGGTCATGCGCACCCGGAGGTCACGGAGGCGGTCAAGGAACAGCTCGACCGGGTGGCGCATGGTTACCGCTATCTCTTCACCTCGGATGCGATGGAGGAACTGACCGAGATCATCCGCTACAATACGGATGGCCATTTCGGCAACATCGTCTTTGTCACCAGCGGGTCGGAAGCAGTGGAATCCTGCCTGAAGATCGCGCTGCAGTACCACACGGCACGCGGCGAGAAGAGCCGCCGCCGCTTCATTTCCCGCCGGCGTTCCTGGCATGGAAACACGCTCGGCGCTCTCTCCGTTTCGGACTTCAAGATACGGCGGGAGGCTTTCGAGGGCAGCCTGCTGGATGTTTCCTTCGTCTCCAGTGCCAATGCCTACCGATTACCGGAGGGCGCGGATGCGGAGGGGCTGGTAACCTATCTCGCGAACGAACTCGAGGAAGAGATCCTCAAGGTCGGTGCCGAAAAGGTCGCTGCCTTTATCTTCGAGCCGGTGGTGGGCGCTGCCGGCGGTGTCGTACCGGCTCCGGAAGGTTATGCGAAGGCGGTCGCGGCCGTTTGCCGTCGCCATGGTGTCCTTCTGATCAGCGACGAGGTGATGTGCGGTTCTGGTCGCACGGGCACGTGGCGTGCCTTGGCCGAAGACGGGGTAGTGCCGGATATCATGAGCATCGCCAAGGGGCTTGCCGCCGGTTACCAGCCGCTCGGCGCTGCTCTCTACAGCGGTAATGTCCATGAGGTCCTTATGGCGGCCCATGGCGGCGCTATGACCGGCCATACCTTTACCGGGCATACATCCGCCTGTGCTGCGGGCGTTGCTGTCCAGAAGATCGTGACGCGGGACGGGCTGCTCGACCGGGTGCGGACAAGGGGTCCGATCCTGCAACAGGAACTGCGCGCGGCACTTGCCGATGTCGGCGAGGTTGGGGACATTCGCGGTCGAGGGTTCTTCATCGGACTGGAGATGGTTGCCGATCCCGTCAGCAAGGAGCCTTTTCCCTCCTATGCCAGCCTTCATGCCGCGATCGGTCGCCGGGCCTTCGAGGCGGGGCTGATCTGCTATCCCTGCGCCGGCAATGTCGGAGGGGTGGCAGGCGATACCGTCATCCTCGCGCCGCCCTACAACGCGAGCGAGGAAGAACTCGGGGAAGTCGTCTCGATCCTGTCCCGGGCGATTCGGGATTCTGTCGCTGAGGCACGGCGGACCGTCGCTCTGAGATAAGACGCGTCCCGCAATTTTTGGGGAGGCGAACGGCTTCGAAAAGCGCTGAGTGATCAATATATTAGAATTGCATTAATAAGATCCCGAAAATTATTACCAGAAAGTTGTTGGAATCTGCTGGTGCCTCGGAGAGGGCCGAAAGTTTCCTTTGACGAATGTCACTCCCTGTCTGATCCTCGCAATCATCATTGGGGAAGACCGGCAGGCAAATGTGGTGGCCTGCCAGAAGCATTCGAAATGTGTGTTTTAAGTCTTTAGACCGGATTGGGGGTCAGGATGGTCATGAGCTTTTTCCGCCGGGGCGACGAGCCGGCACGAACTGCAGTGGGCGGTGCATCGATCGTTGATGGGCAATCCGGGACTGCTTCCTACTCTCAGGCAACGCAGGGGCGCAGCGAGATCGGCGACCAGACTTTCGGTTCGGTGATCGAGGAGAGCCACATGTCGTCGGAAGAACTGCTTTCCGGTTTCGGTTTCCTCCAAGAGCGCGTTTCCTCGCTGCTCGGGGCTCATGGCGAAGCACTGAACGAGCTTGCGGCACTTCGCGCCGAGCGGGCGCGTATTGCCTCGCTGCTCGATTATGAAAGCACGGCCCGCCGCCGGCTCGATGGCGAAAGCCAGAGGTCGCTTGCCGAGGCGAAGGAGCTGCGCGCCGAGAACGCGCAGCTTCGCGCGGAGACGGAAGAGTCCCGCGAAAAGCTGATCAAGCTTCAGGCGCTCCATGACGCCAACGCACAGGATCTCGAGATCGTTCAGCGGCGTCTGCACGACGTCGGTCGTGAACTCGATGAACGCATCGCTCAGTATGACGAAACGGCCGCCCTGCTGCGGCGCGCGCATCAGGATCTCGACCAGCGCAGCCGCGATCTGGCGATGATGCGCGAGAAATACGAGACCGAGCGGACCCAGCATCAGGTGCTGATCGAGACGTCGCGCCGCGAGGCCGATGCCCAGTCGCGCGAAATCGCCCGCCTCACGGAAGAGCGGGGCCGGCTGAAGAGCGGGCTGGAGCATCAGGAAACGATTTCCCGCAATCTGCTTGGAGAGGTCACCACGCTCAAGCAGGAGGATTTGTTCAGCCAGGAAAAGCTCAAGCGCCTGCAGTCGGAACTCGAAAACCAGCAGAGCGCGATGGCCGTGGAAATGTCGCAGCTTTCGACCCGGCACGAGGCGATCAGCTCCAAGGCCGAACTGGTGGAGAAGCTGCTGGTCACCGCGCGCGGCCGGGTCAAGCTGGTCGAGGACGAGATGCAGGGCATGCGCACCGAGCTGAAGCAGGCGAAGGCCGAGCTTTCGACCACGACGCTTCGCGCCGACCGTCTGGCGCAGGAGCTTGCAACCGCTCGCGCCAGCACCTCGGAAAACGAAGCCGGTCGCCGCGAAATGTCGCTGCAGGTTGCCGAGATGACCATGCGCCTGCGCGACGCGGAGAATGCGCGCAACAAGCGTGACCGTGATGCGGAAACGATGAAGCGCGACTTCGACCAGCGCAGCTTCGCCGATCAGGAGGAAATCCGCCAGCTGCGCAGCAGCGCGGAGGTCTCCAAGGCCGAGATCCGCCAGCTTCGCTCGGAAATCGCCATTCTCACGGGACAGCTCGAATTCGCCCGCAATGACCGTCAGCAGGGGGCTCAGGCCAGCGCGTCTGCTCCGGCAGCGTCGGTCACCGACAGCTGGGTTCCTCCGGTGCCTGAACAGGCCGCTGCAAAGCCGATCATCGAGATTTCCGAGAAATCGCTGCGCATGCCCAAGGCCATCGTCGACTTCTGATCGGCGTTGGCAGCAAATACCCTCGCGACCTGGCGTCCGGGCTTTTAGTGGCCAGCAAGAAATAAAGCACCCGTGGCGTTTCCTTTTCGCCCGGGTGCTTTTTCTTTGCCTTGGCATATCCTTTCCGCAAAGCCGCGTGATGCGTCTCGGATGCCTGTTTGGGGTTACTGTTTCGACAGCTGCACGATGAACATGGAGAAGAGCTCGGATTGGCTTGAGGCTCCGAGCTTCTGGTAGATGTTCTTCCGGTGGATCTTCACCGTACCCTCGGCGATGCTCAGCGTTTCCGCGATGGAACGGCTGGAGTGGCCGCGCAGGATGAGAGAGGTGATCTCGATTTCACGCCGGGTGAGGATGCCGTCGGCCATGACGTCGAGCGTTTCGTTGATCGGGTCTTCGGCAGCGCGTTTCGTGGTGTCGCTTCCGCCGGCCCGCCCGTCGCACCAATGCCCCTCGATAACGGCGCGCACGACCGGCTCGATGGCCCGCATGGCGTTGAAATCGCGGCGACCGAAGAAGGGCGCGTCTCCCGGACGGGTGAAGCTGATGACGACAGCGCCGGCGCCCGGAGGGCGGCAGACGATGCCGATCTCGTCGCGGATGCGGGTCCGGCCATAATGCTGGCGATAGTATTCCGTGCTGTAGAACTGGTCCGGCGCCATCTTGCGCAGGTGGCGCACGCCGGTGATCTTCGGATCGATCGCGGCGAGATAGAACGGGTCGAGCAGGTAGGGTCCCTTGGCATAGGCGGTAATGACGGTCGCCGCCCGTTCTTCATCTAGGTTGTGGTAGAGGCAGACGGGGTTCTCTGTGCCCTGATAGGCGAACACCATGGCGATGTCGAAAGGCATTTCGTCGGCAATTGCGGTCGAAAGCTTGCGAGGCAGCTCCGGTGTTCCGATGGCCCGGATGAAGCCGCCCACATTTTCATTCCATCTTGCAAATTCGTTTTTCACCATACCTCCCAGCCCCGCGGTAACGCCCTCCGTGCCGACATTTAGCCCTGTCTATCCCTAACGGGATATTTCTTGTCTTCTTTTCGAGCGGTAGCGTTCGACAAAACAATAATGGCAGGAACCTGATGCACAAGGCCCGAAACAATTCGGTTGAGTTCGAGGCGGCCCTTTCCGAGATGGGCGCCAAGTCCGTTCACGTCGGCATGATCGATCCGGAAGGTGAATTCCGCGACAAGCTGGTCCAGGCCGACAAGGCGGTCAAGCTCGCCAAGTCCGGCTATCCTTTCTGTGAAGTGCTCTACTTCTGGGATATTGCCGAGAAGACCTATGCGGAAAGCGCCTTCATCGACCGCCCGGCCGAGATCTTCACCGACACGCTGCGTGTCTACCCTTTCTCCCCGGCATCCGCGCTCTGCATCGCGGATTTTTCCGGAGAGTTCGGTGAACGCTCCCCGCGCAACCTCTGCCTTCGTCTTCTGGACGAGGCCGACAGCATGGGCTTTTCGGTGGCTTCCGCCTTCGAATACGAGTTCTTCCTGTTTTCCGAGACGCCCGAGACACTGAAGGCCAAGAAGTATCGCGACCTCACCAATTTCGCGCAGGGCAACCGCACCTATTCGCTGCAGACCTCCGCTCTCCATGGCGAACTGCTGGATGGGCTGGCGCAGGCGATGAATGCGATGGAGATCAAGCTCGACGCCATCCACACCGAGCTTGGACCGGGCTGTTTCGAAGTGCCGCTGACTTACGCCAAGGGCATCAAGTCGCCCGATGACGCGGTGCTCTTCAAGAATTTCGCCAAGGCCTATTTCTCCCGTAACGGGCTGACGGCCGGCTTCATGTCGAAGCTTTCTCCCGATCTCCCGGGGCAGTCGGGCCATCTGCATGTCTCGATGCGCGACCGGAACGGCAATCCGGCGTTCTCGGACGCGGATTCGCCGGATGGTCTCAGCCGCACGGGCCGGCATTTCGTCGGCGGCCTGCTGAAGCTGATGCCGGAAATGCTGGCTATGTGCTCGCACACGGTCAACGCCTACAAACGTCTGGTGCCGGGTGCCTGGGCGCCGACGGCCGCGAACTGGGGCGTGCAAAACCGTACCTCGGCCGTTCGCATCATCAATGACAGCCCGGAGGCGACCCGCGTGGAATTCCGCGTGCCGTCGGCCGACGCCAATCCGTACCTCGCCCTGTCCATGTGTCTGGGCGCGGGTCTCTACGGCATTCGTAACGAGATCGAGCCGCCGGCGGCAAGCGACGAGAATTTCTATCTTTCCACGCCCGAGCCGCATGCCGTCTTCCCGAGCGATCTCGGACAGGCAGCAGATCGCCTCGACCGCAGCGTTATCGCGCGGGAGATCTTCGGCGACGCCTTCGTCGACAGTTTCGTGACCGGTCGCCGGTTCGAATACAGGGAATACCAGAAGCAGGTCAGCGAATGGGAGATCAGACGATATCTCGGCATCGTCTGAGATCCGGCAGGCAGCGAACACAGTGTTGAATTTTTAAGAAGAGGGAAAAGGACAATGACAAAAGGAACAGCAGACATCGGCAATTCTTTGATGGCGGGCTCAGTCTCCCGTCGGTCCGTGCTCAAGGGCATGGGCGGTCTCGGCCTCGCCGCGGCAGGCGGCGGTCTTCTCGGCATGCCGCGCGGCGCACAGGCGGCCGACAGCATCAACTACATGTGCTGGGAAGGCTATAACGCGCCGTCCATTCTCGAGCCCTTCCAGAAGGAAAAGGGCGTTTCCATCTCGGTCGACCTGATCACCGACTCTGCCGGCGGCTTTGCCAAGCTCGCAGCCGGCGCGTCGAAGGATTTCGACCTCGTTTCCTCCGACAGCCCGTGGATTGCGCGCATGGGGCCTGCCGGCATTTGCCGTTACATCGACGATGCCGAGTTCGCCGACCAGTATGCGGAATTCTACCCGCAGTTCCGCGCACCCTTCCAGCCGCTGCAGTTCGATGGCAAGACCACCGGTCTGCCGACGCGCTGGGGCTGGGTCGGTCCGACCGTCAACACCAAGTTCGACAAGCTCGAAAGCTGGTCGTCCTATGCACCGGTGTTCGACAGCGCCTACAAGGACAAGATTTGCCTTCTCGACTGGGGTGATTGGCCGATCATGCCGCTCGCTCTCTATGCTGGCGTCAATCCTTACGAGGAACTCGACCAGGCGGCGCTCGACGAAGTTCGCAAGGTGCTGCGCGCAGCCTTCAAGAACACCCGCGCTATCGTCGCCGACCTCGCGGTCGCCCAGAAGGGCCTGATCGACGGTTCGTTCCGCGCGCTGATCGGCGGCGGCACCTATTGCACCTCGTCGCTTCGCCTTCAGGGCCACGACTACATCCAGTCGATCGTGCCGGAGCCGAAGAACGGCCTGAAGCAGGGTATCATCTGGATGGAGGCGACCGGCCTCATCGAGAACGGCAAGGACAGCAAGGTCGCGGCCGACTTCCTGAAGTACATCGTTTCGCCTGATGTCGCCAAGCAGCTCGCGATCACGGAAGCGACCTGCAACCTCGTGCCGAACCAGAAGGCCGAAGCTCTCTTCTCCGACGCCGAGAAGAAGGCCCTGCAGATGGACTACATGTGGACGGCCTGGGACAACAGCCAGTTCCACACCGTTGCGCCGAATGTCGATGACATGCTGGCCATCTGGCAGGAAGAGCTCGCCGCGCGCTAAGCTCTTCGACAATTGCGACCTGCGGTGGTCTATCGCCGCAGGTCGTGTTCCATTTGCCCGAGATACAGTGCTGAAACCCGGAAAAGTCCGCTGCGACTTATCGTCCGGTATTGCGCAGAAACAAGGAGATGGAGAAGCTCGGGGGAACACCGTTTCACCCGCAGATGCTCCAGAGACAGGGAAGCTGAAGTTTGGCCAATCCGATCATTCACGCCGCCAACATCGTCAAGGATTACGGGACGGCGCGTGCGCTGCACGGTGTCTCGCTCTCGATTGCCGAGGGTGAGTTCGTCGCGCTCGTCGGTCCCTCCGGCTGCGGCAAGACCACGCTCCTGAAGATCCTTGCCGGTTTCGAGGACCCGACAGAAGGCGCGCTCTCCATCGAGGGACGCGACATGGCCGGAGTGCCCGCGGCCAAGCGGCCGACCCGCATGGTGTTCCAGAAGCTGGCGCTGTTTCCGCACAAGACGGTGGCGGAAAACATCGGCTTTCCGCTGAAGCTTGCCAGGACGAACAAGACTGAGATCGCGACACGGGTGCGCGCGATGCTCGACCTCATGCATCTCAAGCCCGAATATCTGAACCGCTATCCGGCTCAGCTTTCCGGTGGCGAACAGCAGCGCGTGGCGCTGGCGCGCGCGCTGGTATCGCGTCCCGGCGTGCTTCTGCTGGACGAGCCGATGAGCGCGCTCGACGCCAAGCTCAAGAAGTCGCTGCAGGCGGAACTGAAGAAACTGCATCGGGAACTCGGAACGAGCTTCGTTCTGGTGACGCACGATCTGGAAGAGGCGATGATGCTCGCCGACCGCATCTGCGTCATGCGCGGCGGTCGCGTGGTGCAGATCGGCACGCCTTCCGACATCTATTACCGTCCTGTCGAGACCTTCGTCGCCGGCTTTATCGGCGAGACGAATTTCCTGCCGGTGTCCGTGACCCGTGTTGGTGACGGTCCTGCAACGATTGCGAGCCCGCTCGCCGGCAATGTTCCGGCCACGCTGGCCGAACCCAATATCTCGCCCGTCTTCTCCGGCGCCGACGGTTCCCTGCTTGTCCGTCCGGAGACCCTGCGGCTGGTGCGGGGCGATGCCGTGGCAGGCGAATGGCTGCTTTCCGGCACCGTCGAGGAATATTTCATCAAGGGATCGTCCACGCAGTATCGCGTGCGCATCGCCGGCCGGGATGCACCGCTGATCGTCGATCTCGCCGGATCGCTGCAATTGCCGGCCGAGGTCGGTGAGGCCGTGCAGGTGGGCTTCCAGCCGTCGCAGGCTTTCCTTCTGGCGGGGCAGGCATGAAGACACACGCCAAGACCTGGAACGATCCGGTTCTGATCGCAGCCGTTGCGCCGCTGGCGATCGTGATGGTCGTCTTCTTCATCATTCCGCTGGCCATGACCGCGGTCCTGTCCTTCCAGACGACGCAGTTCTATCGCCTCAACTGGACCTGGGATCTCAAGGTGTGGACGGAGGTATTTTCCAAGCCGCACTACTGGACGATCATGATGCGCACGGTGGGCATGGCGCTTCTCTGCGTCGTGCTGTGCCTGCTCATCGCCTATCCCGCGGCCTATGCGCTGGCGACCCGTCTCAAGGCGTATAATGCGCAGATCCAGATCCTGATCATCTTCGCCTTCCTGACGGATGCCGTGCTGAAGACTTTCGGCTGGATCCTGGTGCTGGACAAGAACGGCGTGCTGAACTGGCTGCTGGCCCATATCGGCTTCGGACCGGAGGCGACGAACCTGCTGTTCACCGAGACGGCGACGATGATCGGCATGGTCTATAACCTCGCGGTCTATCCCGTCTTCACGATCTATCTGTCTCTGGTGAGGATCGACCGCGACCTGATGCTGGCGTCCTATGACGCCGGTGCCTCGCGCATCCGCACCTTCTTCGAGGTGACGCTGCCGCTGTCGCGTCCGGGGCTCTATTCCGGTGCGGTCTTGGTGTTCGTTCTCAGCCTTGGTGTCTTCCTCGAGCCGAAGGTTCTTGGTGGCGGCACGTCGCCGCTGGCGTCGGAACTGATCCGGCAGAGCTTCGAGACCCGCGTCAACTGGCCGCTCGGTGCCGCACTGACGCTGGTGCTGATCGCCATCGGCGCGCTGTCCCTGATGCTGGTGCTCGCCATTCTCAAGCTGCGTCAAGTGCGCAACGTGGAGGTGCCTGCGTGATGTCGGAGCATTTCAAGAACCGGACCGTCAGTGCGCTGCTCATCGGCTCGATGCTGGCGCTGCTTGTTTTCCTCTATATTCCGATCGTGACGCTGGTGGTGTTCTCCTTCACCGGCAGCCGCGTGCTGACGCTGCCCATCGAGAGCTTTTCGCTGGAGTGGTATGGCGAATTGTGGAGGAAGCCGGATTTCCTCCCGGCGGTCACCAACTCTGCCATCGTTGCGATCATCACCACGGTGTTCGCGACACTGCTCGGAACGGCTGGTGCGATCGCATGGATACGCTATCGCTTCCGCATGCAGCGGGCCTTTCAGGCGCTGACCTTCGCGCCTCTGCTGTTCCCGCAGCTGCTGCTTGGCGTTGTCATGCTCTTGTGGTTTTCGGTGCTTGGCAGCTGGCTCGGCTTTTCCACGGGGCTTGCGACCGTGGTGATTGGCCATGTCGTCTATATTACCCCGTTCGCGCTGGTCGTCGTTGCGGTGCAGGTCTACGGTTTCGACGATACGCTGGAGGATGCGGCTCGCGATGCCGGAGCGACGGGCTACGAAGTGTTTCGCGAGGTGACGTTCCCGCTGCTCTGGCCGGGCATTCTTTCCGCCGCGACCTTCGCCTTCCTGCTGTCATGGGGAAATTTTTATGTGTCCTACTCTTTGGCCGGAACTGCGAGAACGCTTCCGGTGTTCGTGTACAGCGGAATCGCCGTCGGATCGTCTCCGATCTATCCTGCGCTTGCCACATTGAATTTCCTGCCAGCTCTCGGCCTGGTCGCCTTTGCCGAGGTGATGCGTCGGCGCGCGCTCAAACGACAGGAGTTCGTCGGAGCGAGCGAGTAGTACTGCGTAACCGGAGGAGACGTGCATCATGCCAGAGGTGCCTTTTTCGCATCCCGCCAACTGGAGTTTTCCGACCGTCGTGCGGTTCGGCCCGGGCCGCATAGCGGAACTGGGGTCGATGCTTTCTGAACTGGGATTATCGCGGCCGCTGGTGGTGACCGACGAAGGGCTGAAGCTTCTGCCTCCGGTCGATGCGACGCTTTCCACGCTGATTTGCGCGGGACTGGGGCCGGGCTTCTTCACGGAGGTGAAGCCCAATCCGACGGGCACCAATGTCGAGAACGGTGTCGCCAAGCTCAGGGCGGGCGGCTACGATTGTGTCGTGGCCGTCGGCGGCGGAAGCGCGCTGGATGCTGCCAAGGCCATCGCCCTGATGGCGACGCAGGAACGGCCGATCTGGGATTTCGAGGATATCGGCGACAATTGGCAACGGGTAGATACCTCGCGTCTCATTCCCGTCATCGCCATTCCGACGACGGCTGGCACAGGTTCCGAACTCGGGCGTTCCTCCGTCATCACCGATGAGAGCGGGCATCGCAAGGTCATCATCTTCCATCCCCGCATGATGCCGGTCGCGGTCATCATGGATCCGGAGCTGACGATAGGCCTGCCTGCGCACATTACGGCAGCGACCGGCATGGATGCGCTCAGCCATTCGCTGGAGGCCTTCTCCGCGTCGTCCTTCCATCCCATGGCGGAGGGGGTGGCCCTCAATGCGCTGCGCATCATTCGCCAATGGTTGCCTGTCGCGGTCGCGGACGGTTCGAACATCGAGGCGCGCTCGCAGATGCTTGTCGCCTCCGGCATGGGCTGCGTTGCCCTGCAGAAGGGGCTTGGCGCGGTGCATGCGCTCGCCCATCCGTTAGGTGCCCTCTACGATGCCCACCACGGCCTGCTGAACGCGGTTCTGATGCCCTATGTGTTGGAATTCAATGCGCCGGCGATTGGCGACAAGCTGGCCTTGCTGGCCCGTTTCCTCGATCTGCCCGGTGAAGGGGCAGGAGCCGTGGTAGAATGGTTGCATGCGATGCGTCGGGACGTCGGTATCGGCGCGACGCTTGGCGATATCGGGCTTGCCAGCATCGACGTGGAGCGGGTGGCCACCATGGCGGCGGTCGATCCTTGCGCAGGCGGAAATCCGGTCCGGCTTGATACGGACAAGCTTGCGCTGATCCTGCGGGCTGCCATCGCCGGCCGCTTCTGATAAGGCTTCCCCCTACGTGCCGGTTTTGGCGCATCCGTTCGTGAGCGGGAGAGGGGATCAATGACGATGGTTATGGATGCGGCGCTTGCCGTGAAGGAACGCGCCTGCGGCTCCTGCACGCTCTGCTGCTACCTGCCCGATATCGATGAACTCGACAAACCCGCCAACACGTTCTGTCGGCACTGCATCGTCGGCAACGGCTGCTCGTCCTATGAGACGAGGCCTGCCACCTGTCGCGATTTCCTCTGCGCATGGATGTCCAATCCGCTGCTCGACGATGCCTGGGAGCCCTCCCGCTGTCACATGATGGTCTACAGGCAGGGAAAGCAGATCACGGTTCTCGTAGACCCTGAGTATCCCGAGGCGTGGCTCCGTGAGCCTTATCGGGACAGTCTGCACCGGTGGGCGAGGGAGGCGCGGGCGGATGGTGGCTATGTCATCGTTTATGCCGGCGAAGCACTGTCCGTGATCGAGGCCGATTGACGCCCCGAGGGCATCTTCCTTCCCTGTCATTGACGTCCTCCCCTCCTTCGGCAACTCTTCCGGTGCCGGGGCCCGCAAGGCCTTCGGCTTTCTGGAGAGTTTCAAGATGATGGGGGTTTCATGACGGAGTATTTCAATCTCTGGAATTGGCTTTTGGCCATTGCCTTCTGGTTCCTGCTGTTCGGCTGGCCGATTTCGAAAATTCTGCGGAAGGCGGGTTATTCCGGCTGGTGGGTGCTTCTGATTTTCGTGCCGCTGGCAAACCTGATCGGCCTGTGGGTGTTTGCCACCGCGCAATGGCCCAATATTCCGGATGCGAACAAGCCATCGTCCTGAGTTGAGGTGGCTCGTTTCGATACAGGGAAAAGGGGGCTTGTCAGGTTTATTCCGAGGTTCGTTGAACCGACGGGCCGCTATGCAAAAAGGCCTCTCGATTTCTCGAAAGGCCTTTTATATCAGAAACTTGGATGGTGGGCGTGACAGGGATTGAACCTGTGACCCCTACGATGTCAACGTAGTGCTCTCCCGCTGAGCTACACGCCCATCCGATGGCGGCTTAAGACCACAAAACCCTTGGTCCCGTCAATAGGGATTTTGGAGTTTTGTGAAGACTTTTTTACAGCCGCTTCGAAACCCCTTACGCAGCAAGGAGTTTGTTGACTTCGTCGACGAGGTCGCGAAGGTGGAAAGGCTTGGAAAGGACCTTTGCGTCCTTCGGAGCCTGCGAGTCGGCGTTGAGCGCGACGGCTGCGAAGCCGGTGATGAACATCACCTTGAGGTCCGGATCGAGTTCGGTGGCGCGACGCGCCAGCTCGATGCCGTCCATTTCCGGCATGACGATATCGGTCAGGAGAAGCGAGAAGGGTTCCTCGCGCAGCCTGTCATAGGCGCTTGCGCCGTTGTCGAAGGAAGAGACCTTGTAGCCCGCCTTTTCGAGCGCCTTCACGAGGAACCGGCGCATATCGTTGTCGTCTTCGGCGAGAAGGATTTTCTGACTCATTGGGGAACCGCTGATCACTGTATTTTGGTTATGGCTTTCGGCCGATTAGGGTAGGTCTTTCCCAGTAAACATCCGGTGAAGAACCTTATAACGGCTTATATCGCCATTTATGGCAGTATGGACTTCCGCATGCCCAACTGGCAACATGGTTCCACAACAAGTTTGTGACGTGGTAAAGAAGGGACAGCGTGAACGGAATGACAGACGATTGCGAGCTGTTCGAAGTCCGCGAACCTGAAACGCAGTCGATCCCCTTCGTTTACAACTCGCCCCATAGCGGCCGACGCTATCCGGTCGAATTCCTTGACGAATCTCAACTCGACAGCCTGGCGATCCGCCGGTCGGAGGATCATTTCGTCGACGAGCTCTTCGGAGCCGCGCCCGATTTTGGCGCACCCCTGCTGCTGGCCCATTTTCCACGCGCTTTCGTCGATGTGAACCGCGAGCCCTATGAACTCGACCCGCGAATGTTCTCCGATCCGCTGCCGCCTTTCGCAAACAGCCATTCGGTGCGAGTCGCCGGAGGGCTTGGCACGATCCCGCGAATCGTTGCCGAGAACATGGAGATCTACGGGCGCCGTATGCCGGTCTCTGTGGCACTCGAGCGGATCGAAAACATCTACAAGCCGTATCATGCCCGCCTGAGGCAGCTGATTGCCCGCACCCACGCCCGCTTCGGTTTTGGGGTGCTGATCGATTGCCATTCGATGCCCGGTAATATCCGCATCGGGGGCAATGGCATCCGTCCGGATTTCATCATCGGCGACCGTTACGGCACCAGCGCTTCTGTCGAGCTGTCCCATGCGGCGCTGCAGATGCTAGAGGATCTCGGCTTTACGGCCGTGCGTAACAAGCCCTATGCGGGCGGTTTCATCACCGAGCATTACGGGCGGCCGGCCCGGGGGCTGCATGCCCTGCAGATCGAGGTGAACCGGGCGCTCTATATCGATGAGACGACGCTGCAGAAGCGGGCCGACTTCCATGCCCTTGCAGGTTCCATCGCCGTCTTCATGGGCCAGATGGCAGCCTTTGTCGCCGATTATGCCGGCACATCGGCGCTTGCTGCCGAGTAGCAGCCTTTTTCACGTTTTCTGAAGACAAAAAAAACCGCGCCCAATGGCGCGGCTAAGTCTAGGGAGGAAACACCCAAGGAGGGTATTTACAGTCAGAAGACTGTAAATTGACCCTATTGGTGCAACGCACAAATGTCAAGAATAATTTGTCCTATTTTTGGGCATGGCTATTTATTGAGCAATTTGCCCATTAAGAAAACAGCGATAGCTGACGCCTTGTTCATCCGAGTGCCGTGCCTTCATTCAGGCGAGTATGGGGCGCCCCGATAATCTTGAATCTGCGTATCGGTCGTTGCGAGAAACGATCCCGATTTTCGAGGCGATACATCGGTTTAAATTCCGCGGGCGACGGTTTCATTTGCCGGGCCGATGTTCTAAGACGTGCGAGCCTGTTTTCTCCTGTCAGCCGGATATTCTTGAATGCGCCCCGATCGCGATTTCTTCTTTCGTCTCGCCGAAGCAGCCAAGGCGGAAACCCTGCCGCGCTTTCGTTCGTCGCTTTCCGTGGTCAACAAGGAGGCCGGCGGCTTCGATCCGGTGACGGAAGGCGACCAGCGGGCGGAGATCGCCATCAGGGCGTTGATCGAGAAGGAGTTTCCCGATCACGGAATTCTGGGTGAAGAACACGAGAATGTCGGTGTCGATCGCGAGAATGTCTGGGTGATCGATCCCATCGACGGTACACGCGCCTTCATCTCCGGCGTTCCGGTCTGGGGTACGCTGATCGGCTTCCAGCAGAACGGTCGTGCCCGCATGGGGCTTATGGATCAGCCGTTTACCCGCGAGCGTTACTTCGCCGATGGCGAAAAGTCCTGGTATTTCGGGCCGGATGGCGAGCGACAGATCCGCACGCGCGATTGCGGCTCGCTGGAAAACGCGATCCTGTTCACCACCTCTCCGCATCTCTTCAAGGGCTGGGAAGTCGAGCGGTTCCAGTCCGTTCAGGACAAGGTCAAGCTCTTCCGCTATGGCATCGATTGCTACGCCTACACGCTGCTGGCTGCCGGTCATATCGATCTGGTGATCGAGACCGTTCTGAAGCCCTATGATGTCGGCGCTCTGATCCCGATCGTCGAACAGGCCGGTGGTGTGATGACCACATGGGATGGCGGGCGACCGGAAAACGGCGGCTCCATCATCGCGGCCGGCTCGCCCGCCGTGCATGCTCAGGCGATGGCGATCCTCAACGGCCGTTGAGGATCATTCCTCCAGCGTCTCGGCACTGGTCTCCGCCGCGTCCGTCATCGGTTCGCTTTCTCCGCCGGGGATGAAGGCGTGGAAGGCCGCGAGCGCCTGGGCGCGATAGCGGTCGCGTTCATGCAGGATCTCGTGACGGCTGCCGGGAACGGGCACGAGTTGGCCCGCGCGGAAATACTGCGACAGCTTTTCGGGAAAGGCGAACGGGACGATCGGATCGTTGCCGGGCGCGACGATGACGGTCGGTACCGTGATCGAGGCGAGATGCCGCGGGTTCGAGACCTTCGCGATGGTCTTCTGCGCCTCGTAGAGCCAGCGCGCCGTTGGCGGGCCGAGCGCGAATTCGGGGTGAGCGGTAAAGATCGCGTTGTTGCGCTGAAAACGCTGCATATCCGAGGTCAATGGATTGTCGTCGAAGGGTTTGAGCGGCTCGTCTGCCGTCAGGCACACGCGGCCGAAGCCGGTGAAGCTCATTACCGTCGAGAGACGATGAATATTCTTCGGGGAAAGTTTCTGGCCTCCCAGCCCGATGAAGGGCGACATCAGCACCATGCGGTCGATGCGGTTCGCCAGACGCGGCGCGGCCGAAAGCGCGACCAGTCCGCCGGTCGAATGCGCCAGCAGGAAGAAGGGCAGGCGCGTATCCGGAAGCACGATCTGTTCGAGAAAGATGTCGAGGTCGCGGATATAGTCCGAGAAGCGGTGGACATGCCCCTTGCGGCTGTCCTTCAAAAGGCGCTGCGAGCCGCCCTGACCGCGAAAGTCATAGGTCGCCACCCAGAGACCGGCGGCGTTCAGGTCGCGGATGGTCTCGAAGTATTTCTCGATCGTTTCGTTGCGTCCATGGAGAAGGACGACTGTGCCGCGGGCGGGTAGCTCGGAGCGGAAGATGGCATAGCGCAGCATCACGCCGCGATGCCCCTTGAAGAAGCCGGTAATGGGTTCTCCGGGAACGGGGTTTCCTGGAGTGGGGTATAGGGGGGTGGCGTGTAGGATCTTGTCCATGCTCGCATCTGCCGAATCGTCAGCGGGCGCACTCGCCCCATATGCGATTGGGATAGGATGAAGGCCGTGTGAGGTCAAAGAAAAAAGCCGGAACCGCTTTGGTAAGGCCAGGCGGCTCCGGCAAAACTGGACCGGAGAGGAAGGGACTATGTTCTCCGGCCATCGGTCTAGAGACATCCGATAATGTCGTTCTAGATTCTCCGGGCTGAATGGGGACTGAAATGGCTGTTCATCCGCCCTTCACCTTTGTCTTCAATCGCTTGCAGCAGCGAGGGCTTGAATTGGCTGGAGGCCGTTCCCATCTCATGGATGCGGTCGCCGGAAAGGGGCCGCGTTCCGTTCCGGCACGGCCAGCAAGGGGTGCCGGATGAGAAAACCGCTATCCGTCGCTTCCCAAGGAGGACACCATGCGTCACGTTGATTTTTCCCCGCTCTACCGTTCCACCGTCGGCTTCGATCGTCTGTTCACGATGCTCGACAGTCTCGGCCAGCCCGAACAGGCCCAGAGCTACCCGCCCTACAATATCGAACGTACCGGCGAGAACACCTACCGCATCACCATGGCCGTTGCCGGTTTCGATGAGACCGAACTTTCCATCGAGGCCCATGCCCATGTGCTCACCGTGAAAGGTGAAAAGGCCGAGGAAGACAAGGCCGAGCCGACCGAATTCCTCTACCGCGGCATTGCCAAGCGCGCCTTCGAACGCCGCTTCCAGCTCGCCGATCACGTGGAAGTCACCGCCGCTTCGCTGAAGAACGGCCTGTTGCACATCGATCTCCTGCGCAACATTCCCGAGACCATGAAGCCGCGTCGCATCTCGATTACCGCTGAGGCCAACGCCCAGCCCAAGGCCATCGAGGCGCATATCAACTAAGGCCTGCCGGCACCGCAATTTTCAAAGCCCCGCTTCATCGAGCGGGGCTTTTCGTTTGACTAGTATTTCCGTTCGATCAGGCCTGCGCGGTTATGGCAGCACGCCTGTCCTTATGAGCGGCGTAACGCTGGGCGATGACGGCGCAGGCCATCAGCTGGATTTGGTGGAACAGCATCAGTGGCAGGACGATGGCGCCGATGCTCTGGCCGGCGAAGATCGCATTGGCCATGGGCACGCCGCTGGCGAGGCTCTTCTTCGAGCCGCAGAAGGTGATGGCGATCTCGTCTTCGCGGGAGAAGCCGAGAATACGGCTGCCATACATGGTTATGATCAGGGCAATCGCCAGCAGCACCATGTCGAGTACGATGACGACGGCGATGTCGGTCGCGGAGAAGGTGTGCCAGAGCCCTTCGGAGACGGCTTCGCTGAAAGCGAGATAGACCACCATCAGGATGGAGCCTCGGTCGACCGGGGCGAGGAGTTGCTTGCGGGCGCGGATCCACTTGCCGATCCACGGCTCCAGCAGCTGGCCGGCAACGAAAGGAACGAGCAGCTGCAGCAGGATCTTCTCCAGCGAATCCAGCGAGAAACCGCTGTTGCCCGTGGTGGACATGGTCAGGCCGACGAGGAGTGGCGTAAAGAACATGCCGAAAAGGCTCGATGCCGAGGCGGCGCAGACGGCGGCCGAGACATTGCCACCCGCCATGGAGGTGAAGGCGATGGATGACTGAACCGTGGAAGGCAGCAGGCAGAGAAAGAGTATGCCCGCATAGAGCGAGGGATTGAGCAGGCTCTCGGGAACGAGGCCGGCGGCAAGGCCCATCAGCGGGAACAGCACGAAGGTGGTGCAGAGGATCGCCAGATGCAGCCGCCAGTGCAACAAGCCTGCGAGCACGACGTCACGCGAAAGGCGGGCGCCATGCAGGAAGAAGAGAAGACCGATTGCTATGTTGGTGGCGATGCCGAAATAGTCCGCCGCCTTGCCGCTGATCGGCAGCACGGATGCGAGCAGCACCGTGCAGACAAGCATGACGGTAAAGCGGTCGGGCAGAAAGCGCTTCATTTTCTGTTCCTGTATCTTGCATCAGTCAAGCGGGCTTTACTGATGTGTTATCATGAAGCAAGATGCAAACACTAACAGTTATCCTGAATTGTGATGAAATGCTCAACCTTCATCATCTCACCAGTTTCGTCATGCTGCATCAGGCCGGCAGTTTCACGCTGGCTGCGGAGCGGCTCGGTATCGGTCAGTCGACCATCAGCCAGCATATCCAGCGGCTGGAAAAGTCGCTGGGACGGCAGCTCGTCGCGCGCGATACCCACCGCGTCAGCCTGACGGCGGAAGGCGAGGCGCTGCTCGGCTATGCCCGCGGCATGCTGGAAATCAATGGCAAGGTCACCGCGCTTTTCGGCGAGAGCCGGCTCCGGGGACGGTTGCGATTCGGCATTTCCGAGGATGTGGTGGCAAACCGCCTGAGCGGCATTCTGGAAGATTTCGTGCGGCTCCATCCTCTGGTCGATCTGGAGCTGACGGTGGCGCTGAGCGCCGTGCTCTATCAGATGCAGGAGGCGGGTGAACTCGATCTGGTTCTCGCCAAGCGCCGGCTGGATGAACAGCATGGCAAGCTGCTCTATCGCGAGCCGCTGGTGTGGCTGGCGCGCGATCCGGAATTCGTGCTGTCGCGCAGTGATTTCATGCCGCTGATCGCGTTTCCGCCGCCGAGCATCACCCGCAAGGTGGCGCAGGAAGCGCTGGACAGGGCGGGGATCGCCTGGCGGGTGGTGTGTACCTGCGGCAGCCTCAGCGGTTTGACCGCCGCCGCGCATGCCGGTATGGGCGTTCTGGTGCAGCCGCGCAGCATGGCGCCTTCTGGTCTCCGGGAGATCATGGAAGGCGACCTGCCGCCGCTCGAGGATGTCGAGTTCGTGCTGGTGCCGCGGCGCGGTGCGGATCAGGCCCTTGTCGAGGCGCTGTCGGGCCAGATCCGCTCCCGTATCATGCCGCCGTCACGCGAGGCCTGATCAGGCCCCGGTGCAGATGTCGAGGAAGCGGTCGACATCCTCGTTCGTGGTGGCAAAGCTGGTGACGAGGCGAGCCAGCACTTCGTTTTCCGAGACGAGATGCGGCATGTCGCGGGGAACCAGCCAGTCGTAGAACTTGGCGCCCTTGGCCTTCGCTTCGTCTGCGAGCGCCTTGTCGAAGACCGCGAATACTTCGTTGCTCTGGGTTTCCCATGCAAGGCGGGCGCGGTTTCCGGTCTTCAGCGTGGAGCGCAGACGATCCGCCATGGCGTTGGCGTGGCCGGCAAGCTCCAGCCAGAGGTCGTCTTCGAGATAGGCTTCGAACTGGGCGGATACGAAGCGGGTCTTGGAGAAGAGCTGGGCGGAGCGCTTGCGGATATACGGCATTTCCTCGGCCATTTCGGGATCGAAGAAGATGATCGCCTCGGCGCACCAGCAGCCATTCTTGGTGCCGCCGAAGGAGAGAATGTCGACGCCGCGTTTCCAAGTCATTTCCGCCGGCGTGGCGTCGAGCGCGACGAGCGCGTTGGCGAAGCGTGCGCCATCCATGTGCACCGGCAGCTTCTTCGATTTCGCGATGGCGCTGATCTCGGCAATCTCGTCGAGCGTATAGATGGTGCCGGATTCCGTCGCCTGGGTGAGGGTGACGGCCATCGGCCGGCCCTGATGGACGGAGGGAACGTCGAAGCGGTGGACATGGCCGCGCAGTGCTTCGGCGTCCATCTTGCCGTTTTCGCCCTCGACGGGATAGAGCCGGCAGGCGCTGGTCAGATATTCTGGCGCGCCGCCCTCGTCGGAGTTCACATGGGCGTCGAAGTGACAGAAGGTAACGCCGCCGGCGCGGGCGACGCTTGCGAGCGCCAGCGAATTGGCCGCGGTGCCCGTACCGACAAAAAATACAGAGACTTCCCGCTCGAAAAGTTCGTTGAAACGGGCTTCGATCCGCTTGTCGAGGTCGCTCGACCCATAGGCTGCAGCATAACCGGACGCTTCACGGGTCAGGCTTTCGGCAATCTTGGGGTGGGCGCCGGCCCAGTTGTCGGAGGCAAAAAACATGTCACATTTTCCAATGACTGGTTGGGAGTGGGGGAGAGGTGTCGCCGAGATTAGGCATTTCGCAAATGCGATCAATCCACTCAGCGTCGAAAGATGTCGCATCGCCTAAGAGCGCAAGAAAATGGGCTGTATTTGATTCT
Organism: Rhizobium sp. ACO-34A; assembly: GCA_002600635.1. Classification (NCBI taxonomy): domain Bacteria; kingdom Pseudomonadati; phylum Pseudomonadota; class Alphaproteobacteria; order Hyphomicrobiales; family Rhizobiaceae; genus Rhizobium; species Rhizobium sp. ACO-34A. Next base: position 3,486,105 of record CP021371.1, on the reverse strand, counting down.
GTCGCGAAATTTAATTTCGTTACTTGCCGCATCGTGGCAACTTAGCGTCCGGAAGGGCGTTAATTTTTCGCTACACTCCCTTGCACTCGTATATGGTTTCTGTCATAGAAAAGCAGAAAATAGGTCAGAACAATTGACCTATTTGGAAGTTTTGAGCCGGTTCGGTTCGCTTGTCATGCTGGTGAGAGCTGTTCTTGCCAGACTGGAGCGGCCGCGCCGGTCGTCGCGCCAGCGGTTCTGGTGGATTTCGTCCGGATGTCCGGGCTGACAGGAGGGAAGGCAATGACTGAGATGACGCCATCCGAAAAGAACGTGAAGCCCCTTGGCGATGTCGCCGAGAAGCGGGCCGGCCGAACGGCCGTTTACGGTCTTCCCGCCAAGCAGGGTCTCTACGATCCGATGAACGAGCACGATGCCTGCGGCGTCGGCTTCATCGCCCATATGAAGGGCGAGAAGTCGCACCAGATCGTCAAGGACGGCCTGTTCATTCTGGAGAACCTCACCCACCGCGGCGCTGTCGGCGCCGATCCGCTGATGGGCGACGGCGCGGGCATTCTGGTGCAGATCCCGGATCGCTTCTTCCGCGAGGAAATGGCGAAGCAGGGCATTACCCTGCCGAAGGCCGGTGAATACGCCGTCGGTCATTTCTTCTTCCCGCAGGACGAAGAGCAGATCGCGCATTTCAAGAAGGTCATCGCCGAAGTCTGTCATGACGAGGGCCAGAACCTGATCGGCTATCGCGATGTGCCGGTCGACAACGCCTCGCTGTCGAAGGCTCCCGATATCGCCGCGACCGAGCCGCGCCACATTCAGGTGTTCATCGGTGCGGGACAGGATGCCGCGACCCATGAACAGTTCGAACGTCGCCTGTTCCTGCTGCGCAAGGTCATCTCGAACCGCATCTATGACGAATTCGGCGGGCAGGAGACCGGCTTCTATCCGGTATCGCTGTCGTCCTCGACCATCGTCTACAAGGGCATGTTCCTGGCGTTTCAGGTCGGTGCCTACTACAAGGATCTTGCCGATCCGCGCTTCGAGTCCGCCGTCGCCCTCGTGCACCAGCGCTTCTCGACCAACACCTTCCCGTCGTGGAAGCTCGCTCACCCGTACCGCATGGTCGCCCATAACGGCGAAATCAACACGCTGCGCAGCAACGTCAACTGGATGGCGGCCCGTCAGGCATCCGTCTCGTCGCCGCTGTTCGGCGCCGACATTTCCAAGTTGTGGCCGATTTCCTATGAAGGGCAGTCGGATACCGCCTGCTTCGACAACGCGCTCGAATTCCTGCAGCGCGGCGGTTATTCACTGGCCCATGCGGTGATGATGCTGATCCCGGAGGCCTGGGCCGGCAACCAGCTGATGAGCCGCGAGCGCAAGGCTTTCTACGAATACCATGCCGCCCTGATGGAGCCGTGGGACGGACCGGCTGCGGTCTGTTTCACCGACGGCGCCCAGATCGGTGCCACGCTCGACCGTAACGGCCTGCGTCCGGCCCGTTACCTCGTCACCGACGACGACCGCGTGATCCTCGCTTCCGAAGCCGGCACCCTGCCGGTGCCGGAAGAGCGCATCGTCAAGAAGTGGCGTCTGCAGCCGGGCAAGATGCTGCTCATCGACATGAACAAGGGGCGGATCATTTCCGATGAGGAAGTGAAGTCGGATCTCGCCAACAGCCATCCGTATCGCGAATGGCTCGACCGCACCCAGCTCATCCTCGAAGAGCTGAAGCCGGTGGAGCCGCGCGCGCTGCGTCGTGACGTTTCGCTGCTCGACCGCCAGCAGGCCTTCGGCTACACGCAGGAAGATACCAAGCTCCTGATGTCGCCGATGGCGACGACCGGTCAGGAAGCGATCGGCTCGATGGGCACCGATACGCCGATCTCGGCGATGTCGGCGAAGTCGAAGCTGCTCTACACCTATTTCAAGCAGAACTTCGCGCAGGTCACCAACCCGCCGATCGACCCGATCCGCGAAGAGCTGGTCATGAGCCTCGTGTCCTTCATCGGTCCGCGGCCGAACCTGCTCGACCATGAAGGTGCCGCACACGCCAAGCGTCTGGAAGTTCGCCAGCCGATCCTGACCAATGGCGATCTGGAAAAGATCCGTTCGATCGGTCACACCGAGGACCGCTTCGACACCAAGACGCTCGACTTCACCTATGATGCCGATCGCGGCGCCGAAAGCATGCCGGAAATGCTCGACCGGCTGTGCGAGCGGGCGGAAGCGGCGGTCAAGGGCGGCTACAACATCATCGTGCTGTCCGACCGCCAGATCGGTCCGGACCGTATCGCGATCCCGGCGCTGCTGGCGACGGCGGCCGTCCACCATCACCTGATCCGCAAGGGGCTTCGCACCTCGGTCGGTCTCGTCGTGGAATCGGGCGAGCCGCGCGAAGTGCACCACTTCTGCTGTCTCGCCGGTTACGGCGCGGAAGCGATCAACCCGTATCTCGCCTTCGACACGCTGCTCGACATGCACAAGCATGGTGAGTTCCCGAAGGAAGTTTCGGAAGACGAAGTCGTCTATCGCTACATCAAGGCTGTCGGCAAAGGCATCCTGAAGGTCATGTCCAAGATGGGCATCTCGACCTACCAGTCCTATTGCGGCGGCCAGATCTTCGATGCCGTAGGTCTCTCGTCGGAACTCGTCGAGAAGTACTTCTTCGGGACCGCGACGACCATCGAGGGTATCGGCCTCACCGAGATCGCCGAGGAAACCACCGCCCGCCATCGCGCGGCCTTCGGCCGCGATCCGGTTCTTGCCAACACGCTCGCCATCGGCGGCGAATATGCCTACCGCATGCGTGGCGAAAACCATGCCTGGAGCCCGGATTCGATTGCAGCCCTGCAGCATGCCGTGCGCGGCAACAGCCAGGACCGCTACCGCGAATTCGCCAAGCTGGTGAACGAGAGCTCGCTCAGGATGAACACCATCCGCGGTCTGTTCGGCATCAAGTCCGCGGAAGCGCTCGGCCGCAAGCCGATCGCGCTGGAAGAGGTCGAGCCCGCAGCCGAGATCGTCAAGCGCTTCTCGACCGGGGCGATGTCCTTCGGCTCGATCAGCCGCGAGGCGCATTCGACGCTTGCCATCGCCATGAACAAGATCGGCGGCAAGTCGAACACGGGTGAGGGTGGCGAGGAAGCCGACCGTTACCTGCCGCTCTATGACGGTTCGGCAAACCCGGAACGTTCCGCCATCAAGCAGGTGGCCTCGGGCCGCTTCGGCGTGACCACCGAATACCTGGTCAATGCCGACATGCTGCAGATCAAGGTCGCTCAGGGCGCCAAGCCCGGCGAAGGCGGTCAGCTGCCCGGCCACAAGGTCGACGCGACGATCGCCAAGACCCGTCACTCGACGCCGGGTGTCGGTCTCATCTCGCCGCCGCCGCACCATGACATCTATTCGATCGAAGATCTGGCGCAGCTGATCTTCGACCTGAAGAACGTCAACCCGACTGCCGATGTCTCGGTGAAGCTGGTGTCCGAAGTGGGCGTCGGTACGGTTGCCGCGGGTGTTGCCAAGGCGCGTGCGGACCATATCACGGTCTCGGGCTTCGACGGCGGCACCGGCGCTTCGCCGTTGACCTCTCTGAAGCATGCCGGCAGCCCCTGGGAAATCGGCCTTGCCGAAACCCAGCAGACGCTGGTGCTCAACGGCCTTCGTTCGCGCGTGGCACTTCAGGTCGATGGTGGCCTGAAGACCGGTCGCGACGTCATCATCGGTGCGCTGCTCGGGGCCGACGAATTCGGCTTCGCCACCGCGCCGCTGATCGCCGCCGGCTGCATCATGATGCGCAAGTGCCACCTGAACACCTGCCCGGTCGGTGTTGCGACCCAGGATCCGGTTCTGCGCAAGCGCTTCAAGGGCACCCCCGAACACGTCATCAACTACTTCTTCTTCGTGGCCGAAGAGGTGCGCGAAATCCTCGCTTCGTTGGGCGTTGCCAGGCTGGACGAGATCATCGGCGCTTCGGAACTGCTCGAAAAGGATGAGATGCTGGCGCACTGGAAGGCCAAGGGTCTCGACTTCAGCAAGATCTTCCACAAGGTCGAGGCTCCGAAGGATGCGACCTACTGGACGACCCGCCAGAAGCACCCGATCGACGACGTGCTCGACCGCAAGCTGATCGAAAAGGCGATGCCGGCTCTCGAAAGCAAGCAGCCTGTCGTGTTCGACATCGATATCAAGAACGTCGACCGTTCGGCCGGCGCCATGCTGTCGGGCGAGCTTGCCAAGCGTCACGGTCACAAGGGCCTCAAGGACGACACCATCCATGTCACGCTGAACGGCACAGCCGGCCAGTCCTTCGGCGCCTTCCTTGCCCGCGGCATCACCTTCGATCTCGTCGGCGATGGCAATGACTATGTCGGCAAGGGTCTGTCGGGCGGCCGCATCATCGTCCGTCCGCCAGAAAACACCCGGATCGTCGCCGAGAACTCGATCATCGTCGGCAACACCGTGCTTTACGGCGCAATTGCCGGCGAGTGCTACTTCCGCGGTGTGGCCGGCGAGCGTTTCGCGGTGCGTAACTCCGGCGCGGTCGCCGTCGTCGAAGGCGTGGGCGACCACGGCTGCGAATACATGACCGGCGGTGTCGTCGTCGTACTCGGCGGAACGGGCCGCAACTTCGCGGCCGGCATGTCGGGCGGTGTCGCCTACGTGCTGGACGAGAGCGGCGATTTCGCCTCCCGCTGCAACATGGCGATGGTCGAACTGGAGCCGGTTCCGGAAGAGGACGACATGCTCGAGAAGCTGCATCACCACGGCGGCGACCTGATGCACAAGGGTCTTGTCGACGTGTCGGGCGACATGACCCGTCACGACGAGGAGCGGCTTTACCAGCTGATCTCCAACCACCTGCATTACACAGGTTCTGCCCGCGCCAAGGAAGTGCTCGACCATTGGGCCGAGTTCCGGCCGAAGTTCCGCAAGGTCATGCCGGTAGAGTACCGTCGCGCCCTTGAGGAAATGGAGCGCATGCGGATGGGAGTTGCCGCCGAATGAGCGGGATGACCATCTCCACGACGAACACACTCGAGGGCAGGACGATCGTCGAATACAAGGGCGTCGTCGCCGGCGAGGCGATCCTCGGAACGAATATCTTCCGGGATCTGTTCGCAGGCATCCGCGATCTGGTGGGAGGCCGTTCGGCTTCCTACGAACAGGTTCTGCGCGAAGCGAGGGAAACGGCCCTTCGCGAACTCGAAGAGCAGGCGAGAAGCCTCGGCGCCAATGCAGTGGTTGGCGTCGACATCGATTATGAAAACATTTCGACCGGGTCCAGCGGCTCCATGCTGATGGTGTCTGCATCCGGAACCGCAGTTGTGACACGGTAAGGGAAAACACGATGGGCAAGGTTACAGGTTTCATGGAAATCGACCGGCAGGTGGCTAAGTATCAGCCCGCCTCCGACCGTATCCGCCACTTCCGCGAATTCACCATTCCGATGTCGGACGCGGAGGTCACCAAGCAGGCCGCACGCTGCATGGACTGCGGCATTCCCTATTGCCACGGTCCGACCGGCTGCCCGGTTCATAACCAGATCCCGGACTGGAACGACCTCGTCTACAACAACAAGTGGGAAGAGGCGATCCGCAACCTCCATTCCACCAACAACTTCCCGGAATTCACCGGTCGCGTCTGTCCGGCGCCCTGTGAGGAAGCCTGCACGCTGAACCTCGAGGACATGCCGGTCGCCATCAAGACCGTCGAACAGGCGATTGCCGACAAGGCCTATGAACTGGGTTTCATCGTGCCGCAGCCGGCGACGGTTCACACCGGCAAGAAGGTTGCGATCATCGGTTCGGGTCCGTCCGGTCTCGCCGCTGCCCAGCAGCTCGGTCGCGCCGGCCACGAAGTTCATGTCTACGAGCGCGAATCCAAGGCCGGCGGCCTTCTGCGCTACGGTATTCCGGACTTCAAGATGGAGAAGAACTTCATCGACCGCCGCGTCGAGCAGATGAAGGGCGAGAACGTCACCTTCCACTACGGTGTCAATATCGGTGTCGACGTCAAGGTCGAGACGCTGCTGGCGGACTATGACGCCGTGCTCTATTGCGGCGGTTCGGAAACCCCGCGCGAGGCCGGTATTCCCGGCGTCGACCTGCACGGTGTCTATGACGCCATGCCCTATCTGGTTCAGCAGAACCGCCGCGTCGGCCGCGAAAACATCGACTCGACCGGCTGGCCGTCCGATCCGATCCTCGCCGGCGGCAAGCATGTCGTCGTCGTTGGCGGTGGTGACACGGCGTCTGACTGCGTCGGTACTGCGTTCCGTCAGGGTGCGGTGAAGGTTACCCAGCTCGACATCCGTCCGCGTCCGCCGGAAAAGGAAGACAAGCTCGCGGTTTGGCCGTTCTGGGCCACCCGCATGCGCACCTCGTCCTCGCAGGCCGAAGGTGCGATCCGCGAATTCCAGGTTGCGACCCTTGAGTTCGTCGGTGAAGACGGTGTGCTGACCGGCGTGAAGTGCTGCCAGGTGGATGATCGCCGCAAGCCGATTGCCGGTACGGAGTTCATTATCAAGGCGGATCTCGGCTTCATCGCCATCGGCTTCTCCGGCCCGTTCAAGGACAGCGTGCTGAAGGAGCTCGACGGCAAGCTGAACCTCAACGTCGACAGTCGTGGTTCGACCAACGTCATTGCCAACACCAGTGACTACAAGACCTCGGTCGACAAGCTCTGGACGGCGGGCGACGTGCGTCGCGGCCAGTCTCTGGTGGTCTGGGCCATCCGCGAAGGCCGCCAGGCCGCCCGCGCCATCGACGAGGCACTGATGGGATCGAGCGTTCTGCCGCGCTGATTGCCAACGAATATGGAATGAACGAGGGCTGCGGTGACGCGGCCCTTTTTCGTCTGGGGTATGTCGGGCAAAAGTGTGCAGCGGTCCCGTGGCAACGGCATGCCGTAGAACGAGGACTTGAAGCGCAGGGAGCGAAGCTGAAAAGCTGAAAGAGCGCGATGCGCTTTACGGCGCCGTCGAACCTGTCGGGGGAATGCGCAGGTCGTCCACGCGGCCGGCGGGTGGCGGGGGCAGGACGCCGTTCCTGACCAATTGTTCGCGTGGGGAGGGGATGCTGGCGACGGGCAGCGGTGTTGCGCCGAGCAGTTCGCTTGAGCCATCGAGTTCCGGGTCGAACAGATCGATCGGCTGAGTCCTGACGAGGTTCTGCGTTTCTGCCGGAGGCAGATCGATGAGGACGGGCAGGTTGCTGGCGTCGAGCCTGAGGAGATCCGGGCTCGTCATGTCGCCGAGGTGGCGGCGGGCGGCCTTTTCGACATAAAAGGCGAGCTTGCGCTTGCCGGAAGCGGTGAGGCCGATGCCGTCGGTGCCACGCAGTCGCACCTGTTGGCCGTTGATATCCGAACCGGTGACGATAAAGCGGCCATCCTGATCGACGAAACCATCCCAGACATCGACGAATTCAGCGCCGATCTTCTCGGCGGCTGCCCGATAGACACCGTTGAGTGTCAGGGCGTCGGCGGTCATGCCCTGCGGCCGGAAGGCCGGAAGACCGACCCAGATCAGCGGCACCTGACGCTGTTTGACGGTGTTGCCGAGAACGGCGATGCGCCGTTCATATTCCTTGAACCAGGCGTCCGTACGGAAATCCAGCTTGGCGGACGCCGTCTCGATTTGCTGTCGATCATTGGCGCCGATTTCGATCACGACGAGGGCCGGCTTCACTTCGTCGAGGATAGCGGGAAGCTCGTTGTGCCAGTCGTAATAGTCGTCGCGGACAAGCCCGGACGAGCCGTTGCTGCGTTTCTCGATCGCGACGCCCGGCGAGGCGGAGAAGGCATCCTTCAAACCGTCCGCGAGCCCGTCTGCCATGAAATCGCCGATCACGAGGACCTTGCGCGCGTCTTCAAGCTTGGCGGCGGGCGGAGGCGGCGCGGGCGCCGTCGTCGTAATGGTGGTGATGCTGGTAGACGTCGGCTTCTTGCGGGCGCGGGGAGGCTTGGTCTGCTTGCGCGGCATGGGCGGCGGTTCCACATAGCGTGGCTCCCGCGGACCGAACAGCAGGTCGAGCAGATTCCGCCGCTCGCCATATTGCTGCGCGCTGGCCATTTCGGCGACCATCGAGAAGCACGCAACCAGCGACAGGGCGAGGACGATCTTCCTCTGCCGGGTCTTCGTTTGCTGGTTTGTCCCGCGCATTCCTTGGGTCGCCTCTTGCCTGCCTCACCGCCGTCGCGAGATGCTTCGATATGTGAAACGCGTCGCGACGGTTGTCAATTCCGCAGGGCGTTGAGCAATACCTTCGACGGCTGTCCGTCCACCGACATGCCGAGCCGCGACTGGATCGCCTCGATCGCCGCCTTGGAGCCGGAGCCGAAATTACCGTCGATCTTGCCGTCGTAATAGCCGAGCGCCTGCATGCGGGTCTGCAGCTCGAACTTTTCCTTGATGTCGAGCGTGTTGTGCGGGCGCGGCCATGCCTGCTGCATGCCGCCGTAGCCGGCGATCTCGTCGGCCAGCATGCCGACTGCCAGTGCATAGGAATCGGCTGCGTTGTAGCGCTTGATGACGAAGAAATTCTTGGTCATCAGGAAGCCCGGACCGTTCGGACCGCCGGGCATCTTCAGTTCGGCGCGTTCAGCACCGTTGCGGAAGCCCTTGCCGCTCGGACGGGCAAAGCCGAGGGCCGCCCACTGGGCCAGCGTCTTGGTCTTGCCGGCATGGGCAGCACCGCCGGCCGGAACGACGATTTCGTAACCCCAGGTCTTGCCGCTCTGCCAGTCATTCTTCTGCAAGAGGTTGGCGGAGGTGGCGAGTGCATCCGGGACGGAATGCCAGATGTCCTTCTTGCCGTTACCGTCCGCATCGATCGCATAGAGAAGGTAGCTGGACGGAATAAACTGTGTATGCCCCATGGCGCCGGCCCAGGATCCCATCAGTCCTTTCGAGGTCACGTCGCCGTTCTGCAGCATCTTGAGCGCTGCGATCAGCTGCTTCTGTGCATATTTGGAACGCTTCGGATCCGCATAGGCGAGGGTGGCCAGCGCACGCGGGACGTGATGAAGTCTTTCCGGCGTCTCAAGGGCTGCGCCGTAGTTCGATTCCATCGACCAGATTGCGAGAAGGATGTGCTTGTCGACGCCGAAATGGCGCTCGATTGCAGCGAGCGTCGGGCCGTATTTGGCGGCCATCTCGCGGCCGACCTTCACGGTGTAAGGGTTCACGCGCGAATCGACATAGTCCCAGATCTGGGATTTGAATTCGGGTTGATAACGGGCCTTTTCGAGAACGAAATCATCGGGTTCGCTGACGCCTGCGAAGGCCTGGTTATAGGTCTTCTGGCTGATTCCGTTCTGGGCCGCCGTGGCGTAGAAGCCGTTGATCCACTTCTTGAAGCCGGCATCGGCACGGGCTTCCACCGGCAGAAGACCGGTGAGGATCGAAAAGGCAAGGGCTCCAAAAAGCTTGCGACTGGTCCTGTTCATTGGGCATCTCCCCGTCGAATTTACGGTTCGCTTTCAAGCCGCAGCTGCGGCTGTTCACCCTAGGTTAATGCTATAGCGTCAACAAATTCTTTACCATCGACCGCTTGTCGAGGGTAGCCTTTGCGAAACGGTAGTAAAGATATACTAGTTGGCAAGGGCGTAATGAAGGCGCCTGTAAATTATCCTCCAGGAGGAATGTGTGGTTCAACGAAATAAACTCCGCAAAGCTGTTTTCCCCGTCGCTGGTCTGGGCACGCGTTTCCTTCCCGCGACCAAGGCCGTTCCGAAAGAAATGCTGACCGTCGTCGATAAACCGGTCATTCAATACGTTGTCGATGAAGCAGTTGAAGCCGGCATCGAGCATTTCGTCTTCATCACCGGTCGCGGAAAGGGCGTTATCGAAGACTATTTCGATATCCAGTTCGAACTGGAACAGACCCTGAAGAGCCGCAACAAGAATGCCGAGCTGACGCTGCTTTCCGGCCTGCTTCCCAAGGCGGGTACGGCGAGCTTCACCCGTCAGCAGGAGCCGCTCGGTCTCGGCCACGCCGTATGGTGCGCCCGTGACATCGTCGGCAACGATCCCTTTGCCCTGCTTCTGCCCGACATGATCATGCGCGGCGAAAAGGGTTGCATGAAGGGCATGGTCGAGCTTTACGAAAAGACCGGTGGCAACGTTATCGCCGTTGAGGAATGCGCTCCCGAGCAGGCCCATAAATACGGTATCGTCGGCGTCGGCGAAATGCTGGAAGGCGGCTTCCGCATTACCGAGATGGTCGAAAAGCCGGCCAAGGGAACTGCACCCTCCAACTTCTTCATCAACGGCCGCTACATCCTGCAGCCCGAGATCTTCGCGATCCTCGAAACCCAGGAACGCGGCGCCGGCAATGAAATCCAGCTGACCGACGGCATGCTGAAGCTTGCCAAGGAACAGGCGTTTGCCGGTTATCACTTCAAGGGCGACACCTTCGACTGCGGCGCCAAGGATGGTTTCATCCTCGCCAACGTCGCCTTTGCACTTGATCGTGCGGAAATCCGCCCGACTGTCGAAGAGCCGCTCAAGGCTCTCCTTGCGGCCCTCAAGTAAGAGGGCCGTCAGCGCTTGGCGGTCAGGCCGACCATGGCGCGCATCACATTGCTATCTGCGGCGGACTTGTACTCGGTTCTTTCGTAACTGAGGTCCGCCGTCAGATCGAGATAGCGGTTCACATTCCAGGTCAGCCCGGCGCCGGTGGCATAGGTCACCGTGTCGGGCGGAGCCGTGTCATCCTGATATTCGGTCCAGCGTGATGAGCCGGACAGGCGGGCAACGAGGTTGCTGCGCAAGCGATGCTCGACCTCGGCCGTCAGGGCATAGATCACCGAGCCGCTGAGGCCGGCGGTGGTCGAGGGATCGATGGTGGTGGTCAGGCCGAGGTTCACGTCGGTGCCCTGCTGCGGAGACCAGTAGACGTTGCCGTCGATGGTCATCGCGCCGATTTCCTTCAGGCGATTGTCGTCGAACTGCTGCTGACGGTAACCCAGGCCGACTTCACCCCTCAGCTTTTCACCGAAATCGGCCGAAATGCCTGCCTTGGCGGCATAGAAATCACCCGAGCGGCGGTAACCATCCGAGTCCTCTTTATCGTCATAGGCGACGTGGCCGACGGAGACTTCCGTGAACGGGGTGAGCGCCGGGGAAAGCTCGTAGCCGATACGGCCACGCAGCGAGCCCGAGAGACGGTTACGGTCGCTCAGCGATACCTTGGAGCCATCGGAAAGTTCGGCATCGGAATATTGCCAGCGCTGAAGATCGGCACCGACGGTGCCGCGCAGCTTGCCGAAATCGTGCTCGACCGAAAGTCCGCCGTTATACATATGCACGCCGGACTGCACGGCCGCGCCTGAGATGGCGTTCGGATCGTTGGTGTCCTCGCGGCTGAAGGAATAGCCGCCGGTGATATGCGCGATGGTGTCGCGAGAGATATCGAGCCGCAGGTCGGCATTGACGTTTGCACTCGGCTTGGTCGCGCTGTCGCCGGAGAAATTCCTCTGCCAGTAGCCTTCGCCGCCGATCGTCAGTTCATGACGTGACCAGTCGGAGGTGAGGCTGCCTTTCAGGCCGGTTTCCATGTAGTTTCGGGTGTCTTTGCCCTCACCGTCCCTAGTGGTCTCGCTGCCGAAGCGCTGGATGAGGGAGGGGCGCAGCACCATGGTGCCGAGACGCACGCCATCCGTCTCCGCTGCCTCGCGCCGGATGCGCTGGGAAGTGGCATCGTCCAGCGTCGTCTCGCGCAGGTTCATGCGGCCGAAATCGTCATCCGGCGCGGTGAGGTTCGCATCGGAAAAATCCGGTGTCCCGGTGGTGGCGGTGGCGAGGGGATCGGTTGCCGTGGTGTCGGTGCCGGTCGTGGCTGTTGCCTGCGTTCCCGTCGCGGATTGCGCGGTCGCGGACGAGGTGCTGCTGCCTGCCATGCCCGTCTGGGGCTGCAGGGCCGTCTGGGCCAGCGATGGCGATGCAAGGCCGAATATGCTCGCCATCAGGACGCCGGCGAGGCGGCGGGTCCTGCGGCAACGGTCGTGAGCCGTTCCGGTCTCTGAATTCTCTACCATCGGGTTATTGCTCGAAGCTTGAATGCTTACCCAAACGTAAAGTCATGTGGTTAATGTTTGGTTGCCATGCTGTCCGCGGCATCGCTCGGGTGGCCAACGGCCGCAGCGTCGGCGTGTGGACAGGGCAGAGCAAAAGCAGTATGGGACTGCCATGATAAAGCGCGCTGTCAATCTCGTCGAAGCCGGTGCAGTCGAATCGGCTCTCAGGGTCGTTACGACCGAACGCAATGCTCTGGAGGCGCTGGAAGCGGCCCTGACCAATGGCCTTGCCGGCCCTTTCTGCAATGCCGTCAACATCATCGGCGGCATCTCCGGCCGGGTGATCGTCACCGGCGTCGGCAAAAGCGGCCATATCGGCACGAAGATCGCCGCAACCTTCGCCTCGACCGGAACGCCTGCCTTCTTCGTCCATCCGTCCGAAGCCAATCATGGCGATCTCGGCATGATTGGCCGTGACGATGCGATCCTTGCGATGTCTTGGAGCGGCGAGAGCCAGGAATTGCAGGGCATTCTCAATTATTCCCGCCGGTTCTCCATTCCGTTGATTGCGATGACGGCGGGCGAAACCTCGACGCTTGCCCGCGAGGCGGACGTCGTGCTGTTGCTCCCGAAGGTTCAGGAAGCCTGTCCGCACGGGCTTGCTCCGACTTCCTCCACGGTCATGCAGCTTGCCATGGGCGATGCGATCGCGATTTCCCTGCTCGAAGCCCGCGGTTTCACGCCGAGCGACTTCCGTATCTTCCACCCCGGCGGCAAACTGGGTGCGAGCCTTACCCATGTGCGCGACATCATGCATACGGGTGACCGGCTGCCGCTTGTCAAGCACGGCACGCCCATGCCGGAGGCGATCGTCACCCTGTCGCACAAGCATTTCGGCTGCGTCGCCGTTCTCGATGATGACGGCAAGCTCTGCGGCATCGTCACCGAGGGCGACATGGCGCGCAATCTGACGCGTAATCTTGCGGAACTCTGCGTCGATGACGTGATGACCCGCACGCCGAAGACCATCAAGCCGACCACGCTTGCCACCGCGGCACTTGCCACGCTCAACGAGCACAGCATCGGCGCGCTGATCGTTGTCGATGAGGAGAACAGGCCTGTCGGCCTCGTGCACTTCCACGATCTCTTGCGGATCGGCGTTGCCTGACCGTTATTGAAGTGCCTTGCGTCCGTTCGGGCGCAAGGTGCACTCCAGTTTTACGAAGCTGAGCTTGGTCCTTTCCGAAAATCGATTTCTTTTTTCGGAAAGCATCCAGAGGCCTGTCGATCAGGCTTTTTCCACCGTCAGGTCGCGGCCGCTGCCGGCGATGACCTTCACACGGGTGCCCGCCGGCAGGTCTGGCCCCTGCACCAGCCAATAGCTGTCGTCGAGCTTGATCCGCCCGTGTCCCTCGGCAATGGGCTCGGCCAGCACGGCAGTGCGCCCGACGAGGCTTGCAGCCCGCTGGTTGAGCAGCGGTTCGTCCGAGACGTTGTGACCGGTGCTGAGAAAGCGGCGTCCCAGCAGAGTGGAAATCACAGCGAGGGCGGCGAAAAGAAGAAGCTGGATCTGCCAGGTCCAGAGCGAGACCTCCCACAGAAGCAGCGACAGCGTTCCGGTGATCAGCGCCGCGATGCCGATCCAGACGAGGAATACCCCCGGCAGGAGCAGCTCCGCGGCCAGCAGGATGAGGCCGAGCAGCCACCAGCTCCATGGCCCAAGTTCGATGATCATGCGGCTCAGCATGGATCAGCCCTCCGGATTCTGACCGAAGGGGTTTACCGGCGGCGTCGAGCGGGTGACGGGTGCTGTGGGGCGCGGGCGAGGCGCCGGAGCGGGTGTCGCGGCATCGCCGAAGACTTCCCGCGCAATTGCGCCGATGCCGCCCAACGAGCCGATGAGGCTGGAGGCTTCCATCGGCATCAGCACGATCTTGGCGTTGGATGCCGTGCCGATTGCAGCCATGGCTTCGGTGTATTTCTGCGCGACGAAATAGTTGATGGCGTTGACGTCGCCGGCGGCGATGGCGTCGGAGACGAAGCGTGTCGCCTTGGCTTCCGCCTCGGCCAGTCTCTCGCGTGCTTCCGCTTCCCGGTAGGCGGCTTCGCGCTGGCCTTCCGCCTGCAGGATGGCTGCCTGCTTTGCACCTTCGGCTTTGAGGATCTGCGAGTTTCGCAGGCCTTCGGCTTCAAGCACCTGAGCGCGTTTCTCGCGTTCGGCTTTCATCTGGCGAGCCATGGCCTCGACGAGATCCTTCGGCGGCTGGATGTCCTTGATCTCGACGCGGGTGACCTTGATGCCCCAGGGGCCGACTGCCTCGTCCACCACCTTCAGGAGCCGGTCGTTGATCGCCTCGCGGTTCGACAGCAGTTCGTCGAGGTCCATCGAGCCCATGACCGAACGGATGTTGGTCATCGTCAGGTTGAGGATGGCGTTTTCCAGATTGGCGACCTGATAGGCGGCCTGCGCGGCATTCAGCACCTGATAGAAGGCGACGGCGTCGGCGGAGACGCTGGCATTGTCCTTGGTGATGACCTCCTGGGTCGGGACGTCGAGAACCTGCTCCATCACGTTCATCTTGGCGCCGATGCGCTCGATGAAGGGAATGATGAGGTTAAGGCCGGGCTCCAGCGTCCTCGTATAACGTCCGAAGCGCTCGATGGTATAGCGATAGCCCTGCGGCACGGTCTTGATCCCCGCGAAGAGGACGAAGATGACCAGCAATACCAGTGCGACGACGACGATATCCGGACCACCCAGCATCGAGTTTTCTCCATTTCAGGATTCGGCAAGCGATGTCGTGAGTTAGCACGTTCTCTGCTGCGAGGAAATGACGATGACGGCGCAAGGTGGCGGACGGGCACCCGCGTTCGTCAATGTCTCGTGAGGAGGATGAGCGGATCGGTGTCCAGGACCTTGGCAATCCGCTCGACTACGTCCAGCGTCGGGTTCTTCTGGCCGCGTTCGATGCCGCCCAGATAGCTGTAGGCGAGGTCTACTTCGGCCGCCATGGCTTCCAGGGTCAACCCGCGTTCCAAGCGAATCCTCCGTACGTTTTCGCCGAATATCTGAGCCATGCGCATGGCGCGCATCGCGTAAGGAAATGTTCATCTTTTCAAGTCACTATAGTGACTGTCAAACGATAGATTTTTTCCAGGAAGGATGCGTCGGCATCCTTGACATCCGATTCACCAGCCGAGCGTTGCCCGATTGCAAAGGCTGCGCAAAGGGACAATAGGCCTGCCTCATCACTTGCATCGCTGGGCAGGAATGATGGGAGCGCTGCTTCCCGCCGTTTTTTCGTAGTCTTGCAACACGACGCGCAACAAGCCGGTTTCTTTTGCGCACCAAGTATGAAGAAGAACAATTATGAACAAGACCGTATCGCCAATGCCCGGGCATGCCCATGAGGCCGTCTCCACCGACATCGAGGCGCTTGAGGGTCGGCTCGAATTCATGCGCATGACACGGGACAACCGCGAGGCGATCCGTTCCATGAAGAGCTTGATCAAGCGCGAGTTGCCGGTTGGTCTCGACAAATTCTATGCGCAGGTGCGTTCGACGCCGCAGACGGCGCGGTTCTTCTCGTCCGAGGCGCATATCGCGCGGGCCAAGGGCGCCCAGACGGGTCATTGGGAAAACATCTCAAACGGCGACTTCAACGGCGACTATGCCCGGAAGGTCCATGCCATCGGTTCGATTCACGCCCGCATCGGCCTGGAGCCGCGCTGGTATATCGGCGGATACGCCCTGCTGATCGAGCATCTCATCCATGCCGCCGTTCACGAGCATTTCCCCAGGCGCGGCCTGTTTTCGAAAAAGACCATGACGGCCGATGGTTTCGCCAATGCGCTGGGCAGCCTCGCCAAGGCCGTACTGCTGGACATGGACCTCGCCATTTCCGTCTATATCGAGGAAGCTGAAAAGGCCAAGCAGCAGGCTCAGGCGGATGCGATTGCCGCCGAGCGGAAACTAGTCAGCGAGAGTTTCGGGCGGGCGGTCGCCGAACTTGCCAGCAAGAACCTCGCCGCCGAGATGGAGGACGACCTGCCGGAAGCCTATCACGCTTTGCGCGACGACCTGAACCACGCGGCGGCGGTGCTTCGCGAGGCGCTGTCGACGGTCGCGGTGAATACCGCGTCCATCGACGATGCCGCCGCCGAGATCCGCAGCGGCGCGGAAGACCTGTCGAAGCGCACCGAACAGCAGGCGGCCTCGCTGGAGGAGACGGCAGCGGCCCTGGAAGAGATCACCAGCACGGTCGCCTCGTCCGTCCGCAATGCGGAAGAGGCGGGCGAACTCGTGAAACGGACGAAGAGTACGGCCGAGCAATCCGAAGCCGTGGTGCGGCTCGCGGTTGCGGCCATGGGCGAAATCGAGCGCTCCTCCCGCGAGATCGGTAACATCATCGGCGTTATCGACGAGATAGCCTTCCAGACCAACCTGCTGGCGCTCAATGCCGGCGTCGAGGCCGCGCGCGCCGGCGAGGCGGGCCGGGGATTCGCCGTCGTGGCGCAGGAAGTGCGCGAACTGGCGCAGCGCTCGGCTACGGCCGCTAGGGAGATCAAGGTCCTGATCACCCGTTCGGGCGAACAGGTGACGTCCGGCGTTGCTCTCGTCAGCGAAACCGGTAGGGCGCTCGGCACGATCCTAGAGGAGGTCCAGCAGGTGGACCGCAACGTGCTGGCGATCGTCGAATCCTCGCGCGAGCAGTCCACCGGCCTCCAGGAAATCAATTCGGCGGTGACGCTCATGGACCAGAACACCCAGCGCAACGCCGCCATGGTCGAGGGCTCGACCATGGCAAGCCGCAACCTTGCCGCGCAGGTGGCGCATCTCAACGCGCTGCTGTCGCAGTTCAATCTTTGTCCGGCCGATGCTGCCGACAGTCGGTCGGCTGTCGTTCCGGCCGCAAGCCGGTTGCCGGTGCTCGGCGCAACCGGGCAGGTCCGCGACGGCGCCGGGGCAAGACCCCGTTTCGCCAAGGCGAGTTGAGAGACGGGCGGGGGTCAGACCCAGCCCTGCAATTCGCGGCGGACGACCTTTTCCAGCACGTTCATGCCTTCCGGGCTGTCGTTCAGGCAGGGGATGTGCACGAACTTCTCACCGCCATTGTGGTGGAAGATCTCGCCTGCTTCGCCGGCGATTTCCTCAAGCGTCTCGAGGCAGTCGGACACGAAGCCCGGGTTCATGATGGCGATGCGTTTCACGCCCTCCTTGCCGAGCTTTTCCATGGTCTTGTCGGTATAGGGCTGAAGCCATTCCTCCGGCCCGAAACGGGACTGGAAGGTGATCATGAAATCCTTCTCCGAACGCCCGAGCCTTTCGCGCAGCAGCCGGCCGGTCTTCATGCAGTGGCAGTAATAGGGATCGCCCTGGCGGAAATAGGATTGCGGAATGCCGTGGAACGAGGTGATCAGCAGTTCCGGCTCCCAGTCGAGCGTGGCGAGCTTTTTCTCGACCGATACGGCGAGTGCGTCGATATAGGCGGGGTCGTCATGATAGGGCGGCACAGTGCGCAGGGCCGGCTGCCAGCGCATCTTCATCAGGTGTTCGAAGGCCTTGTCGTTGACGGTGGCCGTCGTCGATGCCGCATATTGCGGATAGAGCGGGAAAAGCAGGATCTTGTCGCAGCCGGCAGCCTTCAGCGCATCGATCTTCGAGGCGATCGACGGCTGGCCATAGCGCATTCCCCAGTCGACGACGACATCGGGCAGGTCTTTCAGTGCCGCCGACATCAGTTCCGCCTGGCTGCGGGTGTAGGTCCTCAGATAACTTTCGTCCCTGTCCTTGTTCCAGATCGCTTCATAGGCCTTGCCGACCTTCTGCGGGCGAGTATTGAGCACGATGCCGAACAGGATCGGGTACCATTTCCACGGCGACCACTCGATGACGCGCTTGTCGGTCAGGAACTCCCTGAGATAGCGGCGCATCGAGGTGTAGTCGGTGCCATCGGGCGTGCCGAGATTGACGAGAAGCACGCCCACCTTGCCGGAAGGGGCGGAGGGATGATCGGCGGGACGGGGCGAAAGGTCTGCGGTCATGTCATAGGTCCTGATCACGGGTCCTGATGGTTTCACTTCCCACGCTTCACGAAGGCGGGCGGCGATGAGTTTTGTTCTTAAAAGCAAAAACCGGCCCGGGGAAGCCCGGACCGGTTCCGTTGATGCGGCAAACTGCCCTTGCTTACTTCGGCGGCAATTGCAGTTCCTTGCCGACGCCGATGATGTTCGGGTTCTTCAGCGTATTGGCTTCGGCGATCTTCTTCCACAGCATGCCGTCGCCATAGGTCGCGACCGCGATCTTCCACAGGCTGTCGCCATGAACGACCTTGTAGACGGTGGCTGCGGCGGTTGCCGCGGCCGAAGCCGGAGCGGCGGTTTCCGCGGTTGCTGCCGGCGCTGCGGGAGCAGCAGGTTCGGTGACGGGCGTCTCGACAGCCGCCGAAGACGCGACTTCGGTGATGCGGCCGTCGGTATAGGGCTTGTAGGGCGCGTTCTTGGCAAGGAAGTCGGCGACCACCGTTTCGAGGCCCGGACCGAAGTCATAGGCGTTCTGGCCGCCGGTCGCGAAGATCTTGTAGCCGTCGCCGCCGGCGCGCATGTAATTGTTGGTCGCGACGCCGTAGAGCTTTTCCGGTTCGAGCGGCACGAAGGCATCGCCTTCCTTCACCTCGACGGACACCAGACGCTTGCCGGGCTCCTTCGACTTGTCGAACGAGTACTTGAGGCCCGAGACCTGCGGGAAGCGGCCGCCGCCGTCCTGAATCTGGCTCAGGCCGTTTTCGAGCGCCGAGACGATATCGGAACCCTTGAGCTGGAAGGTGGCGAGCGTGTTCTGGAAGGGAAGAACTGTCAGCACTTCGCCCATGGAGACGGTGCCGGCATCGATCGATGCGCGCAGACCGCCGCCGTTCTGGATGGCGATGGTGATGCCCTGATCCTTGACGCGGTCGACCATGGCGTCGGCCACGAGGTTGCCCATGGTGCATTCCGCGGCGCGGCAGACTTCGCGGGAACCGTCGATGGCCTCGGTCGTCTCGCCGATTTCCTTCTTCTTCAGTTCTTCGATCGGTCCCGCGAGTTCGGCGACCTTCGCGGTGTACGCGGCGTCCGGAGTGACGGATGCGTCGAGCAGGATGGGAGCGCCTTCCGCGGATTTCACCGCGCCCGCGTCATCGAAGACGACCTTCAGGTCGCCGAGATATTTCGAATAGGCATAGGCCGTGACGATCGGAACATCCTTGCCGGATGGGTTCTTGACCAGCGTCGGATAGGGACCGACGGCTTTCTCATCGGTGCTGGAGAGCAGGGTGTGGCTGTGGCCGCCGACGATGACGTCGATACCGTCAACCGCTGCGGCGATGCGCTGGTCCACCGTGTAGCCGACGTGAGAGAGCAGCACGATCTTGTTGACGCCCTGTGCCTCGATCTCCTTCACGGCTTCCTTCAGATAGCCGATCGGTTCGGCGAAGAGGATGCTGTCGCCGGGGGAGGAGGTCTCGTCCGTATCTGTGGCGAGAACGCCGATCACCGCGACCTTTTCGGAGCCGAATTCCTTGATGATATAGGGCTTGAATTTGTCTGCCACCGGCGAGTCGAGACCCGCGAGCGTGTTGCCGGAGATCATCGGGAATTTCAGGGCTTCGATGAACCTGGCAAGTTCTTCCGGGCCGTCATCGAATTCGTGGTTGCCGATTTCCATGGCGTCGAAGCCGATGCCGTTCATGAAGTCGGCGATCGGTGCGCTCTTGTAGGTGGTGTAGAATAGCGAGCCCTGGAACTGGTCGCCAGCGTCGAGCGTCAGGATGTTCTTGCCGGCGAGTTCGGCGCGGCGGTTGTCGATGGCGGTCTTCACGCGGGCGATGCCGCCGAAGCATTCATTCTTGCCTGCCTCTTCGGCGGAGCAGGTGGAATCGAACTTGTTGATCGCTTCGATGCGTGAATGAAAATCGTTGATATGCAGGATATTCAGCTCGAAATCGGCAAAGGCGCCGGTGGCCGAGATCGCGAGCGCGGATGCGCTCAAGAGGCCGAACCGAAGGTGTCTCAACATCGCTTTTCTCCTGTTTTCGTAAATCGACAAACGCATACTACTCCGCAATCCTGTAGGTTTTTTCGTGCCCTGGAAGCGGGCGAATGTTTTCATCAAGTGGATGCGACTGCAAGAGAAAATGCTTGTCGCGGAGGTGGGTAAAAATGGAAAAACCGACCAGCACGACTGCTGGCCGGTTTTATCCGGAAATCGAAATATTCGGGTACTTCCGCTCTCAGCCGCGGCGGGTGAGAGAGAATTGGCCGCCGGAGTCCGAGGTGCAGTTGAGCTGTGTCGGGGTGACCAGCGCGCAGTTGACCTTGGACTGGGTGTTGCGCACATGCGAGGTCATGTTGATCTCGACAAGGCGATCCGAAACAGAGGTGTAGGTGCCGGACGCCAGAAGCTGGTTGGTGTCGGTGGTGCGGGTGGAGAATGAACCGCCCTGGAATGTCGAGACGATACCGTTCGGGTCGGACCAGGCTCCTTCGACGGTCGGCGCCTGGTTGCTAACCACCGGTAACGGCCGCGGGCCGCTCGAATAGCAGGCTGAAAGCGTCGTTGCGCAGGCCAGCAATGCCACCACGGTTGTCTTCTTCATCGTTGTCTCCAGCATGAATTTCAGCGACTCGCGGCATGGGAACCGGAAGACGTATTTTGCCGAACCATGCCGCGAAGACATGGTGAAAGCAAGGCCGCAAGCCCTGTTAAAGCGCTTTATTCCAGGGTGTTTGCCCATGTCGGGCTCCCGAAAAAGCGGAAACCCGTCGCGTTGGCGACGGGCTTCTTTCTTCATTTGCGGAGTGCGGTTCAGCGAACCAGAATGTTCTTGAACTGCCAGGGATCCTTCTCGTCGATGTCTTCCGGGAAGAGGCCCGGGCGACCGTCGAGCGGGGTCCAGTCGGTGTAGTGTCCCTCGACCGGGCCGAGATAGGGCGACTGCACTTCGAGGCAGCGCTTGTAGTCCATCTCGTCGGCTTCGACGATGCCGGCCTTCGGGTTTTCAAGAGCCCAGACCATGCCGGCGAGAACGGCGGAGGTTACCTGCAGGCCGGTGGCGTTCTGGTAAGGCGCGATGCGGCGGGTTTCCTCGAGCGACAGGCGCGAACCGTACCAGTAGGCATTCTTGTCGTGGCCGTAGAGCAGTACGCCGAGTTCGTCGAGGCCTTCGACCAGTTCGTCCTCGTCGAGGACGTGCAGGACCGGCTGTGCCGTGCCGCCATTGCCGAACATTTCGTGCAGGGAAAGCACGGCGTCATTGGCCGGATGGTAGGCGTAATGGCAGGTCGGACGGTAGGAGACTTCGCCATCCTTCTCGACGGTGAAGTAGTCGGCAATCGAGATCGACTCGTTGTGGGTGACGAGGAAACCATATTGCGGGCCGGGGGTCGGGCACCAGGTGCGTACGCGGGTGTTGGCGCCCGGCTGCTCCAGGTAGATCGCGGCCTTGCAGCCCTTCTTGTGCTTCTTGGCGTTCTTCGGCATCCAGTTTTCATGGGTGCCCCAGCCGAGTTCAGCCGGCTGCAGGCCTTCGGAAATGAAGCCTTCCACCGACCAGGTGTTCCAGAAGACGTTGAGCGGCTTCGGATTCTTGGTGAGCTGGGTGTCGCGTTCGGCGATGTGGATGCCCTTCACGCCGACCTTCTTCATCAGCTTGGCCCAGCCTTCGCGATCGTCGGCGGAGGGTTCATCGAACTTCACGCCGAGTTCATGCGCGACGTTGACCAGCGCCTGCTTGACGAACCAGGAAACCATGCCGGGGTTTGCGCCGCAGGTGGAAACGGCGGTGGTGCCGCCCGGGTTCTTGCGCTTCTCGGCGCGGGCCGTTTCGCGCAGCGCATAGTTGGTGCGGTCGGCGTTCTTCATGTTCTTGTCGAAGTAGAAACCGAGCCAGGGTTCAACGACGGTGTCGATGTAGAGCACGTCGAGCTTGCGGCAGAGCTTCATCAGGTCTACCGAACCGGTATCGACGGAGAGGTTGACGCAGAAGCCCTGGCCTTCGCCTGCGGTGAGCAGGGGCTTCAGCAGCTCCTTGTAGTTGTCCTTGGTGACATGGGCCTGAATGTGCTTGACGCCATGCTTGGCCAGCAGTTCGGCCTCGTCGTTGCGGGGATCGATGACCACCATCCGGCTCTTGTCGAACTTGAAGTGGCGTTCGATCAGGGGCAGTGTTCCGCGGCCGATCGAGCCGAAGCCGATCATGACGATCGGGCCGGTGATCTCACCGTAAACCGGATAGGCTTCTGTGGTCATTTCGTTCTCCTTGGGTGCAGCTTGTGTGCAGCGATCGGGCTATCCGACATTCGCGCTCTAAATCATAGATTTCAGACATAATAAAGGGCGCTCAACGATCGGTAACGCCTGTTTATGACGGTTGTTTTGCGGATTCATGGCGTCGTCGTCGACGGAAATGATCCGCACACGCTCCATGTCCGTAATACCGCAGCCTTTCAGGCTTCAGATGAGACCTTCTGCCTCGCGATATCGAGCAGACAGTCGAGCAGTTCCTGACGCTTTTCCGCAAGGCCCTTGTAGTTGATCTGATCTTCCTCGAGTGCTTCGAGCTGGGCGGCCATCGAGGCGGCGAGGCGTGCGCCGTCAGGCGCTTCCATGATCGCCTTCAGCGGGTCGAGATAGATGCGGACTGTAAACAGCAGGTCGCCGGTCTTCGGCAGCCGCCGGAGCACCTGACGCTCGATGCGGATGATCGCGTTGGCCGCGGCGACGCCGGGCGAGTTCGGCTCGATCGCCGTCTTCTCGGGGCGGGGATGATAAAGCGCATAGCGCCAGTTGACCGACCAGTTGTAGCGCTTGACCGGCTGGTTCACATCCAGCTTGTCGAACATGCGGTTGATGAGGGTGGCGTTGCGGGTGCCGCCCTGAAAGCCCGGAACGCCGGCATGGATCTGGTCCATGGGTTTCATGAACTTTTCCGGCAGTGACCAGGATGAGGGAAAGGCGAGGTGGGCGGCCACCAGTGTCCAGCCGTCTTCCTTCCGGCGAAGGATCAGCAGGTCGTCCTGAACGAGCGAACCGGCGCGCAGCAGCGGAGGCCTCGTTTCATCGGAAAGATCGACCGAATGGCCGGCCATTTCGACAATGTCGCCACGGCGGCTGTAAATGCCGGAATGACGGGTCGTCACATGCTCCGTGAGCAGGGCAAGCGTCTCCCGCTGGGCATCGAGTGATTCAGGCGCGGCCAGGAAGATGTTGTCGAAATGGGTTTTCTCCAGCGCTTTCTTTTCTGCGAGAAAGGTCGCGAGATCGTCGTCGGGCTCGATCCAGTCGTTCAGGTCGATTGGGGTAAGGCCAATGGCGAAGGGCTTGGAGGAGCCATCATAAGGTGTGTAGATCAAAGACGTCATGCCGAGTCCAAGGATGGTTCGTTGCTCGTAGTGGTCTATCCTAAGCCACAAACCCGCCGGCAATGCTGTTCAGTTGCCAGCGGGTGTATTGTCTTGGTATCCAACGAAATTTCTCATCACAGCACGCTGCGGGTTAGCAATCTTCTTTGCGGCAAAAATGTACATCAGAACCTGCCAATAGAGACCAAGGAGTAAGGAGAAGGTCACGAACAGCGGAAGCGCTATGAATATTAGCGTCGGAACAGAAAGGATGGCCAATACAAGATTGGCATCCCATCCCCAAAGCCATTCCGTCAGTTCTGAAAGAAATGTGACGCTCAGAACGATTAGGAAGATTATGCCAAGCGCCTGAAGCGGGCCTGCGATCGGAGACTTTTCCTCCATATGCAATACTTGTCGCGCAAGCTTTAGAGTCATCCTCTTAACCCTTCGAGCCCCTCCGCCGTCCTCGTTACAGCCACTTCGATTACCTCATAAGCCGCCACGCCCTCGATGGTGAAGGGATCGGCCGCGACGTATGCCTCGATTGCTGACCGGTCTCCGACAGCAAGCACGACGCCGCCGGTGCGGGGAACCTTGCGGCCGGAGGCGAGGAACATGCCGCTGTCATAGCCTTCCTTCACCCAGGCCATATGCGGTTCCATATAGCGGTCGGCTTCCTCGTTCGACTTCCTGTAGGTGAGGGAGAGAATGAACATCAGTCGTCACTTTCAACGAGTTCGGCGCGGATCAGGCCACGCAGGGAATTGCCGACGAAGAGCTTGCGGAACTTCAGGTCTGCGGGCTTCAGCACCTCGCTCCGCGCCTTGCGTTCGCGAATGAGTTCCGCCCTGAGCACGCCCGGCAGCAGGCCGCTCGACAGCGCGGGGGTCACGAGATGGCCGTCCTCTGCTTCGGCGAAGAGGTTGGTGATGGTGCCTTCGCAGACTTCGCCGCGTTCATTGAGGAGCAGTACCTCGTCGGCCTCTTCCTTCTTGAAGGCGGCGCGGGCCTCCTCATAGGGTTCGCGGCGCGAGGTCTTGTGACGATAGAGCGCGTCGTCTGATTTCAGGCGGTTGGGGGCGATCCTGAGCTTCCACACGATGTCTTCCGCCACCGGTTCGAAGGGCGAGGTGGTGATCTCGATCTTGCCGCGAAAGCTCATCGTCAGCCGGACGCGCAGCGGTGCGTCGCCGCCGACTTCGGCCTTCAGCTTGCCGGCGGCGTCCTGTGGCTGGCGAAAACCCAGCGCATCCGCGGAGCGACAAAGCCGGCGCAGGTGCTGGTCAAGCCGCACGAAACCTTCATCCGGTTGCCAGCGTATCGTCTCGATCAGCGAGAAATCCATTGGTCCCCTACCGCAAAGCGTGCCTTGAGCAGGCATTCCTCATATTCGGCCTCGGCTTTCGAATCGAAAACGATGCCGCCGCCGACATTGAAGACGGCGCGGTGGTCGTTGAAAAGTGCCAGAGTGCGGATGGCCACCGAAAAACGCATCGGACCCGCCGGATCGCAATAGCCGATGGCGCCGCAATAGACGTCCCGCGGACCCGCTTCCAGCTCGTGAAGAATGCGCATTGCCCACATTTTAGGGGCGCCGGTGATCGATCCGCAGGGAAAGAGGGCACGAAAGATCTCGGGCAGACCGATGTCGGGCAGGAGCTTCGCCCTGACATGGCTGACCATTTGGTGCACGGTCGGGTATGTCTCGATGTCGAAGAGTTTCGGCACCGACAGCGTGCCGACCTCGCTGATGACAGAGATGTCGTTGCGAAGCAGATCGACGATCATCCGGTTCTCGGCCTGCGTCTTCTCGTCGGCGAGCATGGCGGCGACGATCGCCTCGTCCTCTTCCGGCGATCTGCCACGCGGGGCGGTGCCCTTCATCGGATGGGTCTCGATCCAGCCGTTGTCATCGACCGAGAAGAAAAGCTCGGGGGAGCGCGAGAGGATGACCGGGCCACCGAAATCAATGAGCGCGCCATAGTGGACCGGCTGGCGGTCAACGAGCGACCAGAAGGCGGCGCGGGCACTGCCGGACCAGCCTGCCGTCACCGGCATGGTGAGATTTGCCTGATAACAGTCGCCCCGACGGATATGCCCGTGCAGCTTCTCGAAGCGCTCGCGATAGGTTTCGAAATCCCAGGCGGCGCGGGGATCGGTCAGGAAGGGGGCGGCTGCCCGCTCTTCCGGCGCGGATGCGAGTGGATTGTCGGCACCGGCCGGGGCATCGAAGATGCCGATTGAAAGAAGCGGGGTTTCCCTGTCGTCGACGACCAGCGGACGGAGCTTTTCCTCGAAGACGTAGCCAGCCTCATAGGAGGCGTAGCCGGCGAGCCATCTGCCAGCCCGGCGCGCTTCTTCCAGTCTGGCAAAGGCGGGCAACACGTCTTCGGCTTTCCGCGCGGTGACGATCTCGCACGGTTCGGCGAACAGCAGGCTTGTTCCGCGACGGTCGTCGCGGAACAGCGCATAGGCGGAATGGTCAGCCATGGGGCTGGGCGTTCTCCGGTTCAGGACGCCTTATCAAGCGCCTCCAGCTCGTCGATCAGCCCTTCTATCATCGACAGGCCCTTGGCCCAGAACGACGGGTCGGTGGCATCGAGGCCGAAAGGTGCGAGAAGTTCGGAGTGATGCTTGGTGCCGCCGGCCTTCAGAAGCTCGAAATACTTCTGCTGGAAACCCTGGTCCGCCTGCCGGTAGACGGCATAGAGAGAGTTCACCAGGCAATCACCGAAGGCATAGGCATAGACGTAGAAGGGCGAGTGGATGAAGTGGGGGATATAGGCCCACCAGCTCTCGTATCCCTCGGAGATCTTGATCGCCGGCCCGAGGCTCTCCGACTGGACGGAGAGCCACAGCTCGCCGATCTTCTCGGCCGTCAGTTCGCCTTCCTTGCGGGCGGTATGCACCTTGCGCTCGAATTCGTAGAAGGCGATCTGGCGCACGACCGTATTGATCATGTCCTCGACCTTCTGGGCGAGCATGGCCTTGCGTTCGCGCTTGTCGGTGGTGCGGTCGAGCAGCGCCCGGAAGGTCAGCATTTCACCGAAAACGGAGGCAGTCTCCGCAAGCGTCAGCGGCGTCTGGCACATCAGCGCGCCCTGCGCTCCGGCCAGCACCTGATGAACGCCGTGGCCGAGTTCATGGGCGAGCGTCATCACGTCGCGCGGCTTGCCGAGATAGTTGAGCAGCACGTAAGGGTGGGCGGAGGGAACCGTCGGATGGGCGAAGGCACCGGGCGCCTTTCCGGGACGTGCCGGCGCATCGATCCAGTCGCCGTCGAAGAAGCGGGAGGCGATCTCGGCCATCTCGGGCGCGAAGCTACCATAGGCGGAAAGCACGGTTTCCTTCGCCTCCGTCCAGGGAATCAGTCTGTCAGGGGTTTCCTTCAGCGGCGCGTTGCGGTCCCAGTAATTCATCTGGTCCATGCCGAACCACTTCGCCTTCATCGCATAGTAGCGATGGGAGAGACGGGGATAGGCTTCGCGCACGGCGGCTGCCAGCGCATCCACCACTTCGCGCTCGACGCGGTTCGAAAGATGGCGGGCATCGGCGATGTCCTCGAAGCCGCGCCAGCGGTCGGAGATTTCCTTGTCCTTGGCCAGCGTGTTGGTGACGAGCACGAAGATGCGGATATTGTCGCGGAAGGTCTGCGACAGGGCTTCGGCCGCGCTTTTGCGGACCCCGGGATCAGCGTCCTGCAGCATGGTCAGCGTCGGTTCGAGCGTCTGTTCCTTGTCACCGACCTTGAAGCGCAGCGAGGCGAGCGTTTCA
This sequence comes from Rhizobium sp. ACO-34A, assembly GCA_002600635.1. Lineage (NCBI taxonomy): Bacteria > Pseudomonadati > Pseudomonadota > Alphaproteobacteria > Hyphomicrobiales > Rhizobiaceae > Rhizobium > Rhizobium sp. ACO-34A. The sequence goes on along the minus strand of CP021371.1, from coordinate 3,458,931 downwards.
TCGAACAGGCGGTTGAAGGCCGCCGCCCCGGTCATCGACTTTTCGAGGAAGAGCTGTTCGATGCGGTCATCGAGCTGGAAGGGCTTGTCCTTGCGCAGGTCGACAAGCCACGGACGATAGTGGGCAAGCGCCGGATCGCGATCCATGGCGGCATCGACCGCCTCGTCTTCGATGCGGTTGAGTTCCAGCGCGAAGAAAAGCAGGCGGGAGGAGATGTCGGTGAGCTTCGCCTGGACGTCGCCGAAGAACTTGCCGTTCTCGACATTGGTCATGTCGGAATAATAGGTAAGGCCGGCATAGGAGGCGACGCGGCCGAGCAGGTCTTCCAGCGCATCCATCTGCGTGAGGGCGACGGCAAGGCCGTCGCTGCCCGTGGCATTCAGGGCATTTGCGAGATTGCCCTTCCACTTCGTTTCGAAAGCCAGCGCATCTCTGGCGGCTTTTTCCAGGTCGCCCACGAAAGCATCCGAGGTCTTCGACGGATAGAGGTCTTCCAGCCGCCAGACCGGAAGCTCACCGAGCTTTCGGGATTCCGTGAGCGTCGACTGGGTTTCTGCCGGTGCGCGTGCGGGGGTGAAGTCTCTCGGCATGGCGGATCTTCCTGTTCGTTGCGTGTTGGTGAGGAGATGTAGTCAGTCCGGATGGACGGGGCAAGACGAACGATCGGTTCGTTGAAGGAGGACGGCCGTAACCTCTTGTGCGCTTTGCTAAAATGCGAGCTTTTCTCAAAAGAGGATCTTCAGTCCTTTCTGACAGTCTGCGCTGAAGCATGACACTTCGGGTGCATGACGCACCAGATGAAACTCAGAATGATTCCGGGAGCCATACATTGAACGCGCATATCCTCGTTATCGATGAAGATCCGGCGCAGCGCCGCTCACTCAAGGCCGGGATCGAGGCGCAAGGCCATGTGGTTCACATCGCCGAAAGCGACCACGAAGGGCTGAACATCTTTCGCAAGCATCGCGACGAGATCAACGTCATCCTCGTGGATGTCAGCGATCCTTCCCGCGCCGGTGCCGGTTTCATCAACGCGCTTGGTGACCTGCATCATGTCGCGCCCGTCATCGTACAGACGGCCGAAGGGTCGATGCAGTTCGCAATCGAGGCGATGCGTGTCGGCGCGTTCGAATTCCTTGTGAAGCCCTGCTCGACCGAGCGGGTCCTGGGCGCCATCGAAAGCGCCCTGAAATATGGTCGCTATGGTTCCGAGGGACGTCCGGTCCGCCGCGCTCGCTCGGGTGCCGTCGGTTTCAGCGATATCATTGCGGCAAGTGCTGCCATGTCGCGGGCGGTCGAACTCGGACGCCGGGCCAGCCAGTCGATGATTCCGATCATGCTGGAAGGCGAGGCGGGCGTCGGCAAGGAAATGCTCGCACGCGCCATCCATGGCGCCAGCGAGCGTTCGGGCCGAAGCTTCGTCTCCTTCAATTGTGCCGTTATTCCCCATGGGCTGATGGAGGCGCAGTTGTTCGGCACGGAGGGCGTTTCGCACGCCGGTTCCGGTGAGCGCCATGCCGGCAAATTTGCCGAGGCCGATGGCGGCACGCTGTTCATCGAGGAAATCAGCGAATTGCCGCAGCATCTGCAGGTCAAGCTGCTCGGCGCGGTACAATCCGGCGAAATCGAATCCGCAGGCGGGCGCAAGCCGCGCAAGGTCAACGTCCGGCTGATCCTCGCGACCAACAAGGACCTGATCGAGGAGGTCAAGTCCGGCCGTTTCCGCGAGGATCTCTATTATCGGCTGAACGTCTTTCCGATCACCATCCCGGCGCTGCGTCGTCGCAGGGAGGATATCCCGCATCTCGTGCGGTCATTCATCGAGCGTTTCTCGTCCGAGCAGCGTCTGGCGAAGCCGCTTTCGATCGACGCCGCCACTCTGGCCATGCTGACAAGCTTCGACTGGCCGGGCAATGTCCGGCAGCTTGAGAATGCCGTGTTCCGCGCCGTCGTGCTTTTCGACGGAGGCGTGCTCACCGAGCCGTCCTTCCCGCAGGTTCTCGCTCAGGTTTCGGAAGGGCACGAAAGCGGCCTTGCCACGGTCATGCAGCGTGCGCCGCTTGAAGAGCGGACTGTCGCTGCGGCCGTTGCTTCGGCTCATGCTGTTGCCGAGGAGATCGTTGCGAGAAGAAACGAAGCGGCGACATCCGCAGCCGCGGCAGCTGCGGTTCAACCCGACAACGTTATCGTCAGTACGGATGAGGCGGGTAACGTCCGCAAGCTTGCGGATGTGGAAGAGGAACTGATTCGTTTTGCGCTGAAATTCTACCGCGGACAGATGAGCCAGGTGGCGCGCAAGCTCGGGATCGGTCGATCGACACTTTATCGCAAGCTCAAGGATTATGGCATTGATCCTGACGATCCGCAAAAACACGCCGCCTGAACCGCCGAAAAGGGCCTAATCGTTAACGGTTGGGTAAAGAACTTCCCTTACGAACAGTGAATGACTTGTTAGACAATCGTTCACTATATATGGATTGCTTGTGCATCTGTGGCAGATTTGCCATGGTGTTACCGCATTTGACATCCATGTGAGTTGGCGTGGGACGTAGTCTTTCGGACGGGGATAGAATTGCAGAATCCGCATGAAACAAGCGCGCCTGTCGACAGAATAGGGCGCAGCCATCGGGCTGCACGCGTGCGTTCAGCCGCCCAGTTGTGCTTCACCGTTCTTGCTGTCCTCATTGTCAGCACCGTCATGCTGTTCGGTGCCTCCTCTTCCGCTCATGCCGAAACCCGCACACTGAAGATCCATTTCGTCCACACCGGCGAAAAGGCCGCCATCACCTTCAAGCGCAACGGTCGCTACGATGCGAACGGCCTGAAGCAGCTCAACGTCATCCTGCGCGACTGGCGTCGCAACCAGCCGACCAAGATGGATCCGCGCCTCTTCGACCTCGTCTGGGAGGTCTACCGGCGTGCCGGTGCTTCGGGCTACATCAATGTCGTTTCGGGCTTCCGTTCGCCGGAAACCAACTCCATGCTCCGGTCCCGTTCCAAGGGCGTCGCCAAGGAAAGCCAGCATATGCGCGGCACGGCGATGGACTTCTACATCCCGGGCGTACAGCTCAAGACGCTGCGTGAAATCGGCATGAAGATGCAGGCCGGCGGCGTCGGTTACTATCCGAATTCCGGCTCGCCCTTCGTGCATATGGACGTGGCCTCCGTTCGCGCCTGGCCGCGCATGTCGCGTCAGGATCTCGTACGCCTCTTCCCTGACGGCAAGACCTTGCATATTCCGGCCGATGGCAAGCCGTTGCCGGGCTACCAGCAGGCGCTTGCCGACTACAAGCAGCGCGTCAGCTCCAATCAGATCATCGTTGCGGACGCCAAGCAGCCTAGCAAGCGCAAGAATTTCCTGGCCGCTCTCTTCGGCGGTGGTGGCGACGAGGATGAAGAAGAGGATGTCGCAGTGCCGGCCGAACGGCCCTCTGTTGCGCCTCAGCCTGTCGTGACGGCTGCGGAACCGACCATGGTTGCCACGGCCGAACCTCCTCCGGGTGTCGCTCCTGCCCAGCAGGTTTTGACAGCCGCGCCGCCTGAAAACCAGCTGGCCCTCAATGCGCCGGTGCCGCAATCGCGGCCGTCGCTGAAGCAGGCTGATACCAGCCTTGCCGTGGCGCTCTACTCGCCGAACCGCAGTGCCGCCGAGGATGCCTTGTCCAAGGTTGCTGCCGGCGCGCCGGCCAATGGCGATGAATTTGCCGACCTGCAGTCGATGAAGGTTCCGGTTCCGACCCTGCTCGGTAATCGTGGAGCCCAACCTGCCGGCGTGATGACCGCGTCGATCGACCCGAACATGGTCGACGACAGCCATATCCCGCTGCCGACGGCGCGTCCGACTGTTGCCGAGGCTCTGCTTGCTACTGCGGATGCAGAACCCGAGGCGGATGTTGACGAAGTCGAACAGGCTATCCTGTCGCCGGAAGCTGCCGCTGCCCTTGAGCAGAGCAATGCCCAGGACAACATGCCTACGCCGGCCGAACGTCCCGCTGCAGCCGAGCTGACGGCAGCCCCCGTTGCCGTGGTTCCGACCCCGCAGCCGGCACCGACTGCAACAAGCAATGCAGCGCCCGTCGCTCCGGCTACGATTCTGCCCAAGCCGGTCGCACCGAAGGCTGCTCCGACGCAGGTTGCTTCGATCGACCAGAAGCCTGCGACACGCGCAGTCGATTTCGGCGATACCTTTGTCTTCGTCGCTCCTGAAGCAGATGAAAGCGGCGTGAAGGCCGGCCTGCCTGCCAAGGGTGGTCGTCCGAGCCAGGTCGAGGCGCAGCAGGCTCGCATGGCGATGACCGGCGGTACGAAGCTTACGAAGAACATGATTGCCCAGTGGGCGCTGAACAAGGATCGCTTCGAGACCGTCACAAAGCCGGTCAAGGCGCCGCGCATCGTCAGCCGTTCGTTGACTGCGCCCGCGACGGTTTACCCGGTCGGCTTCCAGCAGGGCGCCACGACCGTAGACCCGAACCGCTTCGGCGCTCCCTGAGCGGTCAGGTTTCTTATTCATAGGCACTAAAAAACCCGCCGGAAATTTCGGCGGGTTTTTTGATGGTTTGCTATGGCTAGAGGCTCAGCCTTCCGGCGGGCTCTCGATCATGCCGAGGGCGTGCAGATAGGTGTCGAGGATCAGGTCCTCTTCCATGCGCTCCTGCTCGTCCTTCTTGCGGAGCGCGATAACCTTCTTGAGGATCTTGGTGTCGAAGCCCATGGACTTGGCTTCACCGTAGACGTCCTTGATGTCGTCGGCGATGGTCTTCTTTTCTTCTTCCAGACGCTCGATGCGCTCGACAAAGGCGCGGAGTTGGTCGCGGGCGACGCCGTGGGCATCAGACATTGATAATCTCCTTGATATCTCGGAATTCGTTCGTGGGGGCTGACCTGCCGCGAAGCCGGGGCCGCGTCAAGACCTAAAGCGCATCGCGGTCGATGGGATTTGCTCTCAGGGCCTCGTGTCCGGGGTCTGTTTGCTCGTTGTTGCCAAGCCGTCGATCCGCGGATGGCTCTGAGGGCTTCCGCTTACTCCTTCGGCTTGTTGCGCTCGAAATCGGCTTTCTGCGCCTCGCTTGCTTCCTTCTGGTGAAGGGCTTTCCATTCATCGTAGGGCATGCCGTAGATGAGTTCGCGGGATTCGTCCCTGGTCAATTCGACGCCGGCCTTGTTGGAGGCGTCGAGATACCAGTTGGACAGGCAATTGCGGCAAAATCCCGCCAGGTTCATCATGTCGATGTTCTGGACGTCGCTGCGTTCCCGCAGATGGGCAACGAGGCGGCGGAAGGCTGCGGCTTCCAGTTCGATCTGCTGCTGTTCGTCGGGCTTGCTCATGGCGTATGTGTCCTGTCTTTGAAACGCGTCGCGGTCCCTCGGGACCATTGCTTTGCGCAGTGTATTTCACTCTATCTCTTGCCGTCGCTGCAAACGTGTCGGCCGGCTCCTGTCGTATGCCTCAGGCGGGGTAGGGACCGGTACGGGATACATGGACCTCATAGGCATGCAGCGCGGGGTCTGCATTGAGTGCCTCGAAGATCGGCGCAAGACGGGTGGTCCAGGCTTCAACACCTTCCTCGCTGCCGATCAGATCCTGCCGGACCTCCAGAAGCGCGTGAGGCATGCCGGTCATCATGCAATGCCGGTACATGGTATCGCCTCTGAGCGCACCGTCATAGGGTTCGTTGTCGCCGACCAGTATGTCGCCCGGCTGGCGGAGCCTGTCGATCAACTGCCCGGCGGCGCGGCTGTCGTTGTCCCATAGGACGGCGGCGTGCCAGGGGCGGGGGACTTGTTTCCAGAACGGCGTGTAGGAATGGAGCGACAGCACCAGCGGCGCCTTGCCGGATGCTTTCGCCACTTCCGCGATCGTGTGGCTCACTGCCTCGTGATAGGGGCGGTGATAGGTGGCGATGCGTTCGTTCCATTCCTCTTCGGTGATCGGATGATTGCCCGGGATGATCGCGCCGTCCGAGATCTTCATGATGAGGGTCGGATCGTCCTCGCCGCGGTTCGGGTCGATCAGCAGGCGGGAAAAACAGCTCATCACCGCGGGCACGCCGAGCATGGCGGCCAGCCGGCGCGTCAGCGCCTCGATGCCGATGTCGTAAGCGATGTGTCGGGAGAAGGCGGATTCCGGAAGGCCGAGCCGGCCATACTTTTCCGGTACGCGGTTTGTCGCGTGGTCGCCGAGCAGAACCAAAGCCCTGTCATAATGGCCGGATATGATTTCAAACGGATTGAAGTCTTGCATGACGCGCTGCCGGAAAAGGAGTGACGGGCTTGATGACATGGGGGAAAGACGAGCGCAAGCTTTCGTCTCGGTCACGTTTGTGCCAAGATCCGCCCCGATGGTTCAGGCCATGATTACAATCGATTAGAGTTGCGTTGACATTCTTGGTGCATCATCGCAAGAAGGCTGTCGACGCGCAAAGATGGAGTTCCGGCGGAAACCGTGCTGAAGCAAAATCAATCTCCTATGGCCGGCAAGGCCGTGCGTCATTTGCGCCCCCTCCTGATCGCCGGGGCACTTCTTTCTCCCATGTTCGCAGCCGGTGCTGCGCATGCGGAATTCCGGGTTTGTAACGGAACCCAGAACCTTGTCGGCGTCGCGATCGGATATCGCGCCGAAGAGGGCTGGATCACCGAGGGCTGGTGGCAGGTACCGGCATCGACATGCGCGACCCTCATCGAGGGCGAACTGCAGTCTCGCTACTATTATCTCTATGCTGAAGACGCCGCCCGTGGCGGCCGCTGGACCGGCGACATCAACATGTGTGTCGCCGAAAACGAGTTCAAGATCGTTGGTGTGAAGGATTGCTTCGCACGCGGCTACCAGCAGATGGGCTTCAAGGAATACGACACAGGCCGACAGGGCAGCTGGATGGTCCAGCTTTCCGATACGCCGGGCACACCACAGGAAAGCCAGAACTGATGAAGCGTAACCGCAAAGTGAAGATCCTTGCCACGCTAGGCCCGGCATCGTCCGATGAGGCGATGATCCGAAAGCTTCATGAAGCGGGCGCAGATCTTTTCCGCATCAACATGAGCCATGCGAGCCATGATGTGATGCGGGGCCTCATGGCCAAGATCCGCTCCGTTGAAGCGGCCTGTGGCCGGCCGATCGGCATTTTGTGCGACCTTCAGGGACCCAAGCTGCGCGTCGGCAAGTTTGCCGCGACGACTGTGGAGCTGGTTCCCGGCCAGACGTTTACGCTCGACAACAAGGACGAGCCGGGCGACAACACTCGCGTCTACCTGCCCCATCCGGAAATCCTCGAATCCGTCAAGCCGGGCCATCGCCTGCTGATCGACGACGGCAAGCTGCATCTGCGTGCCGAAAAGTGCGACGGCAAGAGCATCGTGACCACCGTCATCTCCGGCACCAAGATTTCCGACCGCAAGGGCGTAAGCCTGCCGGACACCCTGCTGGCGACCGGCGTTCTGACCGACAAGGACCGCGCCGACCTCGACGCCGTTCTGGCCACCGGCGAAGCCGACTGGGTGGCGCTTTCCTTCATCCAGCGCCCCGAAGACCTTGCCGAGGTGCGCAAGGTCGCCCGCGGCCGCGTCGGCCTGATGTCCAAGATCGAAAAGCCGCAGGCCATCGAGCGTATCGATGAGATCATCGAACTTTCCGACGCCCTGATGGTGGCCCGTGGCGACCTCGGCGTGGAAATGCCACTGGAAGCCGTTCCGGGCCTGCAGAAGCAGCTGATCCGCGCCTGCCGCCGCGCCGGCAAGCCGGTGGTCGTTGCCACCCAGATGCTGGAATCGATGATCTCCGCTCCGGTGCCGACGCGCGCCGAAGTCTCCGACGTCGCGACAGCAGTTTTCGAGGGCGCCGACGCCATCATGCTGTCGGCTGAATCGGCTTCCGGCCAGTATCCGGTGGAAGCCGTCTCGACCATGGCGTCCATTGCCTCGACGGTCGAGCGCGAGCCGCACTATCCGGGCATCATCTATGCCCAGCGCGCCCAGCCGGAAGCAACCGGTGCCGACGCCATCTCGTTGGCTGCACGTCAGATCGCCGAGACGCTGAAGCTGCAGGCGATCGTCTGCTACACCTCCTCCGGCAATACCGGCCTGCGCGCTTCCCGCGAGCGGCCGGAAGTGCCGATCCTGGCACTGTCTCCGGTCATCCAGACCGCGCGCCGCCTGTCGGTGGTCTGGGGCCTGCACTGTGTGGTCTCCGAGGAGCCGACGGATCTCGACGACATGGTGAACCGCGCCTGCCGCATCGTCGTGCAGGAAGGTTTCGGCAAGCCCGGCGACCGCGTCATCATCTCTGCCGGCGTGCCGCTCGGCACGCCCGGTTCCACCAACATGTTGCGCATCGCCTATATCGGTCCCGACGGCCTTTCGGGCATCTGACCGGTTCAGAAGCGTAATAATGCGAAAGCCGCCTTCGGGCGGCTTTTTCATGTCCGGTTGCAGGGAAGGGGCCGCATCCTATGTGCGGCTGCCGGCAAGCTTCTCTTCGAGCTTGTTGACGAGGTTCTGCGCGTCGCGATCGGCGGGGTAGATATCGAGGTAGCGTTCCCAGGCCTTGAGCGCCATTTCCTCGCTGCCACGCTCGTTGAGGATCGCGGCGAGGCCCGCCAGCGCACCGAAGTGGCGAGGCTCAAGCGACAGGACGTGATTGATGTCGGTAACCGATTTCCGGTAGTTGCCCATCGTGTAGTTCAGCGTGGCCCGGAGGTTCCACGCACCGACGAAGTCGGGTTTCAGAACGATGGCCTGATCGATGAAGTCGAGGGCGGCGGGATTGCGCTTTTCGGATATGGCGGTGTTTGCCCACTGCATCAGCAGATTGACGGTGGGGCTGCCGGAATCGTTCCAAGCACCCATGATCTCGGCCGAAATGCGGTTGGCCGCTTCCGGGTTGCGTTCCCGCTTCAGGCTGGTGAGTAGCTGGTCGATTGTGCGGGCGGCGTCAGTCTGCTGACCGGCGATTGCTGCATGCTGTTCGGCGTCCTGTGCGGACGCATGGCCTGTCGGAGCCACGGCCAAGGCCATCGCCACAAGTGGCGCGACGAAGAACAGTCGATGAAAACGAAAGCGGCGCATAACGGTCAGGATAAACCGCTTGCGCCAGCTTTCATATTCAAATCTTTGCTATCAACAGTCTCCGGCGAAAACGCCGGAAACGATCCGCAAATCCGCCATCGCCCGAAGGCGATGGAAAGCCTCAGCCCTGACGAGCCTTGAAGCGCGGGTTCTGCTTGTTGATGATGTATACGCGGCCCTTGCGGCGAACCAGACGGTTGTCGCGATGACGGGCCTTGAGCGCTTTCAGCGAGTTCTTGATCTTCATTTTTCTGGTCCGCAACTGTTGCCGGGGAATATCACATTCGCCCGCTATCTTTTAACAATCAAAAGCGCGCCGCGGGGCGCGCTCCTGAAGGGTTGGTGGCAAATACTCCGACCTGACCCCTCGTGTCAACCGGTTCCCCGGCTTTCCGCGCCAGATACCGGGAATTTTGGCGATTCTTCAAGGCCTGATTGGCAGCAATTCCGTAACATGCCCCATCTTTCTTCCGGGGCGGGCTTCGGTCTTGCCATAAAGGTGGACGAACACGTCGGGCTTTGCGAGCCAGGCCGGTACGGCCTCGATGTCATCGCCGATGAGGTTGGTCATCACGCAATCGGAATGGCGGGCCGGGCTGCCGAGAGGAAGCGAGGCAATCGCTCGGATGTGCTGCTCGAACTGCGAGACGACGCAGGCCGCTTCCGTCCAGTGTCCGGAGTTATGAACGCGCGGAGCGATCTCGTTGGCGATCAGGCTGCCGTCTGCCAGCACGAAGAACTCCATGCCGACGACGCCGACATAGTCGAGTGCAGCAAGCAGGGTGCTCGCGGCTTCGCGTGCGGCATCCGCCGTTGCCGTGCCGATCCGGGCGGGCAGGGTGGACGTATCCAGAATGCCGTTGCGATGAACGTTCTCGGCCGGATCGTAGCAGGCGATCGCGCCATCTGTGCCGCGTGCCGCGATGATCGAGATTTCGCGCTCGAAAGGCACGAAGCTCTCAAGGATCAGCGGAACGTTGCCAAGTTCGGCAAAGGCACCTGCCGGGCTGTCGGCGGAAGAGCGGAACACGCGCTGTCCCTTGCCGTCATATCCCATGCGACGGGTCTTCAGGACGCCGGCGCCGCCGAAATCGGCGAGAGCCGCTTCAAGCTCTTCCTGATTGTCGACGGCATGGAAGCGGGCAGTCGGGATGCCGCATCCATTGAGAAAGCGCTTTTCCGTCAGGCGGTCCTGCGCCACTTCCAGCGCCTTCGGTGGCGGGTAGACCGGCACACTGCGGGAAAGGATCTCGGCGGCCTCGACAGGCACGTTTTCGAATTCGTAGGTGACGATCTCGCAGGCAGCCGCGAGTTCCGCAAGGGCTGCCGGATCGTTGTAAGGGGCGACGATCTGGCTGTTGGCCAGCTGCGCTGCCGGACAGTTGGCCTGCGGCTCCAGAATCACGGTGCGGAAGTTCAGGCGTGCCGCGGCCATGGCGAGCATGCGGCCGAGCTGGCCGCCGCCGATGATGCCGATCGTTCTGGCGGTCATGGGGCGTCGTCCAGCGGATATTCTGCGACGGAATTGGTCTGACGCTCGCGCCATTCGTCGAGCCGCTCGGCGAGGTCGTCGTCGTAGAGGGCGAGAACGGATGCGGCGAGAAGGGCAGCGTTGACCGCGCCCGCCTTGCCGATGGCGAGTGTGCCGACGGGAATGCCAGCCGGCATCTGTACGATCGAAAGCAGGCTGTCCTGACCGGACAGCGCCCTCGACTGCACCGGCACGCCGAAGACCGGAAGAGCGGTCATGGCGGCGGTCATGCCGGGCAGGTGGGCGGCTCCGCCGGCGCCGGCGATGATGACCTTGAAGCCTTCGTCACGGGCGCCCTTGGCGAATGCCACCAGCCTGTCCGGGGTGCGATGCGCTGAAATGATGCGGGCCTCATAGTCGACGCCGAGGATCTCAAGCGTATCGGCGGCATTCTTCATGGTCTCCCAGTCTGACTGGCTTCCCATGATGATGGCGACAGGCGGGCGCTCTTCGGGCATCGGATCTCCTTGCAGGCCGTTCACGCGATGATGTCGGGGATGATCTGGTCTTCCAGCTTGGTCATCCTGTCCTTGATGGCCAGCTTTTTCTTCTTCATTCGCTGGATACGCAGGGCCTCGCAACCCGTCTCGATCATCGCGTTGATGGCGGCGTCATAATCCTCATGCTCCTGCCGGAGCCGCGCCAGCGCCAGCCGGATGTCGGCCTGTTCCTGATCGGGCATTGTCCTGTCCCCACTCTCGTTCCTTACGCCTTCGTTTGTGAGGCGCACCGAAGATTCCCGCAAGCTCCTATCATCAAATACCGGTAACGGGAAGTTATCCTTTTCCGCGTTTTTGCAGTGCCGAAATGGCAATTTCGCCTTCGACAAGCCTCAATCTTCGTGTCACATTACTTTTGCAAAGCCTGAAACTCCAGCGATAGAGGACTGGACGTAGGCGAAAGGAAGGACGCATCAAATGACCATACAGGCTCATCTTGAATCGCTCGAAAAGAAGCATGGCGCGCTTGAGGAGAAGCTCCATCACGCTCTTGTCTCTCCCTCCAAGAACGACCACCATATTGCCGAACTGAAGCGGCTCAAGTTGCGGATCAAGGACGAAATGGAACGCCTGAGAGCGTCAACGCGACATTAAATGTTGAAAGGCTGCGCCGGCCGGGGATCGCCATGAAGAGCAGGTCCCGTCCGATGTGAAGAGTAAGCAGCAAACTCCCAAGCAGGACCCCGGAGATCAGATCGATTTCCGGGGTTCTTGTTTTTCGGAAGGAAACTGGAAGGGCAAGGACGAAGAACGCCGCAGACCTCAGGACCAGAACTGGTCGAGCCAGAGGTTGAGCTTGTCGAAGCCGTGGCGGTTGACCGAGTAGATCCGCTTCGTGCCTTCGGAGGTCACGCTGACCAGCTCGCAATCGAGAAGCGCCTTGAGATGCTGAGAGACCGCGGGACGGCTGATCGGCAGGCCGTTTGCGAGATCGCTGACCGTTTTCGGGGCGCGCCGCAATTCCTCGAGCAGGTAGCGCCTGTTCGGATCGGCAATCGCTGCGAAGGGGTCCGTGGTCGACATGAAAACAGGTTACGTCAATCGGCCGTGCGCGGCAAGCGAGCGTGTGCATTGCAACCTGTGGTCTGATGCTGCATCGAAGGTCGCGAGCTGGGCTTTTGCCGCGAGCGACGATTATGGAGAGCGACTTAAAGACGATGTCCCTATCGTTTGTTTCTGTTGATCCTTCTGCTAGACCCGTCTATCGGATTTGCTTGAACAAAAATAAGGGGGAGTTGCCGTTGCCGGTCACCCTCCCGGAACGGATCGCCCAATGACCATGCCCGAAGACCGCTGCCGCCTTGTCCTGATCGTTCCCGATATCGCCGATGCCGGGGAAAAGGCCCGGATCGTCGGAGATGCGCTGAAGGGTGGCGATGTCGCTTCCGTGATCCTGCCGCAATACGGTCTTGACGATACGGCCTTCCAGCGCCACGCCGAATTGCTCGTTCCCGTGATTCAGGATGCGGGTGCCGCGGCGCTGATTGCCGACAACAGCCGGGTTGCCGGCCGGGCGAAGGCCGATGGGCTTCACATCAGCGGCAATGCAGCGGCGCTTGCCGAAGCCGTGGAAAAGCACGTGCCGAAGATGAT